>DASXYP010000101.1:0-48480 GCA_036502405.1 Acidimicrobiia bacterium
TTCGCGCCGATCGGCTGGATTGCTGCCGTCGTCCCATTTGCCTCGCCGTACCGGTCGGTGTGGCTGAGCTTGGGCGCGCTCGGCCTCGACCTGCTCCTCGCGGTGGGCATCACGAGCTGGCTGCGCGATCGCGTCGGCTTCCGGGTGTGGAGGTTCCTGCACTGGTCGGCCTATGCATCGTGGCTCGTCGTCCTGGTCCATGCGCTCGGTACCGGTACCGACACTCGCGAGGGATGGGCCCTCGCAATCGAGGCGGCCTGCGCCGCGGCCGTCGTCGTGGCGGTCTGGATCCGCATCGGTGTGCAGTGGCAGCACCACACGCGCGTCCGCGCCGGGGCACTCGTCGCGAGCGTGCTCGTCCCGCTGGCCCTCGCCGCATGGGTTCTCACTGGCCCGCTCGCACCGAATTGGGCACGCCGAGCGGGCACCCCGCAGCGCGTGCTGAGCAAGCCGTCGAGCTCCTCGAGCAACCGATGACCCGGCTCGAGACCGAGGTCTCCACGGCGGCGTACTCGCAGGGACCGGAAGGGCTGCCTCGGCTGCTCGCCGGGGTCCGGAGCGACGCTGCGCTCACCCTCATCGAGCACGGAGACACCCACGGTCCGCTCCCGGTGCTCCAGATCGATGCGCTGGTCGACGTGCTTCGCGCCGCCGGGTTGCGAGGCCGGGGCGGCGCGGCGTTCCCGGCCGCGACCAAGCTCGTCGCGGTCGCCGCCGGCCGGGCTCCGCGGGTCGTCATCGCGAACGGCGCCGAGGGAGAACCCGCGAGCGGCAAGGACGAAGCGCTCCTCGCGGGCAGTCCGCACCTCGTCCTCGATGGGCTGGTGCTTGCCGCACGCGCGCTCCGAGCGCGGGAGGCCATCATCGCGGTGGAACGGACGCGACCGCGCGCCCTGCGCGCCGTCGCTGCGGCCATCGACGAACGGACCAGCGACGGGTACGACGGGGTACGTCTCAGGATCGTGCCGGTCCCCGGTCGGTACGTCGCCGGTGAGGAGAGCGCGCTCGTCCACCTCGTCGACGGGGGCGAGGCCAAGCCAACGGTCGTCCCGCCGCGGCCGTTCGACCGCGGTGTCGGCGGACGCCCGACGCTCGTGCAGAACGTCGAGACGCTCGCACACATCGCCCTGGTCGCCCGCCACGGTCCCGAATGGTTTCGGCAGGTCGGCACCTTCGACGAGCCCGGCTCGACGCTGCTGACGATCAGTGGCGCGGTGCGTCGTCCCGGCGTGCTCGAGGTGTCGCCCGGAGCGTGCTTCGACACCGTGATCGACGCAGCCGGCGGCGAGCTCGAGCCCGTCGAGGCCTACCTGGTCGGCGGCTACTACGGCACCTGGATCAGGCGCGACGACCTCGCCTCGCGGCCGCTGTCCACGGCTTCCTTGCGCGGCGTCGGCGGCTTCCTCGGCGCGGGCGTCCTCGTGGCAATGCCGGCCGCGGTGTGCGGGCTGGCGGAAACCGCGCGGGTCATGGGGTACCTCGCCGAGGAGTCTGCCGGTCAGTGCGGATCGTGCGTCCATGGGCTTCGGTCGATCGCCGACCGCACGCACGAGCTGGCACACCGGCAGACGGGCGCGTCGGTGTTGGACGACCTCGACCGGTGGTCGGGGATGGTGGTCGGACGGGGCGCGTGCCGATTGCCGGACGGCGCGGTCCGCTTCCTGTCGAGTGCCCGGCGAGCGTTTGCTGCCGAGGTTCGGCTTCATCAACAGGGCCGGTGCAGCGCGACGCGGCGTGACCCGGTGCTGCCGCTGCCCGGCAGGGACCGGGACTGGAGCTGGCGATGACGAAGCGGTTGCAGCTCGACCCGATTCGATGCGACGGTCACGGCATCTGCGCGGAGCTGTTTCCGGAAGGTGTTGCGCTCGATGACTGGGGGTATCCGATCGTGAACACCACCCCGATACCTGAGCACTTCGTCGCGCTCGCGAAGCGCGCGGTGTTCGCCTGCCCCGTCCTCGCATTGAAGCTCATCGAAGACGACTGACACGTCGTGGTATCGGGAGAGAATCGGAGAAGACCCGACCAGCGATCCTCGTCGGGTGCCGCGCGAGGCACAGTACAAGGACGGTCGCTGCGGTCCGCAGAGTCCCAAACGGAGGTCCGGAGTGGTCGACATCACGTCCATCCGCGGGTTGCCCGCCCACCCGCTCTTCGCTCACGTGCCGGTGATCCTGATCCCACTTGCGGGCGTCGGTGCCGTCGCGATGCTGTGGCCCGCGGTTCGTGACCGGATCGGCTGGGTCGTCGTCGCGATCGTGCTCGTCGCGGGCATCTTCACGCAGCTGACGATCAGCGCGGGCCAGAGCCTCAAGGAGTACGTCCACGAGACGGCACTCGTTCGGGCGCACACGAGGATCGGGGAGAACATCCGACCGTGGGTGCTGCTGATGTTCCTCGCGCTCGTGGGCGTGATGCTCCTCGCTCGCCGGACGCGCCCGGTGGGGGCGCACGCCGAGGACGTCAGTCGTGAATCGGCGAACGGGACCGGCATCGGTCTCCGGGTCGCCATGATCTCGGTAGCGACCCTGAGCATCGTGTTCTCCGGCGTCGCCACCTACTGGGTCTATCGGATCGGTGACTCCGGCGCGAAGGCCGTATGGGCACCGACACAGGTCCGGATCGACGCAGGACAACGAGGCAGCCGCTAGGCGACGTCATCGCTCACGGCTCGCCCTGCGCCGCTTGCATGTTCTGCTTCAGTTCGGTCATGACCGCGGCGAGCTCTTCGGACGGGCTGAACTGGACGAGCTCGGTGCCCGCTTGGGCCTCGGGTGCGTGCCCGGGTGGGAAGTAGAACGCGTCGCCGGCCTCGACGATCTCTTCGTGGCCGTCGGTGTACCGCATGGTGATCTTGCCGCTGAGGACGTATCCCCAGTGCGGGCACGAACAGCTGCCGTGGCTCAAGGTCGCGAGCATCGGGGCCAGGTCGTGGGCTTCACGGATCGACACGAAGTTGACGGTGTAGCCGTCGAGGTGGCCGGTTCGGTCGACCGCGACGCCGAAGTCCTCGACCTCCGTCGCGCTGTCCTTCGATACCTTCGGCATGGCGGGTCTCCTTCAGACTCGGAACTTGCTGGTTGTCGCTGTCGCCGCGCGGTCGTCAGCGGTCTCCGCGTCGAACCGCGCTCCCGGGACCTTGGTCGCGGCGCCGACGATGAGCGGACGGACGAAGGACGGCGCCTTCGGCAGCTCGGTGTGCTCGACCTCGGTCACCGAGTATCCGGCTCGTTCGATCGTGTCGAGGGTCGACCGGTTGCAATCACAGCCGGCGATGAATCGGCTCACGCCGTTCATCCGGTCCTGCCGCCGCGCGAGCCGATCGTCGTCGGCACGCACGTGCTCGATGAAGAGCAGCCGGCCGCCCGGTCGTAGGACGCGATGGATCTCGCGAAGTGACCTCGGCTGGTCGTTCACGCCGCAGAGCACGAGCGTGGAGACCACGACGTCGAAGCTGTCGTCGTCGTAAGGCAGGTCCTCCGCGGGCGCGCGTAGGACCGTGGGCGCGGGCGACTCACGCTCTGCTCGCTGCTGGAGCCGCCGCAACATGGGCCGCTCCGGCTCGGTCAGGGTCAGTGACACCACCCCGGGGCCGTAGTGGTCCAGGTTGGCGCCCGTCCCGGCCCCGATCTCGAGCACGGTGCCCGACGCCCGGCCGAGCAGGTCCTGCCTCCGGGCCCGCAGCCCGGCCCGCTCGACCTTCGCCATCTGGCGGTTGTACGTGAGCGCGAAGAGCTGCTTGCGAAGTCCCATTCGTTGCCCCTCCGGGGTCCGCGGACGATGCAGCCAACGTACGCAGACCGGTCCCGCAGGTCATGGGGCATCTGCCCCATCTACGGGTTCGGGCCCTCCGCGTCGTCGGGGAGCAGCCCGTGTTGCATGGCGAAGAGGCTCGCCGTGACGCGGCTGGTCGCGCCGGTCTTGGTGTAGATGTGCTCGATGTGGTTGCGCGCGGTCTTGGGCGAGATCACGAGGCGCGCCGCGATCTCCTTGGTCGAGAGTCCGCGGGCCACCAGGCACAGGACGTCGATCTCACGCGCGGTGAGCCCGGCCGGTCCGTCTCGCCGCCGGTTGACCCGGTGGCCGGCCGCGGCCAGCACCGCGTTGACCGCGTCGGGGTCGAGCCGTCCGGCGTTGACCTCGGTGCGGAGCTCGCTCGCCGCGTCGTCCGCGGATCGTGCGGGACGGTAGGGGCGGGGCTCGCGCATCGACTGGTAGGCGTCGACTGCGCCGAGCACACGCGCCGGCCGGGAGAGCGCGGTCCCGGACAGCCCGCGGGGATAGCCGGAGCCGTCCAGGCGCTCGCGGTGCTGGACCGCCAGCGCGCCGAGGGGCGCGAGCGTGTCCGACTGCTGAAGCATCCGACCGGTCAGGTACGGCTGCATCCGCACCCGCTCCCATTCGCCGGTTGCGAGCGGCCCCTCCTTGTCCCAGATGCCGTTCGACACGCCGAGCCGCCCGAAGCCGTGGACGAGACCCGCGCGTCGCAGTGCCGTCACGTCGTGGGGATCGAGCCTGAGCTCGGTTCCGGCCGCGGCAGCCAGCTCCGAGACGGCACGGGAGTGGCCGAGCGTGAAGGGCGACTTCAGATCGACGAAGTTCGCGATGGCCAGCAGGGCTGCGTCGAATTGCTCGTCGGTGAGTCGGATCGTGAGCGCGGGCTCGGCCTCGATGACCGCCGACCACGCCCCGACCTCGTCCAGCCCCCCGAAGATCCGGGCCGCGTCGGACTGGATGCACGCCGACAGCGCCGGGTCGAACTGCGTGCCGGAGCGGTGACGAGCGAGCTCACACGCCGCGTCGTCGCCACGAAGCCGGTGCGCGACTTCGGTGTGCTCGGCGAGCAGTGCGATGCGCGAGGCGATCGGGACGTCGTCGCCCTTCAGCTCACCCGGCCAGCCCTTCCCGTCCCACTGCTCGTAGCCCGCGCCGAGGGCATCGCACGCGAGATCGTCGAGCTGCAGCTCGACCGCGAGGGTGCGGGCGAGCTTGGCGTGCTGGACGATCATCCCCTCGACGTCGTGGCGGCCGTGCAGGGCGAAGTCGACCCCGGTCCGGACGCGCTGGGCGGGGGAGCGGCCCGAGCCGAAGCGGCGGAGCATGGCGACGGCCTCGCGGAAGCTCTTGGGCTCGTAGTCGTACTTGGTCGCCTTCAGGCCGATGTCGTCGCCGAACCACTTGGCCTGCTCGTGCGCGTCGGAGTGACAACCGACGTTGATCAGCAACGAGGTGTAGTAGACGCCCGCTCGTTGCTGGTCGTCGAGACCGATGCGAGCGGCGACGCGAGTTGCGATCAGGCACTGCCGCAGCACGTGCTCCATCGGTTGTCCGAAGCCGAGATCGATGCCGAGGGACAAGGCGGCGACCAGCTCCGCCAGCCGCACGGAGGGACGAGTGCGTTCCACCGTCAGTCCGGCGGCGCTCGATGGCGCGCGGTCTCGCGAAACGCGGCCATGAGATCCGCCCGGACGCCCGGGTCCATCCGGGACACGTCGTCCTCACGGATCTGGCGCGCCAGGCGGACGGTCTCCCGGAGCTGCTCGACGACGCTGGCGCAGCCCGGGCACAGAGCGAGGTGGGCTTCGATGCGTGCGACGTCGTCGGTCGGGAGCGCGCCGTCGAGGTACTCGGTCACGAGCTCCACGAACACCTGGCAGGGAATGCCTTCGTCGATCACGGTCATGTGGCCATCGCGCCTTCGAAGTAGAGCTCGAGCGCACGGCGAACCCGCGCCCGAGCCCGGTGGAGCAGGACTCGTTGGTTGGTCTCGGTGAGCTCGAGGGCGTTACAGACCTCCGAGGAGGTCCAACCCTCGACGTCGCGCAGGGTGACCACCTCGCGTTGGGCCGGCGGCAGCTGCTCGATCGCGGCATGGACGATGCCGACGGTCTCGTCCGACTCGAGGACGTGCTCGGGCTGCGTCTCCCAGGCCAGGGGGAAGGAGACCCAACCTCCCGGGTACTGCTCGGTCGGGGTCGCCGAGCGGAACCGCTCCGGATCGAAGGTCGGCTGATCGCCGTCCAGGAGTGCGTCGGGCGCGGAGGAGAACGGGACCGTGCGCTTCTCGCGCACGCCCTTCGTCCGGGCGATGTTGAGCAGGATCCGGTAGAGCCACGTCTTCAACGACGAGCGCTGCTCGAAGCCGTCGATGCCCCGGATCAGGCCCATCCAGGTGTCCTGCACGACATCGTCGGCGAGCGCATCCGTGGGGACGTAGTTGCGGGCGACTCGGCGCAAGGTCGTGTCGTAGGTCCCGAGCAGCCACTCGAAGGCCCGTTCGTCGCCCCCGCGGAGCGCCGCGACCAACGACTCGTCGTTCGCGAACGTGTCATCGAACCCGCCCATGCGGGGCAATCATGGATTTGGCGTGCGTGGAGCGCAATCCGTAACGCCGGGCGGCGCTGAGCGACGGCAGGAGGTCCACGAAGGGGGAGACCATGCCCGAGGCGTCGTTCGCGGCAGTCGGCTTCGGCATGAGTCTCGTCCTGGCAGTCGTGTTGCGGACCGCCGAGCCGGTCGACGAGATGATGGAGCCGATGACGACGCCATGATGCGGCTGCTGCACTCCCGGTATGAGCACGGAGCTGCCGCGGCTCTGGTCGCGGTCGTCCGGGTCGTCGCCGGGATCTTCTTCGTGAGCGTGTCGACGGGCAAGCTCACCGATCACGCCTCGGAAGCAGTCGACTTCCACCGGTACGGCGTTCCGATCCCCGATGTCTCGGTGTACGCGGTCGGGGGGATCGAGCTGGTGTGCGGAATGCTGCTGGTGGTCGGGCTGCTGACCCGTCCGGCCGCGGCCGCCCTCGCGCTCACGCTGCTCGGCGCCATCGCCACCGCAGGTCGGGTCGAGGGCGGCTCGTTCAACCTCGGGGTCGCGCCGGCGCTGCTGATTGCGATGCTCTTCCTGCTCTGGGCCGGTGGTGGGCGCCCCGCGCTCGATGCAGTCCTGGAACGCCGGTGGACCGGGCCCGGCGCGGACCGCGCGGCCTAGACGAGCTCGGGGTCGGCGATGACCTCGACGAGGACAGGACCGTCGTGCGCGAGGGCCGCGGCGAGAGCGTCGTCGAGCTCGTCGGGCGCGGCGACCCGGATGCCGAGTGCCCCGCAGGACCGGGCGTACTCGCAGAAGTCGGGATTGTGGAGCGAGGTCTGCCAGACCTTGAAGCGTCCGGCGCGCTGCTCCTTCGTGATCTTCCCGAGCGACGAGTTGTTCAGCAGGACGTGCTTGATGTTCATGCCGTACTTCACCGCCGTCGTCAGCTCGGCGAGGTACTGCCCGAATCCGCCGTCACCGGTGACCGCGATGATCGGGCGGTCGGGAGCCGCGGCCCATGCGCCCATCGCGGCCGGATAGCCGAACCCGATCGAGCCGAGGTAGCCGGACATGAGGATCGACTGCCGGTCGCACTCGAAGTAGCGGCCGAACGAGTAGGCGTGGTTCCCCACGTCGACGCTGATGATCGCGTCCCCGGGCGCGCCGCGGGTGAGCGCGTCGAAGACCGCAGCGGAGCTCACACCGCAGCCGCGGTCGTCGAGCATCCGCCGGGCCTTCTCGGCCCGCCAGATCTCCCATCGCGCCGCGACGTCCTCACGCTGGTCGATCCGATCCGGGTTGGCCGGCAGGTGCTGAGCCAGCAGCCGCGCGGTGACCCCGACGTGCCCGAGCATCGGGACGGTGACCGGGTGGAAGCGACCGAGCGCCATCGGGTCGAAGTCGACCTGCACGATCGGCTTGTACGGGGCGATCCCGGTGTGGTTCGAGAACGACGCACCGAACACCACCAGGAGGTCGGACTCGTTCATCAACCAGCTCGCGACGGGAGTGCCGCTGCGGCCGAGCACGCCGGCACCGAGGGGATGACGGTCCGAGACCAGGCCCTTCGCCTTGAACGTCGTCACGACGGGCGCGTCGAGCGCGTCGGCGAACGCGAGGACGTCGCCCATCTCGAATCGGGCTCCGTGCCCGACGATGACCACCGGCCGGCGCGCGCCGCCGATCAGCGCGCAGGCCTCGTGGACCACCGCGGCCGGGGGAGTGATCTCGTCGTTGCCGACCCGACCGATCGGCCCGGACGCGGTAGGCCCGTCGCCCACCTCCTGCTCCTGCACCTCGTCGGGGAGCACGAGATGGGCGACGTCGCGGCCGACCGCGGCGTGCTTGATCGCGAGCGTCATCAGCTCGGCATGATCGGAGTCCGGCAGCACGGTCTTCGAGTAGCTCGCGACGTCGGCGAACGCCCCGGTGAGATCGACGTCCTGAAAGGCGCCGCGGCCGAGGACCTTCGACGGCACCTGACCGGAGATGGCCAGCACGGGCGCCCGGTCCGCCTTCGCGTCGTACAGCCCGGTGAGCAGGTTGGTGGAGCCGGGCCCCGCGATCCCGAAGCACGCGGCCGGCCGACCGGTGAGCTTTCCGAACGCCGAGGCCGCGAAGGCCGCTGCGCCTTCGTGGCGGATCCCGATGAAGGTGAGGTTGCCGGCCTCCTCCTGGCGCCGCATGGCGTCGGCGAATCCGAGGTTGGAGTGCCCGACCATGCCGAAGACATGGGTGACGCCCCAGGCCACCATGGTCTCGACCATGAGGTCCGAGACGGTGCGCACGTGGGGCGGCTCGGGAGCGAGTGCGACGTAGATCCCGTCACCGCGCACCTCGATCGGGAAGCACGCCGGCGCGTCCCGGAAGCCGGGCGGCGGTGTCCCCGTGAGGGGGTCGTAGTCGTAGCCGTGCCAGGGGCAGCGCAACAGCCCCTTCTCGATCGAGCCCTCGCCGAGCGGGCCGCCCTGGTGCGGGCAATGGTTGTCGAGCGCGCCATAGCGGTCGCCGACGCGGGTCAGGGCGAGCGTGCGGTCGCCCGCGAGCACCGTGCGCACGCGGCCGTCCGCGAGGTCCTCGAGGTCCGCGACCTTGTGCCATTCGACTGGGTCCATCGGTTCCTCCCTCGTCGCTACCGGTGCTCGGGGTTCGGGAAGTCGAAGCGGCACCCGGCATCCCAGAGCGAGCGCTGGTTGCCGTGGGCCGGAATGCCTCCGGCGTCCTTCACCATGCGGGCGACATGGAGGAGGTTCCACGTCATGAAGGTGGTGTTGCGGTTCGTGAAGTCGTTCTCCGGCCCGCCGGAACCGGGATCGAGATACGACGGACCCGGCCCCGCCTCGCCGATCCAACCCGAATCGGCCTGGGGCGGGATGACGTATCCGAGGTGCTGCAACGAGTACAGGACGTTCATGGCGCAGTGCTTGACGCCGTCCTCGTTCCCGGTGACGAGGCACCCTCCGACGCGGCCGTAGTACGCGTACTGGCCCGCGTCGTTCAGGAGGTGCGAGTTCCCGTACAGCCGCTCGATGACCTGGGTGCAGACCGATGACTTCTCACCCAGCCAGATCGGCATGCAGAGGACGAGGATGTCGGCCGCCATCACCTGCTCGAAGATCTGCGGCCAGTCGTCCTTGTCCCAGCCGTGCTCGGTCATGTCCGGCCACACGCCGGTCGCGATGTCGTGATCGACCGCCCGGATCTCGTCGACCGTCACGCCCTGGCGCCGCATGATCTCGATGGAGATGGCCGCGAGGCCCTGCGTGTTCGACACCTCCGGTGACCGCTTCAGCGTGCAGTTGACGAACAGGGCCCGCAGATCGGAGAAATCCCACTGCGACTGGTCGCCGAGGGTCTCCTGCATCTGGGTCAGCTTCACTCCGGCCGTGGTCATGTGTTGCCCGCTCTCCCTCTGGCTGCCCGACAGTTGGGTTGTCGTCGTCCGGAGCCGCCGTCCATTACAGGAGTTCGGCCTCGACGGCGTCGAAGATCTCGGCTATTGCTAGTACTCGCTTGGCGAGGCTGGTCCAAAGGAGGAGCACCATGGCAGGAGTCGTCAAGAAGAGCTTCGGATCACCGGATGAGCATCGGACCCCGGACAAGACCGAGGTGGATGTCGTCGACCTCGGTTCGGTCAAAGCGGCACGCATGACGTTGCAACCGGGTTGGAAGTGGTCGGACTGCATCAAGCCGGCCGTGAACACCGACAGCTGTCAGCTGCACCACGAGGGCACGATTGCGTCGGGACGCATGCACGTGCGCCACGAAGACGGGACCGAGGTCGAGATCGGTCCGGGGGATGCCTACGTCATCGAGCCGGGCCACGATGCGTGGGTCGTCGGCTCGGAACCGTTGATCGGCTACGAGTTCGACAGCAAGGCCGCTGAGGCCTTCGGCCGTAGCTGAGCAACGCGACGGCGAGGAATCCAGCCGAGGTGGATTCCCTCGTGCGAGACGCGGTCCCGGAGGAGATCGGTGCGCTCCGTGAGCTGTACCGGGGTTCCTCGCTGTCGAACGAAGGGGATCGGGCGGGTCTCCTCGCCCATCCCGAGGTGCTCGTGTGGTCCGACCTCGCGCTCCGCGAGCAACGCACGCGGGTGGCGGTGCGCGATGGTCGGCTCGTGGGGTTTGCGACGACCATCGACGTCGATGGCGTGATCGAGCTGGAAGATCTCTTCGTCGATCCCGAATGGATGCGACTCGGCGTGGGTCGGGACCTGGTCGTCGACGCGGTCGCGGGGGCCCGGCGCCGCGGCGTGCGGCGCATCGAGGTCACGGCGAACCCCCATGCGCTGACCTTCTACGAGCGGGTCGGGTTCGAGCCGGACGGCCCGGTCGACACGCAGCTCGGCTCCGGCATCCGAATGCACCTCGACGCCACGGCCTGACCCGATCGCGCGGTTCCTCGCCGGGTTTGAAGCGGCGGGGTGCGGGCACTCTCCGGGGATGGGAACTCTTGTTGTGATCGTCATCGTGCTCGTGGTCCTCGTGGTGGTCGCCCTCGGCATCATTGCGGCGAAGCGCCGTCGGGAAGCGACGACGGAGGTTCATCGTCAGGAGGCCGCGGAGGCCCGGGATCTCGCCGAGGTCACTCGAGTCGAAGCGGACCGGCAGGCCGCGGCCGCCGACGAGCGCGCGGCGCGCGCCCGCCGCGAGCAGCTCGCCGCCGAGCAACAGAAGCTGGAGGCCGCGGCGAGCCGTTCGAACGCCGAAGACCTGCACGAGCGTGCCGACTGGATCGATCCCGACGTCGCGGTCGAGGGCGAGCGTCCGACCAGCAGCTGACCGAGGCGCGGGGACACCCGCGCCCGTCCGGCGCGGAGCCGGCGCGCAGCTCGCTCCCGTCCCTTGCACCGGTGCCCGGGCCTCGGCTCAGTACCGGTGCGCGCGCCGCAATGCTTTCGGCCGCCCGTCGGGGTCGAGCACGAGTGATTGCACCACTCGTGCCCAGCGCTGGGTCAGCGGGCGAACCGAGTCCGCGCGGTGCGGTCGCGCGTGGCCGGGCGGGCGCACCGTCCGCCTTCCGGACCGATGCCAGGACTCGAGCTCGTTCGCGGCGCGACGAAGTGCAGCGAAGCCCTCCTCGGGGTCGACGAGATCCGCGTCGTCGCCGTCGCGCCGTCCCAGGTGCTCCCGCCAGAGCCGGAGCCTCGTGTCGCGCGCCAGCACCCGCGCTCCATCGCCGAGCCCGGCGGGGTCTCGAGGCTCGCGACGGTCGTGGGTCTCATCGATGACGGCGCACGAGAGCTCACTGTCGTGGGTCCAGGACCGGCGGTTGAAGTTGTCGGAACCGACGGTCATCCAGACATCGTCGACGATGCACACCTTGGCGTGCACATAGATCGGCACACCGCAGTGGTTCTCCAGGTCGTAGCAGGCGACTCGAGACCCTCCGGCCCGCCGAAGCGTCTCGATGGCGTCACCGCGCGCGACCCGACCCGCAGGACCGGTCATCGGGCCGTCGCGATCGGGAAAGCGGGGGACGACCACGACGACGTGCAGGCGCGGATGTGCTCGCAGGGCTTCGGCCATCGCGGTTGCGGCATCGGCGGACCAGAAGTACTGGTCCTCCAGGTAGATGAGCCGTCGGGCCCGCTGGAAGGCCTTCAGGTACGCGCGCGCGATGCTGCGCTCGCCGTCAGGTGCGAACGGGTACGCGGGGCGCTTGGACGGGTAGGTGCGGAGCACCTGGACACGATGCGGACCGCGTGGCCGCGGCGAGTGGGCGGCCCGCGGCAGCGGCTCGGGGTGGCGCGGTTGTCGGGTCAGCCAGCGCAGCGCAGTGCGCCAGGGGTTCCGGTGATCGATCGGCGTCGGATCCTCCCAACGCTCACGAAAGGATTCGACCAGATCACCTACCGCCGGTCCGCGGAGCTCCAGCTGGACGTCGTGCCACGGCGGCCGGCTCCCGTACCGACGATCGAGCACGGCCGGCTGATCATCACCACGGTGACATGGGTCGTCATGCCGTCCATGACATAGGTCGATGCCGCCTGCGAACGCCGTCGCCGCGTCCGGATCGTCGCTGCGCTGAAGGACGACCAGCTTCTGGTGATGGCTACCGCCGCGCTTGACCCGCTCGTCGAGCAAGAGCTCGGCTCCGGCCGGGTTGAGCTTGCGAGCCAATGCCGCGTTGTCCTGCTCCGCGAAGTGCGCCTGGCGCGGATGCGAACGCCAGAGGAGCGAGCGTACGTCGACGCCCCGACGCAGCAGATCGCCCAAGACGAGCCCGACCTCGGTGCCGGGTGCCGCCAACCGCTCATCGCGTTGGCCCTCCCAATCGTTGAGGTACACGCAGTCACCGTCGTCGAGCTGCAACATCAGGTCGAGCAGCCGGCTGAAGTACGCCGCTCCATCCACGTGGACCGTGGCTTCGTTGCCCTCGGTCCATGCCACCTCGCGACGATGGTCGATCGCGCTCGCGCCGTTGCCGCGCTCGTGCCGGGTCAGAAACCACGCGTCGGAATGCTGAGTGCGCTCAGCCATGCGGTCCCGGAGTCGCTGATGTCGCGAGCGCCTGCTCGGCCGCTTCGACGGGCTCGGCGAACCGAACGAGCCGACCCCCGAAGCCGACAGAGGTCACCGCGAACCAGACCCAGCCGAGCGCCAGGCCGGCGACCACGTCGGTGAGCCAGTGCACGCCGAGGAAGACCCGCGACGCCGCGACGCAGACGGCGAGCCCTGCCGCCAACGCGGTGAAGCCGGCGCGGCAGCGATGGTCCTGGCCCGACCCGAGGAGAAGTGCGGCCGCCGCGAGGGTCGCCGCCGCGGTCGCGGCGTGTCCGGAAGGAAAGGACGCGCCGGAGAAGCCGGTCAACCGGTCGATGTCGGGACGAGCTCGATCGACCGCAGCCTTGATCAGCGCAACGAGCAGCGATTCGCCGACCATCACGACGACGAGAAAGGCGATGACCGATCGAAGCCTGAGTCGGTGATGCGCCACCACGATCACAGCCACCGCCACGGCGACCACGATCGAACCGACGGTGCCACCGATCTGGCTGACTGCACGCAGGACGTCGGTGGACCCCGTGGTCGCGTGCGACGCACCGAAGCGCGCCGCGCTGAGGTCGTAGCGAGCAAGGCCTTCGTTCGAGCGCACCATCCAGAGCACGACGCCGAGCAGGGCTCCTCCGGCGATTGCGATCATGAGCGCGGCTCCCAGCGCGTACTCGCTGAGTCGCGCTGCCCCGACGCGTGACCAGAGCAGCCGGCCAAAGGAAGGGTGCCGCTCCGCTTCTTCGAAGACGGTGCGGGGCGAGATTCTCGGCGCCGCGAGCACGGGCCATCTCCACACGAGCGCTCCGGCGACGAGCGCCGCGAGCACCCCGAAGACGACCATCACGACGACAACCTGCATGAACCCTCCGGACGGCCGGGCCCATCACCGTTTCCCCAAAATGAACAACGGGTAAACGGCACCCATGCTCGCGGGTCGGCATCCGACCGGGATCTACCGGAGCGACGCAGCTGCAGCTCCGAGCTCCGACGAGCGGCAGCCACGGAGCGCTCTGCTCGAGCTGCTCGTCGGCTACGTGTCGATGGTCGTCGTGCTGCTCGTCATCGGCGGGTTGCTCACCCGTGTGCTCGATGGGTCCGTGGGCCGGTGGGACCTGAGCGTCAACCGTTGGTTCGTCTCCCATCGCGACGCTACGGGGAACGCGGTGAGCGGCGGTGTGACGTTCGCGCTCGACACGTTCCCGGTGATCGCGGTGGCCCTCATCGCAATTGCCTTCTTCTCTTGGCGCCGTCGTTTTCGAGCCGCGTGGGTGATCGGGGTCGGTCTTGTGCTCGAGATCACCGTCTTCCTCTCGGTGACCTTCGTCGTAGCCCGTCCACGGCCCGATGTCGCCCGCCTCAGCTCGACGCCGATGACCTCGAGCTTTCCGTCCGGCCATGCCGCCGCCGCCGTCGTGCTGTACGGCGGCATCGCTCTCGGCGTCCATTGCTGCACACGTCGGCCGATGATCCGCGCTGCGTTCTGGATCTTCGCGGCTCTCGCAGTCCTCGCGGTCGCCGTCTCGCGCGTGTACCGGGGAATGCACCACCCAACCGACGTAGCCATCGGCGCCCTGTTCGGTGCTGCGTGCCTGTGGTTCGCGTGGCGGGCCGTGCAACGGTACTTCGGTCCGATGCGCGTCTCGCAGCAGGAGATCGCGCACCCGGCCGTGGTGCACCGACCTTCGATCGCGTCGGAGGTCACGACATGACGACGGTCGCGGTGGTCGCCCATCGCAGGAAGCACTTGGGTGGTGGGCTCGTCGCGCTGCGCAATCGGCTCGCCGACGAAGGCATCGACACGCCGCTCTGGTTCGAGGTGGACAAGAGCCGCAAGGCGCCGAAGCGCGCGCGCCAGGCGCTCGAGCAGGGCGCCGACCACGTCTTGATCTGGGGCGGCGACGGGATGGTCCAGCGCTGCATCGACGTCCTCGCCGGCCGCGGCGCCACCATCGGGATCCTGCCGGCCGGAACCGCGAACCTGTTCGCGACGAACCTCGGCATTCCCCTGGACTTCGACGGGGCCGTGAACGTGGCGCTGCACGGGAATCTCCGAGTCCTGGATGCCGGCGTCATCAATGGCGAGCACTTCGTGGTCATGGCCGGCACCGGCTTCGACGCCGAGATGATCAAAGAGGCCGACCGGGGACTCAAGGACCGTCTGGGGCGTGCGGCGTACGTCTGGACGGGAGCGAAGGCTGCGTCGCTGTCCGCCCAACGTCTCTGCGTCCGAATCGACGGCGACAAGTGGTTCGACGGCAAGGCGAGCTGCGTCTTGTTCGGCAACGTCGGGCAGGTCGGCGCGGGTGTTCATGCATTCGAGGACGCGCACCCCGACGACGGCTATCTCGACGTCGGAGTCGTCGTGGCGACGACGCGCTGGCAGTGGTTGCGCGTGATTGCGCTCATGCTCGCCGGTCGACCCACCCGCTCGAAGCTCGTCAAGGTCACCAGGGCCCGGAACGCAGACGTTCGGCTCAAGCGCAAGGCGCCCTACGAGCTGGACGGAGGCACCCGCGCGGCGACGAAGCACCTGCGGGTCGGCATCGAGCCCCGCGCGATCACGGTGTGCGTACCGGCGGACCGGTGAGCACTGCACAGCTCGTCCCCGAGACCTGGGAGCTGAGCGGCGATGACGCCCGGCGTACGCTCGTCGACACCGGTCGACGCCGGCTCCTGGCCGATGCGTTCCGACGGCTCCGGGTCGCCGACGGCTTCAGCCATGCCCGCTCGCTCGCGTTCATGACCTCGCTCGTGCTGGTCCAGGGACTGATCGCCCTGGTCGGCTTCGCGAGCCTGCTCGGACAGGACGGGTTGAGCACCGTGATCGTGCGCACGATCAAGGGTGCGGCACCGGGACCGGCCGGTCGGCTGCTCACCCAGGGAGTGGTCCGAGCGGAGGCCAACGGGAGCAGTCACCGAGTCGCAGCACTGATCTTCGGACTCGTGGGCGCACTGATTGCCGCGACCACCGCGACCGGACAGCTGGAGCGCGCACTCAACCGGCTCTACGGGATCGAACAGGACCGTCCGAGCGTGCAGAAGTACGCCTTCGCATTCCTGCTCGCCGTCAGTGCCGGCACCTTGGGCGCGTGTGCGTTCGCGACGCTGGCCTTCGGCCGCTCGCTCGGAGACGCACTGCACGACGACCGTGTCTCGGCCGCGTGGAACGCGACCCGCTGGCCGCTCGGACTCGCCTTGGTGACCGCGGCGGTGACGATGCTCCTGCGTTGGTGTCCACGACGCCACCAGCCCGGGCCGTCGTGGCTCGCGTTCGGCTCCGTCGTCTCCGTGGTGCTGTGGACGCTGGTCACGGTGGGCCTCGCCGCGTTCTTCTCGTGGAGCTCGTCCTTCGGCCAGACCTATGGCCCCCTGGCCGGGATGGTCGCGCTGCTCGTCTGGGCCCTCCTCTCCGCCATCGCGATCCTCTATGGGGCAGCCGTGGCGGCACAGCTCGAAGCCGTCCGCGCGGGCGTCGATGGCCCTCAGGATGGCGTGAAGGTGCTCGGCTCCGAACCGGGCTCGTCATCCGAGAACCAGGAGGCACTCACCGGGACGCTCGCTTCGTGACCAGATCGGAGAGTGTGCCGCTCAGCGGCGCGGCCGACGATCCCGATCGAGACCGACGGATCCGGCGAGTCCTCGAAGGGGTCATCGGGGTTGCCGCGACCGAGGGCAACCACATCGAGGCGCTGGTCAACGGAGATCGCATCTTCTCGGCCATGCTCGAGGCGATCGGCTCCGCCCGCCACACCATCGACTTCTTGACCTTCATCTACTGGAACGGCGAGATCGGCACGCGCTTCGCGAAGGAGCTGGCCGCTCGTGCTGCGGCGGGAGTCCGAGTTCGGGTGCTGCTCGACGGCTGGGGCGCGCACCCGATGGATCGCAGCTTGATCGAGACGATGGAGGAGTCGGGTGTCGCCATTCGCTGGTTCCGTCCCATCACCCGGCTCAAGCCGGGTCGCCTCAACCACCGCACCCACCGAAAGGTCCTCATCATCGACGAGCAGACCGCCTTCACCGGGGGAGTAGGAATCGCCGACGAATGGAAGGGCGATGCCCGCAACGAACGCGAATGGCGCGACACGCACTTCCGGATCGATGGCCCCTCGGTCGACGGGCTGCGGGCCGCGTTCCTCGCCGACTGGGCAGAGACGGACCTCGACCTCTTCGACGACGACGTCGACCGCTTTCCCGAGCAGCCGCAGCCGGGCACGGCGATCGTGCAGTGCGTACGGAGCGCTGCGGGCCCGGGTCAGAGCGACGTCGCATTGCTGTTGCGAACCTTGATCCAGCTTGCGGCGGAGCGGCTCCGCATCACCACCGCCTACTTCGTGCCGGACGACGACCTCACCGAACGACTCTGCTCGAGCGCCGACCGCGGCGTCCGGATCGAGATCCTGCTCCCGGGCCCTCACATCGACAAGCGCTTCGTCCAGGTGGCAGCAGAATCGGCCTACGCGAACCTCTTGGACCATGGCATCCGGATCAGCTCGTTCCAGCCCTCCATGCTGCACGCCAAGGTCATCACCATGGACGGAATCGTTGCTTCGGTCGGCTCGGCGAACTTCAACGCGCGCTCGGTGTCACTCGACGACGAGATCAACCTCGTGGTCATCGATCAGGCACTCGTCGAGCAGCTCGACCGTCAATTCGAAGACGACCTCGAGCGCAGCATCGAGCTCGACCCCGAGCGCTGGGACCACCGGCGGCTCGTGCAGCGCGTCGTCGAACGAGCGATCGCGCCGGTACGGCCCGTCTCCTGAGCCGATTCGGGGCTCTCGTCGTGGTGGGCTTGGGCACCCGGACCGTGGGTAAGACCGACCCGGCCACGACGAGATTGGTACGAATGGCCGATTGCGGTCATAAGGTGCACGGTCTTGAATGGTCGTGTGGGACGGTGGGGGGAGACGGACGTGGAGCCGGGTGCGACGGTCGAGGAGCTCGTGGTCGCCGCCCGGCGCGGGGAGCGGGCGGCCTTCGCGGGGCTCTACACCGTCTTCGCCGCCCAGGTCGCCGGCTACGTGCGCGGGTTCGGGGTCCCGGACCCGGACGACACCGTGGGTGAGGTCTTCGTCTCGGTGATCCGCAACATCGACCGCTTCGAAGGCAACGGCGACGACTTCCGGCGTTGGCTGTTCACGATCGCCTACCGCCGGGCCATGGACGCCCACCGGCAGCAGTTCGGGCGGCCCGAGGACCCCACGGATCCCGGCGACGTCCGCGAGCTGCGCGAGGCGAGCATCGACGACCTCGCGGACCGGGTGGTCGATCGGATCCACGCAGGCTCACAGCTTCAGGACGCCATCGATCGGCTCACCGACGAGCAGCGTGCCGTGATCCTGCTCCGCATCGTCTCCGACTTCTCGGTTGCGGACACGGCCGTGATCCTGCGGAAGCGTCCCGGTGCCGTCAAGACGCTGCAGCGACGCGCGCTTGCCGCACTCCGTCGTCACCTGGGTTCCACGACGGCGGTCGCGTAGCCATGGCGTCCTGGGCTCACGGAGCACTCCCGCCGAACGAGCACTCCGACTCGTTGCTCGACGTCGGCGAGCTCGGTCCGGAGCTGCAGGCCTGGCGCGAGGAGCTGTGCGTCGAGCCGTCTTCAGAGCTACGCCGGCTTCACCTGCTCGCGATGGACCGCGCCGCGACGACCCCGGAACCGGAAGCGCAGCCGACCGTGCCGAACATCGGGATCTCGCGTCGTCGCCGGGTCCGATCGTTGGTGGTCCCGATCGCCGCGAGCTTCGGGGTCGTCGTGCTCAGCTGCGGGCTCGCCTCGGCCGGGGTGCTTCCGGGACCGGCGCAGACGCAGGCCGCACGTCTGGCCGGCTCCGTCGGTTGGAGCATCCCGGACGGCTCCGGAGCGCTCGAGCGGTCACCGTCGGAGAGCCCCCACCTCCGGATCTCGACCCGGCTGCCGGGAGCCACGGCGACGACGGTTCCCCGTCCCACCGGGCGCTCATCCGCGACGGCAACGACCCGAGCGGGTACGGGTGGTCCGGCTCCGGCGACCGCGGCGCCCTCCGGGGGTTCGAGCGCGGGTTCGGGCACCGCGGTCGACGACGGCGGCTCCGGCCCGCCGGGTACCTCGAGCGGCACTCCCGGCACGACGACCCCGGGTCCCGACGACGGCGGATCGTCACCGGGGAGCTCGGGCGACGCACCCGGACGGAGCACGGACACGTCGCCGGGCAAGTCGGGCGATGCGCCCGGTCACAACAAGGCCCCTTCGTCGCCCGGAAGCTCGGGCAAGGCCCCCGGTCACGCCAAGGACTGAACCGGCGGAAGTCCGGCTCGTCAGCTCGGCTCGGGCTGACGGTCGAAGCTCGTGGGCGCGTCCGTCATCGCGTCGCCCAGCGCGTCTCCTGCTCGTTCCGGGACCCCGAGCACGAGCCAATGGGCGGGTACCGACTCGGTCGCAGACACGTACGCGACATGCGTGACGACGAAACGCGCGCCTTCGAACTCGAGCAGGCGACCGAGCCTCCGGTCCGAGGTGACGCGGATCGGGAGCTCCCTCGGAGCAGTCGAGCAATCTCGATGCTCGAACACGACGTTCCTCCGACCCGGTTCGGGGTTGTCGCCGTTGCCGACGAAACGCTCGACGCGTTCGGCGCGCGCCAACGCAGGTCGGCCACAGCTCGTGCACCGGGGGACCTGCTGGGGCAACGTCGCCGCGAGGTACCAGGTCGGCCGCTTCCGCTCGCGCCAGGCGCGAGGAAGCCCTGATCGCGTGTCATTCATCGGCTGCTCGCTCGGAGACCGAGAAGGTCGCGAGGAGGCCGGCCCGGTCCATCGCCTGCCTCAGGCTGGGCGGGACGTGCTCGAGCGTGAACTCGATGTCGACGAACTCGGCTTGTGTGCGCGCCACGATCAGCAGCCCGATGCCGGCGCCGTCGATGAACGTCACGCCCTCGAGATCCAGCGTCAGGGCCTTGATGGGTAGCCGGAGCAGGTCGAAGAGGTCTTGGGTGACCCGGGGCTGAGCGCTCGTGTCGACCGTACCTTCGAGCTTGGCCCAGACCGCACCGGCCCGCAGACGTTCGATGGACACGGAGGCGCGAACCGGCAGGCGCTGACCCGCCTCGAAGTTCCATTGATGACGGGCCAGCGCCCCGCCGTCGTGCATGCCGGCTCCGAACCACTCCATTGGAGAGAACCGGCTGGCTACATAACCGGTCTAGCCGTGACACCCCGCCCCAACGAGGAGCGCCACACCAACACCATCGTGAGCACCAGAAGATCGGAAACGGGGTGCGCGAGAAAAGTTCGTGCGGCGCGCGCCTGCACAACGACAACGGTTTCGAACCCGGGGATCAGGGAACCACTCAAGCATGTACATCGGAATCGGAACTCTCGTCATCGTCCTGATCATCCTCGCGATCTTCTACCTCGCCCGACGAGCCTGACGCGGTCGGAGCAGCGAGCGGTCTCGACTTCGCACGATTCTCGGAACTTGGAGATGACCATGGCCAGAACCCATCACATCGAACCAGCAGCCCGGCGCGACCATGTCGTGCAGCGGGCGTCGTGGATACCGGCACTCGGGCCGGGAATGGTGCTGGGAGCAGTCAGCACCGTCGGGGTCGTCGTCGCGATGTTCATGTCGTGGCGCACCACCGACGTGCATCCGAGCGGCATCCCGTTCGCGTTCCTGTTCGACAACGGCACGACCGCCCACGACCCGACGATCCTGCTGGCGCTCATCCCCTTCGCAGTCCTCCTCGGGGTGGGAACGGTCATGCCCGGCGCCAGTGCGGCGCGCATCATCGGAGGGTTGGGCGTGCTGGCGGTGGTCGCGCTGTTTGCGATCCAGCTCAACCAGCAGCTCGACAACCTCCCGGGCGCCAACCTCGGCGACGTGCTCGACACCGGCTTCTACGTCGCTGCGATCTCCGGGTTCGTCGGGCTCGTGAGTGGCTTCCTGCCCTCCGGATGGGCCCGGCGCACCGAGACGGCGTCGAGCGTCGACGTGGGAAGCGACGTCTACGACGAGCCGCGCATCTGACGCCCGGGACCAGGGGACTCACGGCCTCCGACGGGCGGGTGGACGCAACACGCAGCGGTGGATCTCTGTGCCGTTCGCCGACAAGATCCTCACGTTCGGCTTGCCCGATGAGCCCGCGATCGTGGTGACCGTGTCGTCCTCGGTCACGTCGAGGACTGCGCCGCACAACGTGCAGACGAAGCGTCCGTCCAGGAGCTTCACGTTGATCCCCCGAAGCGTGGCTGGTCCTACCCAGTGGATCGCGGCTACTGCTCAACCGGCGCAACGATGGTCGCACTCCTGAGCGTCGAGCATCAAGTCGCGCCGCGCTCCGCCTTGCACGTCCAGTGGCCCAACCCCCGGCGCGGGACGGGGCGTGAGCTTCTCCCGGTCGTACATCGTCACGTTGGGCCCGTCACCGAGATCCACCGTCACGACGACCGCACCTGAGCAGCCGCCGCGCTTGGGCACCGAGCGTCTGGCGACGACCGCATTGTTGCGATGTAAGCCCGGCGTGAGCTCCCGGCCGCCCGCAGGGCACTCGGGAACGCTCGGAGGTACCGTGCGAACCCCGGGACCCAGGAGCAGCGGGCGTGAGAGTGCTGGTGGCCGAGGACGATCGACAGCTGGCGGACGCGATCGCGCGGGGACTGCGGCGGGAGTCGTTTGCGGTCGACCTCGCGCACGACGGCAGCGCCGCGCTCTCGAAGGCGGCCGTCGTCAGCTACGACGTGGTCGTCCTCGACCGCGACCTGCCGTTGGTGCACGGGGACGAGGTCTGCCGGAAGCTGAGCGCGGCTGACGATCCGGTGCGCATCCTGATGCTGACGGCGTCGGGCGCGGTCGAGGAGCGGGTCGAGGGTTTCATGCTCGGCGCCGACGACTACATGGCCAAGCCCTTCGCGATGAAGGAGCTCACGGTTCGCCTGCGTGCGTTGAAGCGACGCGCATCGCGCTCGCGACCGCTTCGGCTCGAGTGGCGCGACCTCTGGCTCGATCCGGGACGGCGCACCGCCGGCCGGAGTGATCGGGTCCTCGAGCTCACGAACCGGGAGTTCGCCGTGCTCGAGGAGCTCATGGCGGATCCGGGCCAGGTCGTCAGCGCCGAGGAGCTGATGGAGCGGGTCTGGGACGATCGACTGGACCCGTTCAGCAACGCCGTGCGCGTCACGATCCTGACCCTGCGACGCAAGCTCGGGGAACCGCCGGTCATCGGAACGGTGACACGCGCGGGCTACCGGCTGGAGTGAAGCCATGAGATTGAGATTGAGAATTGCGATCGCACTCGCGGTCAGCTTCGTGGTGGCGGGAGCGATCGTGCTCGCGATCAGCTCGTTCACGTACCAGCAGGCCGTCACCGGCACCCCCCGAGAGCAGATGGACCAGATGCTGAAGCTGCAGGGGGTCTCACGGGCGCAGGCCGAGGCGTACGTCCGCGCGCATCCGGACTCGGTCTTCAACTGGCCCGGGTCGGCCCCCTTGCCGAACGGCCGACCCTCGGTGAACCAGGCGTTCCAGGAGGTCCAGCGCGCGGCGCAGCGCGACGCGGTCCACCGGGCACGGGTCTGGACCGCGGTCGCGCTCGGGCTCATGGGCCTGGCGGCCGCCGTGGTCGGCTGGATGATCGCCGGTCGCACGCTGAAGGCGATCCGCAGGATCACGGCCCGCGCCCGTGAGGCGTCCGCGACGCGACTCTGGTCGCGGGTCGCGCTCGACGGCCCCGACGACGAGATCAAGGAGCTCGGCGACACGTTCGACGACATGCTCGACCGGCTCGAGCGGGCATTCGCCGCGCAGCGCCGGTTCTCGGGGCAGGTGTCGCACGAGATCCGGACGCCGCTCGCGATCATCTCGAGCGAGACCGACCTGCTGCTCCAGGATGCCGAGCCGCACCAGCGGGAGTCGTTGCACCAGGTCCAGGCCGCGACGCAGCGCGCGGATCGAATCATCTCCGCGCTGCTTGCACTGAGCCGCAGTGGGAGTGGCGACATCGATCCCCGGGAGGTCGACCTCGACGCGGTGGCCGGCGACGTCCTCGGTGAGCTGGTCAACGACCCGAGCTGGCGCGACGTCCGGGTCGACCTCGACCTCGACGCCGCACCGGTGCTCGCGGACCGAGCGCTCCTCGAGCGCGCCATCTCGAACCTGCTCACCAACGCGGTTCGCCACAACCGTCCGGAAGGCTGGGTCTCGGTCCGGACGTGGGCGCGCGGCTCGTGGTCCGTGCTCGAGGTCGCGAACTCGACCGGCATCGCGGATCGAGATGGTGACCGGGGGAGCGGGATCGGCCTGACCGTGGTCGATTCCGTCGTCACCGCGCACGGTGGAGAGGTCGTCTGGAACGACGACGTCCCCGGCGTCGTCAGTGTGGAGGTCCGCTTGCCCGAGTCCGCGTCACCGGGGAACGCCGCGGAGCCGGCGCGGCCCGCGGCCGGGATTCGCGCCTGACCCGTCCCCGGCTCACGCTGGGCTTACCCGCCGATCCGTACCGTTCGCGGCCCAACGCCGCGATGTCGGCAGATGCCCCCGGGAGACGCAGATCGGCGTGCGCTCACCGCGCGCCGCGGCGCGCTCGGACGGATCGACGTGGCTCCTGGGCGCGGCGATCGCAGTCGCGCTCGTGCCGCTGGTCGTCTCCGCGGTCGCCGTGCTCCTCCACGGTGACGGCGCGTTCATCCGCGACCAGGCACTGATGGAGATGAGCGTGCGGGACGTCGCTCACCACCCGGTGCTGATCGGCTTGTACTCCCGCGACGGGTGGAGCCACCCGGGTCCGCTCATCTCCTACACGCTCGCGCCGTTCTACTGGCTCGCCGGGGAGAGTCCCTCGGGCATGCTCGTCGGCGCGCTTGCGATCAACGGCGCCGCGATCGCAGGCATGGGCGTGCTGGCCCGCCGGCTCGGTGGACTGCCGGCCGCACTCCTGGTGCTGCTCGGAGCGGCCACCGTCGCACATGCGCTCGGGACGCAGGTGCTCCTCGACCCGTGGGTCTGCTATGTCACCGTCCTCCCGTTCGGGTTCTTCTGCGTCGTCGCGTGGGCGATGGTGGCCGGTCGCGCGTGGGCATTCCCGGTCGCGGTCGCCCTCGCGTCGTGGCTGACCCAGACCCACGTCGGCTACGCCCCGCTCACTGCACCCGCGCTGGTCCTCGGTGCAGGGTGCCTGTGGTGGGCGGCCCGGCGGTCGGGCGATCGCGAGCGGATGCGACGTGCCTACGGGGCACTCGGCCTCGGAGCCGGCGTGCTCGTGGTGCTCTGGGCGTTGCCGGTCTGGGACCAGATCTTCGGCACGGGGAACCTCGGCGCGGTCGTGCGCTGGTTCACGGCGGGCGGGCAGGAGACGCACACCGTCGCCGAAGGTTCCCGCATCGTCCTCGGCCAGCTCGCTGTCGTCCCCGACTGGGTGACCGGCACGAGGCGCGTCGGTGTGCTCGGGGAGACGACGTTGCGGACCACGACGCTGTGGCCGGTGCTCCTCGTCCTCTTCGTCGGGGCCTGGGTCGCAGCCTGGAAGGGACGCCGGGGGCCGCTGCTGCAGCTCGCCGCGGTTGTCACGGTGACGACCCTCGTCGCGATCGTCGCCGTGGCCCGCACGATCGGCATCATGTTCGAGTACCGGCTCCTCTGGACCTGGATCGTCGGCATGCTGGCGGGGGTCGTCATCGTCTGGAGCGTCTGGGCGGCGCTTGCCGAACGGTTCCCGTGGCTCGTCGCGCGGGTGCTCGTTCCCGCGACGATGGCCCTGATCGCCGTGGTCGCGGTCGCCGGTCTCGTCGACGCCGCGGAGAACACGACCCCGGCGGTGTACTCCGCGGCGACGTTGCGGGTGACCCGCGAGCTGCGGGACAAGCTCGCCGGGCGGCCGGGCCAGGTCGTGCTGGCCTCGCGCTCGCAAATCAGCGACGGGTACCTCGCGGGTCTCCTGGTCGCGCTGGAGCGCGAGGGGGTGGACGCCCGGATCGCGAGCGACCCCGTGGGACGCTTCGGCCACGGTCGCGTGCAGGACGACAGGTCCGTGCAGGCGAAGCTGGTCGTGCTGGCCGACGGTGACCTGAACGCGTTCACGCCCCCGTCCAACCTCGAGCTCGTCGCCTACAGCGGTCCGGTGAGCCTCGCGAGGCGAGCCGCGATCGGCGCGGCGCAGGATGCGAAGGCCCAGCGGCTCCTCCGGCAGCTCCGCGCGGGCACCATCACCAGTAGGGCGTACTACGACGGGATCGCCGGCCTGCGCGCGCCGGGCCCCGACCTTGCGGTCTTCGAGGAGGTGGATCCGGGCTAGCCGACGCGCGCGTCGAGGATGAACGGGTCAGCGGTGCCGGCGCCAGAACTCCAGACGGGTCCGATGGCCGACCGGTTCGTAGTGCGTGAGCACCCAATTCTTCATGGCCGTGGTCCAGCCCGGGTAGTTCTTGGCGGACCAGAAGCGGGGAGTGACGAACCACGGGCAGCGCGACAACGAACGTTCGAAGGTGGCCAGGGATCTCGGAGGGACAGGTGCCCTGATGCCGGCGTTGACGCCCACTGCGAACGGATCGACGGCCGGCGCGCCACCCGTGACCGCGTAGGCGACGGTGTTGGGGACGAACAGACCCACCTCCGGTGAGTCGCTCACCACGCACTCGCCGTCGTCGATGAACCGGTCCGCGACCCGCGTGTTCGACGAGTACTCGCCGCGGATGTAGAGGAAGGGCTTCGGGAGCGGTTCGAGCACCGCGCTGATCGCGCCGGCGACCAAGGCCGCCGCGAGCACGACCCGCGCACCGCGGGCCCACGACGCTCGGTGGGCGGAGATGTCGGCGATCGGCATGGTCAGGACGGCACCGATCAGGATCGCCACGGGTGGCGCGACCAGCTCGGCGTAGTGGTCGAAGTACTGCGGGGTGACCAGCAGGAACGCGGTGCCGAATGCCAGCCAGGCCGCGGCCAGCACCCCGACCGAGGACCGGCTGCGCCAGCCCCGGACGATCAGCGCGAGGACCACCGCGGCGACGAGGATCGCCGCGGGCAACCGCAGGGTGGTCGGCCAGCGCCCGGCGGGCCAGAAGGTTTCGACGGTCCGCTGGATCTTCCCGACCTCCTGTTCGCGGCCGGACTGGTCGGAGATCGTGTACGTCAGGAAGTTGGACGGGGCCAGGACGAGCCACGGTCCCAGCAGAACCGCGCTCGTCGCCGCGAACCCGCCGACCGCGTCGAGGATCCGGGTTCGAGACTCTCGACGCACGAGCAGGGTCACGGCGAACGCGGCGATCGGCACAACCGCGAAGAACTTGCACGCGATCGCGGCTGCGAAGAGGCAACCGGCGACGATGGCGCGCAGTCGTGGACGCGCGCTGTCGCCCAACGGGAAGATCGCGATCGCGCCGAGCACCGACACCGTGACGAGCGGTTCGATGAGGAGGAAGCGGTGCGTACCGACGCTGGGCCGGTACAACGCGTAGAACGCGCCCGCGACGAGCGCCCCGAGCGCGCCGGACCACTGCCGCGCGATCCACCACACGAGCGCCGCGCTGAGTGCACCGAGCCCGACGATCGTCAGCTTCGCGAGCGTGAAGCCCCACGATCCGAGCACCGAGAACGGAGCGAGGAAGTAGAGGATCCCCGGCGGCTGGATGTGCACGAAGTCGCGATACGGGAGATATCCGAGTGAGAGTGCTCGACCGCCGGCGAAGTAGGCCGCCTGGTCGTACCCCATGAGCCCGAACCGGTCGAGCTCGAGCAACGGCCTCGCCCGCAGCATGATCGCGACGACGAGCACCACGCCCAGCGCCACCAGCTCGTTCGTGGATGCGCGCCGGCGCGGCGGGGACGCGGCCTCGACGGTCTCTCTGCCTGCCACGCCCTGGGACTACCCGTTCTCGGCCGGAGAATGCACGGAACGCATTTCGGCCCCGTGACGGGTCAGGGATCGAAGATCGGCGTCGCCGCGAGGTAGCCGGGCTCGAGGAGCTCGACTCCCGGGGCGCCGTCCGCGAACGCGGCCCGGATCGGCTCGAGGTCCGCCGCCGAGGAGAACCCGGGGAGCCAATCGTCGTGGTGGGCGAGCACCACGCGCGGGACCTGCAGCGCGTTCGCCTCGGCAGCGACGAACCCGGCGAGGGATCCCTGGACCGGGTCGCCGTCGACGTTCCCCCGCCCGGCCGCCGCGAGGATCGCGACGTCGGGACGCAAGGCCGAGAGGATCGGACTCCACTGCCCGGACGTGTCCTGGAACAGCACCGAGCCCTCGGGGGTCTCGAAGAGGTACAGGAGGGCACCGCCGTCGCCGCGGTTGCTGTGCCCTCCCGCGCCCGCCATCAGATGCTCGATGGCGACCGGGTCGAGCGACGTCGCCAGGCCGGCCGCGAGCTCCTTCATGCGCTCGGCGCGCCCCTGCCACGTCACCCCGAGATCGCCGATGCAGACGTCGCCGGCCCCGGACGCGTGCGACCCGGTCCAGAGACAGGAGTGGAGGCTCGGGAAGACGGACACGAACACGCGGTTCCCGAGGTCGATGCGCTCGCCACCGCCGACGCAGATCATGCGCTTGAGAGGAACGCCGGCCGCCTCGAGGACGCGCACCGTCTCGTAGCTGCCGATGAGCGTCGCGCCCGTGTTGGCGAGGATCCGCTCCGCGCCCCACAGATGGTCGAAGTGCGAGTGACCGACGACGATCCAGTCGCAGTCCTCGACGGCGTCGGCAGTGAGCCCGGTGCCCGCCGCGTTCGGGGCCCGGTCGATGTACGCGTCGAGGAAGACCGTGAGCCCGGAGGTCCGCAGGCGGAACGTCGCGCACCCGTACCAGTCGAGCGTCGTGGTCATCGGAGATCTCCTGACGTCGGGCGGCGATCATGCCGCACGGACCGTGCTGGGATACCGGAGGGCCACCGACCGGAAGCGTTCCCGCACCGCCCCCTCCGATGGGTCGGACACAGGAGGTGGCACGGGGCGCGAGGGACACCCTGCGGTGGCAGCGCCGCGTCCTCGGCGGCGCGCTGGCCGTCGTGCCCGGGCTGTACCTGCTCTTGGCCCGACATGGCGCGGCGCGCGGCGTGGGCCCTCGGACAACCTTGGGGGGAAGCTCGGGGCACCCACCGCCGCGCGCTCGGGCAGATGTGCCCACCTCGACCCGGTGTGAAACTGGTGATGCGAACCATCATCCGAACGCTCACATCGCGTGGCCGGGGGTCAGGCGACGTGCACCCAGCGGGCCACCGACGGCGTCCCGTCCGAGCTCCGGACGAAGAGCATGTACCAGCCGGTCGGAGTGATGTTGTGGTTGGCCGGGATGGTGAGCGTCGCACCCGTCGCGCTCGCGTGCGACACCGCGAGATCGACGCTGCGCTGGTCCGAGTCCGACGAGTGCGTCACCGCCGACGGTCGGATGAGCACTGCGGACGCGATCGGGCCGTCGGTCGTGACCGGGAACCCGGCCGACCAGGTCACGTCGGTCGGCGCCGCGCTGATCGCCGGCCGGGGCTTGGTCATGTAGCCGGGGGAGTAGAGCTCGAGGTTCATCTCGAAGCTGCCGTCGTGCGGGTTGCCGCCGAAGGTGAGCACCCGCCCGTCCGGGAGCAGGAGCGCGCCGGAGTGGTACGTGCGCCCGAAGGTCGCGTCCGGGGCCTTGGCCCACGTCATCGTCTTGGGGTCCAGGATCTGGGTGCTGCGGACGAAGGCGCTCGTCGGGTTCATCCGGTACCCGGTCGCGCCCCCGGTCTCGAGCACGCGCCCGTCGGGCAGGATCACCGCGCTCACGTACATCTTTGCGGCGTCGATCGGCGGGCCCGAGGTGTACGTCGGGTTCGACGCGGACAGGTCGATCACCGCGGTCGACGCGACCGCGACGTTGGTGTTGAGCTCCTGGCCGCCGCCGATGACCATCACCTTCTGGGCCTGGGCCGGGGGGAGCAGGACGCTCGCGGCCTGGTCGCGACGGGTGACGTCGAGCGCGGCATTGCTGTCCATCCACTTGAGCGTGTTCGTGTCCACGTCCCACCGGTACGGCGGCGTGTTGGGCCCGGCGGCGAACACGTGCACGCCGGAGTAGAAGAAGCGCCCGTCGGCGAGCAGGTGCATCGACGGGTAGAGCGGCGAGTAGACGCCGACCCCACTCGCCCAGGTGCCGATCGGCTGGTCGGCCGACCACGCGTTCGTCGCCGGGCTGTACGTCTGGAACGTGTTCGAGTGCCGGCCCTGGTCGTCGAACCCGGCGACCGCGACGATCGTCCCGTCGGCCTTCGACGCGAGCGTCGGGTACCAACGTCCGATCGCCATCGACGGCGCACTCTGGTACGTCTCGGTGACCGGGTCGAAGATGCGGACCCGCTTCTCACCCTTGTACGGGACGTGCGTGGTGCTGTCCGCGTAGGCGGACGTGCCTCCGGCGACGAGGAGCCGACCGTCGGGCAGGAAGGCGTGGCCCGAGCAGAACAGGTCGTAGGGCGTCGGGATGTCGGAGCGCAGCGTGCCGGTCGCGGGGTCGTAGATCGCGGTCTTGAACGTGCCCGCGGCGAACTGGTCGGGATCGTTGCCGGAGCCCGCGATCAGCAGGACCTTCCCGGTGTGCAACAGCGCGGCGTGGACCGCGCGCACGGGAGAGGGAGCTGGGTTCGTCGTCCATGTGCCCTCGCACGCGGCGACGGCCAGGACGAGGAGCGTCGCGAGTCCGGCCACCCGCAGTCGACGAGCCACTCGGCGCCCCCATCACTCGGTGCGCCGGTCGACGCACGCGAAAGGTTCGGACGCTACCGCTCGTCAGGCACCGCTCCAACAGCCCATGACCGTCTCGCCGGTCGCGAGGCCCACCTCGGTCGGCGTGATCGGCGGTTGCCCGAAGCGGGGCGGGATCTTGCTCACGTCGACGGTGAGCACCTTCCAGTCCTTGCGCGCGACGAGCGACCCGTTGGTCGTGGAGAACGCGCCCTGACCGATCCCGATGTTGGCGCCCTTGTGCCCGAGGGTCGTGCGTTGCTGGTCGAAGTACCGGGTCGTCTGCTTCGCGCTGTCGAGCTCCTTGACCGAGAGCGTCAGCGTGCCGTCCGGGTAGACGTAGCTGCACGAGTAGGTGTGGTCGATCCATGTGGGCGGCGTGACCTGGGTGGGCTTCACGCCCAGGGACTCGGCGAGGTCTCCTTGCGCCTCGGCCTCGCAGACCATCCGCGCCGACTTCGACGGGTTCACACCCGCCGGCCGGGCCTTCACGGTCTCGACCGTGGAGCTCGTCGGTCCGGTGCCCGAGGAGGAGGACGAGCCGCACGCGCCGAGCGCGAGCGCGCCCACGAGCACCGCGGCGGCACGGACGACTCGGGCCGGGCTGTTCACGACGCGTCTCCTCGGGTGGGTGGCTCGCGATTGTCCCACCGGGCGCGGGCAGCGCGCGCGCGGCCCCCGCAGCTGTCCTGACCTGCGGATCTCGGTCGTTCCGGGGCATTCGTTCCCGGCAGTCGGCGATTGATCGAACGCGCGATCGGGTACGGCGAACACATGGGAGCGATTTCCACGTTCGAGGCGCTGGATGTCCTGCGGGCTCGGGAGCTGACCGACGGCTACGCACCCGACGACGCACCGTTTCGCGACCTCGGCGAGCCCTCGTGGTTCCGAACCGACGCCGACCGGCGGCGGTACTGGCTCGCGCACGCGGCCGAGGTCGTGGCCTGGGCCCGCCACCACGGGTTTCCCCAGCCGCGCGCCGCGGCCCGCTACGGCCTGCCCGGTCCCGCACGGGCGGCGATGTGGCAGTGGGACTGACCGGGGAGCGCGCCCGGACCGAATGCACGGATGCAGGTTCGTGGGGCCTCGAAGTGCCGAGACGACGGGCCCGACGAGCCGCTACCCTCGGGCCCAGCGCAGCCACCTGATCTCGACCACGAGGGCAGGCCGTGTGCGCAGCGCTTCGAGGCCCTGTTCCCACCCTGCCCGGGACCAGGGCCTCAGCGCGCCCGGCCGCGATCGCGGAAAAATCCAGAATCCGGGTTTTGGGTCTCAGAGGGAGGGGTACCACTGGTGGCAACCGGGTTGGTGGCGCGGTGCTCGGGGTCTCCCTGCCCGAGCCTGAGCACCCCACCACCCGTTTCTCTGCGCAAGGGCGGCCTCCGGGCCGCCCTTGTAGCGTCCGGTCGATGACCGCCGCACCCACGACCTTCCCCGCGCCCGACGAGCCACCGACCGGATCGGGCCGGACGAGGCAGCTGCTCATCGCGCTCGTGGTCGTGCTGCTCCTCGCGATCGGGATCAAGATCGTCGTCCGGCGGTGGGTGCGCGGCGGCGGACCCCGGCGCGCGATCACCGGAATCGCCGAAGAAGGCGCGGTCAAGCTGACCGACGCAGTGCTCGACGAAGTGCTCGGCGCGGCCTGACCGCACTCGTCGGCCTCAGGCCGGGGTGCGGTCCTCCATCGCCCACGGCGAGCCGTACTCGTTCAGGAGATCGAGGAACGGGACCGCGTCGAACGCCTCGGGGCCCAGCACCCCGCGGCCGCTCCAGTCGCCGCGCGCGAGCAGCTCGAGGCCGATCACCGGATTGATCGCGGTCTGCCAGACGACGGCCTGCTGGCCGTACTCCGCCATCGACCAGTCGTTGTCGACGATGTGGTGCAGGTACACCGCGCGCGGCTTGCCGTCGGTCCCCGTCCCCGTGACCGAGGTGCCGGCGCACGTCTTGCCGTGCATGCGGCCACCGAGCTCGGCCGGGTTGGGCAACGCCGCCGCGACCACGTCGCGCGGGGCGACCTCGACGTCGCGCACCCGGATCGGGTCGGTCCGGTCGAGGCCGGTCTTGTGGAGCGCGTCCAGGACCGCGATGAACTCGTCGCCGAGCCCGTACTTGAAGGTCACCCGCTCGCAGTCGACCCAGCGCGGGACGAGCAGCACCTCCTCGTGCTCGACGTTCACGCACTCGACCGGCCCGATGCCGCCCGGGAACTCGAAGACCTCCGGCTCGCTGAAGGGTGCGGTGGTGAACCAGCCGCGGTCACGCTCCCAGATCACGGGCGGGTTGAGGCACTCCTCGATCGTCGTCCAGATGGAGAACGTCGGCGCGAAGGCGAAGCCGTCGATGACGAGGTCGGCGCCGTCCCGGACCGCGATCTCGTCGATCTCGGCGAAGAGGTGGTCCGCGGCGTAGCGGGCGAAGACGTCCGAGAGGCCCGGCTCGACGCCGAGCCCGACGAGGGCCAGCCGGTCGTGCTCGACCCACTCGTCCGCGACGGCGAACTGGGCGTCGCCGAGCTTCACGCCGGTGAGCTCGTAGGGGCGCTCGGGGTGGGGGTGCGAGAGGTGCATGGCCATGTCGAGGTAGTTGCAGCCCGCGGCGAACGCGCCGTCGAAGATCGGTGGGTTGAGTCGCGGGTCGCACGCGTTCACGACCACGTCGGCGCGCACGTCGCGAGCCAGGGACTCGATCGAGCGCGCATCGGATGCGTCCACGCCGGCGGCCGCGAAGCGGGCGTCCGCGCCGATCGCGCGCGCGGCGCGCGTGACGTCCACGTCGGCGAGGGTCATGTGCTCGAAGAACTCGCGCCGAGCGGCGATGGCTGCGATCGCCGACCCGACCCCGCCCGCACCGACCACGAGGATGCGCATGGGCGGACGCTACCCGGCCACGACATCCGGGCCCTCGTACCGACCCGGCACTAAGGTTCGGGCGTGGTCTGGTGGCGGCGCCCCGATGCGGATCTCGTGCCCGACGTCCCCGATCTCCGTCGCATCATGCCGTACATCATGCGGACTCGGAAAGAGTCCACGGTGTACTTCGAGCAGGCGATCGACGTCGGCGCCGCCGAGCAGTTCGTGCGCGCGTTCAACGAGGTGCACCCCGAGACGCGCGCGTCGGTGTTCCATGTGCTGCTGTGGGCATGCCGGCAGGGCCTGGCGGAGTTCCCGAACATCAACCGGTTCGTCTCGGGCGGCCGCCTCTACCAGCGCCGCGGGATCTGGATCTCGTACTCGGCGAAGCAGCGCATGAAGAAGGGGGCACCGCTCGTCGTCATGAAGCGTGAGTTCGACCCCGCGGAGTCGTTCCCGGAGATGGTCGCGGCGATGCAGGACCAGCTCCACACCGCGAAGTTCGGGGGCGGGACCAACAGCGTGGACGGCGAGCTCAAGCTGGTGCTCATGCTCCCCGGGCTCCTGCGCCGGGTCGTGTTCAAGGCGTACCACCTGCTCGAGGCGTTCGGGATGTTCCCGAGGTCCTTCGTCGACAACGACCCGCTGTACGCCACGATCTTCCTCACCGACCTCGGCAGCCTCGGGCTCGACTCGGTGTTCCACCACCTCTACGAGTACGGCAACATCGGCACGTTCGGCGTCCTCGGGCGCGCGCGTGCCGAGCAGGTGCCGGATCCCGACACCGGCCGGCTCGAGCGCAAGCGCCTCTCGACGATCCGCTGGAGCTACGACGAGCGGATCGAGGATGGCCTGTACGCGGGGTACGCCATCAAGCACTTCAAGCGGCTCGTCGAGGACCCGGTCAAGGGCGGGGTCGCGGTCGGCGACAACGCGGTCCTCGCGGTCCTGGGGCGGGGCGGGACGGCCGACGCCGAGCGCGCGTGAGCACTGGCGTCGCGGCACGGTTCCCGGAAGCCGGGCTGGCGACGCCGCACTACCTCGCGTCGGCCGCCGGCGCGGCCGAGCTCGCGCGCGGCGGCAATGCCATCGACGCGATCGTCGCGGCGAACCTCGCGCTCGGCGTCGTCGCCCCGTATCTCTGCGGCTACGGCGGCGACCTCTTCGCGATCGTCTGGGACGGCGAGCTCCACGGGTACCTCGGGTCGGGCCGGTCCCCGGCGGGCGCGGACCTGGAGACGGTGCGCGACCGCCTCGGCGGCGATCCGCTGCTGGTCGGTCCGCACTCGGTGACGGTCCCCGGCGCGGTCGCGGGGTGGTTCGACCTCCTCGAGCGTTGGGGGACCCGGCCGTTCGGTGAGCTCGCCCGCGACGCGATCCGGTACGCGCGCGAGGGCTTCGAGCTGACACCGATGGGTGCGATCTCCTGCATCGGGTTCCGCGGCCTCTACCGCGGGCTCGACGCGTGGCAGGAGGTCTACGGCACGCTCGACGTGGGCGACGTCCTGCGCCAGCCCAACCTGGCGAACCTGATCGAGCGGATCGCCGACGGCGGGCCCGACGCGTACTACCAAGGCGTCGTCGCCGACGCGATCGCCTCCGCGCTCCAGCAGCACGGCGGCCTGATGGATGCGTCCGACCTCGCGGCGCACGCGGGGGAGTGGGCGACGCCGATGCGCGCGCCCTACCGGGACGTCGAGGTCGCGCAGCTCCCCCCGCCGACCCAGGGCGTCGCGGTGCTCGAGATCATGCGGATCCTCGACGGCTTCGACCTCGTCACGATGGACCCGGCCGACCGCGCCCACCTGATCATCGAGGCGGTGAAGATCGGTCTGCGCGACCGCGACGACCACGTGACCGACCCCGAGCACCTCGCGACGCCGCCCGAAGCACTGCTCGGCGAAGCGTGGATCGAGGAGCGCCGCGCGGCGATCGACCCGAAGCAGGCCCTGCTTCCTGCGCCCGGCCATCCGCAGCGTGGCGGCACGGCATACCTGTGCGCCGCCGACGGTGACGGGCTGCTCGTCAGCCTCATCCAGTCCAACTTCCTCGGCTTCGGCTCCGGCGTGCACGTTCCCGAGTGGGGCATCAACCTCAACAACCGCGGCTCGTCGTTCACCCTCGACGCGTCGCGGGTGAACGCGTTCGCGCCGTCGAAGCGCCCGATGCACACACTGATCCCCGCGATGGTGTTGCGCGACGGTGCGCCCAGCCTCGTCTTCGGGTCCATGGGGGGCGACGCCCAGGCCCAGGTCCACGCGCAGCTCCTCACACAGATCGTGGACGACGGTGCCGACCCGCAGGCTGCGATCGACGAGCCCCGCTGGCGGGTCGAGCCGCTCGACTGGAAGCTCCGGGTCGAGCAGCGGGCCGATCCGGGCGTGGTCGTGGAGCTGGCGGCGCGGGGCCACGAGATCATCGAGACCGGCGCGTACGACCCGGGCATGGGCCACGCGCACGCCATCGCGCTCGGTGGCCACGGCTACGCGGTCGCGACCGACCCGCGCGCCGAGGGTGCGGCCGTCGGGCGGTAGCGCGCCCGCCGGTAGGATCAACGGGATGGTCGACAGCGTCGAAGCGGTGCGTGACGCGCTCGAGGCGTACGAATACCTCCCCGACGACGGGCTCGCGACCTCGGTGTTCCTCGCGCTGACCCTGCAGCGACCGTTGCTGCTCGAGGGCGAGGCCGGGGTCGGCAAGACGGAGGTGGCCAAGGTCCTGGCCCGCTGGACCGGTGGCGAGCTGGTGCGCCTGCAGTGCTACGAGGGCATCGACGCCTCCCAGGCCGTGTACGAGTGGGACTACTCCCGCCAGCTCCTGCACCTGCGTGCGGTGGAGGCGAGCGGGGGAGCGGTGGTCGAGGACGAGCTGTACTCGCCGCGGTTCCTCGTGCGCAGGCCCCTGCTGCGGGCGATCGACCATTCCGGCCCGGTCCCGCCGGTCCTGCTGGTGGACGAGGTCGACCGCGCCGACGACGAGTTCGAGGCCTTCCTGCTCGAGATCCTCTCCGACTACGCCGTGACGATCCCGGAGCTCGGCGAGCTGCGTGCGGAGGTGCCGCCCGTCGTCATCCTGACCTCCAACCGCACGCGCGACGTCCACGACGCGCTGAAGCGCCGGTGCCTCTACCACTGGATCGAGCACCCCGACTTCGAACGGGAGCTGGCGATCCTGCGGCTCAAGGCCCCGGAGGTCAGCGACGCGCTGGCCCGGCAGGTGGCCGCGGCGGTCGAGGTCCTGCGCTCGCTCGAGCTCTACAAGCCGCCGGGAGTCTCCGAGTCGATCGATTGGGCCGGCGCGTTGGCACGCCTCGGCCGGGCACACCTGGACGAGCAGGCGGTGCGCGACACGCTCGGCACGATCGTGAAGTACCGCGAAGACCAGGAGCGGGTCCGCGCCCACGGGGTCGCGGACATCGTCGCGGCCGCGGTGGCGCGCAGTGCCTGAGGCGGAGCGCGGCCTGGAGCCCGACCGGATCGTCGTCACCTTGGTGCGGACGTTGCGCGCACGCGGGCTGGCGGTCGACGCGGGTGCGACCCTGACCTTCGCCCGGGCACTCGCCGCGGTCGGTGTCGCCGACCCGGCCCGCGCCTACTGGGCCGGCCGGGCCACGCTGGTGCGCCGGCCCGAGGACGTCGCCGAGTACGACCGTGGCTTCGCCGCGGTGTTCGGCCTCGAGGTCCCGCCACCCGCGGCGCCCGAGGCACCCGGCGAGACCGAAGTGGTCGTCGGGTACGACCTCCCCGGGCGCGAGCCGGGAGTGGGCGAACCGGAGCCGCCCGCGCCGGGCGCGCCCGTGCTCCAGGTCCGGTACAGCCCGGCCGAGGTGCTGCGCCACCGGGACTTCGCGACCTACACCCCGGCGGAGCACGTCGAAGCCCGGCGGCTCATGGCCGACCTCCGGCTCGTCGGCGGGCATCGACAGTCACGCCGACGCCGCCGGGCGCGGCGCGAGCGTGGTCATCCGGACCTCCGGCGCACGGTCCGCGACTCGCTGCGCACCGGGGGCGAGCCGGTGCGGCGCGCGTTCGTCGAAGCGTCGGACCGACCGCGCCGCCTCGTGTTCCTCTGTGACGTCAGCGGCTCGATGGAGCCCTACGCGCGCGCCCTCGTGCGCTTCCTCCACACGGTCGTCGTCGGGCGCCGGGCTGTCGAGGTGTTCGCGCTCGGCACCCGCATGACCCGCATCACCCGCGAGCTCTCGAGCCGAGATCCGGATGCTGCCCTCGCGGCCGCGGCGCTGCGGGTCGTCGACTGGTCGGGCGGCACGCGCCTGGGGGAGGGTCTGCGCGCCTTCAACGACGAGTGGGGGATCCCCGGGATGGCGCGTGGCGCGACCGTCGTCGTGATCTCGGACGGCTGGGAGCGCGGCGACGCGTCGGTGCTCGCCGCGCAGATGGAGCGCCTGCACCGGGTCACCCACCGCATCGTCTGGGTCAACCCGCTCAAGGCGTCACCCGGGTATGCACCGCTCGCCGCCGGGATGGCCGCGGCGCTGCCCTTCGTCGACGAATTCCTCGAGGGTCACTCGCTCGCGTCGCTCGAGTCGCTCGGGGCGGTGCTCGCGCGATGAGCGGCGAGACCCCGCGATGAAGGAGGTCCTGGCCGACATCGAACGGTGGCGCGCCGCGGGCCATCGCGTCGCGATCGCACACGTCGTCGGGGTCGACGGCTCCGGCCCTCGGGACCCGGGGGCCACGATGGCGGTGAACGACGCAGGCGAGGTCGCGGGCTCCGTCTCGGGTGGATGCGTCGAGGGGGCGGTCGTGACCGAGGCGCTCGCAGTGCTGGCGGGCGAGAAGTCGCGTGGGATGGTGAGCTTCGGCTACTCGGACGACGACGCGTTCGCGGTGGGGCTGACGTGCGGCGGGACCATCCACCTCTTCGTGGAACCACTCGACTGGTGAGCCACCCGCCGCGAACCAGCGACTCCGGCACCCCGGTCTTCGACGCGCTTCGCGACCTGCTGCGCCAAGAGGTCCCGGCCGCGCTGGCGACCATCGTCGACGGGCCGGACATCGGTGCCAAGCTCCTGATCCGCCCGGACGCACCGCCGCTGGGGACGCTCGGCAACCCCGATCTCGACCGGGTCGTGGGGCGGGACGCCCGGGCGGAGCTCGACGCCGGGCTCACCGCGATCCGCCGTTACGGCCCCCGGGGTGAGGCCGGCGAGGAGACCGTGCGGGTCTTCATCGAGTCGTTCGCACCTTCACCACGGATGATCATCTTCGGCGCGGTGGACTTCACCGCCGCCCTCGCGAAGGCGGGCAAGCTCCTCGGCTTCCGCGTGACCGTCTGCGACGCGCGGGCCGCGTTCGCCACCGTCGCGCGGTTTCCGACGGCGGACGAGGTGCGGATCGAATGGCCCGACCGGTACCTCGCCGAGGTCGGCGACAGCCTCGGGCCGCGCGACGTGGTCTGCGTGCTGACCCACGACCCGAAGTTCGACATCCCCGCCATCGTCGCCGCGCTGCAGACCCACGTCGGCTACATCGGAGCGATGGGCTCGCGCCGCACGCACGCGGCCCGGGTCGAGCATCTGCGGGAGGCGGGCGTCGACGATGCGGGGCTGGCGCGGATCATGGCGCCGATCGGTCTCGACATCGGCGCGCGCACACCCGAGGAGACCGCGATCGCGATCTGCGCCGAGATCATCGCGGTGCGCACCGGCCGCACCGGCATCGCGTCGCTGCGCGACCGCGAGGGACCCATCCACGCATGAACCTCGAACGGCAGGGGAACCGCCGATGAACCTCGAGATCGAAGGCAAGCGGGCCGCCGTGGCCGCCGCGTCGCGCGGACTCGGCTTCGCCACCGCCGACGCACTCGCACGCGAGGGCGTGCGGGTCGCGGTCTGTGGTCGCGACGAGGCCCGGATCGGGGAGGCGGCCGACCGGATCGGTCATGGCTGCGTCCCGGTCGTGGCCGACGTCGGAACGGTCGCGGGCGCGACCGGGTTCGTCCACGCAACCCGGGAGGCGCTGGGCGGCGTCGACATCCTCGTGGCCAACGCGGGCGGGCCGCCGCCGGGCGGCTTCGCCGGCGTCGACGACCTGGACGCCTACATCCGCGCGTTCGAGCTGAACTGCCTCTCGACGATCGCGATGTGCAAGGCCGCGGTCCCCGAGATGCAGGCGTCCCGCTGGGGCCGGGTCGTGGCGATCACCTCGGTCGCGGTGCGCCAGCCGATCCCCGGGCTCATCCTCTCGAACACCGCCCGGGCGGGGGTCACGGGCTTCCTGAAGACCCTGGCCCGGGAGGTCGCCGGCGACGGCGTGACCGTGAACAGCCTGGAGCCGGGGTTCCACGACACCGAGAGGGTCCAGTCGCTGCACGCCGACCCGAGCACGCTCGCGGCGTCGGTGCCGGCCGGCTTCATCGGCGACGCGGGCGACTTCGGCGCGGTCGCGGCATTTCTGTGCTCCGCGGCGGCGAAGTACGTGACCGGCACCGCGATCCCGGTCGACGGCGGCTCGTACGCGGGGCTCCTGTGAGCGGCTGCAGGCACGTCGCGCTGTTCGTGTTCCGCGACGACGTCACTCCGGAGCAGATCGCGGCGGTGGGCGAAGGTCTCGCCGGGCTCCCGGCGCAGATCCCCGAGCTCCGGGCGTACCGGTTCGGTCCGGACCTCGAGCTGAGCGACGGGAACCACCAGTACGCGGTCGTCGCGGACTTCGAGGACGTCGACGGGTTCGTCGCGTACCGGGACCATCCGGCGCACCAGGCGGTGCTCGCGGACCGCATCCGACCGATCCTCGCGGCCCGCGCCGCGGTCCAGTACGACATCTGAGCCACGGGTCGGAGGCGCCTACGCTGGAGGGCATGACGGCGCCCGGCATCGCGAGAGACCGCGGGGTCTGGACCATTCCCAACGCGATCTCGCTGGCCCGCCTGGCCGGGGTTCCCGTCTTCCTGTGGCTGCTGCTCGGCGAGGACCGCCCGGTCGCCGCCGGGATCCTGTTCGCGGTGCTCGGCGCGACGGACTGGGTGGACGGCTACATCGCCCGCCACTTCGACCAGGGCAGCGAGGTCGGCAAGATCCTCGACCCGGTCTCGGACCGCGTCATGCTCATCGCGGGCGCGATCGGGCTGCTCCTCAGCGGTGACGTGCCGCTCTGGGTGGGCGTCCTGGTGCTCGCCCGCGAGGCTGCGCTCAGCGTGGTGACGCTCATCCTCGCCGCCGCCGGGGCTCGCCGCATCGATGTGCAATGGGTCGGGAAAGCAGGCACGCTGGCGTTGATGTTCGCGCTGCCCGGCTTCGTGCTCGTCTCCGCTCTCGATGCCGGCGCGCTGCGGGACGTGATCGAGGTCGTGACCTGGCTGTTCACGATCGGCGGCCTGGTCCTCAGCTACTACGCCGCGGCCCGGTACGTCCCGATGGCGCGCGCGGCCCTCGCCGACGGCCGCGCCGCCCGTGAGGTTTCCGCACCATGAAAGCTGTGATCCTGGCCGGGGGCGAGGGGACGCGGCTGCGGCCGCTGACCAGCAACCAGCCGAAGCCGATGATGCCCGTCGCGAACCGTCCGATGATGGAGCACATCGTCCGGCTGCTCGCGGAGCACGGCTTCGACGACATCGTCGTGACCGTCGCCTTCCTCGCCAACCACATCCGGACCTACTTCGGTGACGGCTCGGACTTCGGTGTGCGCATGCGCTACGCGACCGAGGACTCGCCGCTCGGTACGGCGGGCTCCGTGCGCAACGCGGCCGACGAGCTCGACGAGACCTTCCTCGTGATCTCCGGCGACGTGCTGACCGACATCGACCTCAGCGCGTTCGTCAAGGCGCACCGCGCCACCGGGGCCGCGGGCTCGATCGCGCTGAAGCGGGTGAACGACCCGGTCGAGTTCGGGATCGTCATCACCCGCGAGGACGGCTCGATCGAGCGGTTCCTCGAGAAGCCGACGTGGGGCCAGGTGTTCTCGGACACGATCAACACGGGCATCTACGTCCTCGAGCCCGAGGTCTTCGACTTCATCCCCAAGGACGAGGTCGTCGACTTCTCCGGCGACGTGTTCCCGGCGATCCTCAAGCGCGGCAAGCCGCTGTACGGCTATGTGGCCGACGGGTACTGGGAGGACGTCGGCACGCTCGAGGCGTACCTGCGCGCGCACCAGGACATCCTCGAGGGCAAGGTCACGATCGAGATCGACGGCTTCCGCATGACCGAGGACGTCTGGCTGGGTGAAGGCGCGGAGGTCGATCCCGACGCGCGGATCGACGGTCCCGCGATCATCGGGTCGAACTGCCTGATCGAAGCCGGCGCGCACGTTCGCGAGTACACGGTCCTCGGCCGCGACGTCGTGGTGAAGCACGACGCGTCGATCGTGCGGTCGGTCGTGCACGAGCACGCGTACCTGGGTCCCGCGGTGCGGCTGCGGGGCACGGTGATCGGCCGCTCGTGCGACCTGCGGGCCCATGCCGCGGTCGACGAGGGCGGGGTCCTCGGCGACGAGTGCTTCGTCGGTGAGCACGCGGTCGTGAACCCGGGCGTGAAGGTGTACCCGTTCAAGACGGTCGAGGCCGGCGCGGTCGTGACCTCGTCGATCGTGTGGGAGAGCCGAGGGGCCCGGACCCTGTTCGGGAGCCGCGGCGTCGCGGGCCTCGCGAACGTCGACATCACGCCCGAGGTCGCGACCCGGATCGCGATGGCGTACGGCACCTCCCTCAAGAAGGGCTCGGTCGTCACCACCAGCCGGGACACGAGCCGCATCGCCCGGGCGCTGAAGCGCTCGATCATCGGCGGGTTGAACCTCTCGGGAGTCAACGTCGAGGACGTCGAGCTCGCGACGGTGCCGCTCACGCGGTTCCAGGTGCGGAACTCGATGACCAACGGCGGGATCTCGGTCCGCCTCTCGCCCAAGGACCCGAACACCGTCGAGATCCGCATCCTCGACAACGAGGGCCGCGACATCGACGAGGCCGGGCAGCGCAAGATCGAGCGGCTGCTCCAGCGCGAGGACTTCCGGCGCGCGTTCGCCGGGGACATCGGCGACATCGTGTTCCCACCCCGCTCGCTCGAGTACTACACCGCCGCGCTCGAGTCGAGCGTGGACAAGCGCCGGTTGCGCGACCGCGCGTTCAAGGTCGTGCTCGACTACTCGTTCGGGGCCTCGTCGCTGGTCATGCCCGCGGTGCTCGCCAAGATCGGCGCCGACGTGCTCGCGGTGAACCCGTTCGCCGCGACCCAACCCCAGGGGGCCGCCGACGACCGGTCCGAGCGCCTCGAGCGGATCGGCGAGCTCGTGCGCGCGTCGGGCAGCGATCTCGGCATGGTGATCGATCCGGACGGGGAGACCGGCACCGTCGTCGACGACGCCGGCCACGCCCTCGGCGCCGAGCCGATGCTGCTCGCGGTGCTCACGCTCGTGGCCGAGGCGCGGCCCGGCGCGCGCGTCGCGCTGCCCGTGTCGGTGAGTCGTGAAGCCGAACGCATCGCCAGCGAGCGGGGGGCCGAGATCGTCTGGACCAAGCTCTCGGCCGCGAACCTGATGGAGGTGGCGTCGAGCGACCGGGTCGACTTCGCCGCCTCGCGGGAGAGCGGGTTCATCTGGCCGGACTTCCTCCCCGCCTTCGACGCGACCGCGACGCTCGTGAAGGTCCTCGACCTGATGGCGGTCACCGGCCGCCGGTTGTCCGACGTCGTGGCCGGCCTGCCCACGGTGCACATCGCCCACGAGACCGTGCCGACGCCGTGGGAGCGCAAGGGTGCGGTCATGCGGGAGATGGTCGAACGCGCGAAGACGCGAGACGTCGTCCTCGTCGACGGCGTGAAGATCCTGCACCCGGACGGTTGGGCGCTGGTGCTCCCGGACCCCGAGGAGCCGGTCGTACACGTGTGGGCGGAGGCGGGAAGCGATCACGAGGCGACCCAGCTCGCGGCCGAGTACGCCCGCCGCATCACGCAGATCGTGTAGAGGCGGCGTCCCACTAGTGTGCGGCCGATGATGTTCCCCGAAGAGCTGCGGTACTCCAAGGAGCACGAGTGGGTGCGGGTGGAGGGGGGCCGCGCGATCGTCGGCATCACCGACTACGCGCAGGACGCACTCGGTGACGTGGTGTACGTGCAGCTTCCCGACGTCGGGCTCGAGGTCATCGCGAACGCGTCGATCGCCGAGATCGAGTCGACCAAGTCGGTGTCGGAGGTCTTCGCACCCGTCACCGGCAAGGTCGTCGAGGTGAACACGACCCTCGAGGACGCGCCCGAGCAGCTCAACACGGACCCCTACGGCGCGGGGTGGATCTTCGTCGTGGAGCTGGCCGAGCGGGAGCAGGTGGACAGCCTCCTGGACGCGGCGGCGTACCAGGCCTTCCTCGAGGAGTAGAGCCGTCGACCGCTGGCGGCTGGTCGACGACCTCGCGGTCGCACGCGGCGCCGACGCGCAGATGGCGGCCGACCTCACGTGCCTGGACGAGGTCGCCGGGGGCGCGGCACCGGTCCTGCGCCTGTACCGGTGGAGCCCGCCCGCGCTGTCGCTCGGCCGCTTCCAGCCGGAATCCGACGTCGATCTCACCGCGTGCCGCGGACTCGGCGTCGAGGTCGTCCGGCGCCCGACCGGGGGCCGCGCGCTCCTGCACGGCGGGGACCTGACGTACGCAGTCGCGATGCCGCGACCACCGGGCACCGCGGGCTCCGTCGACGCGCTCTACCGAGTGCTGGCGGCCGCGCTCGTCGCCGGGCTCGCCGAGCTCGGGGTGACCGCCGCGCTCGGTCGCGACCGGGGCCCGGCCGGCCCGGTGTGCTTCGCCGCGGCCCAGGGTGCGGACCTGCGGGTGGGGGACCGGAAGCTCTGTGGCTCGGCCCAGGTCCAGCGGGGTGGGGTCGTCCTGCAGCACGGCTCGGTGCTGCTCCACCGCCTGCCGTTCGACGAGCTCGACCTGCTCGCCGCGGCCTCGGGAGATCCCGGCCACGAGGCGCGCGCGGAGACGCGGGAGGAGACGCGAGCGCGGTTGCGGGCGAAGAGCGTCACGCTGGCCGAGCTCGGGGCGCCGACCGGTCCCGAAGCGGTCGCGTCGGCGCTGGTCAGCGGGTTCGCGCGCACCCTCGACGTCGAGTTCGACTGCACGGTTGGGCCGGCGGTGGGCGCGGGGTCGACGCGCGGGGCCCGGATGGACGGCGGGTCTCGACCTCGGGTACAGGTTGTACCCTTGCATCCATGATCTGCGGCCGGTGCGGCCATCGCAACGAGCCCGGGGCGAGGTTCTGCTCCTCCTGCGGCGCCGCGCTCGTGGAGACCGACGAGTCGACCATGAGCCACACCGGCCTCGAGGACCGGGACTCCACGGCCGAGATCCAGGCCATCGCGGACCTCGCCGAGGGCAACGGGCTCGTGATCGTCGCCCGGGGCCCGAACGAGGGGAGCACCTACCTCGTGGACCGGGACACCGTCACGGTGGGCCGTCACCCCGACTCGAACATCTTCCTCGACGACATCACGGTCTCTCGCCGGCACTCGGTGATCGAGCGCACCGGCGGGGACTTCCGGATCCGGGACGTCGGCTCGCTCAACGGGACCTACGTGAACCACGACCGCGTGGACCACAAGCCGATCCATGATGCGGACGAGATCCAGGTCGGGCGGTTCGTCCTGATCTTCCGGGTGGGAGGGGCCTGACATGCCGACAACGACGACACCGTCGGAGCACCTGTCGATCGGCGAGGTTCTCGCCACCTTGCGCGACGAGTTCCCCGACATCACGATCTCGAAGATCCGGTTCCTCGAGAGCCAGGGGCTGATCGACCCCGAGCGGACGCCATCGGGCTACCGCAAGTTCTACGGCCCCGACATCGACCGCCTGCGGTGGATCCTCCATCAGCAGAAGGAGAACTTCCTCCCGCTCAAGGTCATCAAGGGCCGCCTCGAGGACGCGGGTCCGGACGCGCTGCCCGTCGACGCGGATCCCGAACCCGCGCCCGAGCCCGCGGCGGCCAAGCGCGGCTCCAGGCCCGGGGGGAGGGCGAAGTCGGCCGCCGCGAAGCCCGCCGCGGCGAAGCCCCCCGGTGCGAAGGCGCCGGGCGCGAAAGCGCCGGGTGCGAAGGCGACCGACCCGGCGCCGGCCCCGAAGCCGGCGCGCGCGAACCGGACGAAGGCGAAGCGGCCGTCCGACGACATGCCGACGCTCGGGCTCGACGCCGGCCCCGACGACGAGCTCGCACCGCTGGGCGAAGGCGACGGCATGACCCGTTCGGAGCTCGCCGCCGCGTCGGGGCTCTCCGATGCGCAGCTCACGGAGCTCGAGGAGTTCGGGCTGCTCGAGCCGGCGGGGACGGGAGGGGACCGCCTCCGCTTCGACGAGGACGCGCTCGCGGTCGCGACCCTGGCGGCCGGCTTCGCAAAGCACGGCATCGAGGCCCGCCACCTGCGGATGTACCGGAGCTTCGCGGAGCGCGAGGCGACGCTGTACGGCCAGGTGATCCAGGGTGTGCTCCGCCAGCGCAACCCGGAAGCGCGAGCCCGGGCCCGCGCGGACCTGGTCGAGCTCGCCGGGCTCGGCCGCGGCCTGCGGAGCGCGTTCCTCCGGCGCGCGGTCGACGACCTTCTCACCGACTGAGCCTGGTGCCGGCCCCGTCGCCGATGCTCGAGCGGGCGGACCTCGCCCGCATCGTCGAGCGGCTGGGCGCGGAGATCGCGGCGGATCACCCGGACGGCGTGGTGCTCGTCGGCGTGCTCAAGGGCGCGTTGATCTTCCTCTCCGACCTCGCCCGGGCCATCCGGGGTGTGGACGTGTGGATCGACTTCATGGCGATCTCGCGGTTCGCGCCCGACAGCGGGCGCGTGCGCATCCTGAAGGACGTCGACCTCGACCTCGAGGGCCGCGACGTCGTCGTGGTCGAGGACATGGTCGACACCGGCCTCACCGCCAACTACCTCTGCCGCCAGCTCGCCGCCCGCGCGCCACGACGACTCGAGGTGTGCACCCTGCTCGACCGTCCGGTCCGGCGCATCGTCCCGCTCGACGTGCGGTACCGGGGCGTCGAGATCCCCGACGTCTTCGTGCTCGGCTACGGCCTGCACCTCGCCGAGCTCTACCGCAACCTCGACGCGGTCTACGAGGCGGACCGCCGGGTGGTCCAGGCCGACCCCGGGGCGTACGTCGGGGCGCTCTACGGAGCCTCGACGGGGGGCCGAACCGGCGGACGTTCACCGGGGTCCACGGTGTAACGTCGACCTCTGAACGGAGGCGCATCGTGATCCGTGTATCGCTCGTGGGAGTGCGAGTCGAGGTCCCGTCGAACCAGCCGATCGTGCTCCTGCGCGAGGTCGAGGGACAGCGCTACCTGCCCATCTTCATCGGACCTCCCGAGGCGACGGCGATCGTCTACGCCCTCCAGGGCATGGACACGCCGCGACCGATGACCCACGACCTGTTCAAGACGGTCCTCGACGACCTCGCGGTCAAGGTGGACCAGGTCGTGATCACCCAGCTCCAGGAAGGCACGTTCTACGCCGAGGTCGAGCTGGCCCGGGACGGCGGGGCGCTGCGGATCTCGTCCCGGCCGTCGGACGCGATCGCGCTGGCGGTCCGCTACGAGGACCCGGTGCCGATCTTCGTCGAGGAGGCGGTGCTCGACGAGGCCGGGGTCCTGTTCGAGGCCGAGGAGGACGAGGAGCAGATCGAGCAGTTCCGGGAGTTCCTCGAGCAGGTCAGCCCCGAGGACTTCGCCTGATTGACGGCCTCGGGCCGCTCGGGTACCGTCGACATCTCCGTAGTTACGTCGATGTGACTCCGCGGGCCCGACGGGGACCGGCGGGTCGGAAAGGTCGCTTCCCCATGGCCGGCAGCACCAAGAACGCCGCGAACCGCTCCGAGCTCCCCGCCCGGGTCGAGCAGGGTGTCCTCGCCCCCGGCGAGGAGTTCGCGGGGGAGGAGATCGGGTACGGCGGCCCCCAGGTCTGCAAGATCGTCGGGATCTCGTACCGCCAGCTCGACTACTGGGCCCGCACCGACCTGTTGCGGCCGTCGCTGGTCGATGCGGCGGGGAGCGGCACCCAGCGGCGCTACTCGTACCGCGACCTCGTCGCGCTCAAGGTGATCAAGAGCCTGCTCGACGGCGGGCTGTCGCTGCAGACCGCGCGCAAGGCGATCGAGTACCTGCGCGACCACCTCGGCGAGGACCTCGCGTCGAGCTCGCTCGTGCTCGACGGCAGCCGGTCGGTGCTGGTGCGCAGCGGCGAGGCGATCGTCGACCTGGTGCGCCAGGGCCAGGGCGTCCTCAACATCGTCCCGCTCGCGGGCCTCGTGGAGCAGCTCGAGGCGAGCATCCACGAGATCGCGCCGGGTCCGGTGGCCGAGCCGGCCGCCGGGCGGGCGCGCTCGGCGGGCGCAGGTGGGGGAGGGTAGCGATCAGTCCGGACGAGCCTCTGCCCCACGAGGAGGCGCGCTTCGCGCACAACTCCGAGCGGCAGTTCGCGAAGCTGCTCGACTTCTACGGCATCGAGTGGGACTACGAGCCCCGCACGTTCACCCTGGAGGTCGACGCCGCCGGCAACCCGGCGGGTGGCTTCACCCCGGACTTCTACCTCCCGGCCCAGGACCTCTTCATCGAGATCACGACGCTCAACCAGAAGCTCGTGACGCGCAAGAACCGCAAGGCGCGCCGGTTGCGCGAGCAGTTCCCGGACGTGAGGATCAAGGTGCTGTACCAGCGCGACTACCTGCACCTGCTCGTGAAGTACGGGCTCGAGCCCCCGTCGCAGCTGAGCGACCAGTTCGCGGGCAACCCGCCCCTGCGCCTCGACGTGGACGCACCCGGACCCGCCGGGTCGACCGCCGCCGAGGCCGAGTCCGCGTGATCGGGGCGACCCGCCGCGCATGACCGACCGGTTGCGGCTCAGCCCGCTCGACGCGGAGCACCGCGCGCTGGACGCGCGGATGACGGAGTTCGGCGGCTGGGACATGCCGATCCAGTACCGCAGCGTGCTCGAGGAGCACCGCGCGTGCCGCGAGCACGCGGTCGTGTTCGACGTGTCGCACCTGGGATCGGTGCGGGTGGCCGGTGCGGGCGCGGAGCCGGTGCTCCAGTGGGCGTTCACGAACGATCTCGGGCGCATCGGTCCCGGCCGGGCCCAGTACACGCACCTGCTCGACCCGGACGACGCTCACGTCGTCGACGACATCATCGTCTGGTGGGTCGACGACGCCGAGCTCCTGGTCATGCCGAACGCGTCGAACACCGACCCGATCGTCGGCACGCTCGAGGGCGCGAGCGCGGCACGCGGCGGTGACTGCACGGTCGAGGACATCACCACGACGCGCGCGGTGCTCGCGGTCCAGGGCCCCGAGGCGCGCGACCGGCTCGCCCGTGTCGCGCCCGAGATGGCCAAGGTGCCGCGCTTCGAGGTCGCGAAGGTCGCGTGGGACGATGTCGTGTGCGTCGTCGCGGGGACCGGCTACACCGGGGAGGACGGGGTCGAGATCCATGTGCCCGCCGCGGCCGCGCCCGCGCTCTGGCGGGAGGTCCTGGGCACCGGCGTCACCCCTGCGGGCCTGGGCGCGCGCGACACGCTGCGGCTCGAGGCCGGGCTGCCCCTGCACGGCCATGAGCTCGGCCCCGGGATCACACCGCTGCAGGCGGGCCTGGCCTGGGTCGTGCGCTTCGACAAGGGGGACTTCCGCGGCCGCGAGTCGTTGCTCGCGGAGCGGGAGCGGGGCGTGACGCGGCGCCTGCGCGGACTGCTCGTGGACGGCCGCCGCCCGCCACGCGCCGGCTATCCCGTCGCCATCCACGGCCGGGTCGTGGGCGAGGTCACCAGCGGCAACTTCTCGCCCACGCTCGAGCGGGCGATCGCGCTCGCGTTCCTGCCCCCGGACCTCGCGGACGGGAGTGCGGTCGCGGTCGAGATGCGGGGGACCGCCGTGCCGGCAACGGTCGTGAAGCCACCGTTCGTCACTCGGTGAGGCCGCCGGAGGGCGCCCGGCGATCGCGGTGCTGCGATCGCCCCCCGGAGATCGCCCCTCCCGTGATCGTCTGGAGCAGCGGCGGGTAGAGTGGCGGCGAACAGCTGAAAACCTCGGACGGGAGAGTCCCCGGCAACGGGGCGCCGAAGGAGCAACCTCCCCGGAATCTCTCAGGCCCACGAACCGTCCGGGCGAGGCAACTCTGGAGAGCAGGTCCGGCCGTGCCAGTGCCGGCCTCA
>DASXYP010000102.1:0-4767 GCA_036502405.1 Acidimicrobiia bacterium
GTGTGCCGCCCGGTCGTCTCGACGAGCGCGTAGCCCGGCGCGAGCCCCGCCCACACGGCCACCTTCACCGGTGGGTTCAGCAGGTACCGCTGCATCCAGCGGATGCGCTTGCGACGGTCGGCGTCTCCGTCCATCCCGCGAGCTTCGTCCGCCCGGCCGCCGGATGCACGGGCCACCCGAGCTCGTTTCGGTGCGACTTGCACCCCCTCTGGGGGGCGTAACCCGCACCGAAAGGAGTCAGGAGGCCGCGGTCAGCCCTCCTTGACGACGGAGTACCAGACCCGGTGCGCGACCCGCACCAGGCTCTCGCCGATCCGCGAATATCGCCGGTACAGCTCCCGCTTCACGGTGACGAGCTTCAGGTCGTCGACGTCGGTGAGCGTGGACATCGCCTCCCGGTAGCAGTGCTCGAGGTCGCGCTCGCAGTGGATCGCCTTGTCCGCTTCGAGCGTCGCCTCGTCCGGGTCCGTCTTCAGCGCGCCGAAGGCCGCGTGGAGATGGCGCGTCCCCGTCTGCAGGTGCTCGGCCATCTCGGCCATCGGGTCGTCCGGCTCGACCTTCATCACCTCGCTCTCGCGCACCGCGTTCTTCGCGCCGTTGATCACGGTGTCGAGCCGTTCCGAGAGCTCGTAGATGTCCTCGGGGTCGAGCGGCGTGCTGAACGCGGCCCGGAGCTCCTTGAGCAGGTTGCGGCGCGCAACGTCCGCGTCGTGCTCGTACCGGCGCACCGCCTCGTTCTGCTCGAGGTCTCCGCGCGACCAGCGGACGAACGCGGCGATCCCGTCGCAGGTGACGTCCGACTGCTCGAGCAGGAGGGCAAGGACGTCCGGCGTGTACGGCAGGAACCATCGCTTCACGTGACCCACCTCCAGAGCGGCAGTGCCAGGGCCCCGAGCATGACGCACACCGGCACGGTGACGAGCCAGGCGACCCCGATGTTCCGCACGACGTGCCAGTGGACGTGGTGCCAACGCTGCCCGCTGCCGACGCCCGCGACCGATGACGCGAGCACCTGGCTGGTGCTGACCGGCGCGCCGAGAGCAGACGCGCCGAGCACGACGACCGCGGATCCGGTCTGGCTCACGAGCCCGTCGAGCGGCCGCAGCCGGAAGATCCCCATTCCGATGGTGCGGACGATCCGCCACCCGCCGACCGCGGTGCCGAGCGCGAGCGAGGTCGTCGCCAGCAGCGTGACCCAGAGCGGCGCGCTCGTGCTCGTCGCGTGCTGGGTGGCGACGAGCATGACGACGATGACGCCCGTCGCCTTCGCCGCGTCGTTCGCGCCGTGTGCGAAGGCGAGCACCGCCGAGCTGACCCACTGCCCGCCGCGGATGGGCCGCTCGACCGCGAGGGTCGCGCGACGCAGCCCGAAGCGCGCGCCACGGGTTCCGACGAACCCGGCGGCGAAGCCGAGCGCGGGGGAGAGGACCAGCGCGGCGAGGACGAGCCCGACCGTGCTCCAGCCGACGGCGTGGATCCCGTCGGCGGCCAGCGCCGCACCCACCAGCCCGCCGATGAGCGCGTGGGTCGAGCTCGACGGCAACCCGCGCCACCAGGAGAAGAGGTTCCAGACCAGCGCGCCGCTCACGCCCGCGCCGATGACCGCGACGATCTGGCTCTGGGGGACCTCGACGACCTTGCCCACGGTGTCCGCGACCGCGGCACCGAGCACGAGCGGGCCCAACAGCGTGAACACGACCGCGACTGCGAGCGCGGCCCCCGCCTGCGCGGTGCGGGTCGCGACGAGGGTGGCGACCGCATCGGCCGCGTCGTGCACGCCGTTCGTGAAATTGAACGCCGTCGCGACGACGATCGCAGCGACGAGCGCTCTGTCCATGGTGGGATTGTGTCCGGTACCGCGTTCAGGAGCTCGCGGGGGGCGGGATCGTCCCGCTCACGTTCACGAGCAGCACGCCCTTCTGCGCGCCGCTGGTCGGGATCGTGGTGGGGAAGCGGGCGAGCTGGTCGATGCGGATCGGCCGGTTGTGGCAGTCCACGAACGTGTTGATCGAGCCGCGCCACCGGACGTTGCAGTCCGCGGTGCCCGGCTTCTTGATCTTCAGCGCGACGAGCTTGCCGTGCTCGAGCGCGATCCAGAACCCGGTGTCGCCGGTCTTGCCCGCGAAGGCGTAGGGCCCGCCGTCTTCCACCTGCTGCTTCAGCGTCCGGGCCAGCCCGTAGGGGATCGAGCCCTTGATGTCGGGGTTCTTGGCCCTGCCGGTGACGACCAGGATCGTCCCCGCGACGATCAGCCCGAACACCAGGATCCCGAGGACCACGATGACCGTGACCCGGGTGTCGCTGCGGCCGGTTGCCATGGCCACGGTTTTCTCACGTCGCCGGTCCGGAGTCCAACCAGGGGCGTCCATTCCGAAGATCTCCGGAGGGCGATCGCCGGACCGCGACCGGGCGACGCCCTCCGGCGGCCGCCGCTCCCCGTTGGCCGCCGATCCGGGCTGATAGGTAGGGTTTCGGTCGCATGCAGCGTCGGTATCGGGTCGTGATCGCGAAGCCGGGCCTCGATGGTCACGATCGGGGAGCCAAGGTCATCGCGCGGGCGCTGCGGGACGCCGGCTTCGAGGTCATCTACACCGGCCTGCACCAGACGCCCGAGCAGGTCGTCGAGACCGCGCTCCAGGAGGACGCCGACGCGGTCGGCCTCTCGCTCCTGTCGGGCGCGCACATGACCCTCTTCCCGAAGATCCTCGACCTCCTGCGCGAGCGCGGCCTCGAGGACGTCATCGTCTTCGGCGGCGGGATCATCCCCGAGGCGGACATCCCGGGGTTGAAGGAGATCGGCGTCGCCGCGCTCTTCACGCCGGGCACGCCGCTGGCCACGATCGACCAGTGGCTCGAGTCCGCGCTCGACGAGCGGGAGGCGCAGCTCACGGGCTGACGCTCCCATCGAGAAACCCTGGCGCACGGCGGAGAGTCGCGCGCCGCCTGACCCACCCCAGCTTTCCGACGAGGTGCCAGTGGACCTGTTCGAGTACCAAGGCAAGCAGCTGTTCGCGCGCTACGACATCCCGGTCTCACCCGGCGAGGCGGTGACCGACGTCGAGGCCGCCGTCGAGGCCGCGAACCGCATCGGCTACCCGGTCGTGCTCAAGGCCCAGGTGCAGGTCGGCGGGCGGGGCAAGGCCGGCGGCGTGAAGCTCGCCGCGAACGAGGCCGAAGCCCGCGAGCACGCGACCAGCATCATCGGGCTCGACATCAAGGGCCACATCGTCCACATCCTCTGGGTCGAGAAGGCGAGCGACATCGCCGAGGAGTACTACGCGAGCTTCACGCTCGATCGCGCCGCGAAGCAGCACCTCGGCATGCTGTCCGCGCAGGGCGGGGTCGAGATCGAGGTCGTCGCCGAGAAGGACCCGGACGCGATCGCCAAGATCTGGGTCGACCCGGTCGTCGGTCTGACCGAGGAGGCGTGTCGCGCGTGGGTGGAGCAGGCGCAGCTGAACCCGAAGGCCGTCGACGGCGCGGTCGACATCCTCGGCAAGCTCTACGTCGCGTACACCGAGGGTGACGCGGACCTCTGCGAGATCAACCCGCTGATCCTCACCCCCGACGGGCGCGTCCACGCGCTGGACGCGAAGGTCACCCTCGACGACAACGCGGTGTTCCGCCACCCCGACTACGAGCAGTACGACGCGACGCAGGTACGGGACGAGCGCGAGCAGGCCGCGCACGACAAGGGGCTGCAGTACGTCGGGCTCGACGGCTACGTCGGCATCATCGCCAACGGCGCCGGCCTTGCGATGGCGACGGTCGACATCGTGAGCCAGGTCGGGGGCGAGGCCGCGAACTTCCTCGACATCGGCGGGGGCGCGAACGCCGAGGTGATGACCGGCGCGCTCGAGGTGATCAACAACGACCCGAAGGTGCGCTCGATCTTCATCAACATCTTCGGTGGGATCACCAAGGGTGAAGAGGTCGCGAACGGCATCGTCGCCGCGCTCGACCGGGTGGAGATCAAGGCCCCGATCGTGATCCGGCTCGACGGCACGAACGCCGACGAGGGCCGCGCGATCCTCGAGCCCCATCTGTCGGACCGGTTGCAGATGCAACCGACCATGCTCGAAGCCGCCCGGGCCGCCGCCGAGCTCGCAGGAGGCAAGTAGATGAGCGAAGCGGCGTTCTTCCAGACGAGCAGCCGTATACGTAGCGGAGCGTGGCCCAAGCGGCCCGGACCGCAGGTCCGAGAGCGGGAAGTATGAGCATCTTCATCGACGAGACGACGAAGTTCGTCTACCAGGGCCTGACCGGCTCGCAGGGCAAGTTCTACGGCCGGCTGAACCGGGACTACGGCACGCAGGTCGTCGCGGGGACGAACCCGAAGAAGGCCGGCACCGACGTGGACGGCGTCCCGATCTTCGCCACCGCGCGCGAGGCCGTCGAAGCGACGGGCGCGACCGGCTCGTGCATCTTCATCCCCGCACCCGGCGTGCGCGACGCCGTGATGGACGCGGCCGAGGGTGGCATCACGTTCATCGTCGTCATCACCGAGGGCGTGCCCGCGCAGGACGAGGCGTGGTTCTACAACAAGCTCAAGCGCGACTTCCCCCAGGTCCGGCTGCTCGGCCCCAACTGCCCGGGGATCATCAGCCCGGGCAAGGCCAACGTCGGGATCACCGCGGGCCACATCGCCAAGGAGGGCGGGCCCGTCGGCATCGTGAGCCGCTCCGGCACGCTCACCTACCAGGCGCTCTGGGAGCTGAAGCAGAAGGACATCGGCGTGACCACCTGCGTCGGCATCGGCGGCGACCC
>DASXYP010000103.1:0-25913 GCA_036502405.1 Acidimicrobiia bacterium
TCCCGAGGGTGGCGGGATCGGCGCGGTGGCCGCGGCACCGTGGGGCTCCGCGGGGATCCTGCCGATCTCGTGGGCGTACGTCGCCATGATGGGTGCGGACGGGCTGCGCGAGGCGACCCAGGTCGCGATCCTCAACGCGAACTACGTGGCGCACCGGCTCGCGCCGCACTATCCGGTGCTCTACACCGGTCGTCACGGGCTCGTCGCCCACGAGTGCATCGTCGACCTCCGCGCGATCAGCGAGGCGACGCACGTGAGCGTGGACGACGTGGCGAAGCGGTTGATCGACTACGGGTTCCACGCGCCGACGATGAGCTTCCCGGTGCCGGGCACGCTGATGATCGAGCCGACCGAGTCCGAGGCGCTCACCGAGCTCGACCGGTTCTGTGACGCGATGATCGCCATTCGCGAGGAGATCGGTCGGGTCGAAGCGGGGGAGTGGAGCCACGACGACAGTCCGCTCGCGCACGCGCCGCACCCCGCGGCGGACGTGGCGACCGACGCGTGGTCCCGGCCCTACAGCCGAGACCTCGCGGCGACGACCGCCGGCCCGTCGAAGTACTGGCCGCCGGTGAGCCGGATCGACGGCGCGTACGGGGACCGCAACGTCATGTGCTCGTGCCCGCCGATCGAGGCCTACTCGGACGACACCCGCCCCGGCTGACCCCCGGGGTCGCATCGGCGTTCACGTATCCTGCCGAGGGATCGCAGCAAGGGCCGCCGGAGGCCGTCCGGCAATCGGGGTCCAGCAGCCGGCCTCCGAAGATCTTGGGAAGAGGGGAGCACGGGACATGGCGACCGGCCAGCCGGGGATCTTCGCCCTGGGAACTCGATCGCACTACAACCTCGAGCTCGACCTGCGACCCGGGGTCGCGATCGCGGACGTCGTCGCGGCGGTGGCCCAGCTCCGAGAACCGACGGTGACCGCGGGCGGCTTCAACCTCGTCATCGGGTTCGGCGCCGAGCTCTGGTCGCGCGTGGCGTCGCCCGACCACCGTCCGGCGGAGCTCCGCGCGTTCGATCCGATCGAGGGCGTCGACCGCCATCGGGCGCCGGCCACGCAGCACGACCTCTGGATCTGGATCCACGGGACGGGGGAGGACCTCGCGCTCGACGCGGCCCGCGCCTGCACGTCGGCGCTCGCGCCGGTCGCGACGCTGGCCGTCGAGCAGCCGTGCTTCGTCTACCGGGACAGCCGAGACCTCACCGGCTTCGTCGACGGCACGGAGAACCCGCCGGTCGAGGAGGCTCCCGGTGTCGCGCTGATCGCCGACGGGACGCCGGGGGAGGGCGGGGCCTACGTCATCACCCAGCGCTGGGTGCACAACCTCGCGCCGTTCCACGCGCTCGACGTCGCCGCGCAGGAAGCGACGATCGGACGCACGAAGGCCGACAGCATCGAGCTCGACGACGCGCACAAGCCGCCGACCGCCCACATCGCCCGGGTCGTGATCGAGGAGGGGGGCGAGGAGCTCGAGATCTACCGCCGCAGCACGCCCTACGGGACGGTCCGGGAGCACGGCCTCTACTTCCTCGGCTTCAGTGCCGAGCTGAGTCGCTTCGACAAGATGCTGGCCCGGATGTTCGGACTCGCCGACGGGACTCGCGACCACCTGACCGACTTCACCCGCCCCGTGACCGGTGCGTACTACTTCGCGCCGTCGCTCGACGCGCTGCGGGTGATCGGCGAAGCTGCGGCAGTCGGCCAGGCGGTCTGATGGCCGGGCGGGTGCGCACCCGGGAGTGGTCGGGCGTCGACTACTACGCCGAGCTCGGAATCGCGCCCGAGGCATCACGGCCCGAGGTCGACGAGGCCTTCCGGCGCCAGGCCAAGGCCCTGCACCCGGACCGCAACCCCGAAGTGACGGCCGAAGCCCGCTTCAAGCGGCTCACCGCGGCCTACGAGGTCCTGCGGGACCCGGTGACCCGCCGGGCCTACGACGACTTTCGATTCCGGGTCGATGCCGGGCTCCTGTACGCCGAGCGGACCGCGCCCGAGTCACCCGGTCCGGCCCGCGAGCCGTTCCCGGCCCCGATGCCCTCCCGGGCCCGGAAGGTCCGGCGCCCGCTGCCCGACGGGCTGCGGATCGGTATCGGCTCGGTACTGGGCGTCCTGGGGCTCGCCGCGGGGCTCTGGGCGCTCGTGGGGCCGCTGCCGTCCCACAGCGCCGGCGACACCAACCTGGCGGTCCAGATCACCATCGGCATCGTGGCGCTGAAGTTCGCGGTCGGCGCGGTGATCATCATCAAGTACCCGCAGCTCAAGGCGCGCTGGCACCGCCCGCCGGGCACGCCCACCTCGGGGTCGTCGGGGACCGCCGTGCCGATCCCGCCCGGGCCCCGGTAGGCCTGCCGGCCCGGGGGATCGGCCCGTCCCGGCGATCTCCTGGTCAAGATGACATAACGAGGATTATGGGCGTTGGGGGTCTGACGAGGGTCGGGGCCGGCTCAGGGCTCGTAGATGAACGGGAACATGTTCGCCTGGTCGACCCAGGTGCCGTACGGCGTCGTGACCGTGACCGACACCAGCCCGGGCCCGCCGGGGTGCGCGGGTGAGATGGCGGTGATCGACGCGTCGCTGTTCACGACGAAGGCCGCGCTGATCCCGTCGAAGAGCACCGACGTCGTCCCGGTGAAGCCGGTGCCGGCGATCGTGACGCTGGTGCCGCCGCTGATCGGTCCGTTGGGCGGCGACTTGCTGGTGATGTGCGGGGGCGCCACGTAGGTGAAGCCGTTGGTGACGGTGGTCGAACCCGCGGGGGTCGTGAGCACGACGGCGACCGCTCCCGGGGCGTGCCCCGGCGCGTCCGGGGCGACGACCGTGACCGTGGTGTCGTTCAGGACCGTGAGCGAGGCGGCGGCCGAGCCGCCGAAGGTGACCGAGCTGGTGCCGGTGAGCGAGGTGCCCGTGAGCGTCACCGTGGTGCCGCCGTCCGTGCTCCCGGAGGTGGGTGCGATGTTCGTGAGCGTCGGCGCGTCGACGAAGGCGAACCGGGCCGCGCTCGATCGCGGTGAGCTGGTGTCGGGGGCGATGACCCGCACCCGGACGTCGCCGGCGACGTGGGCCGGCGTGGTGACCGTCAGGGTCGTGTCGTCGATGACGTCGTAGTCGGTCGCGACGACGCCGCCGAAGCGCACGCAGCACGTCTCGTCGAGGTGGGTCCCGGTCACCGTCACGGTGGTGCCGCCATCGATCGAACCGGACGAGGGTGACACGCCGGTCACGGTGGGCGGGTCGGTGAACTCGTAGCTCACGCCTCGGACGCTCGAGCGTCCCTGGGCCAGCACGCGGACCCGGACGGCCCCGACCGCATGGGCCGGCGTCGTCACCACGATCCGCGTGTCGCTCTCGACGACGAGGTTCGATCCGGGCACCCCGCCGAACCGTGCGGCCGTGATGCCGGTGAAGTGGTGTCCGGTGATCGCGACCCGGTCTCCCCCGGTCGCCGACCCGATCGTCGGGAACGTCCGTGAGATCCACGGCGCCGGCGTCGGGACCATCTCGGTCTGCACCGTGCCCGCGCCGGCAACGACCGCACCGGCAGGGACGACGAGCGCGACGGCCGCGACGACCACGGCGGTGAGGCGAAGGAGATGGGAGCCCCAGCGGTGGGTCACCCGGAACCCATCGGATGATCCACGCCCCGACTTGACCGCTCCCCCCACCCCCTCTCGGCCCGCTTGGGCCCCGCTCAGGTGCCTCAGCGGGCCGAGAACGGGACGGGGTCGACCGGTGCCGGGATCAGGGGGTGCAGCGGGCGGTGAACTCGGGGGTGCCCGGCTGGTAGGCGCGCCCGGAGCCGGCGCTGACCTTGAGGCAGGACTCGTCAAGGGCGACGAACGCGGACGCCGGGATCTGCTTCAGCTCGTTCACGTCGTCGCCGGTCCACCGGACGTCGGACGTGCCGGTGAAGTACCAGTTGCTCCCGTTGTCGGCGACGATCAGTCCGTAGCGCTTCATCGCCGTGACGACGGTCTGGCAGTGCGCCGCACACGCGGCCGACGGGAGGTGGTAGCCCGACTTGAGCCGGAACCGCGCGCCCATCGGTGGGCAGCTCGACCGGTCCCCCGCCTCGTGGCGGGCCGGCCAGAGGTACGACCTGCTGGTGCAGCTCGCGGTCACGCGGATCGCGTGGTTGATCGCGCCCGCGGCGACCTCGTCGTAGTTCACGAGCCCGGGGAGGATCGGCAGCCCGGCCGCGTCGGCCGATGTCCACCCGGCGGGCCGCAGCGTGTTCGAACCGAGCGTCCAGATCGCGCCCGACCCTGCGGTCGACTGCCCGGACGGCTTGTAGTGGGTGTTGAACAGCTCGTAGAGCGTGCACGTCGACGGGTCGACCATCAGCGCGTGCCGGTCGGACCCGCCTTCGATCGGTGTCGAGGCGGACAGCGGGTACGGACCCGGGTCGCTCTCGGCCGCGTACTGGAACTGCACCGGGACGCGCGGGTCGGACGGTGACACGATCTGCCACGGCATCCCGTACGGCGGCTGCCCTCCCCCGGCCGGCCCGTAGTCGGGATGGAGGCGTGTGGTCGACGAGCTCATCGCCGCGAGCCATTGCGCGCTCTTGGCGTTGACCGGCAGCTGGTTGACGCGCGTGTTCCACACGTTGTCGGCCGGGAAGACGCGACACGCGGTCCCCGGAAGCTTCGCCGCGGATGCAGTGACCGCGTCTATGGCGAAGCCGGCGATGGTCACGCCGAGCACGATCGCGATCACACCGAGACGTCGGAGCACGAGAACCCTTCACGCCCGCCCGGGCATCCTCTCGGTTATCGGCCGCGGGCGGCGAGAAGTGAAGACGACCGAGCGCGGGCTACTGCTCGAGCTCGTGGTGCATCAGGAGCGCCCGGGCGGTGAACCCGGCGGTCTCGAAGAAGTTCTTCGCGGCGCGGTGGCCCGGGAGCGCGAAGGCGTCGATGCCCACGCAGCCCTGATCCCGGCACCAGTCGACGAGCAGCGTGAGCAGCCCCTCCCCCACGCTCACCGACCGGGCATCCGCAGTCACGAACAGCTCCGTGACCTGACCGAGCCGGGTGCCGTCGCGCAGCACCGCCACGCTGCAGACGCCGAACCCCACGACCACCTCGTCGATCGTGCCCACCAGCACGCACGCGTCGTCCTGCTCGATCAGCGCGCGGAAGGTGGCGTCGAGCGGTTCCGGGTACGCCGCGGTTCGCGACCACAGGCTGCCGCCGCGCATCGGGACCAGCTCCGCCCTCAGCTCGGCTGCGAGCTCCAGGAGCGTGCCGAGGTCGTCGACGTTCGCGCGCCGGGCGGCTTCCACCCCGGTCAGGCGCTGAGCTGGGTGATCTTGCCCAAGATCGTGCTGCGTCCCCGGTGGGTGACCTCGTACTCGCGCACGGCGTCGAGCTCACCTTTCGTCAAGCCGTCGAGACGCTCGACCACCTGGGACGCGGACAGCTGGTCGTAGCCCGGGATCGCGAGCGACGGCACGGGTGGTGCCGGCGCAGGCGCCGCCGCGACCCTCGCCACCTTTTCGGTCGCCGGGCTGCGCTTCGCGCCGTTGCCGTTGGCACGCCCGTGCGCGACGGACCCGGAGCGCGCGTCCGCGGCGACGGGCGACTCCTCGGTCGCGGGTCCAGGCTGCTTCGCCTCACCGTTGCCTCGTGCGACGGCGAGCCCGGAGAAGGTCTCCTCGGCCAGCCGGCGCGCCCCGTCGATCTTGTCCCCGGCCTGTCGCTTCACCTCGGGGCCGCCGTACTTCACCGCGAACCTGCCGACCGCGCGGTACTGGTTGGCGTGGTCGTGCAGAGACTTCTTGCGCTGCGCGAGCTCGGTCTGACCGCGCGAGACGAACATCTTCAGGAACGTCGGCACCGTGTCCTTGGCGAACATGGCGACGCCGATCGGCGCGAACACGAAGAGGTCGACCGCGCGTTCGATCGGGTTCTGCTCGTTGCTCACGATTCGCTCCCGCGGGGCTGCGGCCCGGGCTCAGGGGGTGACGGTGGGAGTCTACGGCGGCGGATCGCCACGACCACGGCTCCGGCGAGACCGAGGAGGCAGGCCCACTCGACCCAGTCGCCGAACCGGACGTAGGGCGTCTCGCCGCGCACCGTGGTGATCCGTCCCGTCACCACCGCGTTCCGGAACAGGTGGGTGGTGTGACTGACGTCGCCGGTGGCGTCGATCACGGCGGTGATCCCGGAGATGGACGCGTGCAGCACGGGGCGCCCGACCGCGGCCGCGCTCATCTGGCTCAGCGCGACGTGCTGAGCCGAGTTCGGGGACCGGCGGTACGAGCGGTTGTTGGTCGTCACGATGATCGCCTGCGCGCCCTTGCGCACCGACGCGCGCATCAGCGGGGTGAACGCGGACTCGAAGCAGATGACGGTCCCGACCGGCTTGCCCGCGATCGAGAAGACCTTCGTGGCGTGACCCGGGTCGAAGTCGGTCGGGATCTGCTGGAGCTCGCTGATGAAGCTCAGCTCGCTCCGGAACGGCACGTACTCGCCGAACGGCACGAGGTGCTGCTTGGCGTAGGTGCCCAGGAGGCGCCCAGAGGGGCCGTAGATGCGGTTCGCGTTGTAGGTCTTCCCCGGATGCTGCTCGTCGATCACGTTGGCGACGATCGCGCTGTGGTGCTTCCGGCCGAGCGCGCGGAGCTCGGCCCGCAGCTGCGGGTCGGCCTGGGGGTCGGTGTCGAGCGACGACTCGGGGAACACGATCACGTCGTAGCGGCCGTGGAGGCGGCGGGCGAGCGCGAGGTGCTTGCGGGTCAGGAAGCCGGAGTCGATCTCCTGCGGGGTGAGCCGGCGGTCCTGGTCGTTGCCCTGCAGCAGCGCGTACTTCAGGCTTCCCGTGCGCGCGGGCTGGTACCAGGCGACGCCGGCGACCGCCACGAGCCCGAGCACGACCGCGAGCGAGACGACCGTCGCGAGCAGCACGCGCGGACGGTCCCGCCGGCTCCTCCATCCGAGGAAGAGCGAGAGCAGGAGCCCGTTCACCATGACCACGACGAACGACACGAGCGGGACGCCACCCAGGCTCGCGAGCGCGCGGGCAGCCGGGAAGTCGTGCAGGGCGACGCCGACCTGGCCCCAGGCGAAGCCGCCGAGCGGCCAGCGCACGCGCAGCGCCTCGAGCGCGACCCACGCCGCGGCGGTGATCCACGGCGAGCGCAGGCCGCGCCGGCCGAGCGCCCCGACGATCGCCCCGGCCCCGGCCCAGTACGCGGCCTGCGCGGCGACGAGCGGCACGATCGCGACCGCGCCGAAGTACACCGACCACCACAGGAGGACGCCGAAGAACGCGACGCCGCCCGCGAATCCGTAGAGCGCAGCACGCCCGGGCCCGGCGTGCTGCCAGGACCAGAGCAGGGGGATCAGCGCGACGAGGGCGAGGGGGCCCCAGTCGAGCGCGGGGAACGCGAGGGCGAGCAGGACACCGGAGCCGACCGCGGCGAGGGCGCCCGGGAGGAGTGGTTCGGCGCCCTCAGGCGCAGCGCTCACTCGCAGTCGCGACAGAGGTCCTTCTCGCCGCGGGCCAGCTGGCTCATCGGCTTGACCAGGAAGCAGGAGCGGCAGAGGAACTCGTCGTCCCGTCGAGGGACGACCCGGGTGGATGCGTCACCCTTCTCGTCGGGCTCGAGGTCCTCGTCTTCGAGGTCGTTCGCCTCTTCCTCGAGGCGGTCGGCCTTGGTCCGCTCGTGGAGCAGCACGTCGAGCGGCTCCTCGACGTCGTCCGGGTGGAGCTCCTCCTCGAGATCGACGACGTCGTCCTCCTCGTCGTCGGTGGTCTCCTCGGCCGGTGCGGTGGTGGTGACGGCCGCGGGAACGTCCGCGACCTCGAGGGGTTCGTCGATCAGCTCCTCGACGTCGTCGTCGGCCTCCGCGTCCTCGTCCAGCACGAGGTCGTCGTCCGCGAGGTCGGCCTCTTCCTCGATGTCGGGCTCTTCCTCGAAGTCTGCGTCGTCGTCGGCCATCACGGTCTTCCGGCTCATGGGGGTTCCAGGGGGGTGAAGGGGCGCGCACTATAGCGCCGGGGATCCGAAGCTTCGGACCAACCGGAACTGGGAGTCGGCTATTCCCCAGCGGCCCGTCGCTGCGGAGCGTCCCCGGTCCCACCGCCCCCAAAGGTGCGTCCCGGACGCCGGGTGAAGTGCGGGGCCCAGGAGACCGTTGGGGCCACTGTTTTGCCCGGCCGGCGGAGCCGACGGACTATTCCAGCGTTCTCTACTTGGTCTCCTGGACCCCCAGCCCCGACTGCCGCCGCGAACCCGACCGTTCCTCGAACCGAGGGCCGGCGCGCTGCCGCGCACAGAAGACGCAGTGGGTACTGAGCCAGACCGAGCCGTCCCGTGTCAAGCGCTCCCGGCCGCGCGGCCGGCGCTCTGACCTGCGGTGCCGCGCATCGGTGCAGGTCACACGGGCGCGGAAAAATCTTGTCGACCTTCAGCGCGCGCGTGACGCGCGCAGACGGTCACGATCGAGCCGCGCGCCGCGTCTCCGCCGCGCGCTCGGACGTCAGCCGCTCCAGCTCGTACACCTCGTGGTCGGCGAAGCTCATCGCGGCGGCGAGCGCGCGGTGCCCGGCCTCCTCCGCGATCAGCCGGTGCATCTCCTGCGCGACGTGTCGATACGCGGGATGGCCCTGCGGTGTGGTACGAAGCTCGATCAGGTGCATCGCCTCGCGCGCGTTCATCTGCATCACGAAGCGAAGGCGGTACGCGAGTGACACCGCGTAGGAGGCCTGCTCGGGAAAGCGGAACGCCATCGCGCCGTGCAGCGCGGCGGAGCGTTCCATCGCCTGCACGAACGCACCGCGCTCGCCCGCCTCCTCGACGGAGTCGGGCACTTCGTAGCCGTGCTTGGGTGTCAACGCCTGCCATTCGATCGTCAGCATGCGATGCCGTTGGAGGTCGCGGAACGCGCCGTAGTCCGCGAGGACGTCGAAGCGGTAGCCGGTGCGCTCGAACGCACGGCCCGGCTTGTGCCGGCGGTTGGTCCGCTCCCCGACGTACGCCGCGAGCAGCGACGCGCGCTCGTCGGTCCCGAGGCGCCGCACCCGGGCCAGGATCTGGTCCTCGGGCAGCGAGGTCTGCGGGTAGCAGACGGCCGCGAGCACCTTGTCCTCCCCCTCGGGGTCGAAGTCGGTCAACGTGACCCCGGGCCGGGGCTCCGGCTCGTCGTCGGCGAAGATCCGGTGGACCACCGCGGCCGTGTGATCCCGGGTCTCCTCGAGGTGCGTGCTCCACGCCCCGCCCCGCTCGGGGCGGTCGACCCGGCTCAGGAACGACGGGACGACCTTGCGCAGCTCCTCGAGCATCAGGTCCGCGTAGTGGCGGGTCTCGGGCAGCGGGTGGGCGCGCATGCGGAGCAGCAGCTGCTCGTAGCCCTGTCCGCTGCCGTAGATCCCGACGTTCGAGAGCGTCGCCGCGGGGAGCATGCCGCGTACCGCGTCGCACGCCTTCGCCTTGATCGTCTGCTTGTACACGAAGTCGGAGTCGCCGGGCTCCTTCGGGTATCGCTCGCGCGCCCAGTCCAACATGCGGGCCAGGCTCTCGGTGTAGCTCGTGAACTGCGCGTCGAGCTCGCCGATGTAGCGGACGCCGAGCGGCGACTCGAGGACCTCCTGCGGACGCAGGTACCGGTAGCGACCGCCGAGGCGGCCGTCGTACGCGATGTAGCGCGTCGACTGCTCGAGGTAGCTCATGAGCCGGCCCCACTCGAGGACCTTGGTCAGCAGGTTCGACGCCTGCTCGCACGCGAGGTGCACGCCGCCGAGCTGCGCGACGGAGTCGTCGCCGTACTCGAGGAACACGCGGTCGTAGAGCTCCTCCGCGCGCTTCAAGCCGACGCTCGCGTCGATCGTCAGGTCGCCGGTGATGTCGAGCGTGCCGACGAACTCGTCGAGGAAGAGGCGGCGGAGGCTCTTGTCCGAGCGCGAGTACCGCGCGAACAGCGCGCCCTTCACGACCTCGGGCAGGTTCACGAGCGCGAACACCGGGCCGTCGACGTTCGTGAAGTACGGGCGCAGGATGTCCTGCTCGTCCGAGGTGAACTGCTCCGCCACGTACTGCATCGGACGGCCGAGGATACTGGCCGCGTCCGGACCGGGCAGGGATGCGGTGGCCGGGTTCAGAGCGCGAGGCGCAGGGCCCCGGGGACGACCGTGGCGGTCAGATCGGTGACGCCGCCCCGGGCGGTCCCGTCGATGCCGAGCGGCAGCCGACCCCGGTCGACGTGCACCTCGACCGCCCGGCCCGAGGCCGTCGCGACTCGGGGATGGGGCAGGTGCACGCCGGCCGGGAGCCGGCGCCGCAACGCCGCCCGCTCCCCCCGTCGGAGTGCGTACACCTGGATCTCGAGCCGGCCGTCGCCGGGGTGGCCCCGCGGGACCACGTCCAGCCCGTCGAAGAACTGGCCGTTGGCGACGACCACCGTGGTCGCGGGTCCCGCGGCCAGCTCACGCCCGTCGACGACCACCCGGACGTTCGCGCTCGGAGTGGTCGCCCGCAGCCGGGCCGGTGGTGTCCCGATCACCAGGCCGTTGACCGCGAACCCCCCGGGCTCGACCGCGATCGCGTCGATCGGCACCGCGACCCCGGTGGCGGTCGGGGCCTCCGACGCTCCGACGGCGCGGGCGAGGTCCGACGCGGGGCCGGGCAGGAAGCGGACGAGCGCGCCGCGCCGATCGGGGAGCAGCGCCGCGAGGTCGGCATCCCCGCCCCGCACCTCGACGTCCACCGCGCCCGAGTAGGGCTCGCCCCACGGCTCCCCCGCCCGGATCACCGGCGTCGCGCTCCCCCGGGCCTCCCGTCGATTGTCCGAATGTCGATCACAGTGCGCCGGACTGGACAAACAGAAGGTGGGCGGGGTGGCGCGGGCAGGTCACGGGCGGAGGAGGCTGGAGGCGGCGACGACGCCGCGGAAGCAGGCCCCGGCGGCGGCGCGGGCGCACGCGGCGGTCTCGGGTTCGGGCGCGACGTCGGCGATCTGGTGCAGGAGGTCGATGACCTGCTTGACGTGGCGGACGAAGTCGCCGCCGGTCAGCTCGTCGTCCTCCTCCAGCACCTCGGTCAGCGAGTCGCCGTCGGCCCAGGCGTGCATCGCCTCGACCAGGCCCGGGTTCGGAGCGCGGGTCTCGGGGAGGCCCGCATCGTCCTCGTTGGCGCTCAGGTCCCGCCAGAGCCGTTCGAGCTCCCGGCTGCGCTTGGCGACCCGGCTGCTGGGCCAGCGCACCGGCGCGAGCGCGCCGTCGTCCGGGCCGCGGCGTTCGTAGGTGAAGCAGCTGACGAGCGCGGCCAGCTCCGCCTCGGTCGTCCCGTCGAGGAGGCCGGTGCGCAGCGCCTCGGCCAGCAGCAGGTCGCACTCGGAGTACAACCGGGCCAGCAGGTGTCCCGCGTCGGTCAGCGCCCAGCCGTCGAGGTAGCCCCAGGACTCGATGACCCGGAGCACCCGGTCGAACTGTCGGGCCAGGCTCTCGCTGCGGGACCGCACCCGGCGCTCCAGCCGCGCGACGTCGCGCTCGAGCCGCTCGACCGCGGCCGCGGCCTTCAGGTGCACGCCGAGCTCCGGGCAACCGCTGACCGGGTGCTCAGCCAGGCGCTCGTCCGCGGCGCGGTCCTGCGGGGCATCGGGCTCGGACGCGCCGTCGGGATCCGGGATGCGGATCGCGCGCATCTCGGCGACGACACCCTTGCGGTAGGCCGAGCTCCTCGGCGCGTAGGGCTTGGGCAGCTGGATCTTGGCGATCGGCCGGGGCGGCTGGTCGAAGTCCGCCGGTCCGAGCTTGAACACCTCGCGACTCGACCCGAGCGCGAGGACGCGGGACCCGCCCCGCGTGCCCTCGTGCTTCAGGACGACGGCCCGTCCTCCCCCGCGCCGGACCGCGAGCACGTCGCCGGGGCGCAGGGTGTCGATCGCGTCGACGATCCGCCGCCCCCGGCCCGGCGCGCGCCGGGCCGCGTCACGGCCGGCGAGCAGCTCCCGGTACTCGGCGACGTCGCCGCGCTCACAGGCCGCCACCTCCCGCTGGCGCGCCAGCTGCTCCCGGTTGCGCTCCAGCTGGCGCTCGAGCGCGACCACGTCGCGGTCGGCCCGGTACTGGGCGAAGGAGAGGTTCAGCAGGTGGTGGGCCTCGTCGGCCTGGTAGCGCGCGACGAGGTTGGCCGCCATGTTGTACGTCGGCCGGAACGAGGACGTGAGCGCGTACGTCCGGCGCGACGCGAGCCCGGCCACCTGGTCGAAGGGCACGAACGGGCTCCAGCAGACGACCGCGTACCCGACGTCGTCGATCCCGCGTCTCCCGGCCCGCCCGGTGAGCTGGGTGTACTCCCCCGGGGTCAGGAACTCGTGGTGCTCGCCGGTGAACTTCGAGAGCTTCTCGATGACGACCGAACGCGCCGGCATGTTGATCCCGAGCGACAGGGTCTCGGTCGCGAACACGACCTTCACCAGCCCGGCCGCAAACCCCTCCTCGACCGCCTCCTTCATCGGCGGCACCATCCCCGCGTGGTGCGCGGCGATGCCGGCCTCGAACCCGGCCCGCCACTCATCGTGGCCGAGGGCCGTCAGATCCTCTTCACTCAGCGCGCTCAGCCGGGTCTCGGCGATGCGCCGCAGCTCGCGGCGCTCGTCCGTCGTCGTGAGGCGCAGCCCCGCGGTGAGGCACTGCCGGACCGCGTCGTCGCACGCGGCCCGACTGAAGATGAACGCGATCGCGGGGAGCATCCCCAGCTCCTGCAAGAGGTCGACGAGCTCGATCCGGCGCGGCGTGGAGAGACGGCTCCGGGGCCGGCCGCGCGCGCCGCGCACACGGGTCGTGGCCCGGGCGTCGAGCCGCGACGCCTCGGGGTTCGGGCGCAGCTCGCCGCCGGGTCCGGGCACGAACGTGGGCAGGAGGTGGAGGCGGTCGACGCCGCGCTCCCCCACCGCGTAGAGGTTCGTGAGCTCGACCGGGCGGCGCTCCTCGATGATCGCGGTGGTCGCGCCCCGCACGGTGCGGATCCAGTCCGCGAACTCCTCGGCGTTCGACACCGTCGCCGAGAGGCACACGAGGTCGACGGTCCGGGGCAGGTGGATGATCACCTCTTCCCAGACCGCGCCGCGGTAGCGGTTCTGGAGGTAGTGCACCTCGTCGAGCACGACGTAGCGCAGACCGTCGAGCGCGTCCGAGCCCGCGTAGATCATGTTGCGGAGGACCTCGGTGGTCATCACCACGATCGGCGCGTCGCCGTTCACCGCGTTGTCGCCGGTGAGCAGCCCGACCGCCCCCGGGCCGTGCACACGGACGAGGTCCTGGTACTTCTGGTTCGAGAGGGCCTTCAACGGGGTCGTGTAGAAGGCCTTGGTCCCCGAGGCGCGGGCGAGCCTGATCGCGTACTCGGCCACGATCGTCTTGCCCGAACCGGTCGGTGCGGCGACGAGGACCGACTGGCCGGCGTCGAGCGCGTCCAGCGCCTCGCGTTGGAACGGGTCGAGCGCGAAGCCCAGCCCGGCCTCGAAGGCCGGACGGGGCGACGCGGTCACGGCTGCGCGGGCGTCGAGGCGGCCGGGGGCTGGGTGGCGACGGTCGCGGCCGGGGGCTGGGTCGACGCGGAGTCGGTCGAGGGCACGGTCTGGGATGTGGCCGGGACCGTACCGGTGCTGCTCCCGCTGTCGCCCGGCTTCAGGATCAGGATCAGCAGGATCGTCACGACGAGCACGGCGGCGGCCGCGCCGACGGCCTTCACGATCTCCGAGCGCGCCCGGCCCGGCTTCCAGGTGGTGCTGCGGGTGGGCCGCTTGGCGGGGGTCCGGCGGTTCGTCACTTCTTCAGGATCCTACCGATCACGATCGAGCCCTCGTAGAACAGGTACATCGGCACGGCCATGAAGAACAGCGAGTACGGGTCCTGGCTCGGGGTGATCACTGCGGCGAACGTCACGATGCCGACGATGGCCCAGCGCCGGGCCTTGCGCAGCTGTTGGGTCTTGAGCACCCCGGCGATGAGCAGGAACACGAGGATCACGGGGAACTCGAACGAGAGCCCGAACGCGACGATCATCAGCGACACGAGGCCGAGGTACTTGTCCGACGTGAACTGCGGCGACTGCGACGGGCCGCCGACGTCGATCAGGAACTTCAGCGCAGGTTCGAGGGTCAGGAAGGCCACGAACGCGCCGAGCGCGAAGAGCACGATCGACGAGAGCACGAACGGGATCGCGTACCGGCGCTCCTTCGGGTTGAGGCCGGGAGTGATGAAGCGCCACAGCTCGTAGAGCCACACCGGGAGCGCGAGCACGATCCCGCCGTAGGTCGCGACCTTGAGCCGGGTCACGAAGCCGTCGACGGGGCCGAGCACGATGAGCGCGTCGCGCTTCCCGTGGGTCGCGTCCTTGTAGTACGAGACGAGGAAGTGGATCACCGCGTTCGAGAAGAAGAACATGACGATCGCGGCGAGCGTCACTGCGAGCGCGGAGACCAGGATCCGGTTGCGTAGCTCGGCGAGGTGGTCCATGACGGGCATCTGCCCGTCGCGCGAGCGCGAACGCTTCCCCTTGCGTCGGAGTCCGATGATGGCCATGGGCGGGGGTCAGGTCGTCGGGCGTGGCCCGGGGGCCCGGAAGCGCGACGGGGGGCGGGCGCCGGGCGGGGCGGTCGCGTTGCGGGCGGCCGAACCGTTGGCCGCCGAACCATTGGCCGTCGTCCCGTTGGAGTTCCCCCCGTTGGGGGCCGGCGGGTCCGGGGTGGAGCCGGCGGGAGTCCGGAAGCGGGACTGCGCGTGCGGTGCCGGGGCGGACGCCCCGGGCGCCGGGGCGGCCGGTGGCGGCAGCGCCGGGGTGGCGTCGGGCACGGTGATCGAGGCTTCGGTCGGCGAGTACGCCGGCGGCGAGGCCTCGTCGTCCTCGTGGAGGTGCAGGACCTGGTCCAGCTCGCCCTTCACGGTCTCCTGGATCTTCTTGACCTCACGCATGGCGCGACCGACTTGCCGCCCGATCTCGGGCAGCCGCTTGGGCCCGAAGACGAGCAGGCCCACGAGCAGGATGACCAGGATCTCGGCCGGGCCGACCTGGGGCATCAGGCTCCTTTCCCGGTGCGGCGGTCCCTGCTGGGCTGAGATTAGCCCCGGGGCGGAGCCGATCCCGGACGGCCGAGCTCCACCCGGCGCGCCACCTCTCCTGTTTCGTCGCGGAGGACGGCGAGGATGGGACCGAGCGTCGTCTGGAACTTCGTGAACGAGTCGACGGTCCGGGCGACCTCGTCCCGGACGTCGCGCAGCGAGCGGGCCAGCAGCACCGCGCCGAGCACGGCGATCACGAGGATGGCGAACCACAGGCCGTTCACGGGGTCACCCTACCGGGGCATCGATCGACGGACCATGTCCTCGACGTCGTCGAACCAGCCGTCGCTTCCCAGGAGGAGGTGGAAGTCGAGCAGGTCGTCGGGCGAGAGCGGGTCGCCGTGATGCACCTCGGCCAGCTCGGCCGGCATCCGCCAGACCTCCATGCGGACGCCTGAGGACACGAGCAGGTCGACGATCCGCCGGCTCGCGTCCTTGGCCACGGCCTGCGCACAGGTCGGGCACTGGAAGCAGTACGAACCCTGCTCGTCGTCCGAGCAGACGCGCACGGTGAGGTCGCCGGCGCGCAGCTGCACATCCCCGCAGCTCGGGCAATTCGCTCGGATCGTCGTCACCAGCAGGACTCCTTCAGGGGTGAGGATGTCCATGCATCGGCAGGGCGGCCGGGCCCCTTGAGACGGGATGAGCGGAGAGCGGAGCGGGCACGAAGTGCGTAGCTCGGAGCGGCCCCGAGCGGCGCAGCGGACCCGATGAGCGGCGGGCCGCGACGTCGCCGTGCAACGATCCCGCCATGGCGGTGATCACGTTCGCCCACCGGGGCGGCCGGGCCGATCTCCCGGAGAACACACTTCCGGCATTTCGCCGCGCGCTCGACCTCGGAGCGCGCGGGCTCGAGACCGACGCCCGGCTCTCGGCCGACGGCGAGGTCGTCCTCGCCCACGACGAGAAGGTGCGGCGGGGCCTCCGGCGTCTCTCCGTGGCGGACTCGGACGCCGCCACCCTCACCGAGGCCGGGGTGCCGCGCCTCGCGGACCTGTACGCGCAGTGCGGTGTCGGCTACGAGCTCTCGGTCGACTGCAAGGTCCGCGAGGTCGCCCGACCGATGATCGAGGTCGCCCGCGCCGCGGGCGGTGGCGCGCCCGGGCGCCTGTGGCTCTGCTCACCGTCGCGCCGGTTGCTCGCGGAGCTGCGCGACGAGGCGCCCGACGTGAAGCTCGTCTTCTCGCCCGGACGCAGCCGCGTCGCGCCGGCCGCGATGGAACGCCACGCCGCCGACCTCGCGGGCCAGGGCGTCGACTGCCTCAACCTCCACCACTCGGAGTGGACCAAGGGCCTCGTGGCGCTGTTCCACCGGTTCGAGCTGCGCACCTTCGCCTGGGACACGCAGGAGACGCGCTACATCCTCGCCGCGCTCCGCCAGGGCATGGACGGCATCTACTGCGACCGCGTCGACCGCATGGTCGCGACCGTCGGCGAATGGACGAGCGGCGGAGCCGACCTCGACGCGTCCTAGGCGCGTCACCGCGCGTTCGCTACAAGAGCGAAGCGGGGCGCACAGGCGCTCGAAGCCGATGGACGAGCGCAGCGTTCCGCCGAGAGACCGGTCGTCAGCCCGGCCCGAAGGACGAGAGCGGGCTAGAGGAAGCCCAGGTGGCTCGGCGGCCAGATGCGCATGAAGACGCGCCCGATGAACTTGTCGCGTTTGATCGGGCCGAAGAACGTGGAGTCCTTCGAGAACTGACGGTTGTCGCCGAGCATGAAGTACGAGTCGGGAGGCACCTTCTCGGGTCCGAACGTGCGGGACTTCACGTCCTTGGGCAGGTACGGCTCGCTCAGCACCTTCCCGTTGATGAAGATCCGCCCGTCCTTGCCCTCGATCGTCTCACCGGGGAGCCCGACGAGGCGCTTCACGAGATCCTTGATGTCAGCGGTCTCGGCCGCAGGCGGGGCCTTGAAGACGACGATGTCGCCGCGCCGGGGATCGTGGAGCTTGTAGCTGAGCTTGTTCACGAGCACGCGGTCGCCGACGCGCAGCGTCGGGACCATCGACTCCGACGGGATGTAGAACGCCTGGAACACGAACGTCCGGATGACGATCGCGATGACCAGCGCGGCGACGATGAGGATGCCCCACTCGATCGCGGCGCGGCTGCTGCGGGGCTTCTTCGGTGCACCGCCCGATCGTCCGCCGCGCCCCGCGCCCGATCCGTCGTCACCACCGCCGCCGGAGCCCGATCCCCCGCCGCCGTTGCCGCCGATCCGCTCCTCGGTGGAGAGCGGCCGGTCCTCGATCGACGTGCGCGCGCCCGGGAGGGCGGAGCCCACCGCCTCGTCGCCCGGCTCGCTCATCATCTCCGCTCCTGGCGGCTGCGCCGCCGGGCCGCTCCGGCCACGCTCGCAGCCCGACTGGGCCCGCGGCTTGCTCGGGGCTCGCTCATCGGTGCTGCTCCACTGCGCTCATCCTTCCACGTGCCGGACGGCCTGTGGGTACCAGGGTGGGCGTCACGCCGCCTGATAACGGGCTAAGAGGCGACGCGCGGCGGCCGGTCCGATCCCCGCGCTCTCGGTCGGGCCGACCACGCGCGCTTCCGGTCCGGCCCGCAGCAAGAGACGCTCCAGCCACGCGTTCTCGCTCACCGCCAGCACGACCCGCTGACCCCCGTCGGGCCGTTCCTCCACCGACTCGGCCGGGAAGCTCTCGACGATCCATGCGGCGGACTCCGGCAGGTCGAGCGTGACCCGCCGGTCGTCCGGGCGCGGGTTGTACACGGTGCCGCGCGCCGCGGCCGGCACGGGTGTGAAGGTCGTGCCGGTCTCGCGCACCGCCCGTACCCGGTCGACGCGGAACATGCGGGGCTCGCCGCGGAGGTGGTCGAACGCGTCGGTGTACCACTCCCCCAGCGCGAAGAACGGTGGCCCGGGATCGATCTCGCGCGTCGTGAGCGCGTCGCGCCCCGCGCTCCAGTAGTCGATCTCGATCCGCTGCCCGTGCTCGGCCGCGGTGCGCACGGCCGGCAGGTGCTCGGGGGCGGCGAAGTCCACGACGACCTCGGTCACGCCGAGGGCCCGCTCGAGCTTGTCGAGCGCGGTGGCCAGGGGGCCCTGCTCGTCCGACCCCGGCACCGCCAGCAGCGCGCGTCCCGCGGCGAGCAGCGCGAACCCCTCGGCCGCGGTGAGCCGCAGCGGTCGCGTGAAGTAGGGCGCGAACCAGACGTCGACGGTGTCGCCCTCATAGTCGATGTTGATGTAGTCGCCCGGCGAGTAGGGCGGCACACCGACCATCATGATGAGGCCGAGGTCGCGCTCCAGCTGCTCGAGAGTGACGCCGAAGCGCGCCGCGACCTCCGCCTTGGGGACCCCGCTGTGCGTCGCGAGCCACGGGACCATCGCCAGCACCCGCTGCAGGTCGGACTCGGCCTCCCGGCGCGGGCTCATCCCGCCACCTCGTTCACGGGGTGCCGGCCGCGATCTGCTCGAGCCACTCGGTGAACGCGGCGCGCGCCTCCGGTGGGGAGAGCACCTCCGCGTGCTCGAGGTAGCCGAGCACGAAGCTCCGCAGGCCGGCGTCGTTGACCACCGACAGCTCGACGACGGCGGACCCGTCCGGCTCGTGCTCGATCGGGGTCCCCGCCGGCAGCTGCTCGGCCAGGTCCGCGTGGTGGCCGGCGTCGATCCGCACCCGGACCCGGGTGGCGCGGCCCTGCCCGTACTCCCAGGGCTGGTCGGCGAGGTACACGTCCGCCCGGAAGTCGTCCGGCACCCGGAACGCCGCCGGCTCGCCGGCAACGACGTCACCGTCGATCCGGTCGGCCCGGAACACCCGCATCTCGCCCGCGTCGCGGTCGTAGCCGATCAGGTACCACCGCCCGAACTTCGACGTCAGGCCCCACGGCTCGACCCGGCGCGCCCGCCCCCGGTACTCGAACGCCACCGCGGCGCGGTGGCGTGACGCATCGAACAGCGGGGCGAGCGCGTCCACGACCGGGAGCTCGGCCACCGGCATGCCGCCGCTGCCCTCGAGGCCGCCGAGCTTCATCAGCGCGCCCGCGCCCTCACCGCCGCCGCCTCCGAGGCCGATCGCGGTGACCGCGACGTGCAGCGCCTCGAGCTCGGCCTCGTCCAGGTCCAGATCGGGCAGGTAGTACTCCTTCGGGTCGACCCGGTAGCGCGACTCGTTGCCCCGGACCTCCTCGCGCACGGGGACGTCCATCGCCCGCAGGCTGGCCTTGTCGCGCTCGAACGCCTTGCGCGCGGACTCCGGCGCCTCGGGGTAGCCGAGTGAGGAGTTGGTGACGATCTCGTCGCGCGTCAGGCCACCCCGCGTCTCGAGCAGTGCGGCCAGGAGGTTCAGGAGCCGTTCGCGGCGGTCCGGGGCGTCGTCCATGAGGTCCCGGAATGCTAACGGTGCGTCCGGCGACCGCCGCGGGGGGTCACGCCGGCCGGTGACGACGCTCGCGGTGTCCTCGTCCTCGACGCAGCAGCCCACTGCGCCTTCGTCCTGCGTCCTTGCGACTGACGCGCACGTTTCGGCCTGCCCTTCCCGTCCATCACCAGACGCACCACTAGAGGCGCGCGCGTTCGGCCGCGAGGACTCCGGCCGCGGCGGCTGCCTCGAACAGCACCGGGTCCTCGGCGGCGGGCCGGCCCATGGAGCTGATCTGCAGCCCGAGCTCCGCGAAGCGCGCGACCACGTCGATCGGGTCGACACCGACGATCGCGTGGCGCGCACCGATGCCCGCCTCGTCGAGCTCGGCGCGGATGCGGGCCTCGCGCTCCCCGCCGACCGCCGGGAGGGCCACCGTCACGCGGCTGCGACACGCGACGCGAAGGGTGGTCAGCGTGTGGTGCGACACGCCCTGGTGCCGGGGCCGCTCGTCGGCGAAGGAGATCCGCAAGCACGCGATCGGGTCCCCGCCGAGGCCGGTGGCCGCGTCGAGGACCGGCCCGACCTCGATGCCGCTGAATCCGAGCCGGGTGCCGGTGCCGACGATGCCCGGGCCCATCACGACGACCGCGGCGTCGGCGCGGGCGACGTGGCGGGCGACCGCGAGCGCGGAGTACACCGAGACCGCCTCCAGGTCGCCGCCGAACGCGTGGCCGCAGGTGACGGTGGTGTCGAGGAGCTCGCGCGCCCGGAGGTCCGCGACGAGGTCGGACAGCGCGAGGGGCAGCGCGGCGCCGTCGGTCATGACGTAGGCGAGCCGCGCGTCCGGCCGCCGGTCCTTGAACGCGACGGCGACCGCGGGGAGCTGGCTGTGCAGTGCCGCGGCGACGACCGGGATGCCGTCGATCGAGTCCACGTCGGCGAGCTCGGGGTCGAGGTGCTCCTCGGCGCTGCCGACGTCGGCCTGCAGGCTCGTGTAGCGGGCCTTGATGATGTGGCCCGGGCCCTTCTCCGACCACTCCTCGCGCTCGAGGTTCCAGTGCACGACGTGCCAGCCGCCGGTGCCGAGGCCGAGCTCGACCGCGGTGGTGTTCACCACGGCCCGGTCACCGACCGCGACGGTGCCCGTCAGCTCGGTGAGCACGTACGCGCGCTCGGGTCCGGTGCCGAGGTCGACCTCGACGCGCTGCAGCCCGGCCCGCTCCTGGAGCACCCGCACGACCTGTCCGGTCCGGAACGACGGCATCCGGTGAGGCTACGCGTGGACGCTTCTCGCCGCGCGAACAGACGCAAGGGCCATCTCCCCGTCGGCAGTCGGACACGAGCGGGCGGCGCGAGCGTGGCGGTCGCGCCTGCCTCCCTCGGACGAGCGAGCACCGACCTCGAGGACGGAGGGGCTATCCCCAGGTCGTTCGGTCGGATACGAGCGGGAGGCGCGAGCGTCGCACCGCGGAAGCACGCCCGCAGACGAGCGAGCACCGACCTAGAGGGACGCGATGAGACGCTCCACGCGCTCGTCGCGCGACTTGAAGGGGTCCTTGCACAGGACCGTGCGCTGGGCCTGGTCGTTGAGCTTCAGGTGTACCCAGTCGACCGTGTAGTCGCGCTTGCGCTCCTTGGCCTTCTTGATGAACGCACCGCGCAGGCGTGCCCGAGTCGTCTGCGGAGGTGTGTCCATCGCGATGTCGATGTCCTTGTCGATCGCCGTGCGGTCGACCTGGTCCCGGCGCTCCAGCAGGTAGTAGAGCGACCGCGGCCGGCTGACGTCGTGGTACGCGAGGTCCAGGAGCGCGACCCGTGGGTGGGTCAGCGGAAGGTCGTGCTTCTCGCGGTACGCCTCGATGAGGTGGTACTTGATCACCCAGTCGATCTCGCGGGAGAGCTTCAACGGATCCGACTCGAGGTGGACCATCACGTGCTCCCACATCTCGAGCGCCTGCTGCTCGAGTGGTGTGAGCCCGCGGCGCTTGGCGAAGCGCAGCGCGCGGTTCAGGTACTCGCTCTGGATCTCGACCGCCGACAGCTCACGGCCGTTGGCCAGTCGCACCCGGCGCCGGCACGTGATGTCGTGGCTGATCTCGCGGATGGCGCGGATCGGGTTCTCGAGGGTGAGGTCGCGCCACGGGCTCGGGTCCTCCTCGAGCATCCGCAGCAGGATCGACGACGTCCCGACCTTGAGGAACGTCGTGTACTCGCTCATGTTGGAGTCGCCCACGATCACGTGGAGGCGCCGGAAGCGCTCTGCGTCGGCGTGGGGCTCGTCCCGGGTGTTGATGATGGGCCGGGACCGGGTCGTGGCGCTCGAGACGCCCTCCCAGATGTGCTCGGCCCGCTGCGCGACGCAGTACATGGCGCCGCGAGCCGTCTGGAGCACCTTGCCCGCACCCGCGTAGATCTGGCGGGAGACGAGGAACGGGATCAGGACGTCGGTGAACTTGCCGAAGTCGCCGTCGCGCTCCACGAGGTAGTTCTCGTGGCAGCCGTAGGAGTTGCCCGCGGAGTCGGTGTTGTTCTTGAACAGGAACACCTCACCCCGGATGCCCTCTTCGCGCAGCCGCTGCTCGGCGCTGTGCACGAGACCCTCGAGGATCCGCTCCCCCGCCTTGTCGTGCACGACGAGGTCGGCGATCGAGTCGCACTCGGGCGTGGCGTACTCGGGGTGGCTGCCCACGTCGAGGTAGAGGCGCGCGCCGTTCTCCAGGAACACGTTGCTCGAACGCCCCCAGCTCACGACACGGCGGAACAGGTACCGCGCGACCTCGTCCGGGCTCAGCCGGCGTTGACCACGGAGCGTGCACGTGACCCCGTACTCGTTCTCGAGCCCGAAGATGCGGCGTTCCATGCGAGCAGCGTACCGGTGAGTGGCCCGCGTCCGAACCCGCGTCGGCTCAGCTCAGGGATTGGCAGGCCGGCGTGGCCCGGAACGCCTTCTGGATCTTGTGCCCGGGGTCGAACCGGCTCAGGTTGCCGATCGCCTGGTTGAGCGCGCCCAGCTTCGTGTTGATCTTGGTCTGGAGTGCCTCGAGCCGGGCGAGTGTGACCGCGGGCCGGCCGGTGGGGACCGCCCGGGCATCGTGCTCGAAGCCCTTCAGTGCGCTCTCGATCCGCCCGAACCCCTTGGTCAGCCCGGCGGCGGCCTGCGTGCCCTGCGGCGTGGCGGGGTGGCCGGCCGCATGGAGGCGCTCGACCACCGTCCGCGTCGCGTCCTCGGTGGCGCCGAGGTACTGCACGAGGGCGTGCTTGACGTTCGGGAGGTTCGCGCTCGTGCTCGCCTGGCCGTTCAGGGCCGACGCGCCGGATCGCGCGGTCTGCACCCAGATGCCGACCTCGGTGCAGACGCTCTTCGCCCAGTGCCTGGCCGGCACCTGCTCGGCCGGGAACCCGGCGCCCATCACCAGGAGCGCGGCCGCGAGCACCCCCACGGTCAGCACACGCAGGCTTCGCCTGGTCATGGAAGTTCTCCGGGTCGGGGTGCAGTGCAACGGGTGGGCGGGCGTCGACCGGAGTTCGTCGGCAGCGGGTCGATCGGCCTTGAGCGACGGGCCTCGAGCGACGGGCGCCGAGCGACGGGTGCGGGCGCACCTGGGATTCGCAGATCGGCGAGCCTACGATGGCTGTGTGGCGGCCATGGAGCAGCTGACGTCGGTCTGCGGGTCGTTCGCGGCGCGGGTCCTCGCGGCGCGGCTCTACGACGAGGGGATCGACGCCGAGCTGCGCGGCGCGCTGGACTCGCCCTACGGGTTCACGGTGGGTGACATGGCGCGCATCGACGTGTTCGTGCCCACCGACCAGGCCGAGGACGCGCAGCTCGTGCTCCTCGCGAACGCCGTCGACGACGCGACCGAGCTCCCGGAGCCGCCGTCGCGCCGTCGCCCGCTCACCTGGCCGTTCTGGATCGTCCTGGTCGCGGTCGTCGTGGCGGCCGTGGCGCCGCTCGTGCGCTCCATCGTCTGATGGCTTCGAGCCCGACGGGCGGCATCCCCGAAGCGTCGATCAGCGTGCCCGACGCGATCCTTGCGCTGCGCACGTTCCCGCGCCGCTTCCGTGAGGCACTGACCGCGGTGCCCGCCGACCGACTGGCCACGGTCTCCGACCCGGCGACGCCGTCGGTGCTCGACCGGGCGGCCTGGGTGCGCGACCTGCTCACCGACCTCGCACGCGCTCTCCCCCGGGTCTTGGACGACCCCGGGGTGCAGCTCCCGGACCTCGGCGCCTCCGAGCCGCGACCGGGCGCGGCTGCGGCCACCGACCTCGGCGAGGTGCTCGACGGCATCACCACTGCCGCGGACGCGATCGCGTCACGCGCCGAGCTCACGCCCTGGGAGGCGTGGGACCGCCAGTTCTTCACCGACGGTGCCGAGCACCCGGCGTCGTGGGTCGTCCAGCACGCGACCACGGCCGGTGCGCAGCAGCTGCGCGAGATCGAGCGTGCCGCGGGTGAGCTCGACGACGGCGACGAGTGACCGCGGCCTGCTGGCGGTTCAGTCGGCCAGGAGAGCTTCGAGCTCGGCGCCCTTGATGCGGCGGAACGTGCGGTGCGGCCGATTGCGGTCGAGCAGCGCGACCTCGAGCTGGTCCGCCGGTGGTGCCGTCTGCTGGTCCTCGCCGAGCACCCGGGCGCCCAGCCGCGTGGCCGCAGCCAGGTCCAGTCCCGGCTCGTAGGCCTGGCGGAGCACCTCCGTGATCGTCTCGGCCTGGCCTCCGAGCACGGTGAAGCTGTGCTCGTCGATGACCGTGCCGTCGTAGAGGATCCGGAACAGCTCGTTGGGCTCGGCGGCGTCCATGCTCACCTGGGCGACGAGGATCTCGACCTCGTACGGCTTCATCTCGTGGGTGAAGACCTGGCCCAGGGTCTGCGCGTACGCGTTGGCGATGCCGTTCGCGGTGACGTCCTCGCGCGAGTACTGGTAGCCCTTGAGATCGGCGAGCCGGACGCCGCCGATCTTCAGGCTCTGGAACTCGTTGTACTTCCCGACGCCCGCGAATGCGATGCGGTCGTAGAGCTCGCTGATCTTGAACAGCGTGCGGCTCGGGTTCTCGGCGAGCAGCAGGACGCCGTCGGCGCACTCGAGCGCGGCCAGGCTGCGGCCCCGGGCGATTCCCTTCCGGGCGTAGTCCGCCCGGTCCTTCATGACCTGCTCGGGCGAGACGTAGAACGGTTGGCTCATGACCTAGGCCTCGTCGTCAGCGGCCGGCGGTCCCTGCGTCTCGTTGCCGCCGCGTTCGGCGCCGCCGAGAAGTGCCTGGGCGCGGTTGGCGACGGCCTGGTCGTCCAGCGCGGCGAACCCGTCGGCGTCGATGACCGCGACGTTCGGGTAGATCCCGCGCACGAGGTCGGGGCCGCCGGTCGCGACGTCCTCGTCCGCGGCGGCGAACAGCGCGCGGATCGCGAGGTCGGTCGCGTCGTCGGCGCTCAGACCCTCGTGCCATCCGGCTTTGATCCAGTTGCGGGCGTGGACTCCGCCGGAGCCGTTGGCCTGGTAGTCGGCTTCCTCGTACTTGCCGCCCGCCGCGTCGAAGCTGAACACGCGGCCGACCTGCCGGCGGTTGTCGTAGCCCGCGAAGAGCGGGACGACGACGAAGCCCTGCATGGCCGCCGGGAGGTTCGCGCGCACCATCTGCGCGAGCTGGTTGGCCTTGCCCTCGAGCGAGAGCTGCTCGCCTTCGACCTTCTCGTAGTGCTGCAGCTGCACCTGGAACAGCCGGACCATCTCGACCGCCGGGCCCGCAGCCCCTGCGATCGCGACGCCCGACAGCTCGTCGGCGGCGAAGACCTTCTCGATCCGGCGGTTCGCGATCGAGTAGCCCGCGGTCGCCCGCCGGTCCCCCGCCATCACGACGCCGCCCGCGCATCGGATCGCGACGACGGTCGTGCCGTGCGTGATCTCGAAGCCACCGCTCCCCTGCCCCATCACGGACGGTGGCAGTGCCTCCGGCGCGACCTTCCGCAGGAGGTCGACGAAGGAGGATCCAGTGTCGGCGAAGGCCGGTAGCCCGGGCTCGTGGCTCACGGCGGCGAGACTACACGGGGCCCCACGCGACGCTTCCGCATCGGCGCGGAGCGCGAATCGGGCGGTGCGATCGGCCGCACCCGGCGCAGGGACGAAGTGCCGTCGCGTCCCTTCGCCGACGATGCGCAGGTTGTGGGCGTGCTTGTGGTCGTGCCGATCCCGTGGCCCGGGCCGGCGCGCTCCTTTCGGTCATGGATCGCGTTGCCATGACGACGCGATCGCGTACCGAAAAAACTCCGACTCGGTGGGCTTCGTACCGTCGCTGCCGCTTCGTCTGTCAGAGTGGCGGCGTGGCTGAGCAGCAGCTCGATGGAGGGCTCGCGAACGCCGGCCAGGTCGTCCGCGTCGGTCCGCACGTTCTTCGCCCGTCGGGTCCGCACACGGGTTCGATCCATGCGTTCCTCCGGGCGGTGAGACACACCGGCTTCGAGGGCGCGTCGTTGCCGGTCGGCATCGACGATGACGGACGCGAGCGCCTCGTGTTCAT
>DASXYP010000104.1:0-17274 GCA_036502405.1 Acidimicrobiia bacterium
CGACGTCACCGTCGTGGACGACGTCGCGCTCGCGACCTCGGCGTGGTGGTGCTTCGTCGCAGCGGCGTGATCTGCCTGGTCACAGCCGGCCAGCAGCAGGGCGACACCGACCAGCGCGACCAATGCCACTGCCCTGCCTCGGCGACTCCGCACGCCGAGATCGTAGCCGCGCCGAGCCCACGAGCGAGCCGTGGCGATGCCGGTGATGCACGTCGCTGACCTGGAATGAGGTGCCGGCGCGCTCGAGCGTCTGCGCACGAAGGCTTCAACGTGGCGCGTCTACTTGAAGAGCTTCCAGAACAGGCCGCCGACCTTGCGTTGACGACCTGAGCGCGTCCACGGGACACCGGTTGCCCGCGAGACGCGCCGTTTCGCGGCGGTGACGCCGAACTGGCGTCGCCAGCTCCAGCCACCACGGTTCACTGCGTCACAGCCATTGCGCGACACCACCGTGGCCCGAGCACGTTCCCGAACGATGCTGCGAGGACGAGTAGGTCCCGTCGGTGCACTTGGCAGTGGCACCTGGCGGAGCACCGCCCCCGGGTGGTGTGTAGGGGCTGCACACCGTGTTGCCGGATGAGTTCACGTAGCTCCCGTTCGGACAGCTGACCGGAGGAGGCGCTGGTGCAAACGTCGCAGGTGGCGCAGTGGGCGGGGGGACGTAGACCGTCGTCGTCGTCGTTGGCGGAACCGTCGTGGTCGTCGTGGTGCTCGTCGTCGTGCTCGTCACCAACGCATGAGTACTTGGTACCGACGACGATGCTGCTGGCGCGTGGTGCGTCGTGGACGAGTCGTTCCCACCTGTCGCAGCACCGGCCGCGCCGATGCCGACGAACAAGACGATGGCTCCGACGACCGCCCATGCCCACACGGGCAACGCCCGCCAGCCCGTCCTTCGGTTGGACGTCGTCACCATCGGCACCGCCGCGCCGGGAGCCGAGCCGTCTACCGGCTCTTGCTGAACAGTCGGCTCCGCGCCAGCGTCAAGCGGGTCGGTGCTGGCCATGCCAGCCGTCGCGACGTTCTCAGTCCACGCCGACCCATCCCAGTACCGGTGCTCGTGCCTAGCTAGTGGGTCGGCGTACCAACCTGCCGGTGTCCCTGCCATTGGTCCCCCAGGAAGTTGCCGAGGGGCAGACGGTAGCGGCCCGACATCGCGGCCATCCGCTCCTTGGCCTCGTCGTCGATATCTGGCCGTTCTTCACCACGTCGGGGCATGGCGCTTTGCGTCGGCCGTTCACCGACGCGACTTGACCTCTACCAGGCGAGGATTCGGTGAACAGGTGCAGCGGTCCCTTCTTGATGGGACCTGCCGTGCGTTGTTCGCCTACTTGATCAGCTTGATGATGTTGAACATCGGGAGGTAGAGGCTGATGATCATGCCGCCGACGATCACGCCCATCAGGCAGATCAGCAGTGGCTCGATGAGCGACGTGAGCGCGTCGACGGTCGCGGAGACCTCCTGGTCGTAGAAGTCCGCGATCTTGTCGAGCATCTCGTCGAGCGCGCCCGTCTCCTCACCGACCGAGATCATCTGCACGACCATCGGCGGGAAGACCTCGTGCTGCTCGAGCGGACGCGACAGCGTGTCGCCGCGCTTGACCGCACCCTGGGTGTCGCGCACGGCCGTCGCGATGACCTCGTTGCCGGAGGTCTCGGCCACGATGTCGAGCGCCTCGAGAATGCCGACACCCGAGCGCGTGAGCGCGGAGAGCGTGCGCGAGAACCGCGCAAGCGACGCCTTGCGGGTCAGCACTCCGAACACCGGGACCCGCAGCTTGAACGCATCCCACTTCGGCCGGCCCGCGTCCGAGCGCGACCACTTGCGGAAGAGGAAGAAGGCCCCGACACCGAGGAGGATGAACACCGGGAAGAACGTCTTCAGCAGGTCGGAGACCGAGATCAGGATGCGCGTCGGGAGTGGGAGCGTCCCGCCGAGGTCGGCGTAGATGTTCTTGAACTGCGGAACGATGAGCAGGAGCATCGCGGTGGCGATGACCGAGCAGATCGCGAGCACCACGATCGGGTAGGTCATGGCCGACTTGATCTTGCGACGTAGCTCGACCTGCTTCTCGATCGTGTCGGCCAGCCGGATCAGCACCGAGTCGAGGGCGCCGCCGGCCTCACCGGACTTCACCATCGCGATGTAGAGGTGGTTGAAGATCTTCGGGTGGCGGCCGAGGGCGGCCGACAGCGACGACCCCCGCTCGACGTCGAGCCGGACCTCGCCGGCGACGCCGGCGAGCTTCGGGTCCTCGGTCTGCTCGGTGAGGATCGCCAGCGCCCGGATCAACGAGAGCCCCGAGTTGATCATCGTCGCGAACTGCCGAGAGAAGACGGCGAGGCTCTTGAGCTTCACCTTCCCGCCGAGCCCGGGGATCTTCACGTCCGCGCTGAACGACTTCGAGGACTTCTCCTCGATCGCGACCGGCGTGTACCCCATCTGGCGGAGCTTGCCGATGACGAGGGTCTGGTCGTCGGCCTCGAGCGAGCCCTCGACGATCTTGCCGCTCTGGTCGCGGACCTTGTACGCGAACGTGGTCGGCATCAGGCGGCCCAGCTCGGGCTCTGGATGAGCCGGCGCAGGTCTTCCTCGTTCGTGCAGCGCTCCAGCGCGCTCTCGAGCGTGACCGTGCCCGACTGCACGAGCTTCGCGAGGTTCTGGTCCATGGTGACCATGCCGAACTTCCCGCCCGCCTGCATGAGCGAGTAGATCTGGTAGATCTTCCCCTCGCGGATGAGGTTGCGGACCGCGGGCGTCGCGACGAGCACCTCGGCCGCCACCGCCCGCCCGGAGCCGTCCGACGTGCGCAGCAGCTGCTGCGTGCAGATCCCCTGGAGCGACGACGCGAGCTGCACCCGGATCTGCTGCTGCTGGTGGGACGGGAACACGTCGATGATGCGGTCGATCGACTGTGGCGCGTCCTGGGTGTGGAGGGTCGCGAACACGAGGTGGCCGGTCTCCGCCGCGGTGAGCGCGGTCGAGATCGTCTCGAGATCGCGCATCTCCCCGACCAGGATCACGTCGGGGTCCTGACGCAGGACGTGACGCAGCGCCTCCGCGAACGAGTGCGTGTCCTCGCCGACCTCGCGCTGGTTGACCACGGCGCGCTTGTGGGTGTGGAGGAACTCGATCGGGTCCTCGACGGTCATGATGTGGAGGGCCTTGGTGCGGTTCACGATGTCGACGAGCGATGCGAGCGTCGTGCTCTTGCCCGAACCGGTCGGCCCGGTGACGAGCACGAGCCCACGTGGGAGCTCGGCGAACTGCTTCACCGACGGGGGCAGGCCGAGGACGTCGAAGTCGACGATCTCGTAGGGGATCGCCCGGAGCACCGCGCCGACCGAGTCACGCTGCAGGAACACGTTCATCCGGAAGCGGCTCTTGCCGGGGAGCGTGTACGAGCAGTCGAGCTCGAGGTCGTTCTCGAAGCGCTCACGCTGCTTCTGCGTGAGGATCGCGTAGATCATCTCGCGGATGTCCGAGCCGTTGATCGCCTCGACGTCCGGAACGACGCGCAGCTCCCCGTGGACCCGGATGACCGGCGGGCTGCCCGCGGTCAGGTGGAGGTCCGAACCCTTCAGCTCGAGCAGCATCGCGAGGAGCTCGTTGACGTGGAGGCCCTCGGGCTCCTCGCCCAGACCGGGCTCCACGGGCCGCTCGAGGCTCGGCGCGCTGCTGCGGTCGGGGCCGAAGACGGAGTCGATCGCGTGCAGGATCTCGTACCGGCTCGCCGCCGCGGGGATGACCTCGTAGCCGGTGGCGGTGCCGACCGCCTGGACCGCGGAGTCGTCACCGGGGTCCGCGAACGCGACGACGAGCTTGGTGCCCTCGAAGCCCACGCCGATCGCGACCCGGTCGCGCGACACGATCTCGGGGATCGTCGTGGCGGCATCCGGGTGCAGCGGGTACTCGGTGAAGTCGACGAAGCGCAGGCCGACGGTCTCGGCGATCGCCGCGCTGAGGTCCTTCTCGCCGACCAGCCCGTTGCGGTGCAGCACCGCGGGCAGCGGGTCCCCGGTGCGGCGCGACTCGGCGGTGGCGATGGCGAGATCGTCACGGGACAGCACGTGACGCTCGATCAGGAACTCGCCCAGGACGCGGGATTGGCTCGAGAGCATGGATTGCCTCCTCCGGCCTCTATCGGCGCAATCGGGACAGGCCTGAAGCGCCGCCGGAGCCGCCCCGGCGCGGTGGCGCCCCAGCGTGGCGTCCGGGTCAGGTGACGACCCGGAAGACCTCTTCGAGGCTGGTCACGCCGAGGGCGACCTTGCGGAGCCCGTCCGAGCGCAGCGGGACCATGCCCTCCATGACCGCGACCTTCTTCAGGTCGTCGGTCGAGCGGCGCTCGATGATCAGCTTCTCGATCTCCTCGGTCACGAGCAGCACCTCGTGGAGGGCGAAGCGGCCCCGGTAGCCGGTCCGGCCGCAGCCGCTGCAGCCGACCGCCCGGCTCAGGACGGGCCAGTCGGTGCCGTCGATCTGCTCCATCGGCCAGCCGGCTTCGATGAGCTCGGCCTCGGACGGCTGGTACTGCTCCTTGCACCGGTCGCAGAGCTTGCGGGCCAGGCGTTGCGCGAGCACGCAGTCGAGCGCGCTGGTCACGAGGAAGGGTTCGACGCCCATCTCGACGAGCCGTTGCGGGGTCGATGCCGCGTCGTTGGTGTGCAGCGTGGTGAGCACGAGGTGACCGGTCAGCGACGCCTCGACCGCGATCGTCGCGGTGTCGCGGTCACGGATCTCACCGACGAGGAGGACGTCCGGGTCGGCGCGCAGGATCGACCGCAGCGCGGCCGCGAACGAGAGGCCGGCGCGCCCGTTGATCTGCATCTGGTTGATGCCGGGGAGCCGGTACTCGACCGGGTCCTCGATCGTGATGATGTTCCGCGACACGTCGTTGAGGATGTTCAGCGTCGCGTAGAGCGTCGTGGACTTCCCCGACCCGGTCGGCCCGGTGACGAGGATCGTGCCGTAGGGCTTGCGGTACGAGGTCTCGTAGCGCTCGAGCACGTCGGGCAGGAACCCCTGGTCGTCCATGCTCAACAGCGCCTGGCCCTTGTCCAGGATCCGCATGACGACCTTCTCCCCGAAGACCGTCGGCAGCGTGGCGACCCGCAGGTCCATCGGCTTGCCGCCCACGGTCAGCGACATCCGGCCGTCCTGGGGGATGCGCCGCTCGGCGATGTTCATCTCGGACATCACCTTGAGCCGGCTGATGACGCCCGCCTGGATCGACTTCGGCGAGTGCATGACCTCGTGGAGCACGCCGTCGATGCGGAACCGGATGCGGAGGTCGCGCTCGGCCGGCTCGACGTGGATGTCCGACGCGCGGTCCTGCACCGCCTGCGTGATCAGGAGGTTCACGAACTTGACGATCGGCGCGTCCTCGATGACTTCACTGACGTTCGCGAGGTCGTCGCCGTCGCCCAGCTCGTCGGCGGCCTCCTGGGCCATCGTGTCGACTTCGCCGTCGAGCCGGTGGAAGCGGTCGATCGCATCCTGCAGCTGACCCGCGGTCGCGACGACCGTGTAGATGTCGGCACCGGTCAGCGCGCGGATGTCGTCGACCGCGAACACGTTGGACGGGTCGCCCATCGCGACGGTCAACCGGCCGTCGTCGTCCCAGCCGACCGGCAGGGCCTGGTACTTGCGGGCCAGGTGCTCGGGGATCAGGCCGGCGACCGACGGGTCGACCGCGCGCTCGGAGAGATCGACGAACTCGAGCCCGACCTGCTCGGCGAGGGTCCGGACCAGGTCGGTCTCGGAGATGTGACCGTGCTCGATCAGGACCCGGCCGAGCGCCTTGCCGCTCGTCGCCTGCTCGGCCAGCGCCGCGTCGAGCTGGGCCTGCACGATCAGGCCACGCGCCAGCAGCAACGTCCCGAGTTGTGCGCCGTCCGACACCGGAATCCTCCGCGGGCGAGGCGTTCCTTGCCCTTCCGGGGGCTATCGGCGGGTTTGGGGGGTCTCTGTAGATCTCATGGGAACGGGCAATTTGCCGCCGCCGCTCGCCCGGAGACCGCGGCCCGGCAATCGAGCGGCGGAGATCTTCGGAGAGGCGCCGCTCGCCCGGAGACCGCGATCCGGCAATCGAGCGGCGGAGATCTCGGACGAGGCGGTCAGCTCTGGTCGCGCAACCCGGAGAAGAGCCGCAGGAGGGCACCCCGGTCGCTCGTGATCTCCGAGCCGGTCAGCTCCCCGTCCTCGGGCTCGCCCGGCGCGGCGGCCTCCGGCTCGGGCTCGTCGTCGGCGGTCGGGACGGGGCCGGGGTCGTCGAGCCCGGCGCGGGCCGCGAGCACCGCCCGCTCCCGGCCGAGCGCGTCGGCATCGAGCGCGGCACCGGGGTCGGGGAGGCTCGTCACCATCTCGATCGACTCGCCGCCGGTGGTCGCGCTCGCCTCGCGGGCGACGTGGATCGCGCCAGGAGGAAGGATCAGCTCCGGGGTCGGCGGCACCGCCTCATCGCGGTCCGGGATCCGGTCGCCCGAGAGGATCCGCACCGCGCCGTGGTCGATGAGCTCCTTCAGCACCGGCCCGACCTCGACCACGCTGTGGCCCACCTCGCGTGCGATCTGGCGGACGGTCCGCGCCCCGTCGATCAGGGCGAACACCTTGAACGCGGTCCGGGACAGGGTCAGGGACTCCTCGGGCAGCTCGTCGGCGAGCTCGGGGCGGACGTCGAAGCTCGGGAGCACCGCCTCGACCGCGGGCCAGGCCCGGACGATGTGCTCGACGGTCTCGACGATCGGGCCGATGTCGGTCGCCCGCTCCGCGGTCCAGGGTGGCGTCTGGTCGGCGATGAACTCGAACGACCCGCTGCCGAACCGCATCAGGTGGAAGCACACGTCGATCAGGCGCACGTCGAGCGCGTGGCGGTCCTCGACCGGCCCGGCGTAGTCGGCGGCCTCGCCGGCACAGAACCGCCCGGCCGCGGTGTAGAGCGCCCCGCGGCCGTCGGGGCCCTCGACCAGGAGCGCTCCGCTGTGGCGCGCCCGCTCGATCAGGCCGAGGATCTCGGCCAGCGAGAACGTGTCGAGCGTGCCCTGAAGACCCACGGCTTCCCCAAGATCTCCGGAGGGCGATCTCCCGACGTCGGTCGTCGGGCGCCCTCCGGCCTGGTTTCGAAGATCTCCGGAGGGCGATCTCCCGACGTCGGTCGTCGGGCGCCCTCCGGCGTCGTCCCTATGTCGGCAGCCGGAGGGCGATCATTGAGCCGCCCGGCGCATCACCTCGAGCGGCGCCGGGACCCCGGTCATCGCCTCGAAGCCGAGCGCGGCCTGGTGCACGAGCATCCCGATCCCGCCGACGCCGTGGGCGCCCCGCGCCCGAGCGGCGACCAGGAACGGCGTGTCCGACGGGTGGTAGATCAGGTCGACCGCCCACTGCCCGGGGCCGGGCGGCTCGACCGGGAGGATCTCGCCGCCCATCCCGAGCGGCGTCGCGTTGAGCACGACCTCGAAGTCTCCGCTCACGGCCGCACCGAGGTCGATCGCGTCCGCGCCCGGCGCCAGGTCGGCCGCGGCGCGGGCGGCGCCCGACCGGCGGGCCGCGACCGTGACCCGCGCGCCGGCCCGACCCAGGGCGAGCACGGCCGCCCGGGCCGCGCCGCCGGCCCCGAGCACGAGCACCGTCCGGCCGGCGACGTCCAGCGCCGCGTCCGCCAGACTCCGCAGCAACCCTTCGCCGTCGGTCGAGTCGCCCCACAGCGAGCCGTCGCGCCGGACGACGGTGTTGACCGCGCCGAGCGCCGACGCGTCCGCGCTGAGCTCGTCGCAGGCCCGGGCCGCGTCCGCCTTGTGCGGCATGGTGACGCTGAAGCCGTCGATGCCGAGCACCGGCATCGCACGCACCGCGTCGAAGCCGTGGCCCTCACGCACCTCGAGCGCGAGGAACACCCGGTCGAGCCCGGTCGCGGCGTAGGCCGCGTTGTGGATCGCGGGCGAGCGCGAGTGCCGCACCGGGTCGCCGATCACCGCGGCGAGGCGGGTCTCGCCGGAGATGCCGACCACGTCGCTCACTTCAGCAGGCCCTTCTGGCGTGCGGCCTCGACGTTGCGCTGGTGCTCGGCGTAGGTGGTCGCGAACGCGTGCTTCCCGTTCGCGTTGCTGAGCACGTAGTACTTGTACGGGACCTGGGCGGGATGGAGAGCGGCCTGCAGCGACGCGGCGGTCACCGTCGAAATCGGCGTCGGCGGCAGGCCCTGGTTGCGGTACGTGTTGTAGGGCGAGTCGCGCTGGTAGTCGGCGTCGGTGATCGGTCCGACCCGGCTCCCGCGGGCGTAGAGGAGCGTCGCGTCGATCTGCAGCGGCATGCGGTCGCGGAGCCGGTTCTCCACCACCGCGGCGATGAGCGGGCGATCGACGTCGAGCTTGGCTTCGGTCTGGATCAGCGATGCAATCGTGACGGTCCGATATGGATCCGCGGACGTGGCCAACCCCGCCTTCGTCGCCTGCTTGTCGAAGTTCGCGACCAGCGTCTCGAGGATCGTGGTCTCGGTGTCGGCCTTGCTCACGTAGTACGTGTCGGGCCACGTGAGCCCCTCGAGCGACGTCACGTTCGCGGGCTCGTACTTCGACCGCACCGTGTTCGACGCCGCGACCACGAGGAAGCGGTCGCGGCTGAGGCCGGGGAGCCGGCCGACTCGGTCGGCGATCATGCTCAGCGTGAGCCCCGGGATGAGCGCGAGCTTGCGGTAGGTCAGGGTCCCCGGCCGCTCGAGCGCATCCGCCGCGGGGCTCGATCCCATGTGCTCTCGCAGCTGGTGGGTGCCGGCCTGGAACGGGCCCGCGCCCGAGAGCTTCACGTAGACCCGGAACGCGAGCGCGGAGCCGATGACGTGCCGGCTCGCGAGCGCGTCGGCGATCTGGCTGGTGCCCCAGCCCCGCTGGACGTCGACGGTCACCCGGTGGCCGGGATCCCCCGGCGGGTCGGTCTGGTACCAGAACCAGGCGCCGGCCGCGAGGACGAGCAGGACCAGCACCCCGACCGAGACGACGACGATGCGGCGGCGGCGCACCGGCTTCGACCGCCGGCGGGCCGCCCGATCCGCCGGTGGCGGGGTGTCCGGATCCGTGGTCGTGGTCACGACCGGGCCTCGAGGTAGGACTGCAGCATCACGGCCGCGGCGACCTTGTCGACCACCTGCTTGCGCGCGTCCCGGCGCATCCCCGACTCCAACAGGCTGCGCTGCGCGATCACCGTGGTGAACCGCTCGTCGTAGCCGTCGACCGTGATGTCGTCGGGTGCCGCGGCGCGCAGCTCCTCGATCTCGGCCCGCGCCGACTGCTCGGCCGGGCCCGACTTCCCCGAGAGGGACCGCGGCAGCCCGACCACGATCCGGTCGGCCTCGTGCTCGCGGGCCGCGGCGACGATCGCGCGGTGGTCCCGGGCGCGGTCACCGGAGCGCGCGAGCACCGAGAGCGGCGACGCGAGCGTGCCGGTGGGGTCCGAGAGGGCGAGGCCGATCCGGCGGGTGCCGAGGTCGACCCCGAGGACGCGGGGCAACGGCGCCCTAGGCGCGCACGGGGGTCATGGCACTCAGGAGCCTACGGCTGCGGTCGCCTGCTCCCGGGCCAGGCCGAGCGCGTCGTCGAGCCCGGCCACGTTCTTCCCGCCGCCCTGGACGAAGTCGGGCGCCTTGCCGGTGCCGCCGCCGAGCAGCTTGGCCACCGGCGCGCCGATCGCCGCGGCCGACACGCCGGCCTCCACCCGGTCCTTGCTGACCGCCACTGCGACCGCGGCCTTGGTGCCGTCCGGCGACGCGCCCACGATCACCACGACGCCGGACCCGAGCGCGTCACGCGCCGCGATCGCGACGCGGCGCAGGTCCTCGCCCGCGAGGCCGTCACGGCGGACCGCGATCACCCCGTCGACGGCATCAGCCACGAGGCTCCCCGCGTCCGCAACCGCCTGCTTCGAGCGCAGCCCGTCCACCTCGTCGCCGAGCGACTTCACCTGCGCGAGCAGCCGCTCGATCCGCTCGGGCACCTCGGCCGGGCCGACGTTGAGCAGCGTCGCGGCGGCCCGGAGCCGCACCTCCTCCTCGTGCACGCGCTCGAGGGAGCCCTCGCCGGTGACCGCCTCGATCCGGCGGAGGTTCGCGCCGATGGAGCCCTCGCTGACGATCTTGATCGGGCCGATGAAGCCGAGCGCGTGGACGTGCGTGCCGCCGCACAGCTCGATCGAGTGCTCACCGGCCTCGAGGACGCGGACGATGTCGCCGTACTTGTCGCCGAAGAACGCGATCGCCCCGATGCTCGCGGCGTGCGCCTTGGACGTCTCGTAGTGGCGGACCTTCGCGTCGGTGATGATCTCGTGGTTGGCCAGGTCCTCGATCCGGTCCAGCTCGTCCTGTGTGAGGGCTTCGTGGTGGCTGAAGTCGAAGCGGAGCCGGTCCGGGCCGACGTAGGAGCCCGCCTGCTTGACGTGGGTCCCGAGCACCTCGCGCAGCGCCCAGTGCAGCACGTGCGTCGCGGTGTGGTTGCGCCGGATCGCGTCGCGACGCGCGCCGTCGATCGCGGCGACGACCTCGTCGCTCTCGGCCAGCTCCCCCTGCTCGACCCGGGCCCGGTGGACGCTCAGCACGCCGGGGATCGCATACTGGGTGTCGCGCACGCGCACCACGGTGGTGCCATCGGCGCTGGTGATCGTTCCTGTGTCACCGACCTGGCCGCCCGACTCGGCGTAGAACGGGGTGCGGTCGAGGAACACGTCGACCTCGTCGCCCCTCCCGGCCCGCCCGACGCGCTCGCCCGCGGCGACGATCGCGAGCACCTTCGCACCGTCGGTCGTGTACTCGTTCCGGCCGGTGAAGTCGGTCGGACCGTGATCGTCGAGGATCTCGCGGTACAGCTCGAGCGGCGCGACCGCGGCGCCGCCGGCGGCCTTGTGCGCGTCTCGGGCGCGGGTGCGCTGCTCGGCCATCGCGGCCTCGAACCCCTCGACGTCCACGGAGCGGCCCTGCTCCGCGGCGACCTCGCGGCTCAGATCGATCGGGTAGCCGAGCGTGTCGTGCAGGAAGAAGGCGCGCTCACCGCTGACGTCACCGGCGGCGACGATCTCGCCCAGCAGGTCCTCGCCTCGCTGGAGCGTGGCGCGGAACCGCTCCTCCTCCCGGCGGATGACGTCGGTCGCGAGCTCGCGATGCTTCTCGAGATCGGGGTAGGCGCCACCCATGACGCCGATCGTGGCGTCCACGAGCGCGGGCGTGACGAGATCGCGTGCGCCGAGCCGGTACGCGTGGCGCACCGCGCGTCGAATGATCCGGCGCAGGACGTAGCCGCGCTCGACGTTGCTCGGGACCACGCCGTCGGACACGAGGAACGTCATCGTGCGGGCGTGCTCGGCCAGGATGCGCAGCGAGACGTCGGAGTCACCGCCGGGAAACCCGTGGTACTCGACGCCGGTCACGCGCTCGGCCGCCGCGATCAGTGGCCGGAAGACGTCGATGTCCCAGATCGACTCCGCCCCTTGGAGGACTGCGAGGTTGCGCTCGAGCCCGGCCCCGGTGTCGATGCTCGGCTTCGGCAACGGCACGAGGGTGCCGTCGGGCTGGGCGTCGAACTGCACGAAGACCAGGTTCCAGATCTCGACGTACCGGTCGTGACCGCCGTCCCTCGGACCGCCTTCGGCCCCGAGCTCGGGCCCGAGGTCCCAGAAGATCTCGGAGCTGGGGCCGCACGGGCCGGTGTCCGCCATGCGCCAGAAGTTGTCGTCGCCGAGCCGCTGGATCCGCGCCGCGGGCACGCCGACCCGGTCACGCCAGATGGCCTCGGCCTCGTCATCGGTCTCGTGGACCGTGATCCACATCCGCTCGGGGTCGAGGCCGAGCACCTCGGTGTAGAGCTCCCAGGCGAACTGGATCGCCTCGGCCTTGAAGTAGTCGCCGAACGAGAAGTTGCCCAGCATCTCGAAGAACGAGAAGTGGCGGTTGGTCCGGCCGATGTCGTCGAGGTCGTTGTGCTTGCCCCCGGCCCGGACGCACTTCTGCGACGAGGTGGCCCGGGGATAGGGCGCCGGCTCCTCCCCGGTGAAGTACGGCTTGAACGGCACCATCCCCGCCACCGTGAACAGCACCGTCTTGTCGTGCGGGATGAGGCTCGCGCTGGGCACCAGCGTGTGGCCGCGCGCGACGAAGAAGTCCAGGAACGTGGAGCGCAGCTCGTCGGCGGTCATGGGAGGCATGGGACCCGCCAGGCTACCGAACCCCCGGGCGCGCCCCGGTCCCAAACGTCGGGCCGACGGACCCGGTATCGGCCGGTCAGCCCCGGCGGAGCTCGGCTTCGCGCTCGCGCATGGCGCTGCGGCCCTCGCTGACCGCGGCCCGGACGTCGCGCGAGATCCCGCCGACGGTGTCGGTCACCCGGCCGCCGATGCCCTCGGGCGTGTACCGCCGGGCTGCGGCCTTGACCTTGCGCGCCGCGTACCACGAGGTCCCGATCCCCGCCCCGTAGCCGACGGTCAGCCAGAACACGCGCTTGGGGATCATCGCGCCACCGCCCGGCTCATGACCCCTCGTCGCCGGCGCGCATCCGGCGGACCGCCCGCTTGGTGCCGGTGCCGAGGGCCAGGACCTTGACCACCGGGTTCGTGACGGTCTTCGACACGATCCGCGACGCGGTGTCGATCCGGTCGCCGACGGTCTCGGCCGCGGTGAGCAGGGCGCCCACCCGGTCGACCTCGTTCTCGGCGTCGCGCAGGGCGACGCGCATCTCCTCGGCGAGGGCGATGCTCTGCTCCTGGAGCGCGGCAACCGTCGCCCGCAGGTCGCGCAGGGTGAGCACGACGGACCCGAGCGCGAACAGCAGGCCGCCGAGCATGACCGCGAGGAGGACCGCGCCCGTCGCGGCCAGCCAGTCACCCGCGCTCATCGTCATCCCCTCTGCTCGTCCCGACTCCCGGCCGGCGGTCGACGTCGGCGCCCCGACCCGTCGGGCGGTAGTACACCGCCTCGATGGTCTCCTCCGGCCGGTACTGCTGGGGCACCCAGCCTTCGGGGGTGTCGTGAGGATAGACGTACCCCTCACCGTGCCCAAGGTGCTGGGCCCCGGGGTAGTGCGAATCCCGCAGATGCGCCGGAACCGGTCCCGACGGCCGCTCCCGGACGTCGGCCATGGCGGCGCCGAGCGCGACGGTCGTGCTGTTCGACTTCGGCGCGGTGGCCAGGTACACGACCGCGTGGGCGAGGTTCAGCTGGGCCTCGGGCAGCCCGACGTACTCGACCGCGTGCGCGGCCGCGGTGGCCAGCGGGAGCGCGTTCGGGTCGGCCATGCCCACGTCCTCCGACGCCAGGATCACCAGCCGGCGGGCGATGAAGCGCGCGTCCTCGCCGGCCTCGAGCATGCGGGCCAGCCAGTACAGGCCCGCATCGACGTCCGAGCCGCGGATGCTCTTGATGAACGCGGACACGACGTCGTAGTGCTCGTCGTCGCCGTATCGCAGCGCGCGCATCGCGAGCGCGGCCTCGGCGTACTCGAGGGTGATCGTGGGCGCGCCGGCCTCCGCGGTGAGCGCGGCCGCGACCTCGAGGCTCGTGAGCGCGTGGCGCGCGTCGCCTTCCGAGCGGTCCGCGAGGTGGTCGATGGCGTCGTCGTCGATGGTGAGGCCGTCACCGCCGAGCCCTCGCGTCGGGTCGGCCAGCGCGCGCTCCATGAGGGCGCGCAGGTCCGCGGGCTCGAGCGGCTCGAGCCGGAACAGGGTCGAGCGGCTGAGCAGGGCCGACGTCAGCGAGAAGTACGGGTTCTCGGTCGTCGCGCCCACGAGCACCAGCAGCCCGTCCTCGACGTGCGGGAGCAGCGCGTCCTGCTGGGTCTTGTTGAACCGGTGCACCTCGTCGAGGAACAGGATCGTGCCCTGACCCCGCTCACCGAGCCGGTTCCGGGCGCGCTCGACGACCTCACGCACGTCCTTGACCCCGGCGTTCACCGCGCTCATGGGCTCGAAGGCCTTGTCGGTCGCGCCCGCGATCAGGCGGGCGATCGTCGTCTTGCCGGTGCCCGGCGGCCCCCAGAGGATCACCGAGGACAGGCGGTCGCCCTCGATCAGGGCCCGCAACGGCCGGCCGGGCGCGAGCAGGTCGCGCTGGCCCACGACCTCGTCCAGGGTCCGGGGCCGCAGCCGGGCGGCCAAGGGCGCCCGGGACTGCAGCCGCTCCTCGGCCGCCGCCGCGAAGAGGTCAGCCGCCATCGCCCGACCCTACGCCCCACCCCGTTCTGGCGTCGCTCGAGCCGCGCCAGGGCGGCTCGTCTCACGCTTCGTCAGTGCTTCGGCGCGGGCCTCGGCTTCACCGTGAGCCCGAGCTCGGAGAGCTGTGCCGGCTCGAGCGGGCTCGGGGCGCCGGTCAGCGGGTCCTGGCCCTTCTGCGTCTTGGGGAACGCGATGACCTCACGGATGTTCTCCTCGCCCGCGAGCAGCGCGGTCAGGCGGTCGATCCCGAACGCGAAGCCGGCGTGGGGCGGCGCGCCGAACCGGAACGCGTCCAGGAGGAAGCCGAACCGCGCCTGCGCCTCCTCCGGCTCGATGCCGAGGAACGAGAAGATCTTCTGCTGCACCACCGGCGAGTGGATCCGGACGCTCCCCGAGCCGAGCTCCCAGCCGTTCAGCACCAGGTCGTAGGCCTGGGAGCGCACGGCCAGCAGGTCCTCACCGGACGCGGAGTCGAGCAGCTCGAGGTCCTCGGGGTGCGGCATGGTGAACGGGTGGTGCGCGGGGATCGGGCGGCCGGCGCCGTCCAGCCCCTCGAACAGCGGGAAGTCCACCACCCACAGCAGCTGGAGCCCGCCCTCGTTCACCGGCGGGCGGCCGAGGTCCAGGCGCAGGATGCCGAGCACGTGATTCGTCATCGCGCGCTCGCCCGCGACGATGAGCACGAGGTCACCCGGCTTCGCGCCGAGGGTCTCGACGATCCCCTGCTGCTCGTCGTCGCTCAGGAACTTGAGGATCGGCGCGTCGAGCGCGCCGCCGTCCTTCACCCGCATCCAGACCAGGCCGGCCGCCCCCAGCAGCTTGGCCCGGTCGACGAGGTTGTCGACCGTCGAGCGGCTGACCTCGCCCATCCCGGCCACGCAGATCCCCTTGACCGCGGCCGCCTGGAACGCGCGGAACTCGGTGGCCGCGAAGACGGGCGCGAGGTCGACGAGCTCCATCCCGAAGCGGACGTCGGGCTTGTCGGTGCCGAAGCGCTCCATCGCCTCGTGCCAGGTCATGCGGGGGGCGGTGCCCGGGCGCGAGCCGGTGACCGCCTCCATCGCCGCGCCGACGGCTTCGGTGACCACGGCCATGACGTCTTCCTGGCCCGCGAACGACATCTCGGCGTCGTACTGCATGAACTCGAACTGGCGATCCGCCCGGAGGTCCTCGTCCCGGAGACAGCGGGCGATCTGGAAGTACCGGTCGAGGCCGCCGACCATCAGCAGCTGCTTGAAGAGCTGCGGGCTCTGCGGGAGCGCGTAGAACGCACCCGGTTGCAGGCGCGACGGGACGACGAAGTCGCGCGCGCCCTCCGGCGTCGACGCGATCAGCATCGGTGTCTCGACCTCGACGAAGCCCTGGTCGGCCATCGACGTCCGGAGCGCGGCGTTCACCAGCGCCCGCAGGCGCAGGTTCCGCTGCATCTGGGGCCGGCGCAGGTCCAGGTACCGGTGGCGCAGGCGCAGCACCTCGTCGACGTCGTCGGCCCGCTCGTCCAACGGGAACGGGGGCGGCTCGGCCTCGTTCAGGACCTCCAGCGACGTCGCGCTCACCTCGACGGCACCGGTGGGCAGGTCCGCGTTGACCGTGCCCTCCGGCCGGGCGCGGACGGCGCCGACGATCCGCAACACCCATTCGCGTCCGACCCGGTGCACGGCTTCGCCGACCGTCGACGGGTCGGCCACGATCTGCACGAGCCCGGAGGCGTCCCGGAGGTCGAAGAACACGACGCCGCCGTGGTCGCGCCGGGACGCGACCCATCCGCACAGCGCCACCTCGCTGCCCCCGTCCTCGGCCCGGAGCGTGCCGACCATCTGCGTGCGCATCATCGGGAAGCTCCCGATCTGCCGGCGCGGCGATCGTTCAGCCACGTTGCGAGCTCCTTCTCCGGCACTTCGATCTGCTCTCCCGACTCGAGGTCCTTGACCGCGACCGCGTCGCGGGCGGCTTCGTCCCGACCGAGCATCACGCCGAAGCGTGCGCCGGAGCGATCGGCCACCTTCCACTGCGCGTTGACCGATCGTCCTCCGTAGGCGCGGTCCGCACCCAGGCCCTCCTCGCGCAGGTCGCTCACCAGCAGCGTCGCCTTCGTGCTCCCGATCTCGCCGAGCCCGTTGATCACGAACGCGTCGAGCCGGCGCAGCGACGGCGGCGCGGACGTGGCCGCCTCCAGCGCGAGGACCAGGCGCTCGATGCCGGCCCCGAACCCGATCCCCGGCGTCGGCGGGCCGCCCATCGCCTCGGCCAGCCCGTCGTAGCGCCCGCCACCGCCGAGCGCGTTCTGCGCGGCGTCGAGCGCGTCGGTCTGGAACTCGAAGGTCGTGCGCGTGTAGTAGTCGAACCCGCGTACGAGTCGCGGCGAGAGCTCGTACGCGATGCCGAGTGCCTGCAGCCCCTCCTGCACCTGCTCGAAGTGGATGCGGGCCGCATCGGAGAGGTGCTCGGTGAGCTGGGGCGCGTGCTCGACGACCTCCTGCCACTCCGGCACCTTCGTGTCGAGGACCCGCAGCGGGTTCGCGTCCACTCGTTCGCGGAACTCGGGGCCGAGCGCCGCGGCGTGGCCGAGGAGGTGGTCGCGCAGCACGGCGACGTAGCCGGGACGGCTCTCGGCGTCGCCCATGGAGTTGAGCGCCAGGGTGACGCCGGTGAGCCCGAGGTCGCGGTAGAAGCCGGCGAGCAGCGCGATGACCTCGACGTCGAGGGCGGGGTCGTCCACGCCGAGGGCCTCGACCCCGAGCTGCCAGTGCTGGCGGTACCGGCCCTTCTGGGCCCGCTCGTAGCGGAAGTTCGGAGCGACGTACCAGACCTTCCAGGGCGCCGTCGGGCGGTGCTGCACGTAGGCCCGCACCACCGAGGCGGTGCCCTCGGGCCGCAGCGCCAGGGTGCGCCCGCCCTTGTCGGTGAGCTCGTACATCTCCTTGCTCACCACGTCGGTGTGCTCCCCGACCCGCTGGAACACCTCGATGTGCTCGAAGACCGGCGAAACGATCAGCCCGTATCCCGAGCGGGCGGCCCGGTCGGCGAAGCGCGCCACGAGCTCGGCCCAGGTCCCGGACTCGGGCGGGAGGACGTCGTGCACCCCCTTC
>DASXYP010000105.1:0-22550 GCA_036502405.1 Acidimicrobiia bacterium
CGTCGCCCCCGACCCCGCCCGCGCCACCGCAGCCCCCAACGACCGCAACGGCGACCCCACCGAACCCACCGCACCATCACTCCCCGACGGCGACACCACCAACGCCCCCGCCGGCACCACATACCCCGCCGACCCCACCACGGTCCCGGGCGGCGCGCAGCTGAAGTCGGCGCTGACGAAGACCGCGACCAGCGCCAGCGCCAAGACGCCGAGCCGGGAACGACGGAGAAGACCTCGGAACGTCGGGGAGGTTCGCGCATCCATGCGGCGGGCTCGTCTCGTCGGTGTCGCCGGATCCGGCGATCGAACGGGGGCGGGCGGCGCGGATCCTTCCGCACTCGGCCCTGGGGGCACCCGGACCCTAACCGGACCGGTCGTGTTTCCCGGCCCCGGGCCGGAAGGCACCGGTCGAGGACGGCGTCCACGAAGCCGTCCCACCCCCTGAGTACCCTCGCGGCATGGGAGTAGGGCTGCCCCGAGGGTTGTCGCCGAGCTCGTTCGGCGCCTTCAAGAGCTGCCCCCTCGCGTTCAAATTCTCCTACCTTGACCGGCTGCCGCAGCCCCCGTCGGCCCCGGCGAGCAAGGGCACGCTCGTGCACCGGGCGCTGGAGCGGCTGATGCTCCGGGACGGCCCCGACCGCACGATCGACGCGGCGCTCGAGGACCTCGCCCGGGCCCGCACCGACCTGGCCGAGGACGCCGACTTCACCGGGCTGGAGCTCACCGAGGCCGAGTGGGACGGGTTCCACGCCGACGCGGCGACGCTCGTGCACCGGTACTTCGAGCTCGAGGACCCCACGACGGTCCGACCGATCGGGCTCGAGCTCCGGCTCGGAGCGACCGTGGGCTCCGTGCACCTGCGGGGGATCATCGACCGGCTCGAGCTCGTGGAGGACGACGAGCTCGTGATCACGGACTACAAGACCGGCTCGGTTCCGGGTGAGCGTCACGAGCTCCAGCGGCTCGCCGGCGTGCACATGTACGCGCTCATGGTCGAGCAGCTGCTCGGCAAGCGCCCGATCCGGGTCCAGCTGCTCTACCTCTCGCGACCCGAGGCGATCATCGCGTTCCCGACCGACCAGTCGGTGACGGGCGCGCAGCGCAAGACCGAAGCGCTGTGGAGCGCGATCCGCACCTCGTGCGCGCGCGACGACTTCCGCCCCCGTCCGGGGCCACTGTGCGACTACTGCGGCTACCAGGCCTACTGCCCCGCGTTCGGCGGCGACCCCGCGCTGGCGGCCGAGCTGCTCGGGCCCGGCACCGTGATCGCACCGCCGTTGCCGCTGGCCGGCACCCCCGCGTAGCGGCGACCGCCTCGTCCATGGCTCCGGCCTTCCGGCTGCCCAGCCCCGAGGAGTACCCGCCGGTGCAGGCGTTCGACCGTGCGGTGGACCGCGCGCTGGAGCCGATCCGGAACCCCGTGCTGGACCGGGCGATGTACACGCTCTCGAGCGCCGCGGACCACAGCCTCCTCTGGATCGGGATCGCGGGAGTGCGGGCGCTCCGGCGTGGCGACCTCGCGTTCGCGCTCAAGTTCGCGGCGACCATGGGCCTCGAGTCCGCGCTCACGAACGGCGCGATCAAGTCGGCGTTCCGGCGCGTGCGTCCCGAGCACGAGATCGCCGAGGGACCGCTCCCCTACGGCATGCGCCGTCCCATCACCTCGTCGTTCCCGTCCGGGCATGCCACCGCGGCGTTCACCGCGGCCACGATCCTCGCCCGCACCGGCGGCAACGACGCGCTCTGGTACGCGCTGGCGACGGTCGTCGCCGGCAGCCGCGTCTACGTGCGCATGCACCACTCGTCCGACGTCGTCGCCGGCGCGCTCGTCGGGCTCGCACTCGGGCGAGCGGTGCGCCGGTTCTTCCCGCCGGGCTGAGCAGCACGACCTGAGCAACACGGGCTGAGCAACACGGGCTGAGCATCACGACCTGAGAATCACCGGCGGCCGGAATGTGACCGGATCGGTCGGGGTTACCATCGCTTCGTAGGCCCGCCGCGAAGCACGCCCACCGGGCCGAACGTCTCGCAACCCGCTGCACCCGGAGGCTCGCCGTGACCCGTCAGATCACCGCAACGTTCGACTACCGGTGCCCGTTCGCCCGCAACGGCCACGAGGCCCTGATCAACGCACTGCGCGACGGCGCCGACCTCGACGTGCACTTCCAGGCGTTCTCGCTCGACGAGGCGCACGTCGAGGAGGGTGAGCCGTCCGTGTGGGAGCGGGACCCGAGCGAGTGGGGCACGGGGACCACCGCGCTGCTCTACGGCATCGCGGTCCGGGACGCCTTCCCCGACAAGTTCCTCGAGGCGCACGTCGAGCTGTTCGCCCAGCGCCACGACCACGGCCTGCAGCTCGGCAAGGAAGAAGTCGTGCAGGCCGCGATCGAGCGGGTCGGGCTCGACGTCGATGCGGTCAAGGAGGAGGTGTGGAGCGGCCGTCCCCTCAAGACCCTCGCCGCGGAGCACGCCGAGGCGGTCGAGCGGTGGTCGGTCTTCGGCGTCCCGACGTACTGCGAGGGCGAAGAGGCCGTCTTCATCCGGTTCATGGAGCGGGGCCGGGCCGACGACCTGCTCCGGGCGCTCGACCTGCTCGACTGGACCCGCCTCAACGAGTTCAAGCGCACGACGATCGCCCGCTGACGGCTCCCCGCGCCGGTGTCCCGTGTCCCGGGACGGGAGGGCGACGGCTCGGTACCATCACGACCGCCGGCCTCCGGCTGACCCGCCCCAGGGAGCTCACCGTGATCGACCCGACCAGCGGCTCGTGAACGAACGGATGTCGCCGAGCGAGGCGATCATGTGGGCGGCCGAGAAGGACCCGGCGCTGCGCTCGGACTTCTCGAACCTGACCCTCCTCGATCGCACGCCGGACACCGACCGGCTACGCGCCAAGGTCGAGCAGGCGCTCGGCGCGCTCCCGCGCCTCACCGAGCGCGTCGTCTCCGCGCCGCTGCGGATCGCGCCACCCGAGTGGCGCACCGATCCCACCCTCGACCTCGAATACCACCTCCGCCGGGTCGCGCTGCCCGAGCCGGGATCGGAGCGTGACCTCCTCGACGTCGCCGCGACGCTCTCCTCCACGCCGCTCGATCGCTCGCGCCCGTTGTGGGAGTTCACCCTCATCGAAGGCCTCACCGGTGGGCGGGCCGCGCTGTTGCAGCGCGTGCACCACACGGTCACCGACGGCGTCGGTGGGCTCAAGCTCTCACTCAGCCTCGTCGACTTCGAGCGCGATCCGGGCGTCGACGTCCACGAGGAGGTGCGCGCCGTCGCCGAGGAAGAGCAGGCGCGCGAGCGGCAGGAGATGATCGAGGATCCGCTCGATCGCGACTCACCGCTGGGCGTCCTGCGTGACGCGCTCGGCTTCGCATGGCAGCGGAACGTCGACCGCGCCCGGCGGGGTGTCCACACCGGTGCCGACATCGCGATCCACCCGACCGCGGTGCCCGGGCGGGCTCAGGACGTGCTGGAGATGGCGGGGTCGGTGCGCCGGCAGGTGCTCGTAGCCGGCCGGGCGAAGTCGCGCCTGCTCGCGACCCGGTCGCTCGGACGCCGATACGACGTGATGTCGGTCAGCCTCGACGAGTGCCGCACGGCAGCGCACGCGCTCGGCGGCAGCATCAACGACATCTTCGTGACCGCGGTCGCCGGCGGGCTCGGCCTCTACCACGAGCAGCTCGGGATGCCGGTCGACGAGCTGCGCATGGCCATGGCCGTCAGCACGCGTGCCGACGACGACCGCGCCGCCGGGAACCAGTTCGTGCCGACTCGCGTCGTCGTGCCGGTGACGCCGAAGGAGCCGGGTCCGCGCTTCCAGCGGGTGAGGGACACGATCGGCAACGTCCGCCACGAGCCCGCGCTCGCGGCCGCGGACAGCGTCGCCGGGCTGGCCGCGGGCCTGCCGACCTCGGTCATCGTCGCGGTGCTCCGGAGCCAGACGAAGTCGGTGGACTTCGCGACCTCGAACCTGCGCGGCAGCCCGGTCGACCTCTACATGGGTGGGGCCCGCATCACGGGCAGCTACCCGATGGGCCCGCGCAGCGGGTGCGCGGTGAACGTGACCGCGCTCTCCTACTGCGGCGACCTGTGCCTCGGGATCCACAGCGACCCGGCTGCGATCACCGATCCGGTCGCGTTCCTCGCGTGCCTGCGCGAGTCGTTCGACGCGCTGCTCGCGACGGGCGTCTGACCCGGCGCGACCGTCTCCGGCGTTCGTCGGGTCAGGGGCGCCGCGGCGCAGGGTCCGCGGGCGAGACCGCGTCGAGCCACTCCTCGTGGCCCGGGTCGAGCCACGCGCGGTGGTCACAGCTGCCGGCCCCGTCGACCACGTAGAGGTGCAGCGTGGGTGCATCCTCGGCCAGCGCGAGCAGGTCGTTCGCCCGCGGGTGGGGCGGTGCGGCGTCGAGCAGGTCGGCGAGGGCGACGACCGCGAGGACCCGGCTCCGGCAGTCCGGGCAGGCGGAGACGGTCGCGGCCTCCAGGCCCCCGGTGATCTCCAGGAGCAGCGCGGCGTCGTCGCGGTCCAGCGCGACGCGCTCACCGTCGTCGTCGACGAACGCGAGCTCCGCCATCGGACGAACCTACCCCCGCTCCGAGGGCTCCCGATCCGCTGCCGACCCCGAGCGGGTGGGGGACGGGACGACGGACGCCGGCGCCCGGGTAGGTTCGCCGCATGCGAGCAGTGGTCTTTCCCGGCGACGGCGCGATCGATGTCACCGAGCGCCCGGAGCCGGCGCCCGAGGCCGGCCAGGTCCAGGTGCGGGTCCACGGAGCCGGGCTCAACCGGGCGGACCTCGCCCAGCGCGCGGGCTACTACCCCGCACCCCCGGGCGTGCCCGCGGACATCCCCGGCATGGAGTTCGCGGGCGTGGTCAGCGCACTCGGCGCCGGTGTGCGGACGCTCGGGGTCGGCGACCGCGTGTTCGGGATCGTCGGCGGCGGCGCGCAGGCGGAGATGCTCGTCGTCGCCGAGACCAACTGCGCCCGCGTGCCCGACCGCTTGGACCTCGTCGCGGCCGGTGGCATCCCGGAGGTGTTCGTCACCGCCCACGACGCGCTGCGCACGCGCGCCGCGCTCCAGCCCGGTGAGCACGTGCTCGTCCATGCGGTCGGCTCCGGGGTCGGGACCGCGGTGGTCCAGCTCGCGAAGGCGCTCGGGTGCACGGTCACGGGAACCGCCCGCAGCGAGGTGAAGCTCGGCCAGGCCCGGGCGCTCGGACTCGATCACGGTGTGCTGGCCGCGTCGCCGCCGGACCCCCTGGCGCTGGCCGAGGCGATCGTCGCCGCCGGCGGAGCGCCGGACGTGACGATCGAGCTCGTGGGCGGCGCGTACGTCCAGGCCGACATCGCGGTCGCCGCGACGAAGGGCCGGATCGTGATCGTCGGGACGCTCGCGGGTGCGATGGTCGACGTCCCGCTCTTCTCGCTCATGGCGAAGCGGCTGGCGATGCACGGCACGGTGCTGCGCGCCCGGGGGATCGAGGAGAAGGCGGCCGCCGTCGCCGGATTCGTGGACGAGGTCGTGCCGCTCCTCGACGACGGACGTGTGGAGCCGGTCGTCGACACGGTGCTCCCCCTCGAGGCCGCGCTCGAGGCCTACGAGCTGGTGGAGAGCGACGCGACCTTCGGCAAGGTCGTCCTCGCGCCGAGCTGACGCAAGCTACCGACTGCTCACCGCGATCGAGACGCGGCCGGGTGACGCGTCGACCTTGATCGGGTGCTTCCCGTCGAGACCCACGATCCAGCCGACGACTCCTTCCTCGGCGGCGTAGATCGCCAAGCCCCTGACGACCTTCGTGCCGGTCGGGCTGATCACCCGAGGACCGGTGTAGGTCAACGGCGCCGACGGCTGGTCGAAGTCGGCGATCCACGCGGGCTGGAACCGGACCCGGAGGTAGGCCGTTCCCGGCGGCTTCACCCGCCGACCCGCGCTGTCGGCGAACGGGCCGGCCGAGTACTCGATGACGTAGCTCGGCGCCGGCGCCGCGCTGGACAGGAACGTGAACGTCACGGTGTCCTCACAGGGCGCGGTCCCCGTCGTCACGGCAGAGAGCAGCTGGTTGTCGGTGACGACCGCATTGCGCTGCGGGGACGTCGAGCCGCCGAAGCGGCAGAGCACCGTCGTCGACGGGCTGCTCGTCGACGAGGGCTTCGTCGACGTCGAGCGCGTCGTCGAGGTCCGGCCGGCATCTGAGGCCCCCTTCGACCCGCCGCCGTCGCACCCGGCCAGCACCAGGGCGGCCGCAACGGCGGCGACCGGCACCACCCGCAGCACCCGCAGCATCGCCTCCCCTTTTCTCCGTCGGCCGACGGCCCCGGTCTCCGAAGCCGTCGCCGTCACTCTGCCCGAACGGGGGCCTCCGGGCGCGCAGTACGATCCACCCGCGCCGGTCCCGGCGGGTTCGGCGCCCCGTCCGCTCAGCCCCTGGAGGACCCGTGGCTCCGCTCGCAGACACCGATGTCGTCATCGTCGAAGCGGTCCGATCGCCGCTGGGTCGCCGCAACGGCGGGCTCTCGACCGTCCACCCGGCCGACCTGCTCGGCGGGGTGCAGGTGGGGGCCGTCGAGCGCTCCGGGATCGACCCGCACGAGGTGGGCCAGCTCGTCGGCGGCTGCGTCAGCCAGGTCGGTGAGCAGACGTTCAACATCGCCCGCACCGCGTGGCTGTCGGCCGGGATGCCGCTCGAGGTCGCGGGGACGACCGTCGACGCGCAGTGCGGCTCGTCGCAGCAGGCCACGAACCTCGCCACCACGCTCGTGAAGGCCGGAGTCGTCGAGGTGGCGCTGAGCTGCGGGGTCGAGAGCATGAGCCGGGTGCCGCTCGGCGCCGCCGTGCGCGGGGAGTTCGGCCGCCCGACCCCGAAGTCGTACTTCGCCCGCTACGAGGTCACGTCGCAGTTCGAGGGCGCCGAGCGCATCGCGGAGCAATGGGGCGTCACCCGCGAGGACTGTGACCGCTTCGGCCTCGAGTCCCAGACCCGCGCCCAGCGGGCATGGGCGGAAGGCCGGTTCGAGCGCGAGGTCAAGCCCGTCGACGCGCCCGACGTCGATGAGGAGGGCAAGCCCACCGGTTCGACGCACACCGTCACCCGCGACGAGGGACTTCGCGAGACGTCGCTCGAGGCCCTCGCGAAGCTGAAGCCCGTCGGGCGCGAGGACGGCGTGCACACCGCGGGCTCGTCGTCGCAGATCACCGATGGTGCGGCCGCGGTGCTGCTGATGACCGCGGCCAAGGCGAAGGACCTCGGGCTCCGGCCGCGGGCGCGCGTCGTCGACCAGTGCCTCGTCGGCGTCGACCCGGTGCTGATGCTGACCGGCCCGATCGATGCCACCCGGTTGCTGCTCCAGCGCACCGGTCTCGGCATGGCCGACCTCGACACGGTCGAGATCAACGAGGCGTTCGCGTCCGTCGTGCTCGCGTGGGAGCGCGAGCTCAAGCCCGACATGGACAAGGTGAACCCGAACGGTGGCGCGATCGCGCTCGGGCACCCGGTCGGCGCCACCGGCGCCCGGCTCGTCACGACCGCACTCCACGAGCTCGAGCGGACCGACGGCGCGCTCGGACTGATCACGATGTGCTGCGGCGGCGGTCTGGGCACCGGCACGATCATCGAGCGGGTCTGACCGCTCGGCGGTCCCGCCCGTGGCCACCCGCGACGTCCTGAACCAACCCCCGCCGCTCGACGGCTACGACGTCTACGGCGCGGACGTCGCGCTCGCCGAAGCCGTGCCGCGGCACGGCGCGCGTTGGGCAGTGGACCGGTTGCACGCGCTCGGCGAGCAGGCCGGCACCGCGGAGACCATCGCGCTGGGTGCGACCGCGAACGAGAACCCGCCGCGCCTTCGCACCCACGACCGGTTCGGCAACCGGATCGACTCCGTCGACTACCACCCCGCGTATCACGAGCTCATGCAGGTCGCGGTGGGTCACGAGCTGCACGGTGGCCCGTGGCGCGACGCGCAGGACGGCGCCCACGTCGCGCGGGCCGCGGGCTTCATGGTGTGGAGCCAGGTGGACGCGGGCCACGGGTGCCCCGTGTCGATGACGTACGCGATCATCCCGGCACTGCGCGCGGAGCCGAGCCTCGCCCGCGTGTGGGAGCCGCGCCTCACCAGCGCGACGTACGACCCGCGCCCGCTCCCCGCCGCGCAGAAGCTCGGAGCGATCGCCGGGATGGCGATGACCGAGAAGCAGGGCGGCTCGGACGTCCGGGCCAACACGACCCGCGCGGTGGCCGAGAACGGCGGCGGGCCCGGCGCGCCCTACCGGCTGACCGGGCACAAGTGGTTCTGCTCCGCACCGATGAGCGACGCGTTCCTCATGCTCGCCCAGGCGCCGGGCGGGCTCTCCTGCTTCTTCGTTCACCGTCGGCGTGACGACGGGACGATCAACGGGATCGAGATCCAGCGGCTCAAGGACAAGCTGGGCAACCGTTCGAACGCGTCGAGCGAGATCGAGCTCGACGACGCCGAGGGGCGGTTGGTGGGCGACGAGGGGCGGGGCGTCCCGACGATCATCCAGATGGTCAACCACACGCGACTCGACTGCGTCCTCGGCGCGGCGTCGGGCATGCGCCAGGCGGTCGCGCAGGCGACCCACCATGCTGCGCACCGGCGCGCCTTCGGCCGCGAGCTCGTCGACCAGCCGTTGATGCGCAACGTGCTCGCGGACCTCGCGGTCGAGAGTGAGGCCGCGACGACGGTGGCGATCCGGCTCGCCGCGGCGTACGACGCGACCGACCGGCCCGACGCCGATCCCCACGAGGTCGCCTTCGCCCGGCTCGCGACCGCGGTGGGCAAGTACTGGGTGTGCAAGCGTCAGCCGGGACTCGTCGCCGAGGCGCTCGAGTGCCTCGGGGGCAACGGGTACGTCGAGGAGTCGATCCTGCCCCGGCTGTTCCGGGAGTCGCCGCTGAACGGGATCTGGGAGGGTTCGGGCAACGTCATCTGCCTGGACGTGCTGCGCGCCATGGGCCGCGCGCCGGCGTCGGTCGACGCCTTCCGGGAGGAGGTCCTGGCCGCGTCGGGCACCGACCCGCGCTTCGACGCCCACTGCCGGCGCCTCGACGCGATCCTCGCGGAACCCGCCGATCTGGAGTGGCGCGCGCGGTCGATCGTCGCGGCCATGGCCGTAGCGCTCCAGGCCTCGCTGCTGATCCGGGCCGGCTCCGACGCCGTCGCCGATGCGTTCTGCGTGTCGCGGCTGGATCCCGACGGGCGCTCGGCGACGTACGGCACGCTGCCGGCGGGTGTCGACGCGGCCGCGATCGTCGAACGCGCCCGTCCGGCGGTGGGGTGACCGGCCGGTAGCCTGCACGCCGTGACGACCCTCGCCGAGCGGCTCGGCCATTCGCCCGACGCCAAGCTGCTGATCATCAACTGCGACGATCTCGGCTCGTCACGCTCGGCGAACGTCGCGGTCTACGCGGCCCTCCGCCACGGCCTCGCCACGAGCGCCACGCTGATGGTCCCCTGCCCGTGGGCCCGCGATGCCGCCGCGCAGTACCGGGGCGAGGACGTCGGGGTGCACCTCACGTTGAACGCCGAGTGGGAGACGTACCGGTGGGGGCCGATCACCCACTCCCCCAGCCTGCTCGACGGCGACGGCGGGTTCCCGCGCACGCTCGACGACATCTGGGACCACGCCGACCTCGAGGAGGTCCGCAAGGAGTGCCGGGCGCAGATCGAGCGCGCGATCTTCTGGGGCTTCGACGTCAGCCACCTCGACAGCCACATGGGCACCCTGCAGCTGCGTCCGGAGTTCTTCGACGTGTACCTCGAGCTCGCGGTCGACTTCCAGCTGCCGCTGCGCATGGGTGGCGCCAGCAGCGAGGGCCGGGTGGGCTTCCCGTTCCGCCGGCTCGCGGCCGAGGAGGGGATCGTCTCGACCGACCACTTCGTGTACACCCACGTCGGGTCACGGCGGGCCGTCGAGCGGACGCTGATGGACCTCCGGCCCGGCGTCACCGAGGTCTACTTCCACCCCGCGGTCGACACCGACGAGCTCCGGGCGTCCCACCCCGACTGGCCGGGCCGGGTCGAGGACCACGCCGCGCTCTGCTCCGACCCGTCGCTTCGCGACCTGATCGACCGCGCCGGCGCCACCCTCATCGGCTACCGCGAGCTCCGCGACCTCCAACGCACGTCCTCCTGACCTCCTCCCCTCCGCGCCACCTGCCCCTCCCCGCCGTTTGTCCGAATCTCGCTCAGAGTGCGCGCTTGTCGAGGACTCGAAGGATGCGGATCTCGGGGCGGCTCTCGGCGTTGCCTGACGCTGTCGTCCGCTCACCGAGCAACGTCCAGAGCTTCGACGGGTGCCGGCCCGGCGCCTGACCGAGCGCCGAGCGCGAACGTTCGACCGACCACACCGTGACCTCGTGGCGAATGAGCCCGGCGTCGAGCGCGCGCGCGATCTGGCCGAGCGAGAGCCGTCCTGTGCAGTCGACGAGCGTCCGCGCGAACGACGTGGGAAGAGCGACTCAGAGGTCGGTGATCTGGCGGATCTGGTCCTGGAGGGACTTGTACTCGGGAGAGTTGGTCAGCGGCATCAGGGCCATCAGCTTGGCCATGTTCCCCGCGACCTTCATCCGGCCCTGCATGAACGCCGCGTTCGCGTCCAGCTCACCCTCCTGCACCTTCACCGCGTCGTCGTAGACCAGGGTCATCGTGAAGTCCGCGTCGGGCGCGTCACCGAGCGCGCTCTCGAGGAGCTTGCCGTTCTCGAGGATCCAGTAGTACCGGACGTCACCGTCGGGGCCGCCGGTCACGACGTACTGCATCTGCGCGGACGCGCCAGGGCGCTCGGGTTGGCTCTCGGCGAGCACCCGGGTCTCGTCCAGCCACTCCTGGCTCAGGAACTTCGTCAACGGGTCCTCGCGGGCGCGCGCAGCCCGGCGAACAGGTCGTCCTCGACCTCGCCCTCGGGCACGCCGGTGTCCACGAGCGTGCGGGCGAGGACGAACTCCTCCCACGGGAAGATCTCGCGCACGACGTCGTCGGGCAGCCGCATCCAGAACCCGGTCGGGTCGACCTGGGTCCGGTGCGCGAGCAGGGCCTCGCGCCGCTTGTGCAGGAAGTCGCCCACGTCGACGAACGTCGTGAACTGGTCGTCGTGCTCCTCGAAGCCCTCACGCTCGAACCACTGCGCGTACGGGCTCTCCTCGCCGCGGGCGATGAACGCGTCGTGCAGCGCGCGGACCCGCCGGGCCGACCACCCCGTGTAGTACATCTTCTGGGGCTGCCACGGCTCCCCCGCGTCGGGGAACGCGTCCGGATCGCCCGCCGCGTCGAACGCGGGACCGGAGATCTCGTGCACGCGGACGTGGTCGGGGTGCGGATAGAACTTGCTGTCGTCGCCGTAGGTGATGATCACCTGCGGACGCTCCGCCCGGATGATCCGCACGAGCCGTTCCACCGCCTCTTCGAGCGGCGCGTTCGCGAAGTTCTCGGGCCGGGCGTTGGCCTCGGTGTCCTTCATCCCGGAGTCGCGGTACCCGAGCATGTACAGCTTCTCGTAGCCGATCGTGTCGACGCTGTCCTGCAGCTCCTGCATCCGGACCGCGTGCAGGTTGGCGCGCGTCTCGGGGGTGTCCGCCGCGGGGTTCAGGATCTCGCCCTCCTCCCCGCCCGTGCAGCAGACGAGGACGCCGCCGATGCCCTCCGCCGCGTACTTCGCGACGGTCGAGGCACCTTTGGACGCTTCGTCGTCGGGGTGGGCGTGGACGGAGAGGAGACGGAGGGGGGCGGGTGCATCACTCATGTGCCAGCAACGCTACCGCGCGACTTCGCCCGTCCCCGCCCGGAGCGGCCAGGTCCCGACCCGTCCGATGTCGCGGATCTTGCGGTCCCGGGACCGCCCCCAGGCGAAGGCCGGATCATCGCCGATCGCGTCGTGCAGCTCGGTCGACGCCAGGATCGTCCCGGGGTACGCGACCTCGACGAGCCGGTGGGCGAGGTTCACCACCGGGCCGTAGTAGTCGCCTTCGCGGGCGATCACCGAACCGTGCGCGAGCCCGCCGCGCGCAACCGGCAGGACCTCGTCGGCCTCAGTGCGCTCCGTGAGCCGCAGCGCGATGGCGGCCGCCACCTCCGGCGACTCCGAGACGAACATCACCTCGTCGCCGATGGTCTTGACGACGCGCCCGCCGAGCTCGGCGATCGTGTCGTGGGTGAGCGCCTCGAAGCGGGTGACGAGCGCGCCGAGCTCGTCGTCCTCCAGCTCCTGGCTGAGCGCGGTGTACCCGACGAGGTCGAGGAACCCGACCGCCAGCGTCGGGCGCGTCGCGGAGCTGTCCTCGGTCGCGAGCTTCCGCCATACCGCGTCCCGCAGCTGCAGGCGCAACACGTAGTCGAGCAGCTCGGCGACCGACGGCCAGTCGAGGTTGTCGATGTAGATCGCGGCGAGCGCCTCGTCGTCGAGCCCCAGCTCCCGGCCCGCGTCGATCGAGTCGACGAACGAGTCGCTCAGCACCTCGGCGACCCGTGCCATCCCGATGCTCAGTGCGCGCACCTGCTGGACCAGCGCATCCACCGCTTCGGACCGGGATCCGTTGCGACGCATGAACCACGCCTCGACGCGGACCTGCAGCGTGCGCAGGACGTTGACGGACTCCTCGCTGAAGACCGGCGCGCCTTCCGGGACGTCCGGGAAGCCGAGGGCGCGCCAGAGCCTGACGCTGACCTCGGGATCGACACCGGAACGCTGCGCGACCTCGGCGCGCGAGTAGACGGCCGGCTGCCCGGAGAGCCCGCGGTCGATCGCGAGGAGCGTGAGCCAGCCTTCCGACCGAGCGCGGCGGACCTCGTCGTGAGTCGCGCCGCGATCGAGGAGGTACTGCTCGAGCTCTGGGTTCACAGCGTCGATCCTCGCACCGCCGTCAGCCGGAGCGCGGTACCTCGCTCCACGGCAGCTCCCGCGAGCTGTCCGGGTCCTTGGGGAGCCCGAGCACGCGCTCGCCGAGGATGTTGCGCATGATGTCCGACGTCCCGCCCTCGATCGTGTTGGCCTGCGCGCGCAGGAACCCGAACGCGACGGTCGCGTCGTCGTCGACCCGGATCGAACGCCCCGACCTCGTGGTCTTCGAGAGGTTGACGCCCTCCCACGCGACACCGTCGGGCCCCTCGAGGTCCAGGGCCAGCTTCTGCAGCCGCTGGTTGAACTCGGCCTGCATGAGCTTGGTGATCGAACCCTCGGGCCCGGCCTCCGCACCGCTCTTGCGCTTGTCCGCCGCCCGCTGGTTGTTCAACCGGATGAGCCGGCTCTCGATGTAGGCCTCCGCGAGCTGCTGGCGGGCCAGCGGATCGGTGATCCCGCGGTGGCGGTCGAGCAACCGGTCGATCGGGCTGCCGCCGACGGAGTCGCCACCGATCGAGCCCGCACCTGACAGCGAGATGCGCTCGTTCATGAGCGTCGTGATCGCGACCTTCCAGCCGTCGCCCTCGCGACCGAGCATCCAGTCGTTGCGCACGCGCGCGTCGTTGAAGAAGACCTCGTTGAACTCCGCGTCGCCGGTGATCTGCACGAGTGGCCGCACCTCGACACCGGGCTGCTCCATGTCGACCACGAAGTACGAGAGACCTGCGTGCTTGGGCACGTCGGGGTTCGTGCGGCAGAGCAGCATCCCCCACTTGGAGAGGTGGGCGACGGTCGTCCAGACCTTCTGACCGTTCACGACCCACTCGTCGCCGTCACGCACGGCGCGCGTCGAGAGGCCGGCGACGTCCGAGCCGGCACCGGGCTCGCTGAACAGCTGGCACCAGATCTCCTGGTTGCAGGCGAGCGGCTTGAGGAGCCGGTGCTTCATCTCCTCGGTGCCCCACGCCATCACCGTCGGACCGCCCATCCCGATCCCGATGATGTTGTAGGGCCGCGGCACCTTGTAGTGGTTGAGCACCTCGTTCACGAACCGGGCGTCACCCGGCGAGAGCGACAAACCGGCGCCGTACTCCGCCGGCCAGGTCGGCGTCGCGTAGCCGGCCTCACCGAAGTCGACGCACCACGCGGCGTAGTCGAGACCCGCGCGCAGCCGCGCCACGGCGTCTGCGTCGCCGGCGTCGACAGCTTCCATCCACCCGCCGGGCAGGTGCTCGGCCAGCCACCGGCGGGTCATGTCGCGCAGGTCCTCGGCACTGCGGGTCGGGCTGTCGACGGCCATGCGGCACCTCCATGCGGGTCGGCGGGAGCGTACCTGGGACTGACGCGACGGTCAGGTTGACCCTGACCCGGGGCGCAGGCCGTCGGCCAGGTAATTTGTCGCGCCTTGAGCGTGGACAGCCCCTCAACCGCGGCGCGCCCGCGGTCGTCACTGCCGCCGCTCGACCCGCCGGGCCGAGCCGCGCTCAAGCGCGCCTGGAACAACCAGCGCATCACGGTGGTCGTGCTCGTCGTGGCGGGCGCACTCCTGCTCGTCGTCGTGCTCGCGCTGGCTGAGCGCGTCTCGGAGAGCGGCCACGTGCTCTCGGGCGTCGTCGTCGGTGACGTGGACGTCAGCGGGATGTCCGAACAAGAGGCGTTCGCTGCGATCCAGCAGCGCGCGACCCAGCTCGACGGCGCACCCATCCACGTGCGCGCCGGCGCCACCGAGCTCGCGGTCGACCCGACCGCGCTCAACCTGCACGTCGACGTGGCGGCCAGCGTGCGCGCGGCGCGCGAGGCCGGGCGCAGCCGCAACCCGGTGGACCAGCTCACCGGCACGGTGCTGCGCCGCTTCCGCTCCGACCACATCCCGTTCGTGGTGGACGTCGACCCCGGGCGCTTCGACGCCGTGCTCGACGCGTGGGTTGCCCAGACCGGGAAGGGCCTGGTCGACGGCGGTCTGCGCTTCGTGGGCACGCAAGTGGTCGAGATCCCCCCGAAGTCCGGCATCGGCATCCAGCGGGACGAGGCGAAGGCCCAGGTCCTCGACGCGCTGGGCCGGGGCGAGAGCGACGCCGGCAGCCTCACCATCGGCCCGACGACCCCTGCGGTCGACGAGCAGGATGTCGCCCGCGCCGCGGCGCGGGCCCGGGCGGTGCTCGCGCACCCGGTCACCGTCACGGTGAACGCCACGCCCCTCCTGCTCGCACCCGAGCAGGTCGCGCCGGCGCTGTCGACCGAGATCGACCGGTCCAAGCTGGTGCTGAAGGCCGATCCGGCCAAGGTCCGGTTCGCGTTCGGCGGCCAGCTCGCGCCGCTCGAGACCGCGCCCAAGGACGCAGGGTTCGCGATCAACGGCACCGCGGTCTCCGTCGTCCCGGCGGTGACCGGAAAGCTCGTCGACATGGACTTCGTGTCGAAGCAGATCGCGACGGGGCACCACGCGTTCTTCGCGAAGATCGGCGAGGTGCAGCCGGCGCGCACCACCGAGTGGGCGCAGAAGCTCAACATCACGGAGCTCGTGTCGAGCTTCACGACCTACTACACGCCGGGCCAGCCGCGGGTGACGAACATCCACCGGGCCGCGGACACGATCAACGGCACGATCGTCGCGCCGGGCGACACGTTCTCGTTGAACGCGGCGCTCGGGCAGCGCACCGCGGCGAAGGGCTACGTCGCCGCACCCCAGATCGGTGCCGACCTCGAGGACGAGGACGCGATCGGCGGTGGGGTGAGCCAGGTCTCGACCACGGTGTTCAACGCCACGTTCTTCGGCTGCTACCAGGACGTGACCCACACGGTGCACTCGCTCTACCTCTCCCGCTACCCGATGGGGCGTGAGGCGACCTTGCAGTACCCGTCGATCGACAACCAGTGGAAGAACGACTCCGCGTCGGGCGTGCTGATCCGCGCGTTCTACAGCTCGGGATCGATCACCGTCGCCTACTACGGCAACAAGGGTGGGCGGAGCTGCCGGGCCGAGGGTCCCCACATCCTGCAGACGCTGCCGGTCGAGACCGAGTACGTCGCCGACCCCTCGCTGCCCCCGGGCCAGACCAAGGCCCTGGAGCACGGCCAGCTCGGGTACGTCGTCGAGAACTTCCGGATCATCAGCACCCCCGGTCAACCCGACAAGCGCGAGCGCTACGTGGAGCGCTACTCGGCGACGAAGACGAAGATCGCCCAGGGCACCGGCGGCGCCCCCGCCGCGCCCGCCGCCCCTGCGACCCCGGCGCCGACGGCCGCCACGACCCCGACCGCCCCACCCGGCTGACCGTTCCGGGTACGACCGAGCCCGCCGGCCCCGACGGCGCGGGTCGCAGCGCGCGTTCGGTGCCGTTGTCACGGCTCGCTGTCACCCTTCGGACCGGTCGGGATTTGTAGGCTGCATCCCGATGATCGAAGCCCGGCGCTTCACTGCGGGCGTCGCCGAGAGCGAGCCCGTCGACGTCGACCAGCTCGGCGAGGCCCGGCGGGGCACCGGCACGCTGCTCGTCGTCGAGGTCGTGGACTTCGGCGAGGACGAGCTGACCTTGCTCGCCAAGGCGCTCCCGATCCACCCGCTCGCGCTCGAGGACCTGCGCAGCTCCAACCAGCGCACGAAGCTCGAGCGCTACGGCGACCACTGGCACGTGGCCGTGCACGCCGTCGAGGTGAAGGACGCAAGGATCGTCGTGAAGGAGGTCGACGTCGTGTTCGGGCAGGACTGGCTGCTCGCCGTACGCCAGCCGGTCGAGGACGAGACGCCGATGGACTTCACCGAGGTCGAGCGCCGTTTCGAGCGGGGTCGGCTCGAGTGTCGCGACGACGACCTCGGGGTCGCGCTCTGGGCCGTGCTCGACGTGATCGTGGACGGCTACTTCAGCATCACCGAGCTCGTCGACGAGCGGCTCGACGACATCGAGGAGATCGTCTTCGGCAACGAGCAGCACGACGCGATCCCCCAGGAGGTGTTCACCCTGCGCCGGGGTCTGGTCCGGTTCCGGCGGGCGGCGTCACCGCTGCGCGAGGTCATCGGCATGCTGCTCCGGCGCGAGGTGGACTGGATCGGGCCCGACTCGGTCGTGCTGCTCCAGGACGTCTACGACCACTCGCTGCGCATCGCCGACCTGATCGAGTCGCAGCGCGACCTCCTCACGGGCCTGCTCGAAGCGCACCTCGCGGTCGTGTCGAACCGCATGAACGACGTCATGAAGAAGACCTCGAGCTACGGCGCGATCCTGCTCGTCTCCACGCTCATCGCCGGCATCTACGGCATGAACTTCAAATACATCCCCGAGCTGCGCCTCCACTTCGGGTACTTCTACGCGCTCGGTTTCATGGCGATCGCGACGGCGCTGCTCTGGTTCCGGTTCAAGAAGCGGGGCTGGTTGTAGCTCCCGCATCCGGGGCGACCATCCGGCGACGCACGGTGCGGGTGACGATCTCGAGCGCGACACACCCGACCACGGCGATCGCCAGACCCGTCGCGACGATGTCCGCGTCCGGAAGGCTGAGCTTGAAGAAGTCGCGGATCGGCGGGATGACCAGCGCGCCGAGGAACGCGCCGATCATCGCGAGCAGCAGGACCAGCCGGTAGCGCGTGAACGGGCGGGCGAGCAGGCTCAGCACGTAGAGCCCGAGGACCATGAGCACGACGGTCGCGGTCGTCCGCGCGTCGCGCGTCCCGACCCCTTCGGTGCGCGCGATCGCGTAGATCACGACCACTGCGGTTCCGACGATCACTCCCGCCGGGATCGCGAACCGCATGACCCTCCGCAGGAAGCCCGGCAGGTAGCGCTGGGTGTTCGGTGCGAGCGCGAGGAAGAACGCCGGGATGCCGATCGTGAGCCCGTTGACGATCGTCGATTGGCGGGGCAGGAACGGATACGGCCACCCCACGAACACCGTCACGATCGCCAGGAGCGCCGCGTACGTCGTCTTGGTCAGGAACAGGTTCGAGACCCGCTCGATGTTCGCGATCACCCGACGGCCCTCGGCGACGACCCCCGGCAGCGTCGAAAACTCGCTGTCGAGCAGGACGAGCTGCGCTACCGCGCGCGTCGCTGCGGCCCCCGAACCCATCGCGACGCCGATGTCCGCGTCCTTCAGCGCGAGCGCGTCGTTGACCCCGTCGCCCGTCATCGCGACGACGTGGCCGCGCGATTGCAGCGCCTTGACCATCGCCCGCTTCTGCTGCGGCGTCACGCGGCCGAACACCGTGTTCCCGTCGAGGACGGCGGCGAGCTCCTCGAGGTCCTCGGGCAGCTCGCGGGCGTCGACCGGCTCCCCCACGTCCGGCAGCCCGACCCGCCGGGCCACTGCGCCCACGGTCCGGGGGTTGTCACCCGAGATCACCTTGAGCGCGACGCCCTGCTGGCGGAAGTAGTCGAGCGTCTCGGCCGCATCTGCTCGGACCTTCTCCTTCAGGAGCACGAGCGCCACTGGTCGCAATGCCGACGGCAGCTGCTCACCGGCCAGCGCGTCGCCCCGGGCGAGGAGCAGCACCCGGTTGCCGGTCGCGGCCAGCTCGTCGGCCTGCCGGCGGACCGCGTGGGTGCCGTCGAGCCAGACCATCTCGGGGGCGCCCAGGACCCAGACGCCGTGGTCGCCGTAGCTCGCGGCGCTCCACTTCCGGGCCGACGAGAACGCGACGACCGCATCACGGGACCAGGCCTCCGGGGCGGGGAACGCGTTCGCGATCGCGTCCTGTGTGGCGTTGCCGCCCTCGTCGTTGCTCATCGCGCCGAGCGCCGCGGCGAGCTCGCCCTGGTCCATCGCCGGGTCGAGCACCTCGAGGCGGTCGAACTCGACGATCCCCTCCGTGAGCGTTCCCGTCTTGTCGAGGCACACGACGTCGACGCGGGCCAGGCCTTCGACCGCCGGCAGCTCCTGCACCAGCACCCGACGCCGCGCGAGGACGACCGCGGCGAGACCGAACGAGATGCTCGTGAGCAGCACCAGCCCTTCGGGCACCATCAGCACCACGCCCGCGACCGCGCCGGTCACCGCGGCGGAGACGCCCTGGTGCTGGAGGCCGCGCAGGAAGAGCAGCGGTCCGACGACCAGCAGGATCCAGGTGACGAGCTTGAGGATCTCGTTGATCCCGGTGACGAGCTCGGAGTGGGTCACGGTGAAGCGACGAGCCTCGGCCGCGAGCTTGCGGGCGTAGGCGTCCTCCCCGACCGCGGTGGCCTGGCACCGCCCGGTCCCGGCGATGACGATCGCCCCGGACAGGACCGGGTCGCCCGGGTGCTTCGCAATCGGCTCGGACTCGCCGGTCAGCAGCGACTCGTCGAGCTCGAGCCCGTCCGACGTGTGCACCCGGCCGTCGGCCGGGACCTGGTCACCGGACCGCAGCTCGAGGAGGTCGTCGAGCACGATGTCGTCGACCGGGACCTCGATCACCGCACCGTCGCGCACCACCCGGCCCATCGGCGCGCTGAGCACCGCGAGCCGGTCGAGGGTGCGCTTCGCGCGGTACTCCTGCACGATGCCGATGAGCGCGTTCCCGATGAGGACGAATCCGAACAACCCGTCTGCCGGTGACCCGAACACGAGGATCAGCACCAGCATCGTGCCGAGGATCGCGTTGAACCGGGTGAACACGTTGGCCCGGACGATCTGCGTCAGGGTGCGGCTGGTGCGGACCCCGCTGGCGTTCGTCAGCCCACGCGCGACGCGGTCGTCGACCTCGGTCCGGGTGAGCCCGGTCGGCGGAGTCTCGGACCGCTCGACCGGCTCGGGCGGCGTGGCCGCCGCGGGAGAAGGCGTCAGGGCCACGGCGTGACGCTACCCTCGGCCGCTGGTGGAGGAGCAGTACCCGGCCGTCTGGGAGTCCGACGTCGTCCTCACCGACGGCGGGACCGTCCACCTGCGACCGATCCGCCCCACCGACGACGACGGCCTGCTCGGGCTGTTCTCCCGGCTGTCGAGCGAGTCGATCTACCTCCGGTTCTTCTCGCCGGTCACCGCGCCGACCCGCGCGCAGCTCGACCACTTCACCCACGTCGACTACGAGCACCGGATGGCGCTCGTCGCCGAGCTCGGCGACGAGATCGTCGCCGTCGCGCGCTATGACCGCGTGCCCGACGCGGAGCAGGCCGAGGTCGCGTTCACGGTCCAGGACGACCAGCAGGGCCGCGGCCTCGCCACGATCCTGCTCGAGCATCTCGCTGCGGTCGCGCGCACACACGGGATCCGCCGCTTCACCGCCGAGACGCTGCCCGACAACCGCCGCATGCTCGGGGTGTTCCGCGACGCCGGGTACCAGGTCGTGCGCGAGTTCGCCGACGGCGTCGTCCGCGTGACGTTCCCGATCGAACCGACCGATGCCTCGCAGGCGATGCAGGACGAGCGCGAGCAGATCTCCGAGGCCCGCTCCGTGCGCCGGCTCCTCGCCCCCCGTTCGATCGCAGTCATCGGTGCAGGCCGTCGCCCCGGCACGATCGGTCACGAGGTGTTCCGCAACCTGCTGACCGGCGACTTCACCGGTCCGGTGTACCCGGTCAACCCGCACGCGACCTCGGTCGGCAGCACTCGCGCCTACCCGACGATCCTCGACGTGCCGGACGAGGTCGACCTCGCCGTCATCACGGTCCCTGCCGCGTCCGTCGCCGAGGTGGTGGGCGACGCAGCGCACAAGGGAGTCCACGGGCTCATCGTGATCAGCGCGGGGTTTGCGGAGCGGGGCAGCGCCGGCGTCGAGCAGGAGCTCGTCGAGCAGGCCCGGCTGCACGGCATGCGCCTCGTGGGACCCAACGGCATGGGTGTCGTCAACACCGATCCGGACGTGTCGATGAACGCGACGTTCGCCCCGTTCCGGCCGGTGCGGGGCCAGATCGGCTTCGCCAGCCAGTCCGGTGCGCTCGGGATCGAGCTGCTCGGCCAGGCCGCGAGCCTCGGGCTCGGCGTCTCGAGCTTCGTATCGATGGGCAACAAGGCCGACGTGAGCAGCAACGACCTGCTCCAGTACTGGGACCACGACCCCGAGACCACCGTGATCCTGCTGTACCTCGAGTCCTTCGGAAACCCGCGCAAGTTCGCGCGGCTCGCCCGCCGGATCGGCCGCAGCAAGCCGATCCTCGCGGTCAAGAGCGGCCGGAGCCGTGCCGGCACGCGCGCCGCGGCGTCGCACACGGCGGCGCTCGCGTCGTCGGACGTCGCGACCGACGCGCTGTTCCGCCAGGCCGGCGTCGTGCGGGTCGACACGCTCGCCGAGCTGCTCGACGCCGCGCAGGTGCTCGTCCACCAACCGTTGCCGCCCGGGCGCCGGGTGGCGATCGTCTCGAACGGCGGCGGCCCCGGCATCCTCGCCACGGATGCGTGCGAGGGGGCGGGGCTCGAGGTGCCCGTCCTCTCGGCGGCGACGCAGGCGGAGCTGGCGTCGTTCGTGTCGCCCGACGCGTCGACAGCGAACCCGGTCGACCTCATCGCGTCCGCGACCGCGGCGACCTACGAGCGGGCGATCCGCACGGTGCTCGCGGATCCCGACGTCGACGCGGTGCTCGTGATCTTCGTCCCGCCGCTCGTCACCGACTCCGACGACGTGGCGCGTGCGATCGTCGGCGCCGCGGCCACCGCGGGCCCGAAGCCCATCGTGGCCTGCTTCCTGACCCAGGCCAACGCGCCGGAGATCCTGCAGTCGCGCGCGTCCGACCGCCGGGCGATCCCGTGCTTCACGTTCCCCGAGGCGGCGGCGGTCGCGCTGAGCCGTGCCGCCGCGCACGCGGAGTGGCGGCGCAGCCCGGAGGGCACGCACCCCGACCTCTCGGGCATCGACCGCGCCCGCGCGCACCACCTTGTCGCGGACGCGCTCGAGGCCACCGAAGACCTGTGGCTCGCGCCCGAGGTCGCGACCGACCTGTGCCAGGCGTTCGGCATCCCGGTCGCGCCGCTGCGCCACGCCGACTCCGCCGATGCCGCCGCCCGGGCCGCGGCGACGGTCGGGTTCCCGGTCGCGCTCAAGGCCGGTGCGGGCGCGATCGTCCACAAGACCGACGTCGGGGGTGTCGCGCTCGGGCTCGGCGACGAGGCCGCGGTGCGACAGGCGTACGAATCGATGACCACCGCGCTCGGACCGCAGCTCGGCGGCGTCGTCGTGCAGCCGATGGTCGAGCCGGGCATCGAGACGATCGTCGGCGTCACCGACGATCCGAGCTTCGGCCCCTTGGTCCTCTTCGGCATGGGCGGCGTCGGCGCCGAGCTCGTGCGCGACACCGCGCTGAGCCTCGTGCCCCTCACCGACGTGGACGCGGCCGACCTCGTGCGGTCCCTCCGGTCGTCACCACTCCTGTTCGGCTACCGCGGCGCGCCGCCGGCCGACGTCGCCGCGCTCGAGGACCTGCTGCTGCGGGTCGGCATGCTCGCCGACGAGCTCCCCCAGGTGCGCGAGCTCGACTGCAACCCGGTCGTCGTCCGCCCGGACGGGGTGATCGCGATCGACGTGAAGATCCACCTGGTCCGCACCCCGGACCATCCCGCCACCGAGGTCCGCCGCCTCCGCGCACCTACTTGATCAAGGTCTCCGCCCGCTCCCTCGCCGAAGATCTCCGCCGGCCGACCGCCGAACCGCGACCAACCGACGGCCGACGGCGGCCCGCGACGAGCTTTGGCGTCGCTTACCCTCCGTATGGGTGGGGAAGCGACGCCAAAATCCGGGTGGGGTGCTCTAGGACTGGGTGAAGCTGACGAGGAAGACGAGCTCGCCGTTGTC
>DASXYP010000106.1:0-44071 GCA_036502405.1 Acidimicrobiia bacterium
TCCGATCAAGGGGGGTCCATGGGAACGTTCGACGGCAAGGTCGCCATCGTCACCGGAGCCGGGCGCGGCATCGGCCGGGGCGAGGCGATGCTGCTCGCCGCGGGCGGAGCGAGCGTGGTCGTCAACGACCTCGGCGTCGCACGCGAGGGCGACGGCGGCGACGGATCCCCCGCGCAGGAGGTCGTCGACGAGATCACCGCCGCGGGCGGCACTGCGATGGTGAGCGGGCACGACGTGTCGTCCTGGACCGGTGCGCAGGAGCTGATCGCGACGGCGGTCGACAGCTACGGGACGATCGACATCCTCGTCAACAACGCCGGCATCCTGCGCGACGCCATGAGCTTCAACATGAGCGAGGACGACTGGGACGCGGTCATGCGCGTCCACCTCAAGGGCCACTTCGCGCCGAGCCGCTTCGCGTGCTCGTACTGGCGGGAGCAGTCGAAGGCGAACGACGGCGCGCCGGCGGGTGGCCGGATCATCAACACCGTCAGCGAGTCGGGGCTGTTCGGCATGGTCGGGCAGGCCAACTACTCGGCCGCCAAGGCAGGCATCGCGTCGATGACGCTCGTGCTCGCACGCGAGATGAAGAAGTACGGCGTGACGGTCAACGCGGTCGCGCCCCGGGCGCGCACCCGCATGACCGCGACCGTCGGCGGCGCCGGGGAGTACATGGCCGCGAAGGAAGGCGAGTACGACGCCTGGCACCCGGACAACGTGGCACCGCTCGTCGGCTTCCTCGCCTCGGACGCGGCTGCGGACGTCAGCGGCCAGGTGTTCGTGATGTGGGGCGCGCACGCGTACCTCATGTCGGGCTGGAGCCTGGCGAACGACTTCGACGCCGGCGACCGGCGCTGGACCGTCGAGGAGCTCATCGAGCGCAAGGCCGAGCTGTTCGCGCCGGTCGAGCGCGGCAGCAAGATCCCGAGCATGGGGTTCGGCCTGTGAGTCCGGCCTGGGGCGACCTGCAGGTCGACCAGCTCCGGTTCATGGCCGACCGCTACTCCGAGGAGCTCGCCTACCGTGACCTCGACGCGGGCACCGCGCTGACCTTCGCGGAGTGGGACGAGCAGTCGAACCGGCTCGCCCGCTTCCTCGTCGAGCAGGGCATCGAGAAGGGCGACCGGGTCTCGATCTACCTCCCGAGCGACGAGGCCCTGCGCTGGATCGTCGCCTACGCGGCCACGCACAAGGCCGGTGCGATCGCGGTGCCGACGAACACGCGGCTCTCCGTGCCCGAGCTCGTCACGATCCTCGGCCACTCCGAGGTCGCCGCGTGCGTGACGTGCGACGTGCTGCTCGAGCAGGCGCTCGCGGTGCGGGCCGAGCTGCCGTCGCTCCGCCTCGTCGTCAGCGCCGGTGGGACCGGTGCGGACGTCGTCCCGTGGGACGACGCGCTGCACGCCGACAGCTCCGACATCCAGGTGCCGACGGGCGTCGACGACCTCGCCGACATCATGTACACGTCGGGAACGACCGGCTTGCCCAAGGGCGTTGCCGTCCGGCATCGCAACGTGGCGATGATCCCGAACCACGAGCCGCAGTGGACGGGCGCGGGGTGGCTCCACGGCGCGCCGATGTTCACGTTCGCGGGCATCGCCTTCATCTACAACCCGATGAAGATGGGCCTGCACGGGATGTACCTGCCGAAGTTCGACGCCCGGCGGTGGCTGCGGATCGTCGCCGAGGAACGCCCCGCGATGGCGTTCCTCGTCCCGGCGATGGCCGAGCTCCTCGTCGCCACCCCCGGGTTCGAGGACCCGGACCTCCGGAGCCTCAAGGCGGTCTCGATCGGCAGCGCGCCGCTCGCGCCCGGGACCCTCCTCACCCTCCAGCAGCGGCTCCCGGACGCGACCGTCTCCAACTCGTACGGCATGACCGAGGCCGGCCCGGCGTACATCGTGATGCCGAGGGAGGAGGTCACGAAGCGCATCGGTTCGGTCGGCAAGCCGGTCGGGCCGATGGAGCTGAAGATCGTGCGCGACGACGACTCGCCGTGCGACCCGCGCGAGGTCGGCGAGCTGCTCACCCGCATGCCCGGGCGCCAGCGCGAGTACTACAAGGACGAGGCCGCGACCGCGAGCACGTGGACCGAGGACGGCTGGCTGCGCAGCGGCGACCTCGGCTACCTCGACGAGGACGGGTTCCTCTACCTGGTCGGGCGCAAGAAGGACCTCATCATCCGGGGCGGCAACAACATCTACCCGACCGACGTCGAGGCGGTGCTGCTCGAGCACCCCGACGTCCAGGAGGCCGCGGTGATCGGCGTCCCACACCAGGTGCTCGGCGAGGACGTCGCCGCGTTCGTGGTGCGCCGCCCCGGCCACGCGCTCGACGCGGAGGGCCTGCTCGCGTTCTGCGAGGAGCGCCTGGCCGATTACAAGCGCCCCCGGCAGCTCTTCTTCGTCGACGAGCTGCCGCGGAACGCGACCGGCAAGGTGATGAAGCACCAGCTGTCGGTCCCCGCGCCCTGAGCCCAGGCCCGACCACCGCGTGGGCGTCGCGCTAGCCTCGCCCGCCGTACCTGACGGACACGTCACCCAGGGGGATTCCGTGGCACTCACCGAGCTCAAGGGCCAGCAGACCGGGACGCAGAAGGTCCGCATCGAGCGCGGGCCGGTCCGGGTGTTCGCCCAGGCGCTGCTCGACCCCGATCCCGTCTACGACGGTGACGACGCACCCGTCCCCCCGACGTTCCCGTTCGTGATGCCGTTCTGGGGCTCGCTCGGCCAGGGCGGTGCAGCCGGGCTGCCGATCGAGAAGCTGCGGGGCAAGGGCCGGGCGATCCTGCACGGTGAGCAGGGCTTCGAGTTCACCCGCTACCCCCGCGTCGGCGACGTGCTCGAGGGCGTGACCACGGTGACCGACGTGTACGAGAAGGAGCGCTCGAACGGCGGCAAGCTCGAGTTCTACGTGACCGAGACCGTCTGGGCCGACGCCGAGACGAGCGACCCGGTCTGCACGTCGACGTTCACCCTCGTCATCAACGTCCGGCCCCCGAAGGCCGACTGACCTGCTGCCGAGTGTCGCGGTCGCGACGCTCGACGGCGACGTATCGGCGGTACCGGGCCTCGGCTGCGGGGAGAAGCGTTCGCCGAACCGACAGGGGAACGAAAGGAGTCGTCCGCTGCTGGTGCTCGATGGGTGTCCGCCCGCGCGCGGGACGGCGAGGGTTGCCACCGATCGCGTGCCCGGGACGGCGCACGAGCAACGCCTCGCCATCGAAGATCTCGTCAACGTCGATCCGCAGCCCGAACGCACCCGCGACCCGCGCCGCGGTCCGCACCGGTTCGCGCACGAGCTCGTCGTAGAGCACCAGCGTGCTGTCCCAGTTGCGATGCGCGAGCACGTCCGCCTCGAGGTGGAGCAGCAGCCAGGTCAGGAGCGACCGGGATGGAGGCCGCGGCGGCCTCGTCGCGCCCGGCGGATAGGGCACGGAGCGAGTCCGCCCGTCGGAGGCGAGATAGGCGACCGGGTCGCGCACCAGGTGCACGACGTGCAGGTCGACGCTCGGCACGAGCGACAGCGCGAGGCCCCACAACCCGGCTTTCGTCGCGTCGACCAGGTGTGACGCGCCGGTCTGCCGCCCCACCGCCTCGTAGATCGGCGCGACCAGGTCACCGATCTCGCGAAGCGCGCGCCGCGGAAACGGAGACCGGGACTGCACGAGAGCCGGCACCACTGAATGACGCCACAGGCCCTGACTGCGCGACCACACGTCGGAGCGGACCGCACGTGCCGCGCCGCCGTACGCATCCTCGAGGACGGTCTGCCAGAACTGGCAGTCCCGGAACTGGCGCCCGCACTCGCAGGTCATGGCGGGCCAGTGCCGGTCCCAGATCCAGAACAGCTCGCCGAGGCTGACGCACCCGTCGAGCTGGGCCAGCTCCTGCTCGAGCAGGGTGCTGCCCGACCAGCTGGCACCTGCGATGAACGCGACCCGCGGGCGCTCGACGCCGGCCCGGGTCTCGGCATCCATGCCGGTGACGCTCTCCATGCACAGGACGGTACGGGCCGCAACCGTCAACGGATGGTGCGCGGGACTCCGAAACCGACCGACCCGCCTTCATCCTTCCGGTGCGGGTTCCACCCCCTGGAAGGGGTCCAAGTCGCACCGAGACGAGGCCGGCGGCGGGGCTACCAGCTCAAGTCGGTGAGGAACGTGCGGACGAGGCCGGTGGTGGACTCGGGGTTGTCGCCCGCGGCGTGATGACCGGCGGCGCCGATCGTGGCCAGCCGGGCGTCCGGGATGGCCTCCGCGATCGCCTCGGCCCCTTCGTTGGACAGCACGTCGCTCTTCGCGCCCCGGAGCACCAGCACCGGGCACGCCAACCCGCGCACCTCGTCGTCGAGGCCGGCCACGAGCTCCCGCCAGCCGCCGAACGGCACACCGGTCTCCCGGAGCTGACGCCCGTAGCCGTGCTTCCACTCCCACCGACCGTCGGGCCGCTGCCGCAGGTTCCGGCTCAGGCTCTCGGGCCGGACGGCCTTGCGCTGCGGCAGGTACTCCCCGATCGCGGCGCCGGCCTCCTCGAGCGAGGCGAACGACTCGTGCTTCGCCATGAACTCGATGATGCGGTTCACCCCGGCATCCTCGAGCTGGGTGGCGATGTCGATCAGCACGATGGACTCGGCCAGCTCCGGGTGCGCGGCGGCGAGCGTGAGGCTGACGATCCCACCGAGTGACGCGCCGACGAGTGCGACCCGCTCGAGGCCGAACTCCGCGAGCAGCCCCGGCAACGTCGCCGCGATCTCCTGGCGCGACATGCCCTCGACCGGGTCACTGTCACCGTGCGCGGGCAGGTCGGGCGCGAGCACGTGGTACCGGTCGCGAAGCGACGCGCCCAGCTCCTCCCACATGTACGCGGTCTGCCCGCCGCCGTGCAGGCACAGGACCGGCGGCCCGGTCGACGGTCCCCACTCGAGGTAGTGCACCTGGTGCCCGTCGACGAGGACGAAGCCGCTGCGACCGTCGCGCGGCGCGTCGTGGCGCGGGACGTAGGAAGGGATCGGCGCGGCCATCCCGCCCATCCTGACACGGGCGTCACCTCCGTGGCAGAGTGCCGCGATGGAGCCGCAACCGCGTTCTGAGGCGCCGGCCGGGGCGCCGGTCGTGCGGATCGGCGATCCCGCGATGCCGTACCGGCGGCGCATCCGGCTCGTGCGGCTCGACGGGACGACGGTGTGGGGCGGGCTCGAGGACGACTTCCACCACTTCGAGGTGACGCTGCACCACGACGGTTCGCACGTCACCGGGCTGGAGATGCACGCGGTCCGCTGGCCCTGGGCGACCTGTCCCGACGCCGGGCGACCGCTCCAGGCGCTCGTCGGCATGGACCTGTCCGACCACTGCACCGCGGTCGCGAGCGTCACGGACCCGCGGCTCAACTGCACCCACCAGTTCGACCTCGCGGGGCTGTGCGTGACCCACGCGGTGCGCGGCACCGCGTCGCGCCAGTACGACGTCGAGCTCCCGCCGCCGCACGACTGGACCGTCACCCCGCGCCTCTGGCGCGACGGCGAGCTGGTCCTCGAGTGGGAGCTCGCGGTCGGCAAGACGCGCACCCGCTCGCTCGTGAGCCCGCCCGAGTTCGTCGACGCGCCGTGGCGCGGCGGCTTCATGAAGTGGGCCGACCAGACGTTCCCACCCGAGGAGGCGGAGGCGGCGATCGTCCTCCGGCGCTCCTGCGACATCGGGATGGGTCGGGGCATGGACCTCGAGGCGATCCCGGTGGCCGTCGACCTCGCCGAGCTCATGACCGGCATCTGCTACTCGATGCAGCCCGACGTGATGCCGGTGGCCTTTCGCAACAAGGGCTCGATCCGCGACTTCGGCGAGCACCCCGACGCGTTGCTCGCCGATGCGCCCGCCGCAGCGGGCGACGCACCTCAGGTCGAGTAGCTGCCGTCCGGCTGGCGGTGCCAGCCGCCGGCGGCCGAGTTGCCGCCGTCGACGTGGATCGTCGTCCCGGTGACGAAGCCGGAGAGCGCCGGGTTGGCGAGGAAGACGATCGCCGCCGCGACGTCGTCGACGTGCCCCGCGCGCGGCAACGGGGTGCGGACGCCCATGTCCTGGCCGATCCCCGGGGTCGGGATCACGTCGGGCGCGACGCAGTTGACCCGGATCATCCGGGGTCCAAGCTCGAGCGCGAGGCTCTGGGCCAGGCTCGCCTGGCCGGCCTTCATCGCGCTGTAGACCGCGAAGCCCGGGCCGGCGCGATGCGCCTCGATGGACGTCACGTTCACGATCGACCCGCCGGTCGCGGGCATGAGCGGCACGACGCCCCGCACGAAAGACGTGACGCTGGTGAAGTTCTCGCGGATCAGCGCGTCCTGGCCCTTGTCGCTCACCTCGACGAACGCGGCCATGAACCCGCCGCCCGCGTTGTTCACGAGCACGTCGACGTGGTCGAACGTGGACGCGACCTCGCCGAGCCACGCGGTCACCTGCTCGCCCTCACGGACGTCGAGCACCCCCTGGAGCACGCGGCGCCCGAACCCCTCGATCTCGACCGCGACCTCGGCCAGGTGCTCCGCGTCGCGGTCGCAGATCGCGAGGTCCGCGCCGAAGCGGGCCAGCGCCAGCGCCGTCGCGCGACCGATGCCGGCCGCCGCGCCGGTGACCAGCGCGACCCGGCCGTCGAGGCGGACGTCATCGGGTCCGAGAGGCATGGCGCGGAGGTTAGCGGCCGGACCTGACGCCGACGTCATATGCTGACCGGCGCCGCGGACGTCGACGAACGGAGCGCACCATGAGCTACTCGGTCGCAGGGAAGCACGTGCTGGTCACCGGGGCGTCGTCGGGCATCGGTGCCGGGCTCGCCGAAGGCTTCGCGGCCGCGGGCGCGACCGTCGGGATCTGCGCCCGGCGCGAGGCGCCGCTCCGGGAGGTGCTCGAGCGCTGCCGCGCGCACGCGCCCGAGTCCCGGATGTGGATCGTCGACCTCGCGGACCTCGACGGCATCGCCGGCTTCGCGCAGCAGGCGAGCGACGAGCTCGGTGGCGTCGACGTGCTCGTCAACAACGCGGGCATCCCCAAGCGCCGCGCCGTGACCGCCCTCGATCCCGAGACGGTCGAGTCCGTGATGGCGATCAACTACTTCTCGCCGATCCGGCTCACCCTCGCCCTCCTTCCCGAGCTCATCGCCCGCACCGGACGCATCGTGAACATCTCCTCGGTCGCGGCCCGGCTCGGCCCACCGAGCGAGGCCGCGTACACCGCGTCCAAGGCCGCGCTCACCGGTTGGTCGGAGTCGATGCAGGTCGATCTCGCAGTCGCCGGGACCGGGGTGCAGGTGCACGTGGTCAACCCGGGCGTCATCGACACTCCGCTGTTCCACCTCCCGGACAACGACGAGTCGCTGGCCGACATCGAGGCGCTGCCGGTCGAGGCGATGGTCGAGCCGGTGCTCCAGGCGCTCGACGCGGGCACGTTCGAGATCTACGTCCCCGGGTGGTTCGCCGACGTCGTCGGCGGCAAGTTCCCCGACGTCGGGAGCTTCCTCGCCGGCACGATCGCCTGGACCCGCCAGAAGGCCGCCGAGGCGTCGTAGCCCTCCCTTCCGAACGTGCGTCGAAAGCGCCGCATCACGCGGCTCATCTGACGCAAGTTCGGCGGGGGTCGGGTCAGCCGGCCTGCTTGGCGACGGCGTCCGCGGCCGCGGCGGCGCCCTCCGGGTCGAGGTAGCCGTGCGACTTCACGCGCAGCTCGTCGTCGAGCTCGTAGACGAGGGGCTGTCCGGTGCCGATGTTGACCTGCAGGATCTCGTCAGGCGTGAGGCCCTCGAGGTGCATCTTCAGCCCGCGCAGCGAGTTGCCGTGCGCGGCGACCAACGTGACGCGCCCCGCGACCAGGTCGGGGACGATCGCGTCGTACCAGTACGGCAGCATCCGAGCGACGACGTCCGCGAGGCACTCGGCGTTCGGGACGATCTCCCGGGGCAGGTCGGCGTAGCGGGGATCGGCCGACGGGTTCCACTCGAGCGGCGGGGGCGGCACGTCGTACGAGCGGCGCCACGCCATGAGCTGGTCCTCACCGAACTCCGCCGCGGTCTGCTTCTTGTCCTTGCCCTGGAGCGCGCCGTAGTGGCGCTCGTTGAGCCGCCAGGACCGTCGGACCGGGATCCACGAGCGGTCGCACGCGCGGAGCGCGAGCTCGGCGGTGTGGATGGCCCGCACCTGCACCGAGGTGTGGACGACGTCCGGGAGCATCTCGTTCTCGGCGAGCAGCTCCCCACCCCGCACCGCCTCCTGCGCGCCGAGCTCGGTGAGGTCGACGTCGACCCAGCCGGTGAACAGGTTCTCGAGGTTCCAGGTGCTCTGACCATGGCGCAACAGGATCAAGGTCGGCATCACCCGAGGCTATGCGGCACGCGCCGGCGGCCCCGGAACACCCCGATCGGCGCGAGGCTTCCGCCATGACCCCCGACGGGTTCTACGGACGCGAGCAGGCGGCGATCCACCACGAGCGGTTCGGCGATCTGGCCCTCGACGCGGCGCGGACCCTGGCCGGTCTGCTCGTGAGCCGCGGGCTCACGTCGGGGACCGTCACCGATCTCGGCTGCGGCTCCGGCATCCTCGCCGCGGCGATCTCGGACCTCGGCTACGACGTCCTCGGCATCGACATCTCGGAGGACATGCTCGCGCTCGCGGCCGAGAACGCGCCGCGGGCGAGGCTGCGCAAGGAGTCGCTGGTCGACGCCGAGATCCCGCCGTCGGTCGCGGTGACGGCCATCGGCGAGGCGTTGAACTACGCCACCGACCCGCGCGCCGGGCTCGGCGCGACCACGGAGGTCACCCGGCGGGTCTACGACGCGCTCGCGCCGGGCGGCGTGTTCCTGTTCGACGTCGCGACGCCGGGCCGCAACCTCGGGATGGAGGTGCGGGAGCGCATCCACGACCACGACGACTGGATGCTCTGCCTGCGCGCGACCGAGACGACGGACCGCCTGGACCGGCGCATCACGATCTACTCACGCGATGGCGACGGCCGGTACACCCGCACCGACGAGCACCACGTCACGCACCTCTACGACGCCAAAGCGCTGCGCGCGCTGCTCGTCGCGACGGGGTTCGAGGTCGAGATGCAGGAGAGCTACGGCATGCACCGCGGCGACTCGACGCCGCCTGCCGGGTGGTCGGTGTTCGTAGCGACGAAGCCAACCGCCTGAGCACTACGACGAGGGCGGCAGCCCGATGGTCTTGGTCTCGAGGTACTCCTCGAAGCCCGGGACGCCGTGCTCGCGGCCGAGACCGGACTCCTTGTAGCCACCGAACGGCGAGTCCGGTCCGAACCACTGGCCGCCGTTGACGGCCACCGTGCCCGTGCGGAGCCGCTTCGCGATCCCGTACGCACGATCGAGGTCGGTGCCGTTCACCGCGCCCGACAGGCCGTACCGGGAGTTGTTCGCGATGCGCACCGCGTCGTCGTCGTCCTCGTACGGGATCACCGCGAGCACCGGCCCGAAGATCTCCTCCTGGGCGATCGTGGAGTCGGGGTCCACGTCGACGAACAGCGTCGGCTCGACGTAGTAGCCCTTCTCGAGCTGGGGCGGGCGACCGCCGCCGACCACGACCCGGGATCCCTCGCTCTTGCCCTTCTCGATGAGCCCGAGGACGCGCTCGCGCTGGCGCGCGTTGATGAGCGGGCCCTGGAGGTTCGCGGGGTCGGTCGGGTCGCCGTAGCTCCAGCCTTCGAACCCGGCGCGCAGCAGGTCGATCGCCTCGTCGTAGCGCGACCTCGGCACGAGCATGCGCGTCGTGATCGCACACCCCTGACCACCGTGCATGCACACCATGGCGCCACTCCCCATCTGGGCGGGGAAGTCGGCGTCGTCGAGGATGATGTTCGCGGACTTGCCGCCGAGCTCGAGGAACACGCGCTTCAGCGTCTCCGAGCCCTGGGCCATGATCCGCTTCCCGACGACCGTCGACCCGGTGAAGCTGATCATGTCGACGTCCCGGCTGCCGCTCAGGACCTCACCGACGGCCGCAGGGTCGCCCGACGTCACCACGTTGAAGACGCCGGCGGGGATGTCCGTGTACTCGGCGACGATCCGGCCGATGTGGGTCGCGCTCCACGGCGTGTCCGGCGCGGGCTTCAGGATGACCGAGTTCCCGGCGGCGAGCGCCGGCACGATCTTCGACAGGTTCAGCATGAAGGGGAAGTTCCACGGCGTGATCGCGCCGACGACCCCGATCGGCTCGCGCAGGACGCGGCGGGCGCTGCGCATCCCGAAGAACTCGTGGTCGGGAAGGTCGTACTCCCACTCGATGCGGTCGATGCACTCGATGTCCCACTCCATGTCGTCGATGCAGGAGTCCATCTGCACCGCGTAGGTGAGGCCGACCGGCGTGCCGACCTCGGCGACCAGGATCGGGCGCAGCACCTCGCGCTCCTTGGCCAGCGCCTCGTGGAGCTGGCGCAGGCCGCGCTTGCGCAGCTCCGGGTCGCTCGCCCAGTCGGTCTCCTCGAACGCCCGGCGGGCCGCTGCCACCGCGCGCTCCATGTCCGCGGGGCCGGCGTCGGCCGTCTGGCCGATGACCTCCTCGGTCGCCGGGTTCACGTTGTCGTAGCGGGCTCCCGAGGCCGCTTCGACGAGTGCCCCGTCGATCAGCATCCGAGCTTCTCCGGTCACCGACTCCGCCATGACGCGTCCCCCTCTGGGCTGTGGTGCGGTCACGATACCTGACACGACAGTCAGGTCCACCCGGCCCCGTCCCGTCGGGGAGTCGACCGGGTCAGCGCGTGCCTGTCGGGATGCCGAACGACGCGCGGACGTCCTCGATGGGCTGGTCGGCGACGGCAAGGTGGTCGACGGTCGTGAAGTGGCCGGTCGCGGCATGGGATGGCGGCGTCGGTCCCGGTCCTGTTCCTCGGGGTGCTCGGGTTCGGGCGCGGTGGTCGAGCCTCAGTGACGGCGCCCCCTACGCTTCTTCGACGTGCGAATCGCCGCAGTCGACCTCGGATCCAACTCCTTTCACCTCGTCGTCGCGGAAGTGCGGGCCGACGGCACCTTCGAGCCCCTGGTGCGCGAGAAGGAGATGCTGCGGCTCGGCGACGTCGTGAGCCGCGAAGGCCTCATCACACCGGCCGCCGCGGACGCCGCGGTCCAGACGATGCGCCGGTTCCGCATGCTCGCCGAGGCGGCCGGGGCGACCGAGGTGCTCGCGTGCGCCACGAGCGCGCTCCGCAGCGCGAGCAACGGCGACGCGGTCCTCGACCGCATCGAGGCCGAGGCCGGCGTCAGCGCGGATGTCATCGACGGGCTCGAGGAAGCGCGGCTGATCTTCACCGCGATCCGCACCGCGGTGCTCATCGACCCTGGTCCTGCGCTCTGCTTCGACCTCGGCGGCGGAAGCGTCGAGATCATGATCGGGGACTCGACCGGATTGGCGTGGTCGGCGAGCGAGCGGCTGGGTGTCGCTCGGCTCAGCGCGCAGTTCGTCGCGTCGGACCCCATCTCCAAGCGCGACCGCCGCCGGCTGCGCGAGCACCTGGTCGACGTGCTCGGGCCGCTCGCGGTCGAGGTGCAGCGGTTCGAGCCGAAGATGGCGATCGGCAGCAGCGGCACGCTCGAGGACCTGGCCGAGATGATCGCGGCGCGACGCGACGAGTCCGTCCCGCGCTCCTTGAACCAGCTGACGTTCTCGCGCGAGGAGTTCGAGCCGCTCCACGACGACCTCATCCGGTCGACGTCCGCCCAGCGCCAGCGCATGAAGGGCCTCGACGCCAAGCGGGTGGAGCTGATCGTCGCCGGCGCGGAGTTCCTCGCCACCGCCATGGAGCTGTTCGACGTCCACGAGCTCACGATCAGCGAATGGGCGCTGCGGGAAGGCATCGTGCTCGACGCGATCGGCCGCCACGACCCCGTCGACCTCACCGACGATCCGCGTGTGATCCGGCGCGCGTCGATCCAGGCGCTCGCCCGGCGGTTCTCGTGGCCCGAATCACACTCCCGCCAGGTCGCGCGCCTGAGCCTCGAGCTCTTCGACCAGACCCGAGAGCTTCACGGGCTCGACGACGGCGATCGTGAGCTCCTCGAGTACGCCGCCCTGCTGCACGACATCGGTGAGCACGTCTCCCATGACAACCACGACCGTCACGCCGCGTACCTCGTCGCGCACGGTCAGCTGCGCGGCTTCGACCCCGAGGAGATCCTGCTGCTCACCGCACTGGTGCGCTGGCACCGCCGGGGCGAGCCCAAGCCGAGCGACGACCTGGTCGGTGAGCTCGACGACGACGCGCGCGACCGCGTCCGGCGGATGACCGCGCTCCTGCGCATCGCCGACGGTCTGGACCGGAGCCGCAAGGACGTCGTCACCGGGATCGCGGCACGGGTCAGCCCGTCGCTCGTGCTGCTGCGCCTCCGCACCGACGGCGACCCCGAGCTCGAGCTCTGGGGCGCCCGTCGCAAGCGGGAGCTCTTCGAGCGCGTGTTCGACCGCGAGGTCGAGGTCACCGCCCACCCGAGCGGCTGACGGCAGCACCGCCGGTTCTGTGCGCGGTCAGGGGCCGATCGGGCCGGTGACCGTCTGGTAGACGATCCGGGCGGTGGTCTCGACGACGTCGGCACGCGACGGGCCGTACGGCTCGAGGTCGACGTGGAACGCAGCCATGCGCTCCATCATCGCGACGAGCGCCGCCGCAGCTGCGTAGGGATCGATCCCGGCGACCGCGTTCTGGGTCACCTTGCGCGACAGCGCCTGGGTGATCGGCTGCAGCGACTGGTTGCGGACGTTGCGGAACCGCTGGTCGCCTTCCTGAGCGGCCAGGTTGCGGGTGCGCAGAATGGCGCGGTGCTCGTCCCAGTAGACGAGGAAGCCGTCGACCAGGTCGCGCGCGCGATCCAGGCCGTCGCGCCCCGTCCAACGGGCGTCGAGCCCGTCGACGAGCGGCGCGGTCTGCTCCCCCACCATCTCGGCCAGCGCGAGCACGGCAGCCTCGACGTCACGGAAGTACTGGTAGAAGGTCGCGGGCGACGTCCCGACCTCGCGGGCGATGTCGACGACCCGAAGGTCGCGCAGCCCCTTGCTCTCGAGCAGGTCGCCGGTGGACTCGAGCAGGCGTTGTCGGGTTGCCGCGCCCCGCTTGCCGAGAGCACGGCCGTCGAGCGCGCTCGCCTCCTCGTTCACCGCCGCCACGACCCGGAGCGTATCTGACGGTCGCGTCAGCCCCGTCGGCCGGCGGGATGGCTACAGCGGGTCCCCGCGGGACAGCAACGTCCCCGGATACGGCGTCATCAGCTCTTCGCGCCAGCGCGTCAGGTAGCGGGTGATCTGCGCGCGCCAGCGCGCGATGCGCTCGTCGGTCCCCGCGTCGATGGCCCGCCCCAGTGCTTCGTGACCCTCGGGATCCGTCGCCCAGACGGTCATCACCTCGGTGTCGGTCATCAGGACCTCGTAGAGCCCGACGAGTGCGTGGCCGTAGTCGCGCATCACGGGCTGCCACACGTCGCGGACTGCGGTGAGGTACTCGGCGGCCGCGCCGGGGCGGCACGCCGAGAGCTCGTGCACGAAGACCGAGCCGGAGACGCCGTCGCGCCGCAGGTCGGCGATCGTCGGGCAGCCGGGCACCGCGCCGAGCAGGCGGTCGAAGCCGCCGGAGCGCACCTCGAGCGCGGTCTTCCACCACGCGTTGAGCGCGGGGTTCGTCGTGCGGCTGAGGTTCGTGCTCTCCATGAGCCGGCGCCACCCGGTCCGCCCGCCGATGCACTCCCAGATGTTGACCACCTGTGGCCAGCGACCGGTCGACCCCATCACGTAGAACGTGCCGAGCAGGTCGAGGCCCCGTCCCGCGGCGGTCTCCGGGTCGAAGCCCGCCGTGTGCTCCATGTAGCGCATCGCGCCCTCGCCGACGATGTCGACGTACTCGTGCAGGTAGAGGTCGCGTTCCGTCACGGCGGCGGACACTACCGGAGCCACCCCACGGTCATGCGAGGATGCACGGCGATGGAGACGGTCGGGGACCTGCTGCGCGACGCGTCAGCGGACCTCGCGGCAGGGCTTGAGGTCCCGATCCCGGGCGCGCTGCGCTACGCGCTCGACCTCCCCGCTCCCACCCCCGACGGGCCCGCGTTCGTGCAGATCGACCAGCCGCGCGGACGCGTCGCGATGCTCGCGGGCCCCGGCGTGCTCCGAGACCGCGCGGTCGGCGGCCTGCGGGAGTTCGCGGCCGCGGCGCACATCGGTGTCGCCAACACCTGGGGCGCGAAGGGCGTCTTCAACTGGGACAGCCCGCACCACCTCGGGACGTGCGGGCTCCAGTCGGACGACTTCGCGCTGCTCGGCTTCGCCGACCTCGACCTGCTCTGGGTCACCGGGCTCGACCCGGACGAGTCACCTCCCGAGCGCTACGAGCTCGGCGCGAGGATCGTGAAGCTCCGTCCCACCGATCTCGCCGCGCTCGCGACCGGCATCGCGCGCTCGTCGTACCCGATCGAGCCACCGCCGTTGTTCGAGCGCGTGGCGGCGGTCGCGCAACGCGGGTACGTGGACGACCGGGTCCCCCGCCACCCCGCCCGCGCGGTGATGGACGTGAAGCAGCGCACGCCGCCGGGCGGGATCGTCACGGCGGCCCCGGGTCCCGCGGGCCTCTGGTTCGCGCGGACGTTTCCCACGGACGCGCCCGGCACGATCGTGGTCCCGGCCGTCGCGACGCCGGGAATCGCCGTCGCGGTCGCGCTGGCCGCGGCCCGGGCCGGCCGACCCGCCACCGCGGTCGCGGTCGGTCCGCTCGACGCCGTCAGCGAGGCGCTCATCGAGCTCGGCGCACGTCTCTCCGTCCCGCTGACCGTCGAGCTCTGGGGCGACGACGTCGACCTTTCGCTCACCGCGCTGCTCGTCGACGCGGCCGGGCCCGTCGTAGCGTGGACCCCGTGAGCGAGCCGCGCGTCGCCGTCGTGACCGGGTCCTCATCGGGCATCGGCCGCGCGGTGGCGATCGCGCTCGGCACCCTCGGGTGGCGCGTCGCGCTCGGCGCCCGCGGCGTCGACAAGCTCGACGAGACCGCCGGTCTGGTGATCGAGGCCGGGGGTGAGGCGTACCCGCGGACGCTGGACGTGACCGACGCGGCCTCGGTCGACGGGTTCGTGGCCCTGGTCGAGGACGTGATGGGACCGATCGACGTGCTCGTCAACAACGCGGGCATCGCGGTCCCCGGCGCGTTCTGGGAGCTGGCGCCGGACCAGCTCGACCACGAGATCCGGACCAACCTGCTCGGACCGCTGCTCTGCACCCGACGCGTCCTGCCGTCGATGATCCGACGTGGCCGCGGCGACGTGGTGTTCGTCTCGTCGGACACTGCTCGCGCCCCCCGACCCCGGATGCTCGGGTACAGCGCGTCCAAGGCCGGCATCGAGGTGGCCGCCCGATCGCTGGCGATGGAGCTCGAGGGAACCGGCGTCCGCTCGACGACCGTCCGGGTCGGCCCGACGCTCACCGACTTCGCGTCCGGATGGACCCAGCAGCAGGTCACGGACCTCATGGACTACTGGCCCCGCTTCGGGATCCAGCGGCACCTCAACACGCTGCACCCCGACGACATCGCGCGGGCCGTCGTCTACGCGGTCACCTCCCCGCCCGGCGTCCACGTCGACGTCGTCGAGGTCCAGCCCGAGGCTCCAATGGAGCGCTGAGGCGCCGCTCGGACGAGTTGTCGGGCGCGGTACGCTGCCGCGATGCAGCTCAACGACCTGATCATCGTGAGCGTCGACGACCACGTCGTCGAACCGCCCGACCTGTTCGAGCGCCATCTTCCGGCGAAGTACGCGGACGTGGCTCCGAGGCTGATCCGCAAGGACGACGGCACCGACGTGTGGTCGTTCCAGGGATTCGAGGTGCCGAACATCGGGTTGAACGCGGTCGCCGGCCGGCCCAAGGAGGAGTACGGGATCGACCCGACCTCCTTCGAGGAGATCCGCGACGGCTGCTTCGACGTCGAGAAGCGCGTGCTCGACATGAACGCGAACGGCGTGCTCGGCTCGCTGAACTTCCCGAGCCTCCCCGGCTTCGCCGGCCGCCTGTTCGCCTCCCTCGAGGACAAGGACACGTCGATCGTCCTCGCACAGGCGTACAACGACTGGCACATCGACGAGTGGTGCGGGTACGCGCCCGATCGCTTCATCCCGCTGGCGATCCCGATGATCTGGGACCCGGAGGCGTGCGCCGCCGAGATCCGCCGCGTCGCGAAGAAGGGTTGCCACGCGATCACGTTCCCCGAGAACCCGGAGCCGCTCGGCCTCCCGAGCCTGCACTCCGACCACTGGGACCCGATCTGGCAGGCGGCCTCGGACGTCGGAACGATCGTGTGCATGCACATCGGATCGTCGGGCAAGCTCGTCATGACCGCAGCCGACGCGCCGATCGACGTGATGATCGTCCTGCAGCCGATGAACATCGTGCAGTGCGCGGCGGACCTCATCCACTCCCCCGTGTTCAAGAAGTTCCCGGACGTCACCGTCGCGCTCTCGGAGGGCGGCATCGGGTGGATCCCGTACTTCCTCGAGCGGCTCGACCACTCGTACACCGTGCACAAGGCGTGGACCGGCTCGGACTTCGGCTCGAAGATGCCGAGCGAGGTGTTCCTCGAGCACGTGGTGCTCTGCTACATCTCCGACGCGGTGGGCGTGAAGCTCGCGCGTGACATCGGCGTGGACCGGATCACGGTCGAGGTCGACTACCCGCACTCGGACACGAACTGGCCGCACGCGCCGGAGCAGATGATGGAGGAGTTCGACGGGACGGACCTCACCGACGACGAGATCAACAAGATCACGTACGAGAACGCGATGGGGTTCTTCAAGTACGACCCGTTCGCAACCCGGCCACGTGAGCGCTGCACCGTCGGGGCGCTGCGCGGTGAGGCGATCGGCTGGGACGTGGAGCCCCACCCCGCCGTGGGCCGTGCGCCCAAGGAGCGGTCGGGCCCCGTGACGCTCGCCGACTTCTCACCCACCGCGTAGTCCGCGCCCGCGGCTGCGGCGTTCGAGTACGGGACGGTGCGCATCCTCGCCGCGTGCTCGCTCGGCGGCGCCGGCCACCTGCAGCCGCTGCTCCCCTTCCTCGCCGCGGCGCGCCGCCGGGGCGACGAGACCGCGATCGTCGGACCGCCCGCGCTCGACGAGATGGCTCGGGCCACGGGTCACCGGTTCCTCCCCGGCGGCGAGCCCTCCGAGGCCGAGGTCGCACCGATCCGGGAGCGCCTGCCGGTCGTCCCGCCGGACGAGGCGTCGGTGCTCGGCAACCGCGAGCTGTTCGGTCGGCTCGCCACGACCGCGATGCTCCCGGCGATGGACGACGTGTGCGCGCGCTGGACCCCCGACCTCGTGCTGCGGGAGCCGTGCGAGTACGCGTCGGCGATCGTCGCGGCCGCTCGGGGGATCCGAGTCGCCCAGGTGGCGATCTCGCTCGCCGACGCGGAGCACGGCTCGATCGCCGCAGCCGCACCCGCGCTCGAGGCGCGCCGGACCGGCCTGGTCGACCGGCTCCTCGGGATGCCGTATCTCACCCGCTTCCCCACCTCGATCGACCCGTCGCGGTTTCCGGACACCCGACGCTTCTCGGTGGCCGAGCCGGGTGAGCCCGCACCGCTCCCCGACTGGTGGGACGGGTCGAGCGCGCCGCTCGTCTACCTGACGTTCGGCACCGTGCTCGGCCACATGTCGTTCGCAGCCGGCGTCTACCGGACCGCGATCGATGCCGTCGCCGACCTCGACGCCCGCGTCCTGCTGACGGTCGGTCGCCGGATCGATCCCGCGGATCTCGGGCCGATTCCCGCGCACGTGCGAGTCGAGCCCTGGGTCGAGCAGCGCGACGTGCTCGCCCACGCGGAACTGGTCGTGTGCCACGGCGGCTCGGGGACGACGTTCGGTGCCCTCGCCGCCGGCGTGCCATTGGTCGTCGTCCCGGTGTTCGCCGACCAGTTCGAGAACGGACGACGGGTCGCGCGCAGCGGTGCCGGCCTCGCCGTCGAGGTGGAACCCGCGACCGGCGACGGCAGCCGCCGCGTGATCAGCGCGGACGATGCCCCGAGGATCGCGCTCACGGTCGCGGGCGCGCTCACGGATCCCTCGCTGCAGGACCACGCCCGTCGCATCGGGCGCGAGATGGCGGGCGCGCCCGCCGTCGACCAGGTGCTGGACGAGCTCCTCGCGAGCTAGCCCCATTGGGGCTGGAGGTGCCCGATCCGACGGATGGCTTCTCCCCCGATGGGAGTGCGCCCTGCCAATGACGACGAGAAGCGTCGCTCGGCGGGTGTAGCCTGCACCTCGATGTCCAGAGCCGTGTGCAGCTTCGTCGTCTCGTCCCTCCTCCTTCTGTAGGGCGGGCACCTTCCGGGTGCGCCGCCTCTCGCCTCCTGAGCCCTCGGGCCGGGAGGTTTTTTGTTGCCTCATCGCCCGTCCCAGTCGAAAGAGAGCACCATGCCGCCACAACCTGCGAACCCGAAGCGGATGCCGTTCCAGAAGTACCGGCCGTTCCACCCCTTGGCGGCAGGGTTGCATCGGACGTGGCCGGATCATCTTCTCGACCGAGCCCCGACGTGGTGCTCGGTCGACCTGCGCGACGGGAACCAGGCGCTGATCGACCCGATGGACGTCGCGCGGAAGCTCGAGCTGTTCACGACCCTGGTGCAGATCGGCTTCAAGGAGATCGAGGTCGGGTTCCCGTCCGCGTCACAGCCTGACTTCGAGTTCGTCCGAACCCTCATCGACGAGGATCTCGTCCCCGACGACGTCACCATCCAGGTGCTGGTCCAGTGCCGGGCTGACCTCATCGAACGGACCTACGAGAGTCTCACCGGCGCGAATCGGGTCCTGGTGCACTTCTTCAACTCGACTTCAGTGCTCCAGCGCGACGTGGTGTTCGGACTCGACCGTTCGGGCATCACCCAGCTCGCCGTCGACGCGGCGCAGCTGTGCCGAAAGCTGGAGCACCGGCTCCCGAGCACCGAGCTTCTGTACGAGTACTCACCCGAGAGCTTCACCGGCACCGAGCTCGACTACGCCATCGACATCTGCGCCGCGGTCTGCGAGGTCATCGAACCGACCCGCGATCGCCGGATCGTCCTGAACCTGCCGGCCACGGTCGAGATGTACCCGCCGAACCTCTACGCCGACGCCATCGAATGGATGCACCAGAACCTCCCGGACCGGGAGTCCATCATCTTGAGCCTCCACCCCCACAACGACCGAGGCACTGCGGTGGCCGCGGCCGAACTGGGGCTGATGGCCGGCGCGGACCGGGTCGAGGGCACCCTCTTCGGCAACGGGGAGCGGACCGGCAACGTCGATCTCGTCACCCTCGCGCTGAACCTCTTCACTCAGGGCATCGACCCCGAGCTCGATCTCAGCGATCTGGACGGCCTGCGCCGCACCGCGGAGCACTGCACCCGTCTCGACGTGGACGCGCGTCATCCCTACGTCGGAGATCTCGTCTACACCGCGTTCTCCGGCTCACACCAGGACGCCATCAAGAAGGGCTTCGACGCGCTCCACGCCAAGGCCCTGGCCTCCGGGCGCGATGCCGACGACTACGACGAGTGGGCCGTTCCGTACCTACCACTCGACCCCAAGCACGTCGGCCGGACCTACGACGCCGTCATCCGGGTGAACAGCCAGTCGGGCAAAGGCGGCATCGCCTACATCATGGCGGCGGAGCACGGTCTCCAGCTCCCGCGGCGCCTCCAGATCGAGCTGTCCAAGACCGTCCAGAACATCACCGAGACGACCGGCACCGAGATCACCCCCGAGGCGCTCTGGACCACGTTCTGCGATGAGTACCTCCCCGACCGGGCGCAGGTGCAGCTCCTTGCACACACCGAGTCGACCTCGGGCGCGGACACGACGATCACTGCGGACCTGCTCGTCGCCGATGAGCCTCGTGCCGTCAGCGGGGTGGGCAATGGGCCGATCGCCGCGTTCGTCCAAGCACTCCACCACGACCTCGGCGTCGATCTCCAGGTCACCGACTTCGCCGAGCACGCGCTCAGCTCCGGTACCGACGCCCGCGCCGCGGCCTACGTCGAGGTCGGCGCCGAGGACGGGACCACCTGGGGCGTCGGCCTCGACGCGAACATCACCACCGCATCGCTCAAGGCGATCGTCAGTGCACTCAACCGGCTCCGCCGTACTTCGCCGGTCCGAGAACGCTGAACGGACACGACGTCACCCCGGGCTCCCGTGCCGGAGAGGACAGCAACCGTCAGAGACGCCTGGCGTTCCAGGTTGCGACACACTCGCGGCAGTGGGGGCTGTGCGCCTCCGACTGGCTCGCGATCACCGCCCGGAGGTGGCTCTCATGCCCAAGCTGGATCCCAACGTCGTTCATCACCCAGCCGTCGTCGAACAATTCAATCGGCGGGCCGCGAATGCGCAACTTCGCGTCGCCGACAAGATCACCGCGTTCGCGGGGTCCATGAACTTCGTGTATCTCCACATCGCGCTCTTTGCGTTGTGGATGATCGTCTTCGAGAAGAGCCCGTGGCCGACGCTGACGCTGATCGTGTCGCTCGAGGCGATCTTCCTCTCGACGTTCGTGATGATCGGACAGAACCGTCAGGCAGCATTTCAACAGTCGAAGTCAGACCGTGACTATACGGACGTCAACACGCTCCTGGTCGAGAACACGAAGCTGACTCGCCTGATCAACCAGATGACCGAGGAGCTGCATCAACACGTGTTGGGCGGCAGCGCGCCGACGCAGCCGGCGAAGTAGACCTGACCTGCATCCGACACCAACTTCTCGACCCCAGCCGATGTCATCGCGGTGCCACAGGCCGGTGCCCCTGAGTCACGCCGCACGATCCAACCGCTTTCGGTACGCGATCGCGTCGTCATGGCGACGCGATCCATCACCGAAAGGAGCGCGCGGGCGAGCCAGGCCGCGGTCTCTCACCCTCAGGCTCGAGCTCCTCGCGGGCTAGCCGGGAGCGGCAGCGCCGGCGACCGCGGGATCCGGCGCGGGCAGGCCCTGGGCCTGGTACGCCCGGGCCCGCGCGAGCTTCGCCCGCACCAGCGCCGCGGTGACCGTGTACGGCTTCAGCGCGACCGAGATCTGGGCGTCCGTGTGCATGCCCGCCGGCCCCGCGTCTGCGCACAGCTTGCGGGCGGCACCGAGTGACGCGTCGTAGAGGTTCTGAGGATCGGTCTTCCCATCGCCGTTGCCGTCCGAGGCCCATCGGTTCCAGGTCCCCGGGGTGAACTGGAGCGCGCCGACCGCGTGGTCCCAGAGTGGGTCGCCGTCGAACAGGCCGTGGTCGGTGTCCGCGACGGGCTGCGTGTGGTTCGTGCCGTCGAGCGGGATCCCGACGATCGGTGGGAACACGTCCCCGTGGGCGTCCGCGCGTGCACCGCCGTGGGTGCCGTGCCCGGACTCGCCGTCCGCGATCCCCGCGAGCACCCACCACCCGATCCCGCACGTCGGTTGCAGCAACGCCATCGTCCGCTCCGCACGCAGGTACGCGTCGAGGGCGGCGACCGGGATCCCCAGCCCCGCGACCTTGCGCGCGGGAAGGTCCGCGGCCGCCTGGCTGAGGCGCGCCTGCACCGCCCTCGTCGCTCCGGGGAGCTGCGCGTCGACGCCGGCGAGCTGCTGTTGGACGAGCACCATGTCGTGCGCGGTGCGTGCGCCCGCGCGGCTCGCCTTCCGGCGCGCGTCGCGCGCGTGCCGGGACACGGTCCGCAGGGTCGTGCCGACCTGACCGGCGAGCTTCGCGCGCCGTCCGAGGTCGAGCGCGTTCGACGACGGCAGCACCGCGAGCAGCCCGTCGTTCGCGCCGCGGTACGCCGCGGCGGCCATGCGGTCGACGAGCCCCTGGGTCTGCTCGACCCTCGCCGCCGCGCTCTGCTCGACCGCAGACAACGCGGCAACGCGCGACCCGAGCTCGCGGCTGTGCTCCTCGAGCGCCCGGTGCTGGGTCTGCAGCGTGGCGAGCTGCGTCTGGGCCGCGGCGAGCTCGGCCGATGCATCCGCACCGGTGCCCGGGACGAGCGGGACACCGAGGAGGCGCGCGTCGATGCCGGGCATGATCGACGCGGCGCCGGGCGGGACCACGGGCGTGGCCGCGGCGGCCCGCCGACCCGGAGCTGCACCGGCGGGCCGCGGACCCGCCACACCGAGCGCACCCACGAGCGCGAGCGCGGCGACGACCGCGAGCGGCCCGCGTCGCGCCGTGCTCACCACACTGTGCGCCTTCTCGGTCATGGGGATGCCGCGCCCTCCGCCCGTCGAGGCACCCCCGACCGGATGATGCATTCTGTCTCGTCCGAGAGGGAACGAAATCCGCGAACCGGGCGGGCCTCGAAGTTAGGGTCGTGTACGTGCTCCGCTTCGATCCGTTCAGCTACGAGCACCACGAGAACCCCTATCCGACGTACCGGCAGCTCCGGGACCGGGCCCCGGCCTACCTCGACCCCGAACGGGGCTTCTGGGCGCTTTCGCGCCATGAGGACGTGCGGGCCGCCATCGACGACTGGCCCACCTTTTCGTCCTCGGGGGGCATCACCCTTGAGCGCCGGACCGAGAACGTCGAACCGATGCTCATCGAGATGGACCCGCCGCGCCACACCGAGCTGCGATCGCTGGTCAGCCGGGCGTTCACGCCCCGCCGGGTCGCGGACCTCGAGGAGCCCACTCGCGCCCTGGCGCTCGAGCTCTCGGAGGACTTCGGGCCCGGCCGCCGGCTCGACGTGATCGGTGACTTCGCCGCGAAGCTCCCGATGGCGGTGATCTCGGTGATGCTCGGGGTCCCGCGAGCGGACCAGGACGAGCTGCGGGAGTGGTCCGACGCGATGCTGCACCGCGAGGAGGGCAGCGCGGACCTCACCCCCGCCGGCATCGAGGGTGCGACGCGGTTGTACGGGTACTTCAACGACGTGATCGCGCAGCGTCGCCGGAGCCCGACCGACGATCTCGTCGGCGCGCTCGTCGCGGCCGAGGAGGACACCGCCGGAGGGCGCCCGACCGACGATGGTCCGGAGGTCGCCCTCCGGGGATCGTCGGACCGTCGCTCGCTCTCGCCGGCCGAGGTGCTCGGGTTCTGCTTCCTGCTGCTGATCGCGGGCAACGAGACCACGACCAAGCTGCTCGGCAACGCGCTGTTCTGGCTCGAGGCGTTCCCTGATCAGCGCGAGCTCCTGCTCGCGGACCCGACGCGGATACCGGGCGCGGTCGAGGAGACGTTGCGCTACGACACGTCGACCCAGGCCCTGGCCCGGGTGCTCACCCGCGACGTCGGGCTGCACGGCGTGACGCTGCCCGCGGGGCGCAAGGGCCTGTTGCTGTTCGGGTCCGCGAATCGTGACGAGCGCCGCTGGGACGAGCCCGACCGGTTCGACATCGACCGCAATCCCGCCGGGCACCTCGCGTTCGGCCACGGGCTGCACCACTGCCTCGGCGCGCCGTTGGCGCGCCTCGAGACCCGGGTCGCCCTCGATGTCCTCCTCCCGCGGCTCGGACGGTACGAGGTGGATTCCGCGGCCGCCGAGCGGGTCCATTCCGGGAACGTCCGTGGCTTCGCGCGTCTCCCGGTCGAGATCCCGACATGAGCAGGACGCACGTCCGCATCGGGAAGGACCCGGAACGGCTCAACCGGAAGTTCTGGGACAAGGACGCGGACGACTACCAGGCCGAGCACGAGTCCCAGCTCGACGTGACGACGATGGGGTGGGGCGTCTGGAACCTTCCGGAGTCGGACCTCCAGGTGCTCGGGCCCGTCGCGGGCCTCGACGTGCTCGAGTACGGGTGCGGCGCCGCGCAGTGGGCGATCAAGCTGGCGCGCACAGGTGGGCGCCTGACGGGGCTCGACCAGTCGTCCGGTCAGCTCCGCCACGCGGGCGACAAGGTCGCGCGCGCGGAAGTGGACGTGCGCCTCGTCTGCGCGAGCGCGACCGCGGTGCCGATCGCCGACGCCTCGTTCGATGTCGTGTTCTGCGACCACGGTGCGATGAGCTTCTGCGACCCCTACCGGACGGTGCCCGAGGTGGCGCGCCTGCTCCGGGCCGGTGGGCTGTTCGCGTTCAACATCTCGACGCTCCTGCGCAACCTGTGCTTCCCGGTGGGCGATCCGGACGCGCCCGTCACGCGGAAGCTGCACGCCAAGTGGTTCGGCGCGCGCTCGTTCGACTGGGGTGACGGCACGATCGACTTCCAGATCCCGCACGGGGAGTGGATCGCGTTGTTCGGCACCTACGGGCTCGTCGTCGAGGATCTCCTCGAGCTGCGCCCGCCGAAGCGGGCGACGAGCACCTACGCCGACTACGTCGACCACGACTGGGCCCGGCGGTGGCCGGCCGAGGAGATCTGGCGGGTGCGGAAGCGATGATCGGCGTCGCCGAGACCGCGTTGCTCGTGCCGGTCGCCGCGGCCGAGCCCCTGGTGCGGCGCCATCGGCTCGCGCTCGATCCCGTGGCGCCCCTCGGGGTCCCGGCGCACATCACGGTGCTGTACCCGTTCGTCCCGCCCGACGACGTCGACCAGCCCGTCTGCGACGCGATCGCGGACGTGCTGGCCGTCTTCTCGCCCTTCGACTTCTCGCTGACCCACGTCGAGAAGTTCGCCGACGGTGTGGTCTACCTCGCGCCGGAGCCTGCCGATCCGTTCGTCGCGATCACGAACGCGCTGGCGGCACACTGGCCGGACCACCCGCCGTACCACGGCGCGTTCACGTCGGTCATCCCCCACCTGAGCGTGGCGATGATCACCAACGGCTCGCTCGAAGCGCTGGAAGCGGAGCTGAACGGCGGCCTCCCGTTGCGGACCCGTGCCGATGCGGTCTGGTTGATGGAGGGACAGCCCGAGGATCGCTGGGCGATCCGCGCGGTGTTCCCCCTCAGCGCCGATCGAACGTGAACCCGGCCGCCTCGCGGTCCCAGGTGGCGTCGGTGACCCCGTCGTCGCGCAGCTCGTACTTGAGCACCCGCCCGACCGGGTTGCGCGGCAGGTCGGTCCGGAACTCGATGTACCGGGGCACCGCGAAGTACGGCACCTGGTCCACCGACCACCGGCAGAGCTCCTCCTCGGTGACGGTCGCGCCCTCCTGGAGCACCGCGGTGACCTTCACGTCGTCCTCGCCCTGGTCGCTCGCGACCGCGTGCACCGCGACGTCCTTGATCGCCGCGTGCGCGATGAAGGTCCGCTCCATCTCGAAGCTCGAGATGTTCTCGCCCCGGCGCCGGAGGTAGTCCTTCTTCCGGTCGACGAAGGAGAGGAAGCCGTCCTCGTCCAGCCGGCCGAGGTCGCCGGTGTGGAACCACAGGTTGCGCAGCACGTCGACCGTGGCCTCGGCCCGGCGCCAGTAGCCCGCGAACATGAGGTTCGGGCCGGTGGGGCGGCACACGATCTCGCCGATCTCGCCGACCGCGACCTCCCGGTCCTCGTCGTCGACGAGCCGGACCTCGAACTCCTCGTCGTTGGGCTTGCCCGCCGCGCCCACCTTGTTGGTCTCGCCGGCCGGGAGCATCGAGATCAGCGAGGCCTCGGTCAGCCCGTAGCCGCCGCTGAACGTGGCGCAGCCGAACCGATCGCGCCAGATGCGGTCGGTGTCGGGTGGCATCGGCGCGGCGGCGCACAGGCGCAACCGGTGCCCGACCTGCTCGGGCACGTCCTCCGCGTTGGCGACGAGGATCGCGAGCGATCCGAGCATGGAGAGCATCGTCGCGTCGGTGCGCTTCACCTCGGTCCAGAACCGGCTCACCGAGAACTTGCGCACGATCGCCGCGCTGCCGCCGGAGATGAGCGTCCCGACCACGCACACCGAGATCGCGTTGAAGTGGAACAACGGCAGCGGCGTGAGCACGACGTCATCGGGCCGCCGTTGCCAGGCCCGGGCGATCTGCTCCGCGAGCGCCACGATGTAGTGCTGCGGGAGCATGCAGCCCTTGGACGGGCCGGTCGTGCCGGCGGTGTAGATGAAACAGGCCAGGTCCGACGGTCCGACCTCCGCAGCCGCCGGGGGCGGCTCCTCCGAACCGTCGGCGTGCAACGTCTCCCAGCCCACGGTCGGGACCGCGGAGATCGCGGCATCGGTCGCGCCCACGACGACCACCGCCCGCAGCTCGGGCAGCTCCGCAGCACCGCCATCGACCGCGATCTCGGCGACCCGTGACGCCAGGCTGCCCTGGACCACCGTCACGCGGGCGCCCGAGTCCGCGAGCACGTGGCGCAGGAACTCGCCCTTGTACGCGGTGTTGATCGGGACCTGGACCGCCCCGAGCTTCAGGGCCGCGAAGAAGCTGATCACCTGCTCGGGCGAGTTCTCGATGAGCGTGGCGACCCGGTCGCCGCGCCCGACGCCGAGGCCGGCGAGCCCGTGAGCGATCCGGTTGGCGGCCCGGTCCACCTCGCGGGCACTGAGCGCTACGCCGTCGAAGTCCAGGTACCGGCCGTCCGGGTCCTCGTCCAGGCGCCCGGCGAGCGCGTCGAGGACCGTCGTCTCGGGGGAGGTTCGCGTCATGGACCTGACATTACCGTCACCCTCACGCAGGCTCAGTTCCGGTCCGGCGTGACTCGATGAACGTCGCCGGGGATCCGGTGGACGCCGGCGAACGCGGCCTCCTCCCCGTTTCGGGGCGAGCTGTGCGCCCCAGGGGATGTCGAAGTCGCCCCGAAACGCGCGCAGCGGGCGCGAAATGCCGGCCCGGGCCCGGGACCGGACTGGCAGACTCGCCCGCGTGGACGTGCTGCGGTTCTCGGTCGGGGAGGCGGCGCTCGTGCGGGTCCCGTACGTCGACGTGCTGGTCGACGCCGTCGTCGTCGGGCTCACCGCCGACGACGTAGCCGCCAACGACTGGGCCCGGCCGACGTGGGCCGAGGGCGAGCAGGTCCGCGTCGGTGCGGCGGTCTGGATCATCCAGTCCGAGGGACGCCGCATCGTCGTCGATCCTGCCCAGGCCGCCGACGCCATCCTGCGCACCGCACCCGACGCGGCGTTCCACCAGCAGGCCGTCGCCGACGCGCTCACCGCGGCCGGGTTCCCCCGCGAGTCGATCGACACCGTGATCGCGTCGCACATCGACGGCATCGGGATGATCGCCTGGCTCGACGACGGCGGGTGGCGCCCGTTCTTCCCGAACGCCGAGATCATCCTCTCCGAGCGCGAGCTCGCCGCGATCGCCGACGGCGGTCCTTACGAGCCGCAGGGCCGAGAAGCGATCCTCGAGCTCGACCTGCTGGGCGCGGTGCGCGCGGTCGGCGACGAGCACGTGGTGACGTCCGAGGTCGGCACCACGTGGGTCGGTGCGCACTCCCCCGGCCATCTCCTGGTGGACGTGACGTCGGACGGCGAGCACGCCACGATGATCGGCCACCTCGCGTTGAGCCCGCTCCACTGCGTCACCACGGCAGCCGGTCCGCACATGGACGCGCCCGGCGCATCCGAGGTCCTGCGCGGACTCGGCGACGGGAAGCGGATCCTGGTCGGACCGCTCTGGCCCGCACCGGGGGCCGCGCGCTGGCACGACTCGGACGTCGAGACCGTCGCCCCCGATCCCGTCTCGGGCTGAGCCCCCGACCGCCCCCCTTTCGGTGCGGGTTCCACCCCCTGGAGGGGGTAGAAGTCGCACCGAAACGAGCGACGACTACAGGGTGGCGGCGACCGCGTCGGCGTGGTGGTCGATCGAGCCGAAGTGGGTGTCGAGCACCCAAGCCCGCTTCAGGTAGAGGTGCACGTCGACCTCCCAGGTGAAGCCCATCCCGCCGAACACCTGCGTCGCGGACTTCCCGTTGGTGATCGCGGCCTCGTTCGCGAGCAGCTTCGCCCCGCCGAGCGCACGGGCGAGCTCCCCGGTCGACGGGTCGTCGAGCACGCACGCCGCGGCGTAGACCGCAGCCCGGGCGACCTCGGCCCGCACCGCCATGTCCGCGCACAGGTGCTTGACCGCCTGGAACGAGCCGATCGGTCGGTTGAACTGCTCCCGTTCCTTGGCGTACGCGACCGCGAGATCGACGAGCGCGTCCGCCATCCCGACGCAGAACGCGGCCGTCAGCAGCGCGCCCGACGTCCGCAGCGCCGCGAGCGCGTCGGCGTCCCCGACCGGGGAGCCGGCGGGCAGCGACGCGACCGCGGACACCGGCGTGAGCGGGTCGAGCGGCCAGTCCGCAGCCGACGCGTCGATCCTCGCCGGGTCCACCGACGTGATCCCGTCCGCGTCGAGCACCAGAAGCCCATCCAGTGTGGCGAGGTGCTCGACGTAGGTCGTTCCGCCAACCGTCAGATCGAGCCCGCCGGTGATCGTGTCGCGACCGAACGTCCAGACCAGCGGGCCGGGCACGAGCGCGCGCCCGAGCTCCTCGTAGACCACGGCCGCGTCGGTCCAGCCGAACCCGTCCCCACGCAGCGAGAACACGCCGGCTTCCTTCAGGTCCTCGTAGGTCGAGCGGTCGAACCCCTCGCGCACGCGGCTCATCGGGAACTTGCCCTCGAGCAGGCTGCGGATCCCGTCCCGCAGCGCGACCTGGTCCTCGGAGAGGTCGAAGTTCATCGGGGCGCGGGCTCCTTCGGCAGGCCGAGCACTCGCTCGCCGAGGATGTTGCGCTGGATCTGCGACGTCCCCGCCGCGATCGTCAGCGCCAGCGTGCGGAGCCGTTCCTCGACGAACTCGCCCTTGCCGTCCACGACGAGGCCATCGCGCTCGAGGACCCGGAGCGACAGCTCGCCGAGCCGTTGGCGGGTCTCGGAGTACGCGAGCTTCATCATGAACGCGCCGCGCCCCGGAGTGCCCCGAGACGACTGCGTGACGTTGCGCTTCGTGAGCGCCCACTGCGCGTCGAGCTCGGCGGCGACGTGGCCGAGCTCCCGGCGATGGGCAGGATCCTGCACCAGCGGGGCGAGGTCCGCGACGAGCCGCATCGCGTCGACGAGCTCGCTGACGAACGCAGTGCCCCGCTCGAAGGACAGGGTGACGTTCGTGACCCGCCAGCCGTCGTTCTCTTCCCCGACCCGGCACGACACCGGCACCCGCACCTCGTCGAGGAACAGCTCGGAGAACTCCGAGGAGCCCAGCACCGTGCGCAGCGGGCGGACCTCGATGCCGGGGAGGTCCATCGGCAGCATCAGCCAGCTGATGCCGGCGTGCTTCTTCGCGTCGGGGTCGGTCCGCACCAGGAGCTCGCCGAAGTCGCCGATCTGGCCGAACGAGCACCAGATCTTCTGGCCGGTCACGACGTAGTGGTCGCCGTCGCGCACCGCGCGGGTCCGGAGCGACGCGAGGTCCGAGCCGGCGCCCGGCTCGGAGAAGCCCTGGCACCACACCTCGTCGCCCCGCAGGATCTTCGGCAGGTGCTCGCGCTTCTGCTCGTCCGTCCCCTCCGCCACGATCGTCGGTCCCGCGTGCAGGAGCCCCACGAAGTTGACCCCGACGTAGGGCGCACGCGCCCGCGTTGTCTCCTCGAGGAAGAGGAGCTGCTGGCTCGACGGCAGGTCACGGCCGCCGTACTCCACCGGCCAGTTCAGCCCGGCGTAGCCGGCGTCGAAGAGGCGCCGCTGCCAGTCGGTGTCCCAGCGCCGGCGGGCGTCCCAGTTGTCGCGAGCGGGCTGGGGCGCGAGCTCGGGCAGCTCGGCAGCGAGCCAGGCGCGGAGCTCGGCGCGGAACGCCTCGTCGGCTTCGGAGTTTCGGAGGTCCATGCGGAGGCGGAGTCTACGGGTGGACCTGACGACCCATCAGATCCAGGTCGTACCGCCGGCGCACCGCTCCCGCGTACAGGGCGTTGAGGACGATGCCGCCGATCACGAAGGCCAGGCCGACGAGGAGCCACGGCCACGGGTTCAGGTGCTCGTCGCAGCCTCCGCTGGTCGCGGTGTGCCAGCACGTCGCGCCCGGGCCGTCACGCTGGATGTACGCGACGACGATGAACAGGCCGCCGACGCCCGCCAGCGCACCGAACGCGGACCTTCGGGCGCGCGACGACGCCGCCAGGAGGATGAGGACGATGCCGAGCGGGATCACCGCGAGCATCAGGAGCACGACGAAAGAGATCAACCCGAGGACGATCAGCCCGGCGAGCAGCGCCCAGAGCGCGAACCAGGCCCAGGTCTCGAGCCACGACGCGGGGGCGGGCCGCAGCGGCTCGCCGTCGGTCACGAGCGCAGGCGATCCGCGAACTGCGTGCCGGCGAGGAGCTCCACGACCTGGCCCTCGGGGTCGGTCACGAAGACCGCGTTCGGCAGCCGCGACTCCTCGAGCACCGTGCCGCCGTGCGCGAGCACGGCGGCGCACGCTTCGTCGAGGTCGTCCACGCCGAACGAGAGATGGGTGAGGCCGGGCTCCGTCAGCGGCCGCTCGCGCGGCTCGCGCGGCTCGGGGTCGCTGAACGCGAGCAGCTCGATCACGAAGTCGCCGCGCCGGAGATAGACGGCTCGCAGGCCGACCGGGTCCGGGAGCCGGAGCAGCTTCGCGGTCTGCGATCCGCTGACGTCGAGGTCCATGGCGTCCTCGAAGCCGAGCACCTCGACGTAGAACGCGCGGGTCGCGTCGACGTCGCGGACGGACTGGCCGACGTGACTGAACACCACCACGCCGCGATCCTCTCAGACCGCGTCGTCGAGCGCCGGATCCTCGAGCAGCGAGGCGCGCAGCCGGACGAGCGCGTCGGCTTCGAGGCCGTGGGCGAGCACGTAGCCCTCGATCGAGCCGTGCTCGGTGACGAGCCGGTCGACGACGGCGCGCATCGCGGTGGCGTCGACCGCCCACCTCTGCTGGGCGACCTCGGCCGCCGCGCCCTCGGCCGCCCGGGCCTGGTGGCGCTCCAGCAGGACGGGCATGCGGGCGTCGGTGAGCGCGTAGTCCGCGGCGATGATCTCGGCGTCGACGCCGAGCAGGCCGAGCACCAGCATCGCGACCAGCCCGGTCCGGTCCTTGCCGGCCGCGCAGTGGAACACGACGGGCTGGGTGTCCCCCGCCGCGATGATGTCGAGGACGGCGACGAAGCGGTGGCCGAAGCGCTCGAGCATCATCAGGTACAGGTCCTCGAGCGCGACGATCTCGCCGTTCGACCACGCGCTCGCGTCGCGCCGGGTCTCGTCGATGATCGGCAGGTGCCACACCGTCACCGGCAGGGATTCGAGCGGCCCGTGGGTGAACTGCTCGACCTCCTTGCCGGCCCGGAGGTCGATGACCGTGCGCAGCCCGAGCACCTCGGTCACGTGGCGGACGTCCTCGTCGCTCATGAACGACAGCGAGTCGCTCCGGTACACGCGGCCCGAGCGCACCCGGCGACCATGGTCGGTCTCGTAGCCGCCGAGGTCACGGAAGTTCGCGGGCCCGTCGAGCGGGACGAGTCGGTCGTCCACGGTCAGAGGTCGAGGCCGAGCATGCGGATCGCGTTCCCACGACAGACCTTGTCGACGACGTCCTGGGGCAGGTCCGCCATCATCTCGCCCGCGAGCTCCTTGGTGTGCGGCCACGTCGAGTCCGTGTGCGGGTAGTCGGTCTCGAAGGTCGTGTTGTCGACACCGACACGCGCGAGCGACTCCAACCCGTGTCGGTCGCGGAAGAAGCAGCCGTACACCTGGCGGTAGTAGTAGCTCGACGGCGGCTCCGGGACGATGTCCTTGACCCCACCCCACGCCCGGTGCTCGCGCCACACGTCGTCGGCGCGCTCGAGGATGTACGGGATCCAGCCGATCTGTCCCTCGGAGTACGCGAGCTTCAGCGCCGGGAACCGGACGAGCACCCCCGAGAACATGAAGTCCGAGAGGCTCGCCATCGCGTTGCCGAAGCTCAGCGTCGCGGCGACGGCCACCGGTGCGTCGGCCGACGTCGCGGGCATCTTCGAGCTCGACCCGATGTGCATGCACACGACGGTGGCGGTCTCCTGGCACGCCTCGAAGAACGGATCCCAGTAGCCGGTGTGGATGCTCGGCAGCCCCAGGTGCGGCGGGATCTCGCTGAAGCAGACCGCCCGGACCCCGCGGGCCGCGTTGCGCCGCACCTCGGCGGCAGCCAGATCCGCGTCCCACAGCGGGACGAGGGTCAACGGGATCAGCCGGCCGCCGCTGTCCCCGCACCACTCCTCGACCATCCAGTCGTTGTAGGCGTAGACGCAGACCTCCGCGAGCTCGCGGTCCTTGGCCTCGAGGAACGTCTGACCACAGAACCGGGGGAACGACGGGAACGACAGCGACGCCTCGACCCAGTTGAGGTCCATGTCCTCGAGCCGCGCCTCGGGCTCGTAGCAGCCGGGCCGCATCTCGTCGTAGGTGATGGGCGACATCGTCATGTCGTCGCGGTCGAAGCCCACGGCGGCAACGTGGCGCTTGTTGATGTACACGAGGTCCTCGTAGACCCAGCAGTCCGCCTGGGGGGCGTCGTCGGCGAAGGTCTGCTCGTACGTGCCGCCACCGACGTGGCGCATCCCGGCGACCCCCCGCCGCTCGGACCTCGGGCCGCGATCGCGCCACTTCGCCGGGAGCCACGTCTGCCAGAGGTGCGCCGGCTCGACGACGTGGTCGTCCACGCTGACGATCCGCGGGATCTCGATGGACGCCTGCGTTCCCGATTCCGCGGTTGCGGTCATCTTCCCTCCGCGCCGACGATCTGACGACCCGTCAGGTTAGCGGGGAGGCCCCAGGTGCGGTGCCCCGACCGGCAACGTTCGCCGCGTTCCCGCCGGCCAGGAACGCCGTTCGCGGCGTCCTCGTCCTCGACGCAGAAGCCCACTGCGCCTTCGTCCTGTGTCCTGGCGAGCCGGCGCCCCTGACTCGCCGTGAACATCGCCAACGTCACCGGACGGAGCACTAGCCTCGGCAGGTTTCAGCTGCGGCAATGCAGGTCGGGCGCCGGCGCGCGGAGGTGGACCAGGTAGGCGACGTTCGCGCGGTCGAGGCACGGGTTCGCGTCCAGGCTCGACGTGTGGGTCGTCCCGTCCACCGTGACCAGCCGGGCGCTGCCCAGCTGCCGGGTGAGGCCCTGCGCCCACTCGATCGGCGTCGCGGGGTCACCCGTCGTGCCCACGACGACGATCGGGGGCGCCGACGGCGCGGACACCGGGGTGGGGACCGCGTTCACCGGCGGCACCGGCCAGTACGAGCACGGCAGGCTCAGCCCGACGTTCGACGCTCCGAAGTACGGGGCCTCCTGGGCCGCGCGGGACTGCAGCGCGACGGCGTCAGCCTGGCTCAGGTCGGGGCCGTCGGCGCAGGAGATCGCCAGGAAGGCCGGCCACTCGGCGGCGTACGTGCCGTCGGGCCCCCGGGTGACGTACTCGTCGAAGATCTCGAGCAGCGCGCCGGGATCACCGTGCTCGGCCTTGCTCAAGGCGCCGGCCAGGAGCTTGTACCCGCTCGACCCCGAGTAGAGGGGGGCCGCGAGCGCGATGTCGAGCTGCGACGGTCCGAGCGTGCGCCCGTTCGCGCCCTTCATCGGCTTGCGGTCGATCCGCGCCCGCAGCGCGTCGAGCGCCGGCTTCGGGTCGCCACCGTGGTGGAACGCGCACGAGGTGTCGCGGGCACAGCTGCGGAGGAACGCGGCCAGCGAGGCCTCGAAGCCCTTCGCCTGCTGGATCTGCACGTCGGCGATCGAGACCGAAGGGTCGATCGCGCCGTCCAGGAGGAGCGCGCGCACGTGGTCCGGGTAGTGCTCGGCGTACAGCGCGCCGAGGTACGTCCCGTACGAGAACCCCACGAACGTGAGCTTCTGCTCCCCCAGCGCGGCGCGGAGGAGATCCATGTCGCGAACGGTGTCGATCGAGGCGATGTGCGGGAGCAGCGCCGGGCTCCCGGCCTGACATGCGGCCACGAAGCGCTTCGACGCGTCGTCGAGCGCGGTCTGCTCCGCCGCGTCGTCGGGGGCGGTGTCGACATCGAACAGGTAGTCGAGCTTCTTGCCGCAGTCGACCGGGTCGCTCTTCCCGGTGCCGCGAGGGTCCCAGCCGACGACGTCGAACCGGTCCGTGATCGCTTCGGGCAGCTCGGACGCGACCGGCTTGACGAAGTCGGTCCCAGGCGCCCCGGGCCCACCCGGGTTGATCACGAGCGCGCCGATGCGCTCGTCGGGCTTCTTCGCCGGGACCCGCGCCACCGCGAGCTTCACCTGCGGTCCGAACGGCTGCGTCGAGGTCAGCGGGACCGCGAGCGTCGCGCACTCGCCGTCGTCGCACTGCTTCCAGTGCAACGGCTTCGCGGCGGTGGTGCCGTCGGCCGGCGCGCGGGTCGTCGTCGACGTCGACGTGGCGCCGTCGGACGAGCTGCCACCGCCCGAGCAGGCCGCCAGCGCGAGCACGCACACCGCGAGGAACGCCCGCAGGCGCGTGGAACGCATCGACCCACGCTGCCACACGGTTGGGGTTGGAACGGCGCGGGGGGCTCGGCGCTACCGTGACGCGGTGACTCATGACCTTTTGATCGGCGGGCGTTCGCTCGGCGCGATGAGCGGCGCAGACTTCGCGGTCCGCGAGCCCGGCACCGGGGGCGAGCTCACCCGCGTGGCCCGCGCCGGCGTCGAGGACGTCGACGCGGCGGTCACGACCGCGGTCGCGGCGTTCGAGTCCGGCATCTGGTCGGACCGGTCCGCGACCGACCGGGGCCGCGTCCTGCACCGGGTCGCGACGCTCCTGCGCGAGCGCACGGAGCTGTTCGCGGTCGCCGAGGCGCGCAACGCGGGGAAGCCGATCGGTGACGCCCGCTGGGAGGTCGAAGCCGCCGCCGGAACGTTCGAGTACTTCGCCGGCGCCGCGAACAAGCACTTCGGCGAGGTCGTGCCCGTCCCCGATCCGGGCCTCGACGTCGTGCTGCGCGAGCCGGTCGGGGTCTGCGCGCTCATCGTGCCCTGGAACTTCCCCCTGCTGATCACGTCCTGGAAGACCGCGCCCGCGCTCGCGTGCGGGAACCCGGTGATCATCAAGCCGGCATCGCTCACCCCGGTCACCGCACTGATGCTCGGCGAGCTGCTGGTCGAGGCCGGCGTCCCGGACGCCTGCGTCTCGGTGCTCCCCGGCCCCGGCGGGGTCGTGGGCGACGCGCTGGTCAGCGACCCGCGGGTGAACAAGATCTCGTTCACCGGCGAGACCACCACCGGCGCCGCGATCCTGCGGGCGTCCTCGGACAACATCACCCGGGTGTCGCTCGAGCTCGGCGGCAAGTCCGCCTGCATCGTCTTCGCCGAGGCTGATTGGGAGCGCGCGGTCGAGGACACCGCGATGGCCGTGTTCGGCAACGCGGGCCAGGACTGCTGCGCCCGCAGCCGGATCGTCGTGCAGCAGTCGATCTACGACGACTTCGTGGCGGCCTTCGCCCGGCGCACCGAGCGCATCCGGGTCGGGGCGCCCCTGGAAGAGACCACGGAGATGGGGCCGATGATCTCGCCGGCCCAGCGCCAGGTGTCGCTCGACTACCTCGCGATCGGAGCCGAGGAGGGCGCCGAGCGGGTGACCGGTGGGCAGATCCCCGGCGACGCGGCGTTCGGCGAGGGCTCCTACCTCACGCCCGCGGTGCTCGCCGGCGTCGACAACCGGATGCGCGTCGCCCGCGAGGAGATCTTCGGCCCCGTCGCGTCCGTCATCCCGTTCACCGACGAGGCCGACGCGATCCGGATCGCCAACGATGGTGACTACGGGCTGTCGGGCTCGCTGTGGACACGGGACCTCGGGCGCGCGATCCGGGTCGGCAAGGCGGTCCGCACCGGCGTGCTCTCGGTGAACTCGAACCGCAGCGTGCGCACCGAGGCGCCGTTCGGCGGCTACAAGCGCAGCGGCCTGGGTCGCGAGCTCGGAATGCACGCGATGAGCCACTACACCGAGGTCAAGAACCTCTTCCTCAGCTCGGAGTAGCCCACCCTGCCGTTCCTGCGTCGAACGAGCCGCGTGGTGCGGCTGTTTCGACGCAGGTTCGAGGGTGGGTCAGGCGCCGATGACGTTCGGGCGGGGGTGGCCCTCGGCCTCGCACAGCGCGAAGTAGCTGTCGCGCACGAGGCCTGCGTCGATGACGGTCTCGACGTTGCCGTCGGCGTCGAGGTTCAGGTTCGCGCCGTAGATCGCGAACCAGACGTCGGTCATGCCGTCGTTCTCCGCCGGGACGGTGAGCGTGTGCACCGAGCCCGCGGGCTCGTAGAGGTACGAGCCGGGGAGGTTCACCTCCGGGTACTCGAGGTACTTCCAGCTGCCGGACAGCGTGAACGCGAAGACCTCGCCGGTGTGCTTGTGGGTCGGGACCGTCACGCCGGCCTCGAACTTGGTCCGGATGACCCAGAGGCCGGCATCGACGTCGACCTGGAGCAGCTGGAGGTGGGTGCCGTCGCCGAGCGCGACGAACGGCAGCTCGCTCTCACCGCGGTGCAGTGCCTTGGGAATCTCGAGAGTCGTCATGCGTCCATGCTAGGAGCGCAGGAGGCGCCCGGCGAGGGCGCCGGTGTGCTCACCGTCCTGCATGAACACCTCGCCGTTGACGACCGTCGCCGTGTACCCCGAGGCGCGCTGCACGTACCGGCCCGCGCCCCGCGGGAAGTCGTGCACGTACTCGGGCTGGGGCAGGCGCATCCCGTCGAGATCGATGACGTTCACGTCCGCGAAGGCGCCCGGACGCAGGACCCCCCGGTCGGTGACCCCGAAGAGCTCGGCGGTGTCCGAGGTGAGGCGCCGGATCGCCTCGCCGATGCTCGAGAGCCCGCGGTCGCGGATCCAGTACGTGAGGAAGAACGTCGGCTGGCTCGAGTCCATGATCATCCCGACGTGCGCCCCGGCGTCGGCCAATCCGAGGACGGAGTCCGGGTGCCGCAGCATCCCCTCGACCGCCCCGAGGTCGTCGTTCAGGAAGGGCCAGTTGACCAGCACGTCGCCGTTGCGCTCGTCGACCAGCTGGGCGAACGCCTCCGCCGGGCTCACGCCCCGGCGACCCGCCTCCGCGGCCAGGGTGTCCTCGGGACCGAGGTCGTAGCGGGCGTCCCCCTCGGGCAGGACGTACAGCTCCTCCATCGGGATCGTCGGCAGGCCCTCGGTGGCGCGCACCAGCTCGGCGCGGCGCTCGGGATCCCGCAGCACCGCGACGGTCTCCGCGACCGTCAGGTCGCGCAGCGCCCGCCAGGCCGGGGCACCGTCGAACGGGGTGCGGCATGCCGGACCGAAGAGGAGCCCGATGCCCCGCGCGGTCGTCTGCGGGCGCAGGTCGGCGCCGAGCCCGTTCTGCTGCTCGACCGTCTCGAGCGCGTCGGTGTCGATGCCCGGCACCTTCTTGGTCTGGCTGAGCCCGAACGTCGCGGGGCGTCCGGTGCGCCGGCTGAGCTCGCCCAGCATCGCGACCTCGCCCTGGGTCCTGCGGTCACCGTCCGGACCGCGCTCGCCGAGCGCCAGTGCGGCCTCGAACACCCCCCGCTTGCGCTCTCCCATCACCTCCGCGAGCGCGAGCAGCTCGCGCGGGTCGGCGTGGGTGCCGGGCACGACCCGCCCGTCCGGCACGCGGTGGAGTGCGGTGCGGGAGGTCGAGAACCCGAGCGCGCCCGCGTCGATCGCCTCCGCGACGAGCGCGCGCATGGCGTCCACGTCCGCCTCGGTCGCGGGTGCCTCGTCGAGCGCTCGCTCCCCCATCGCGTGGATCCGCACCGCGCAGTGCCCGACCATGCCGCCGGCGTTCACACCTTTCGGCATCCGGTCGACGGCGCCGAGGTACTCGCCGTAGGACTCCCAATCCCACGCGAGCCCGTCCATGATCGAGTCGGCCGGGATGTCCTCGACCGACTCCATCATCTCGGCCAGGAACCGGCGGTCCGCCGGCTTGCACGGCGCGAACGTCACCCCGCAATTGCCGAGCACGACCGACGTGACGCCATGCCAACACGAGGACGAGCCGATCGGGTCCCATGCGAGCTGCGCGTCGAGGTGGGTGTGGATGTCGACGAAGCCCGGCGTGACCAGCTGCCCCTCGGCATCGAGCTCGCGCCGGCCGCGCCCGTCGACCTCGCCGACGGTCGTGATCCGGTCACCGTCGATCGCGACGTCGGCGTCCACGGGCTCCGCGCCGGTGCCGTCGACGACCTTGCCGTTGCGGATGACGAGATCGTGCGTCATGTCGTTCCCCCTGGTCGTGGGCCAAGGTAACGCCGTTCAGGCGAAGGCGCCGCCCAGCTCCCGCAGGAACGGCTCGACGTCCGCCCGGCCGCGCAGGAACCGCCCCAACGCCACCGACACTGTCGTGATGCCGCGGGCCGCGAGATCCGGGACCGGCGCCACGGTCGCATCCAGGTCCACCCGGCCGTCGTCGTCGGTCTGGACCGCGAGGTTCTGGCGCACCCGGAGCGACGCCGGGTCCCGCCCCGCGGCGCGCCAGGCGGTGCGCATCTGCTCGACGGTCGCGGTCACGTCGTCGAGCGGGATCGCGAGCGGCAGCCAGCCGTCGCCGAGCTCGGTGACCCGCCGCACCGTCGCCGGGCCCGCCGGCCCGGAGAACCAGATCGGGAGCCGGGCCTGCACTGGACGCGGCTCGCACCAGAGCTCGTCGAACGAGACCGTGTCCGAGTGGAAGGTGACCGGAGGCTCGCGCTCCCAGAGCGCGCGGCACGCCCGCACCTGGTCCTCCATGCGCGCGGTCCGCCCGACGAAGGGCAGGCCACGGTCGGTGAACTCCTCGCGCTGCCAGCCGGTGCCGATCCCGAGGTCCACGCGGCCGCGGGAGAGCACGTCGAGCGTGGCGACGGCCTTCGCGACGACGAGCGCCGGACGGGCGGGCCCGATCAGCACGCCCGTGCCGAGGCGCACGTTCCGGGTCGCGCCCGCGAACGCGGCGAGGACCGTCAACGGCTCGGGCCACGGCTCGTGCGGCGGGTACGGGAACTTCGCCGCGAACGGGTACCGATCCGTGCGCGGGCCGATCGCGAGGTGGTCGGTCATCACGATCTGGTGGATGCCGGCATCGTCCGCCAGGCGCGCGACGTCCACCAGCGCGGCGAGGTCGTCGCCGAAGAGCCGGGACAAGCCCGAGATCGTCACCGAGATCTGCATGGCGGAGATGCGCCTCCCGATCGCTAGCCTGCGAGCCTTCGGGATCCTAGGAGGACGTCGATGCCCGGTCGGCTGGACGGGAAGGTCGCGCTCATCACGGGCGCCGGGAACGGGATGGGCCGCTGCGCCGCGGACCTGTTCGCGAGCGAAGGAGCACGCATCGTCGTCGCCGACTTCGACGAGGCGCTCGGAACCGGTGCGGTCGCGGCCATCGAAGCAGCGGGAGGCGAGGCCGCGTTCGTGAAGGTCGACGTCTCGAACGGCGACGACGTCGAAGCGATGGTGCGCTCCGCGATGGACCGCTTCGGCGCGTTGCACGTCCTCTACAACAACGCCGGCATCTTCCCGGCCGACGACGGCGGCGCCATCGAGACACCCGAGCCGACCTGGGAGCGGGTCATGGACGTCAACCTCAAGGGCGTCTGGCTCGGCTGCAAGCACGGGATCCCCGCGATGCTGGCCTCCGGCGGCGGGTCGATCGTGAACGTCGCGTCGTTCGTCGCGCTCATGGGCGCGGCCACCGCGCAGATCGCGTACACCGCGAGCAAGGGCGGCGTGCTGTCGATGACGCGTGAGATCGCGGTCGAGTACGCGCGTCAGGGCATCCGGGCGAACTCCCTCTGCCCCGGGCCGATCGCGACCCCGATGCTCGAGGAGCTCATGAGCGACCCGGCCCGCCGCCAGCGCCGGCTCGTGCACATCCCGATGGGCCGCCTGGGCCGGGCCGAGGAGCTGGCGAAGGCGGCGCTGTTCCTCGCCTCGGACGAGTCGTCGTTCATGACCGGCGCGCAGCTCGTCGTCGACGGCGGCATCACCGCGGCGTACGTGACTCCGGAGTGACCCCCGAGTGACTCACGTAGCCTGACGCCGATGACGACGGGGATGCTCGAACCGCAGACGCTCGAGACGCTGATCCGCAACGGCAGCGTCGACACCGTGCTCGTCGCCTTCACCGACCTCCAGGGCCGGCTCATCGGCAAGCGGGTCACCGGCCACTTCTACCTCGACCACGTCGCGGCCGGTGAGGGCGCGATCGAAGCCTGCGTGTACCTGCTCGCGGTCGACGTCGACATGACGCCGTTGCCCGGCTTCGACTTCGCGAACTGGGAGTCGGGATACGGCGACTTCCGCTGCGTGCCGGACCCCTCGACGCTGCGCATCGTGCCGTGGCTCGAGAAGACCGCGCTCGTGCTCTGCGACCTGTACGACGAGGAGACCGGCGAGCCCGTCGCGGTCTCACCGCGCCAGATCCTGATCCGCCAGGTCGAGCGCGCCGCCGCACTCGGGTACCGCGTCATGTGCGCGTCGGAGCTCGAGTTCTTCCTGTTCCGCGAGAGCTACGAGGAGGCCCAGGCCAAGCGGTTCCAGGACCTCACGCCGCACTCGGGCTTCATCGAGGACTACCACATCCTCCAGACGACCCGGGACGAGTACCTGATCCGGCAGATCCGCAACGGGATGGACGGCGCGGGCGTCCCGGTGGAGTTCTCGAAGGGCGAGGCCGGCAAGGGCCAGCACGAGATCAACCTGCGCTACTCCGACGCGTTGACGATGGCCGACCGCCACGTCATCTACAAGAACGGCGCCAAGGAGATCGCGGGCCTCAACGGGCGGTCGCTGACCTTCATGGCGAAGTACTCGATGGACGACGTCGGGTCGTCGTGCCACGTGCACTCGAGCTTGTGGAACCTGGACGGCAGCGAGTCGCTCATGTGGCAGGAGGACGGCACGGACCACATGTCGAAGGCGTTCCGCGGCTGGCTCGGCGGGTTGGTCGCGACGGGTCGTGAGCTCGCGTGGATGTTCGCCCCGACCGTCAATTCCTACAAGCGCTACCAGCCCGAGTCCTGGGCGCCGACCGCGCTCGCGTGGGGTCGCGACAACCGCACCTGCGGGTTCCGGCTGGTGGGCCACGGCCAGGGCTTCCGGATCGAGTCCCGCATCCCCGGGGCGGACTGCAACCCCTACCTCGCGTTCGCCGCGACGATCGCCGCGGGCCTCCACGGGATCGAGCACGAGATCGAACCGCCCCCGATGCTCGTCGGCAACGCGTACGAGGCGCCGGACATCCCTCACGTGCCGTGGAACATCGTCGACGCGATCACCGAGCTGGAGCAGAGCGAGGTCGCGCGCGAAGCGTTCGGCGAGGCGGTGCACCGCCACCTCGTCCACTCGGCGCGACAGGAGTGGGCGGTGTTCAACCAGGCGGTCACCGACTGGGAGCTCCGCCGCAACTTCGAGCAGCTCTAGTGCCCGGCAAGCCCCTCGTCGCCGTCCCTGCGTACCCGGTGCCCTCGGGCCGGATCGAGGGTTGGATCGATGCCGGCGTCGCGGTGCCCCAGCCCTACGTCGACGCGCTCAAGCGGGCCGGCGCGCAAGAGGCGATCCTCATGCCCGAGCCGCTCGCGCCGACGGGCGCCGAGGAGCTGCTCGACCACTTCGACGCGCTCCTGCTCCTCGGAGGGGGTGACCTCGACCCGGCCACCTACGGCGAACCGGCCGACGAGCACAACTACGGGATGATCCACGAGCGCGATGCGTTCGAGCTCGCGCTCGCGCGCGCCGCGATCGACCGCGACCTGCCGACGCTGGCGATCTGTCGCGGCGCCCAGGTGCTGAACGTGCTGCTCGGCGGTTCGTTGGACCAGCACATCACGGGTCGCGAGGGCCTGCTCGAGCACGGCATCCCCGGGGTCGAAGGCGGTGCGACCCTGCACGAGCTCGAGATCGACGCCGGCTCGCGGCTCGGCAAGGCGATGGGCGCGACAGCGGCCACGTGCTCGTCGCACCACCACCAGGCGGTCGACCGGCTCGGGACCGGCCTGCGCGTCACCGTGCGCGCCCCGGACGGGATCGTCGAGGGCATCGAGCTCGACGGCGACGCGTGGATCGTCGGGGCGCAGTGGCATCCCGAGGACACCGCGGGCCGGGACCCGGTGCAGCAGGCGCTGTTCGACGCGTTCGTGCGCGAGGCGGTCACGGTGTGACGGCGGTGCCGACGCTGGAGACCGAACGGCTGCGGCTGCGGCCGTGGCGCGACGACGATCTCGACGCGTACGCGTCCCTCTGCGCCGACCCCGAGGTCATGCGCTGGCTCGGCGCGACGGGTGCGGCCCTCACCCGGGACGAGTCGCGGAACCAGCTCGACGGCTTCCGCCGACGCTGGGCGAACGAGGGGTTCGGACTCTGGTGCGCGACACCCACCTCCAGCGACGAGTGCATCGGGTTCATCGGGCTCGCGGTGCCTCGCTTCCTGCCCGAGATCCTCCCCTGCGTCGAGATCGGGTGGCGGCTGGCCCGGCCGTGGTGGGGGCAGGGCATCGCGACCGAAGGCGCCCGGCGCACCGTCGACTTCGCGTTCACGACCGTCGGGCTCGATCGGATCGTGAGCGTGACCCGCCCGGAGAACCGCAGCTCGTGGAACGTGATGCAGAAGCTCGGCATGACCCTCGAGCGCACGACGACGCACCCGGAGCACGGGTTCGACGTCGTCGTCTACGAGCTGACGGCGCCGTGATGGAGCGCGTCGTCGAGCCCGAGCTCATGGTCGACGACGACCAGGCGCAGGCCTACTCGGACGCGAACTTCGCCGAGTCGCACCAGGCCGCGGTGACGCGCTTCGCAACCGCGTTCCCGGGCTTCGTGCCCATCCGAATGCTCGACCTCGCCTGCGGGCCCGCCGACATCACGGTCCGGTTCGCCCGCGCCTTCGCGGAGACCACCATCGTCGGGCTCGAGGGCTCGCCGGCGATGCTCGCGCTCGGGGTGCAACGGGTCGAGCGGGAGGGGCTCGGGGACCGGATCTCGTTCACGCACCGGGTGCTGCCCGACGACGACCTCGTCGACCTCGGCGGGTTCGACGCCGTGGTGAGCACCAACTCGCTGCACCACTTCCACGATCCGTCGGTCCTGTGGCACGCGATGCGGAAGGCCGCGGCGCCCGGCGCCCACCTCTTCGTGCAGGACCTCGTGCGCCCGTCGTCGCGAGACGCGGCGCAATCGCTGGTCGACGGCTACGCGGCGGACGAGCCCGACGTGCTGCGCCGGGACTTCCTGTACTCGCTCTGCGCCGCGTTCACCCCGGACGAGATCCGCGACCAGCTCGCCGACGCCGGCCTCGCCGGGTTCGACGTCGCGCCGGTCGGCGACCGCCACCTGGTCGTCCACGGTCGCGTCTCCTGACCCGCGGCTCGTTCCGGTGCGACTTGGACCCCCCGGAGGGGGTGCAACGCGCACCGAAAGCAGCGTTGGGGAGCGGCTACTTGGCGGCGGTGGGCGCGACGAGGCCGCCGACGCCGCCGTGGATCGGCAGCGGGGTCGCGACGAGGAGGCACTCCCAGACCCCGTCGGCGGCGCAGTCGGCGGCGAGGTCGTCGAGCGCCCACTGCTGGCCCTGGGGCAGGCCCATGTCGCGCAGGTCGATCATGTGCACCGGGAACAGGAACGGGTTGTCGCCGGTGCCCGGGTACGGCTCGAACGTGTGCGTGTCCGTGGCGATGGCGGCGATGTCGTGGTCGTGGAGCCACTCGAGCGACTCGACGCCGACGCCCGGGGAGATGTCGGCGTAGCGGTGGCGGTCCCCCGCCGCGAGCCAGTGCATCTGGCCGGTGCGCACCAGCACGATGTCGCCGGGCTCCGCGTGCAGTCCTCCGGCCGAGACGCAGGCCTCGAGGTCGTCGCCGGTGATCGAGTACGGCTCGTCGAACCACTCGACGCCCTTGAGACGCGCGACGTCGCACACGAGCGCGCGCGACATCACCGGGCCGAAGTTCTCGATGCCGAGGCGTGCAGCCCCGTACTCCATCGTGATCACTGACGACGGGTTGTCGTTGTAGAGCCGGTCGTCGTAGCCGGCGTGGGAGAGCGCGTCCCAGTGGGTCGCGGACTGCAGCCCGGTCTCGACCTTGTCGTCGCTCGTCTGGAAGTCGCCGGGGTCGCCGGTGAACGCAAACGACGCGACGGTCACCGTGTGCTTGGGGTTCTCGCGCCCCATCACCCGCCCGGTCTGCGGCCCCTCGGCGTGCATCGGAATCGACAGCGAGAAGGCGGCCCCCCGGCGGACGGCCGCGGTCCCGCGACGCACCGCGGCCTCGTCGACGAGGTTCAGCGTGCCCCGTTGGTCGTCCGGGCCCCACCGGCCCCAGTTCGAGACCCG
>DASXYP010000107.1:0-11979 GCA_036502405.1 Acidimicrobiia bacterium
CCGCCGCCGAGGTCGAAGACCAGGACGGTGATGTCGTTGTCCTTCTCGAGGCCGTAGGCCAGGGACGCGGCCGTGGGCTCGTTGATGATGCGGAGGACCTCGAGGCCCGCGATCTCGCCGGCCTCCTTGGTGGCCTGGCGCTCCGCGTCACCGAAGTACGCGGGCACGGTGATGACGGCCTGCGTCACGGTGTCGCCGAAGTAGGCCTCGGCGTCGCGCTTGAGCTTCTGCAGGATGCGCGCGGAGATCTCCTGCGCGTTGTACTTCTTGCCGTCGATGTCGATCGTCCAGGGGGTGCCGATGTGGCGCTTGACGGAGCGGATCGTCCGGTCGGGGTTCGTGATCGCCTGGCGCTTGGCCACCTCGCCGACGAGGACCTCGCCGGTCTTCGAGAACGCGACGACCGACGGGGTGGTGCGGTTCCCCTCGGCGTTGGGGATGACGACGGGCTCGCCCGCCTCGAGGACCGAGACGACCGAGTTCGTCGTGCCGAGGTCGATTCCTACGGCCTTGGGCATGGGTGTGAGCCTCCGGAGGTGATGTGTTCGGGTGGGTCGGATCTTGCCAGTGGTGGTGCGGGAAACCTTGAGTCGATCGCTAGCAACTTGTAGCAGCCGGGTCCTATTCCCATCCCGATTCGCCCGAAACGACAGTTCTCCGGACGACCCTTTCCCGCTCGCCCCGCCTCGTTTAGATTCCCGCCCATGTCGCGACGGGATGCGTTCCTCGACCACCTCGCCCAGGTGCCGCTGTTCTCGGCCCTGTCCCGCAAGGAGCTGGCGCTCGTCGCCCGCCGGGCCGAGGACGTGAAGGTGGAGCCGGGCCGGGTCCTCGTCAGCGAGGGGTCCACCGGCAGCGAGTTCTTCGTGATCATCGACGGGGAGGCCACGGTGAGCCGGCGCGGCCGGAAGGTGGCGACGCTCGGCCCGGGCGGTGCGTTCGGCGAGCTCGCCCTCCTGGACAAGGCCCCCCGCAACGCGACCGTCACCGCGCAGACCCCGATGGAGATCGTGGTGCTCGGCCAGCGCGAGTTCGGCGGCCTCATCGACGAGGTGCCCGGGTTCGCGCGCAAGCTGCTCGCGGGCATGGCCCGTCGGCTCCGGGAGTCGGACGCCAAGTCCGTCCAGTGAACCGGTTCACCAACCCGTCGCGGTAGGTTCCCGGCCATGCGCAGGTACCTCCCGCGGCCGCATCAGGTTGTCCTGCTCATCGGGTTCCTCGCCGCGCTCGGCACCTTGGCGTCAGGCATTGCCCCCGAGCTGACCGGCTGGCACCACGACGCGCGCATCTCGCGCGAGGTCTTCGTCAACATCCCCCGGCCGCTCGAGGTCGCCTTCTACCTGGCGGTCGCCACGGGCCTGTTCATCGTGGCCTGGCTGGTCTCGCTCCGGGTCCGGAACTACGAGCGGGGCAAGCCCGACAACCGCCGTACGAACAAGGGCAACTTCGAACGGCGGATGCGGGACTTCCGTTCCGGGGTGTGGATGCGCACGCTCCTGCGGGACCCGGCGGCCGGCATCATGCACTCGTTCATCTACTTCGGGTTCCTGGTGCTGTTCGTCATCACCGTGGTCCTCGAGATCGACCACCAGCTGCCGGGCTCGCTCAAGTTCCTCCACGGCCGGACCTACGAGGCGTACGCGTTCGTCGGCGACCTCTTCGGGCTGGTGTTCATCGTCGGGATCCTGTGGGCGTTCGCCCGCCGCTACGGCATGCGGCCCTACCGCATCCGCATCAAGACCAAGCCCGAGCACCTCGTCATCCTGGTGACCTTCCTCGTCATCGCGGTCACCGGGTTCACCACCGAGGCACTGCGCATCGCGGCCCTGCGCGCCGCGACCGGCCCGGCGGCGAACTTCGAGAAGTGGTCGTTCGTCGGCTGGGCGCTCTCCCACGTCGTCGACGGCTGGACCCTGGCCGGCCTCCACGACGCGCACCGGTGGTCGTGGATCGTCCACGTCGTCGCGTTCCTCGGCTTCCTCGTGATCCTCCCGACCACGATGCTGCGCCACATGATCACGAGCCCGATGAACATGTACCTGAAGGACCGGCCGCGCCCGAAGGGCGCGATGCGCGAGATGCCGAACCTGATGGAGACCGAGCTCGAGACGTTCGGCGCCTCGACCGTCGAGGACTTCACCTGGAAGCAGCTCTTCGACACCGATGCGTGCACGATCTGCGGTCGTTGCACCTCGGTCTGCCCGGCCCACGCGACCGGCAAGCCGCTGGACCCGCGCGAGATCGTGCTGAAGACCGGGGAGGTGATGACCGCGACGGGCTCGCCCCCGGTCTCCCCGCCGGTCGGCACCGACATCGGGATCAAGGTCACCGCGGACAGCCTGTTCGAGCGGATCACGTCCGAGGAGCTGTGGTCCTGCACCACGTGCAAGGCGTGCGACGAGATCTGCCCGGTCAACATCGAGATCCTCGACAAGATCCTCGACATGCGCCGGTACCTCTCGCTGATGGAGAGCGACTTCCCGGCCTCGCTCGGCAACGTGTACCGGTCGATGGAGAACAACGGGAACGTCTACGGCATGAACCAGGCCGAGCGTGGCGACTGGGCGGCCGAGCTCGAAGGCGTCGAGATCGTGGACCCGGGCGGCGACCTCGATCACGAGTACCTCTACTGGGTCGGCTGCGCCGGGTCGTTCGACGACCGCAACAAGAAGACGAGCCGTGCCGTCGCCAAGCTGCTGCAGCGCGCGCACATCGACTTCGCGATCCTCGGCCCGAGCGAGCTCTGCACCGGCGACTCCGCGCGCCGTTCGGGCAACGAGTACATCTTCCAGATGCTCGCCATGCAGAACATCGAGGCGCTCGACGGGCTCGGTGTGCGCAAGATCATCACGCAGTGCCCCCACTGCTTCAACACGCTGAAGAACGAGTACCCGCAGCTCGGCGGCAACTACGAGGTCGTGCACCACTCGGAGCTGCTCATGGAGCTCATCGCCGACGGCCGCCTCTCGATGGCGGGCGCGTCACTCGCGGAGCGGGTCACGTACCACGACTCCTGCTACCTGGGCCGCCACAACGACGTGTACCTCGCGCCCCGCAAGGTCATCGGCTCGCTGGGCGGCATCGACATCGTCGAGATGCCCCGCAACGGCACGAAGGGCATGTGCTGCGGTGCCGGCGGGGCGCGCATGTGGATGGAAGAGACGATCGGCAAGAAGGTGAACGTCGAGCGGGCACAGGAGGCGATCGCGACCGGCGCCGAGCGGATCGCGGTGGCGTGCCCGTACTGCTACGTGATGATCGACGACGGCGTGAAGGGCGAGGGCCGCGACGAGGACGTCAAGGTCCAGGACATCGCCGAGATGCTGCTCGAGTCGCTCGAGCGCGAGAGCACGCTCGCCGCGCCGATCACCGTCGAGCGCCAGACCGGCGTCTAGGCGGGCCCGCCGCGCCTACTTCCCGCCCAGCTGTCTCCACCGGAAGCAGTCGACGACGTGGTCGTTGACCATCCCGACCGACTGCATGAGCGCGTACATCGTCGTCGGTCCGACGAAGCGGAACCCGCGTCGCTTCAAGTCCTTGCTCATCGCGACCGAGATCGCGGTCTGGGCCTCGAGCGTGGACGTGTCGCGGTGGCGGTTCTGGATCGGCGTCCCGTCGACGAACGCCCAGAGGTACGCGTCGAGGCTGCCGAGCTCGCGCTGCACGACCTTGACCGCGCGGGCATTCGTGACGGTCGACTCGACCTTGGCCCGGTTGCGCACGATCTCGGGATCGAGCAGCAGGCGCTCGACCTTCGCCGGTGTGAACCGCGCGACCTTCGCCGGGTCGAACCCCGCGAACGCGCGTCGGTAGCCCTCGCGCTTGCGCAGGATCGTCGACCACGAGAGGCCGGCCTGCGCGCCCTCGAGCGAGATCTTCTCGAACAGCCGGTGGTCGTCGTGCTGGGGGACGCCCCACTCGTCGTCGTGGTAGGCGACCATCTGGGAATCGGACCCGGCCCAGGGGCAGCGTGTCCGCTCGCGGCTCACCGGTCGCGGAAGTTGAGGTAGTACCGGCTCGGGGTCGGTCCGCGCTGGCCCTGGTACTTGGAGCCCTTCGCGCTGCTGCCGTACGGGTGCTCGGCCGGCGTCGTCATCTCGAAGAACGAGATCTGGCCGATCTTCATCCGCGGGTACAGCGCGATCGGCAGGTTCGCGACGTTCGAGAGCTCGAGCGTGAGGTGCCCGTCCCAACCGGCGTCGACGAAGCCCGCGGTGCTGTGGATCAGGAGCCCGAGCCGGCCGAGCGACGACTTGCCCTCGAGCCGGGCGACGAGGTCGTCGGGGAGCGCGACCCGCTCGTAGGTCGAGCCGAGCACGAACTCGCCCGGGTGGAGGATGAACGCGGCGTCGTCCTCGATCTCGACGAGCTCGGTCAGGTCCTCCTGGGGCTGCTTCGGGTCGATGTAGGGCGTGGTGTCGTTGCGGAACACCCGGAAGTAGCGGTCGATGTGCAGGTCGACGGACGAGGGCTGGACGTCGCGGTCCTCGAGCGGCTCGATGACGATGCGCCGGGCGCCGACGGCTTCCCGGATGGAGCGGTCCGACAGGATCACGGGGCGGGAGCCTACCGACCGGTGTTGTCGCGGGTCCGAGACGGCTCGGGACTAGATGCGTAGATGGTGAGCAATTGCTACTCTCTGCGCCGGGAGAGCCACGAGGGCGAGGGGCGACGGGCATGGGCGAGGGCAAGCGGTCGAAGACGTGGCGCGTCGGTGGGATCGTCGCGGCCGTCGCACTGATCGGCGCCACGATCGCCGTGGGTCTGGTCGCCAGCGCCCCGAGGGCGCACGGAGACACGGAGATCCACCTGACCGCGGCCGGCGACTACGGGGCCCGGGCGACGAGTGAGTCCGTGCTCCAGAAGATCGCGGATCTGGACCCGGACGCACACCTGGCGGTCGGCGACTTCGAGTACCAGGACGCCTCTCCGGAGTCCGCGTGGTGCAACTTCGTCAAGGCGAAGGTCGGTGAGGGCTTCCCCTTCGAGCTGGTCTCGGGCAACCACGAGAGCCTCGACGAGGCGGACGGGCTGATCAACAACTTCAGCGCCTGCCTGCCCAACCAGGTCGCGGGTGCGGTCGGGACCTACGGCCGCGAGTACTACCTGGACTTCCCGAGGGTCTCTCCGCTCGTGCGGGTGATCAGCGTGACGCCGGGCCTCAAGTTCGAGGACGGCGTCTGGGCCTACGCCGTGGGCGACGCCCACTACAACTGGCTCTCCAACGCGATCGACGACGCGCGGGCCAAGGGCGCGAAGTGGGTCATCGTCGACGCGCACTACCCGTGCCTGTCGGTCGGGATCTACAGCTGCGTCTCCGGCACCGGGTTCTTCAACCTGATGATGAGCAAGAAGGTCGACCTCGTGATCCACGGTCACGAGCACGCCTACATGCGCACCCACCAGCTCCGCGCGGGGACGACGAACTGTCCGACGCTCACCCCCGGGAGCTACAACGCCGCCTGCGTCGCCGACAGCGACAGCGACTTCGTCGCCGGTCAGGGCACGGTCTTCGCGACCGTCGGCACGGGTGGCACCCCGTTGCGTGACATCAACGCAGCCGACCCGGAGGCGCCGTACTTCGCCACCTTCGAGGGCCTGAACTCCAATCCGACCTACGGGCTGTTGGACCTCCACATCAGCGACACGCAGCTCAGCGCCCAGTTCATCGGGACCTCGGGCGGGCCCTTCAGCGACGCGTTCACGCTCACCAAGGGCGTGGCGCCGCCGAACCAGCCGCCGGTCGCGGCGATCACCTCGTCGATCCAGGACCGCACCGTCACGGTGAGCGGAGCCGGGTCGACCGACGACGGCACCATCGCCTCGTACTCCTGGACCTACGGCGACGGGTCGACCGCGACCGGGGTGAACCCCGCGCCGCACACCTACGCCGTCGCCGGGACCTACGACGTCACGCTCACGGTCACCGACGACCAGGGGCTCACCAACAGCACGGTGAAGACGATCACCGCGACCGATCCGCTGCCGGGGATCACCATCGGCTCGGACGGGTTCACGCGCACCGTCGCGAGCGGCTGGGGCACCGCAGACATCGGGGGGACCTGGTCCGGGACGACGTCCTCGTTCTCGGTCAACGGGACCCAGGGCCTCGTGTCGTCGACCGCGGGCGGAGGGCGCAGCGCGTACCTCCGCGCCGTCTCGAGCAACAACACCGACGTGGTGGCGAGCTTCGCGAGCAACAAGGTCGTGGCGGGCGGCGGGCTCTACGTCAGCACCGTCGGCCGCTCCATCACCGGTGCCGGTGACTACCGATCCGTCGTGCGCTTCCAGAGCGACGGTCGGATCGCGGTGCGGCTCGGACGGGCGAACTCGGCCGGCACCGAGACGATCGTGGTGCCCGAGTCCGTGATCCCCGGTCTGACGTACGCGGCGAACGACAAGATCATGGTCCGCACCCAGGTGACGGGCACCTCACCGACCACCATCAGGGTGCGGGTGTGGAAGTCGGGGACGGCCGAGCCCACCACCTGGAACCAGACGACGACGGATTCCACGGCGGCCCTGCAGGCCGCCGGGTCGCCGGGACTCGTCACCTACCTGTCGGGCACCGCCAGCAACGCACCGATCGTGCTCGCGGTCGACAACCTCCTGGTCACCAAGCCCTGAGCCGCTGACCGCCACCGGCCGTTCGATACGCTGCCTGCCCCTGCGGGTGTAGTTCAGAGGCAGAACATCAGCTTCCCAAGCTGAGAACGCGAGTTCGATTCTCGTCACCCGCTCCAGAGCCTGCTCCCACCCGACGCCCGCGAGGCCTGCCGGGAGGCGCTCGAGGTCGAACGACGCAGGGGCGCAGGTGGGCGCTCACCGGCGTTTCCGGGATCCCTTCGACCGCCGGACCGACCCCCGGCTCCGTCGCCGACGCGATCCGGGGGATCGGGGCCGTGCCGGTCGACGCCGCCTGGACACCGGGCGACGTTTGTCCCCCCCGCTCCCGCTGCCTGTACTGGGGGCGGGGCCGGGCTCTAGTCTCTCCGCTCTATGGCTGACCAGACTCCAGAAACACCGGCCACTCCGGCCGCATCGGCGACCGAGGCCCCGGCACCACCGGCGGCATCGCCCGCGAAGAAGCGGAACCTCGTGCCGATCCTGATCGTCGTCGGCGTGGTGGTGATCGTGATCATCGGTGCAGTGGCGTACAAGCTGCGCGACAGCAGCTCGTCGAGCTCGAAGCCGAGCGGGCCGCCGCCCGGGGTCGTCGCCAAGCGCCTGTTCAAGGCGTGGCAGTCCGGCAACCGCGCGGACGCGGCCAAGAGCGCGAATGCTGCCGCGGTCACGCAGATGTTCGCGATCAAGAGCAGCGACGGCACCGGCCTCTCGTTCGGGGGCTGCACCAAGTCCGGCTCGGCGCCGTTCCCGAAGTCCTGCGTGTGGACCCGACCGGGTGGGCAGCTGACGATGACCGTCGCCCGCGCCAACGGCACCAAGACGGTCACCGGGGTCACGCTCGGCTCGGCCGCCACCACGCCCACGACGCCCACGGGCTGACGCCGCACCGACGCTCCTCGTGACGCGCGAGTGAATCCCGTGTTGCCGACGTCACTCTCTGGCGTTGCGCCCTTTCCTTCGGTGGGCGCGCGCGCATAGTGTCAACCGTTCCCAGGGCGGAGAGTTGGGAGACGGTGCGGTGCGCGGTACGAGGCAAGGCGTCTCGATTTGCGGGCTGGGTGCGGTGACCGGATACGGATGGGGCCGCAAGCTCCTCTGGGACGGGCTGCGGAGCAGCGAGTCGGCGGTCCTGCCGCGCCCCGGCTACCAGGAGTGGCTCGGCCACGACGTCGCGTACTGCGCGATCGTCCCCGAGGTGGAGCGCTCGGACGGGCTGACCCGCTTCGGCGCGGCCGTCTCGGAGGCCGCCGACGAGGCGATCGACAACGCGCTCGACCGCGGCTGGCGGCCAGGGCCGGTCGTCGGGGTCGTCCACGCGGTCGTCCTCGGCGAGGTCGAGCTCTGGCGTGACTTCTACCTCGAGCGCGACCGGCGCCTGAAGAGCCACGAGTACCTCCACCTCATGCCGTCGACGGTGCTCTCCCTGCTCATGAGGCGCCACGACTTCCACGGGCCGGTCATGAACGTCACCGCGATGTGCGCGTCCGGCAACGCCGCGATGCTCACCGCCAAGATGTGGATCGACGCGGGCGTGGCCAGCGACGTCATCGTCGTGGCGAGCGACCTCTCCGCCACGCCGGAGAACATCCGCCACTTCCGCAACCTCGGCGTCGTCTACCCCGAAGCGCCGGCGCTCGAGGTGTGCCGCCCGTTCCAGGAGGGGTCGAAGGGCTTCTCGGGCGGTGAGGCATCCGTGGGCATGGTGGTCTCCGGCCGCCACGAGGGCGGCTACGCCCGCGTGCTCGGTGGGGCGATGAGCCACGACGGGTACCACCCGACCCACCTGAACCCCGACCACCGCGAGATCCGCCGCTGCTACCAGCAGGCGTTGAACAACGCCAAGGTCTTCCCGAGCGAGATCGCGTACCTGAACGCCCACGGCCCCGGCACCGCCCAGTGCGATGCTGCGGAGGCGGACATGCTGGACACGATCCTCACCGAGGCCGAGGTCTTCTCCGTGAAGCCGCTCGTCGGCCACTGCCAGGGCGCGGCGTCCGCGGTGGAGATGGCCGCGACCTGCCTGGCCTACGAGAACGGGGTCATCCCGGCCCCGAAGCGGGTGGCCCCGGGCCACGAGCGCCTGCTCGACGGTCCGACGCTGCGCCGGGACGGTCTGACCCTCAAGTCCTCGATCGGGATGGGCGGCCACAACTCGGCCGTGGTCCTGGCCGACGCGTAGTCGAGACGGGTCGGGCCTCTGAGGGCGCAACGGGCGCCCGAATCAGGCTCAACCCCGGCCCTTCCCGGGTCGATATCCCCCACGGAGGCCCAGACACGCCGGCCGGGGGAGCATGGGAAGGCTCACGAGAGAACTGCACAGCGGTGGACCGGAGCGTCGGTCCCTTGATGTCGCCGCGCCCGCCTCGATCGCGTCCGGGCAGGCCAGCGGGCTGGCGGCGTCGCACGACCTGGCTCTCGCGACCGCCCGGATGGCGACGTGGGAGCACAGTCGCGCCGTCCACCCGGTCCGCTGGCGGGGGTCGCTGACCCTCGTCCTCGGCGCGGATCCCGAGACGTTCACGCTCCCCGGCGACGAGGTGTGCCCCGACCTGGCCACCTGGCTCGTCGACCCCGTGATCACGGTGGTCGAGGGCGGGGGACCCTGGGACCACTACGAGCTCGAGCGCACGATCATCGACGCGCACGGCGGGGAGCGGGTCCTGCTGGTGCGGGCCCGGCCCATGTTCGGGGCGACCGGGACCATCACCGGCTGCGTCGGCCTCGTGGCGGACATCACCGCGGACCAGGACACCGAGCAGGCGCTCCAGGAGCAGACCGACCGCTACCGCCTCCTGCTCGAGCTCAGCCCGGACGGGATCGTCGTGCACGAGAACGGCCTCATCCGGTGGGCGAACAAGGCCGCGGCCGACTTCGTGGGTGTCCCCGACCTCAACGACTACCTGGGGGAGTCGCTGACCCAGTTCATCCATCCGGACTCGTTGTTGGAGACGCTCGAGCGCATCGCGTCGTTGAAGGAGGACGAGGCCGCGACCAAGCCGGCCGAGGCCACCCTGGTCCGGCTCGACGGGTCGACGATCGTCGTCGAGTCCCTCAGCGTGCGCACGAAGTGGGGTGGGAACCCCGCCTACCAGGTCATCATGCGTGACCTCTCGCTGCGCCGGAAGGCCGAGGAGACGCTGCGCTACCAGGCGAAGCTGGTCGAGCACGTCTCCGACGCGATCATCGGTCTGGACGCCGACGGCCGCATCGACAGCTGGAACCCGGCCGCCGAGGAGATGTACGGCTGGACCCGGGAAGCGGTGATCGGCCAGAAGTTCGCCGACGTCGTGGGCGCGGACTCGCGCCTCGGGCTCGAGTCGGCCAAGCACCTCGAGACCGTGCACCGCCGGTCCGACGGCACCCTGCTGGAGGTCCGGATCTCGGTCGCGCTGGTGCTGGACCCGGACCAGCAGGTCACGGGTGCGGTGGCGGTGTGCGCCGACATCACCGAGCGCCGGCGTTCCGAGGCGGCGCGCCGTGCGCTCGAGGAGCGCTACACCGCCGTCGTCGCGTCGCTCGAGGAGGGCATCGTCGTCAGTGACGACCAGGGCGTGATCACCGCGGCGAACCGGGCCGCGGAGAGCATCCTCAGCCGGCGCATCAAGGTCGGTGAGCGGCTCGAGGCCGTGTTCGGCGACGAGCTGCACGCCCGTCACCCGGACGGCTTCCTCATCGCGGACGACGAGCACCCGACCGTCCGGACGCTCCGCACCGGTGAGTCGTTCACCAACGTCCTGATCGGCATCGAGCTCGCCGACCACGAGCAGCGCTGGCTCTCCCTCAACTCGCGCCCGTTGCGCCACGACGACCTGCTGCCCTACGGCATGGTCTGCTCGTTCTCGGACGTGACCGAGCGGCGCCGGACCGAGCGCCAGCTCAACTACCAGGCGACCCACGACGCGCTCACCGGCCTGGCCAACCGGCCGGTCTTCATCGAGAACCTCCGTCAGACCCTCGACCACGCTCGCCGCGGCGGGTCGCGCGTCGGGGTCCTGTTCATCGACCTCGACCGCTTCAAGGTGGTCAACGACTCCCAGGGCCACCTCGTGGGCGACGAGGTGCTGACCTCGGTCGCGCGCCGGCTCCAGCAGGCCACCCGGTCCGTGGACACGGTGGCACGACTCTCCGGTGACGAGTTCGTCGTCCTCTGCCCGGACCTCGCCGACATCGAGTCGGCCCGGCGCCGCGCCTGTGAGATCGCGGAGGTCATCGCGCAGCCGATCCCCGTCTCCTCCGGGCGCGACGTGATCATCACGGCCAGCGTCGGCGTGTCGTGCGTCGAGAGCGGGCTCGGCGACCCCGAGGCGATGCTGCGCGACGCCGACGTTGCGATGTACACCGCCAAGGAGCGGGGCCGCGCCCGGGTCGAGCTGCTCGACGACACGCTGCGCGAGCGCGCGCAGCGACGGACGGACATCGAGCGCGACCTTCGGATCGCGCTCGACAACGACGAGCTCGCGGTCTACTACCAGCCGATCGTCGAATACGGCGCGACCGGGAACGTCGGCCTCGAGGCGCTCGCCCGGTGGCCGCACCCGGACGGCCCGATCACCCCGGACGAGTTCATCCCGATCGCCGAGGAGTCGGGGCTCATCCTGCCGCTCGGCATCTGGGTGCTGAACCGCGCCTGCGCCGAAGCCGCGCGCTGGAAGGCGACGGTCCCGGCCGCCGCGAACCTCCACATCAGCGTCAACCTCTCCGGCCGCCAGCTGGGCGACCCCGACGTGGTCGCGAACGTCGCCGCGGCGCTCGCACGCTCAGGTCTCGAGCCCGACGCGCTCTGGCTCGAGATCACGGAGAGCACCCTGATGGACGACGCCGCCGGCGCGGCGCGCACGCTGAACGCGATCCGCGAGCTCGGCGTGCACCTCGTCATCGACGACTTCGGCACCGGCTACTCGTCGCTGGCCTACCTGAAGCGATTCCCGGTCGACACCCTCAAGATCGACCGCTCGTTCGTCGACGGTCTCGGCCGCGACGCCGAGAGCGAGGCCATCGTGCGCGCCGTCGTCGGCCTGACCCAGTCCCTGCACCTCTCGGTGATCGCCGAGGGCGTCGAGACCATCGAGCAGCTGACCGCGCTGCACCGGCTCGGCTGCGACACCTACCAGGGCTACTTCTTCTCGAAGCCGCGGCCCGCCGACGAGATCACCTTCGACATCGTCGTCCCGGACGTCGACGCGCCGGAGGGCGTGACGGGGCGGAGCGACCCGCCCGCCTGAGGGTCGCTTCGCCGGGCCCGACCGTGCCCGAGGGTGCCTTGCGACGCGAAGCCGTCGCCGAGCGGCCGTCACGAACCGCCTAGAAGCGGCGATTCGCCCAGCCGCACGGCGAGTCGCACTACCATCCCCT
>DASXYP010000108.1:0-60657 GCA_036502405.1 Acidimicrobiia bacterium
TACTACGCGGGCTGCTCGGTGCTGGTCACCGAAGCCGACTTCTCGGACCTGACCGCGGCGTACCTCCGGCGCGCCGCGAGCCAGGGCGTCCGCCACGCCGAGATCTTCTTCGACCCGCAGACGCACACCGACCGGGGCGTCGACTTCGCGACCGTCGTCGCGGGCATCACCGGGGCGCTCGCGGACGGGGAGCGTGAGCTGGGCATCACGACGAAGCTGATCCTGTGCTTCCTGCGCCACCTCAGCGAGGACGCCGCGATGGCCACGCTCGACGCCGCGCTCCCGTACCGGGACGTGATCGCCGGCGTCGGCCTCGACTCCGCGGAGTCGGGGAACCCGCCGTCGAAGTTCTGTGCGGTCTACGACCGGGCCCGGGCCGAGGGGTTCCTGCCGGTGGCGCACGCGGGGGAGGAGGGGCCGCCCGGGTACATCCGCGAGGCGCTCGACGTGCTCCAGGTGCGCCGCGTCGACCACGGCGTCCGGTGCATGGAGGACGACGCGCTGGTCGAGCGGCTGGTGGCGGAGCAGGTGCCGCTGACCGTCTGCCCGCTCTCGAACGTGAAGCTGCGCGTCGTGGACGACCTCGCGGACCATCCGATCCGGCGCATGGCCGAGCGGGGTCTCGTGGTGAGCATCAACTCGGACGACCCGGCGTACTTCGGCGGCTACATCGGCGACAACTACGTCGCGACCGCCGCGGCGCTCGGCTTCGACCGGGACGCGATGCGCGCGATCGCGCGCAGCTCCTTCCTCGCCTCGTTCCTCGACGACGCCGAGCGCCGGCCCCATCTCGACGCCCTCGACGCCTATCCCGACTAGCGGGACCAGCGGGACCAGCGGGGCGCGTCAGAGGTAGCGGTTCTTCTCGGTCGGCGTCCGGAAGAACAGGAAGAACGCGGTGTTGCGATCGTCGACCCGGCTCTTGCCCCAGGTGTTGTTGGCCAGGGTGAGGAAGTCGCGAGTGGTGTTGATGCAGCGGTCGTGGAAGCGGTCGACCGCGATCGGCGTGCAGTCGTAATGGTTCATCCAGATGATGAACCCGCCCGGGCGGTTGAGGTAGATGTCGGTGGCCGAGTTCAAGTACTTCTCCCAGGACCCGGTCGCGTTCGAGAGCAGCTGGTTCATGTCCGGGATCGTGGGCAGGCACCACGCGCCGGCGGGGCAGGGCTCGGAGAACGGGCCGTAAGGGGCGAAGAACAGGTGCTGTGAGGCGATGCCGAACCCGGAGATGGTCTCGGGGCACCGCGGGTTGCTGTTCCGGGCGTCGCCGTCGCTGGCCGAGCCGCAGATGACCTGGGTCGACCACATCCGCTTGGTGGTCAGGTCGATCGTCGTGTCGACCGGGAGCGGCGAGAAGATGGCCTGCTGCGCCTTGACCGACTTGTCGTAGCCGTTGATGTCCGCCTGGACGTTCGCCTCGGCTCGTTCCTCCCACCGCCAGTAGTTCGTCGCCAGCGTCATCGCGGAGACCTCGAGGCCGTAGAAGTACTCGAAGCCGTCACGCAGGAGCTTCGAGTCCTTCGCCCGGAAGAACCTTCCGGCGCGGTTCCGGACCACGGTCGGCCAGACGTCCATCACGCCCGTCGTCCCCTGCGCACCCGAGACGCGCTCCGGCAGCCCCTTGAGCACGCCGCTGTCGATCAGGTTGGCGCGGATCTGGAGCCGCAAGGCACCGGGGTTCGTCGCCGAGTTGTCGCCGAGCTCGGTGGCGCAGTACCGGGAGCTCTGGCTCTTGCCGCAGTTCTTCGTCACCTCGTCGAGCGTCTGCACGGCCTGGGTGACCACCTCGGGGCGCATGAAGCCGACGATGTTGTTGTACGTGTTCTGGTCGACCGCCGCCTTGATCTCGCGGGTCACGCTCTGGAGGTCGGCGAGCTGCTTCGCGATCTCCTCCAGCTTGTTGCTGATGTCGGCGAGGGCCTTCTCGGTCGGGCTCGCGAAGAAGCGGAGCACGTCACCGAACGGCAGGTCGTTGCACTTGGGCAGCTTCGGGTTCTTGATGCACTCGGGATCGTTGGCACGCGCTCGCAGCGCCTCGAACGCCCAGGCCGCGACCGAGCCGGCGCCACCGACGCCCTTGGCCCGGAAGTGGCGGGTCGTATCGCCCGCCGCGGCCTGCTCCGCCAGCTTCGTGGCGTAGGCGCGCAACCCGCCGTGATCCTCGGCGGCGGCGAGCAGCTTCGTCTGGTTCACCGTGGCGCCGGACGCGGCGACCGTCGCCGCGGGGTCGTCGGCGGGGACGTCGAGGAGCTTCGCCACCGCGAGCTCGGCCTCCGGCACCGCGAGGGTCGGGTGCCGGTCGAGGTACGCGGCGACGACCGTCGACACGGTGTTCACGTAGATGGTCTCGGGCGACGTGTACCCGTCGACCGTGGCCCGCAACGTCGGGCGGAACGGCTTCCCCGCCCGGCGCCCGTCCGTCGCGACGACCTGGAACTGCGACGGCAGGAACGGAGCGCTGATCGCGAACGCGCCGCCGACGAGCGTCTTGGTGGTCGGGGTGTCGGCGATCGGGCTGCCGTCGAGGTTGCGGATCGCGACGGTGGCGCCTGCGATCGGGTGGCCCGCCTCCACGATGCCGAGCACGACCGTCCCCTTCGGCGCGGTCGCGTGGGGTCGAGCGGTGGTGGACGCGCCCGACGGCGACGCTCCGGCCACGCTCACCGTCGCCGCCGCGACCAGGGTCACCGCGGCGAGGAGCGCGGTGAGCTTGCACGTCACCCGTCCGGTCAGCTGCTGGGTCACACCTCGTCATCGGGCCGGCCCCCCGAGCCCTGTAGGAAATCCTTGCCAGGCCCGGCGGGTGCGGTCGGGTCGGTCAGGTCGGGTCGTCGACCTGCCAGCGCGGGTCGCGGCGCTCGGCGAACGCGCGGGGGCCCTCCTCCTGGTCGGGATGGCCCCACATCGAGACCAGCTCCCCGGCGCCGGCCCGGCACGCGTCCGTGAGCCCGAGCTCGAGCGCGCCCCACAGCGCCTTCTTCGTGGCGCGCATCGCCGCCGGCGAGTTCCGGGCGATCTTCTCGGCGAGCGCCTGGGCCTCGTCCCGCAGCTCGCCGGGCGGGTCGACGACCTGGCTGATCATCCCGAGCTCGTACGCCCGGTGCGCGGAGATCCGCTCGTACTTGCCGACGAACGCCATCCGCATCACGGCCTCGACCGGCATCTTGCGGAGCAGGCCGATCGCCTCGATCGCGACGACCTGTCCGACCGAGACGTGTGGATCGAAGAACTGGGCGTCCGAGGCCGCGATGACGATGTCCGCGTCGGCCACCCAGTGGAACGCGCCGCCCGCGCAGATCCCGTTGACCGCGGTGATCACGGGCTTCCACACCTCCTGCTGCCAGGCGGTGAAGTGCAGGTCCCAGTCCTCGACCGACTGCCGGTAGCGCTGCATGCCCTGACCGTCGGTCGCGATCTCGGCGACGTCGACGCCGGTCTGGAACGCCCGGCCCTCACCGGTGTGCACGATCACCCGGACGTCGGGGTCGGCGTCGAGCTCCTTCCAGGCCACCGCGAACTCGTCGCGCATGTGCGCCGACATCGCATTGAGCTGCTCGGGGCGGTTGTTGATCAACCACCCGACCGGACCGCGGCGCTCCACGATCAGGCAGTCGAACGACGAGTACTTCACGATCGGTCCTTCCCGGAGTTGTCGCCGGAGGGCCCCTCGAGGGGGAGCCAGCTCGCCTCGCGGCGGTCGACGAACGCGCGGGGGCCCTCCTCCTGGTCCGGGTGGCCCCACATCGCGGTGAGCTCGCCCGCGCCGGCCCGGCACGCGTCGGTGAGACCGAGCTCCAGGGCGCCCCAGAGCGCCTTCTTCGTGGCGCGCATCGCCGCGGGCGAGTTGCGGGCGATCGTCTCGGCGAGCGTCATGGCCTCCGCCCCGAGCCGGCCCGGCGGCTCGACCACCTGGCTCAGGATCCCGAGCTCGTAGGCGCGCGCCGCGGAGAGACGTTCGTGACGACCCGTGAGGGCCATGCGCATGATCGCCTCCATCGGGGACTTCCGGACCAGGGCGATGGCTTCATACGCGGTGACCTGCCCGATCGAGACGTGCGGGTCGAGGAACGTGGCGTCACTCGCCGCGATCACGATGTCGGCGTCGGCGACGAAGTGCAGCCCACCGCCGGCACAGACGCCGTTCACCGCCGCGATCACTGGCTTCCACACGCGGTTGTGCCACGCGGTCAGGCGCAGCTCCGCCCGTTTCGTCCGCCGGGACTGCTCGCGCAGCGCCGCCGGGTCGCGGCTCAGCTCCACCACGTCGAGCCCGGTCTGGAACGTCTTGCCGGCACCGGTGTTCACGATCACGCGCACCGCGGGGTCGGCGTCGAGCTCGGCCCACGCCCGCTCGATCTCCTCGAACATCACCGCGTTCATGGCGTTGCCGACGTCCGGCCGGTCGAACTCGAGCCACCCCACCGCGCCCCGGCGCTCGACGATCAACGTCTCGTAGCGGCCGGCCCCGCTCACGGCGAGCCTTCGAGCTCGGCGTGGAGCGCGACGAGGTCCGGGCGGAGGAGCTTGCCGACCTGGTTGCGCGGGAGCGCGTCGACCCGGTGGAACGCGACCGGGACCTTGTACGGCGCGAGGTGCTCGCGGCACACCGCCCGCAGCTCGTCATCGGTCACCGACGCGCCGCCGACCACGAACGCGACCGGGACCGCGCCCAGCCGGTCGTCGGGGACGCCGACCACGCCCGCGTCGGCGACGTCGGGCACGAGCCGGAGCACCTCGGCGACGTGGTCGGGGAACACCTTGTTGCCGCCCCGGTTGATCACGTCGCCCGAACGACCCTCGATCCAGACGAAGCCGTCGCCGTCCACCCGGGCGAGGTCGCCGGTGTCGACGAAGCCCTCGGCGTCGATCCGGTCGGCGAGCCCGGCGCCGTCCGCGTATCCGGCCGCCATCGATGGCGGCCGCACCAGCAACCGCCCGACCGCGTCCATCGCCGCGGCCGCCCCGGCGTCGTCGAGCACCTTGAGCGAGACGCCCGGGTGGGGGCGGCCGACCGCGCCGATCTTCTCGGGGTGGTCGCGGGCGTCGGCGGCGGTCCAGCCGATCACCTCGCCGATCTCGGCCTGGCCGTACCCGTTGAGGACGGTGACGCCGAACCTCTCGGTGAAGCGACGGGCCTGGATCGGCGAGAGCGGGGCGGTGATGCTGCGGACGTAGCGCAGCGGCGCGAGGTCGGTGACCGATCGGTCGTCGGCGAGCATCGTCATCGCCGCGGGTGGCAGCACGGTCGACCGGATCGCGAAGCGGCGGACGAGGTCGGCGAACCCGCCCGGCGAGAAGCCGTCCATCACGACGATCGGCGCTCCGGCGCGCAGGCCGAAGAGGACGTTGTAGATCCCGGCGTTGAGCGAGAGGGACACGGCGATGAGGTTCGGGCTCGCGGGCCGGCTGGGGTCGCGCGGCTTCGCCCGCAGCGGGCCGAGCACCCGGTCGAGCAGCTCGAAGTACGCGGAGTGCGTGTGCAGGATCGGCTTCGGCTCGCCGGTCGTGCCCGACGTCCACATGACGAACGCGGTGTCGGGATCGTAGGTGCGCGGAGCGTCCCGCGGAGCGAGTGATGCCGCGTCGTCACCGCGGAGGATGGCGGCCGGCGCGGTCGCGCCGAGCACCTTCGCGACCTCCGGCTCGGGGATCCTCGGGTTCACCGGCACGAGCACCGCGCCGGCGAGCCAGATCCCGAACATCGTGGTGACCAGCCGAGGCCCGTCCGGCATCTGCACCGCGACCGCGTGCCCCGGCTGCACCCCCGCGCTCCGGAGCCGGTCCGCGGTCGCGGCCGCGGCGGCACGCGCCTCGTCCGCGGTCAGCGTGAGCTCCGGGCCGTGGAGCAGCGGCTCGCTCCCGGTGAGCGGGTGGTCGACCAGCAGCGTTGCCAACGACGGCGCGCTCACGAGCGCGGCACCTCGTCCCAGGGAGCGTCCACGTACGGGTCGGGCTCGCGCGGGAGCCCGAGCACCCGCTCCGCCACGATGTTCTTGTTCACCTCGGTGGTGCCGCCCTCGATGGTGTTGGCCCGGCTCCGGAGCATGGCCCGGCTCTCGAACGGCATCGCCCCCGCCCACGCCTCCGGATCCCCGCCGGGACCGTCCCATGCGACCGCGCCGGGCCCGAGCAGGTCCGCCGCGAGCCGCTGGAGCCGCTGGTTGAGGCTGCCCTGGTGGACCTTGCCGATCGAGCCCGCCGGGCCCGGCGTCCCGCCCGCGCGCACCGACGCGCGCACGCGCTGGTTGGTCCAGTCGCGGATGCGCTCCTCGCAGTAGAGCGCCATGAGCTGCTGGCGGACGTGCGGGTCGGTGGCGCGCCCGAGCTCCACCGCGCGCGCCAGGATGCGGTCGACGCCCGAGCCCCCGATCCGGTCCACGCCGCCCGAGCCGGACCCCGACACCATCTGGCGCTCACCGGCCAGGGTCGAGCCCGCGACGCGCCAGCCGTCACCGGTCGCGCCGACCCGGTAGGAGTCGGGGACCCGCACGTCGTCGAGGAACACCTCGTTGAAGTCGATCTCGCCGCCGATGTGGCGCAGCGGGCGCACGGTCACACCGTCCGCGTGCAGGTCGACGACGAAGTAGGTGAGGCCACGGCGCTTCGGCACCTTCGGGTCGGTGCGGGTGAGGCAGATCGCGAAGTCCGAGCGGTGGGCCCAGGTGGTCCAGACCTTCTGGCCGTTCAGTACCCACTCGGCGCCGTCGCGCTCGGCCCGGGTCGCCAGCGACGCGAGGTCCGAGCCGGCGCCGGGTTCGCTCAGCAGCTGGCACCACTTCTCCTCGTTGCGCACCAGCGGGGGGAGGAAGCGCAGCCGCTGCTCCTCGTCGCCGTGCGCGAACAGCGCGGGGGCGGCGCTGTTCAGCCCGAGCGGGTTGAGCCGGCCGAGGTTGTAGGGCGCGAGGACCTCCTCGGCCACCCGGGCCTGCGCGGGCGCGAGGTCGAGCCCGCCGTACGCGACCGGCCAGGTCGCGACCGCCAGCCCGCTGTCCGCGAACTCGGGGTACCAGGCCTCGTACGCGGCGCGCGGCCGGACCTGGCGGATCGCCGCGCGACCGCCGTTCGCCGCCGCCGCCCGCCAGGGATCGGGGACGGTCGTGGCGACCCAGTCCGCCACGACCCGGCGCACGTCGGCGTCGGTCGACGAGCGGTCGAGCGGGAGGCGGCGGTCGTGGTCCATCGGGCTCGTACCGTACGTGATCGTCGTCACGGTGCTCCCGGCGGTGGGCCGCTCGCCGCGGCCCGCGTAATGTCACGGCTCGATGGCTGACGGCGAAGGGATCACGGACGCGGGGGTCGAGCGCCTGCGCGCCCGCGTCGGCATCGCCCGGCCGCACACCCAGCCGCCGCACTACCGGTTTCCGAACGAGGACACGTTCCGCAACGTCGCCGAGGCCTACGGCGACGACAACCCGCTCTGGGCCGACCCGGAATACGCCCGGGCCACCCGCTGGGGCGGCGCGATCGCCTCACCCCACCTCGTGGGCGGCGACACGCTCATCGGCGAGGACGAGGTCACCGAGCTGGCCGAGGACGACCGCGACCTGATGCGGGGAGACCCGATCCGCGGGGCGCACGCCTTCTACTCGGGCAGCTCGCGCGAGTGGTGGGCGCCGCTCCGGCCCGGTCGCCGAATGGTCCGCCGCAACGCGCTGGTCGGCGTGCACGACAAGGGCAGCGACTTCGCCGAGCGGGCGATCCACGAGTGGACCGCGGAGGTGTTCGCCTCGCGCAATCCCGACGAGGTGCTCGCCGCGCAGTACCGCCTGATGATCCGGACCGACCGGACGAAGGCCGAGCAGCGCGGGAAGAACGACGCGATCGTCATCGAGCCGTACTCCGACGCGCAGCTCGCCGAGATCGACGCGACCTCGGCCGCCGAGCGCGGACTTCGCCGGGGCCGCGAGCCCCGCTGGTGGGAGGACGTCGAGGAGGGTGACGAGGTCGGGCCGCTGGTGAAGGGCCCGCTGCGGGTCACCGACATGGTGTGCTGGCACGTCGGCATGGGCATGGGGCTCTACGGCGTCAAGGCGCTGCGGCTCGGCTACGACCAGCGCCGGCGGGTGCCGCGCTTCTTCCGTCCGGACGACCTGAACATCCCCGACGTCCAGCAGCGCGTCCACTGGGATCCCGAGTGGGCGCGCCGGGCGGGCAACCCGGCGAGCTACGACTACGGGCGGATGCGCGAGACCTGGCTCATCCACCTCTGCACCGACTGGATGGGCGACGACGCCTGGCTCTGGAAGCTCGACTGCCAGTTCCGCAAGTTCAACTACGTGGGCGACACCCACTGGATGCGCGGGCGGGTGACCCGCAAGCTCCTGGCTGACGGCGACCGACCCGCGGTGGAGCTCGACATCTGGGGCGAGAACCAGCGGGGCGAGACGACCACGCCCGGCCATGCGACGATCCTGCTGCCGAGCCGGGAGCGCGGCGAGGTCAGGCTGCCCGACCCGCCCGGCGGCGCGACGACGTGCGCCGAGGCGCTCGTCGCGCTCGTCGAGCGGTTCGCGAACGAGGAGCGCAGGCCATGAAGCCGTACCCGACGCCACCGGACGGGCTCGTCGTCGAGCGGGACGGCGGGGTGCTGCGGCTCCGGCTCGACCGTCCCGACCGGCGCAACGCGGTCACCGACGACATGGTCCTCGCGCTCATCGAGACGATCGAGGCCGCCGGCAGCGACGAGGCGGTGCGCGTGATCGCGCTCACGGGTACCGGCGAGCACTTCTGCTCGGGCTTCGACCTCGGGCTGCGGGGCCGGTCGGACGCCAAGCCGCGCGCCGGCGCGACCCAACGCCAGATGCGGTTCCAGGTCAACCGGCTGATCCCCACGATGCTGGAGACCCAGACGCCGATCGTCACCGCGGCCACGGGCTACGTCATCGGGCTCGGGCTCAACCTCGTGCTCGCGTCCGACTTCGCGGTCGTCGCCGACGACGCGCGGCTGCGCGCACCGTTCACGGACATGGGCTTCACCCCGGACTCCGGCGCGTCGTGGCTGATCCCGCGCCTGGTCGGCGTCGCCCGCGCGAAGGAGCTGCTGCTGCTGAGCCGGGAGATCACCGGCATCGAGGCGGCCGAGTGGGGCCTCGTGCACCGGGCGGCACCCGAGCGGTCCGTGCCTGCGGTCGCGGCCGCGCTGGTGGACGAGCTCGCGGCGGCGGCGACCGTCGCGGTGGGGCTCACGAAGCTCCTCGTGCAGCGCGGCCTCACGGTGGACCTCGAGCGCCATCTCGCGGACGAGGCGCTGGCGATCGAGCTGTCGAGCCGGTCGGGCGACTTCCAGGAGTTCGCCCGGGCGCGCAAGGAGCGCCGTGATCCAGACTTCCAAGGCCGTTGACCGTCCCGGGAGCCCGCACGTGACCGAACCTGATCTGCCGCCGACGATCCCTGCGGTGCTGGCGCGCGCGGCCGAGCGCTTCGGCGATCGCGAAGCGCTCGTCGACGAGCGGGCCCGTCTGACCTACGCGGCGCTCGCCGCCGCCGTCGAGCAGGCGGCCAGGGCGCTGATCGCGTCGGGTGTCGAGCCCGGCGACCGGGTGTCGATCTGGGCTCCGAACACCACCGAGTGGGCGATCGCCGCGCTCGCCATCCACAGCACCGGCGGGGTCCTCGTCCCCCTCAACACCCGCTTCAAGGCGGGAGAGGCCGCCTACATCCTGGACCGGGCGGACGTCCGCATCCTCTTCACGGTCACCGACTTCCTCGCCACCAACTACGTCGACCTCCTCGGCGGCGTCGAGCGGCCGTCGTCGCTGCGCGAGATCGTGGTGCTCCGGGGCGCACCGGCTGCGAACGCGGTCACCTGGAACGACTTCCTGGCCCGCGCCGGCGAGGTGGCGGCGGACGAGGTCGGGGCGCGGGCGCGGGCGCTCCGGGGCGACGACCTCTCGGACGTCCTGTTCACGTCGGGCACGACGGGCAGGCCCAAGGGCGCGATGCTCACGCACTCGGCGAGCATCCGCGCGTACGCGTCGTGGGCGGACGTCGTCGGTCTCCGCGAGGGGGACCGCTACCTGATCGTGAACCCGTTCTTCCACGCGTTCGGGCTCAAGGCGGGGATCCTCGCGAGCACGATCACCGGAGCGACGATGGTCCCGCACGCGGTGTTCGACGTGGACACCGTCATGCAGCGCGTCGCCGAGGAGAGGATCTCGATGCTCCCGGGTCCGCCGACCGTGTACCAGTCGATCCTCGACCACCCGCGGGTCGGCGAGTTCGACATGTCGTCGCTGCGCCTCTCGGTGACGGGCGCGGCCGCGGTGCCGGTGGAGATGATCAACCGGATGCGCGCCGAGCTCGGCTTCGAGACGATCGTGACGGGCTACGGACTCACCGAGTGCACCGGGATCGCGACGATGTGTCGCCACGACGACGACCCGATCACGATCTCGACCACCTCGGGGCGCGCCATCCCGGGCATCGAGGTACGGGTGGTCGACGAGTCCGGCGCACCCGTCGCGACGGGTGAGCCGGGCGAGGTCGTGGTGCGGGGGTACAACGTCATGCGCGGGTTCATCCACGACCCGGACGCGACCGCGGAGGCGATCGACGCGGACGGTTGGCTGCACACCGGCGACGTCGCGGTCATGGACGACGCCGGAAACATCCGGATCACCGACCGGATGAAGGACATGTTCATCGTCGGCGGCTTCAACGCGTACCCGGCCGAGATCGAGGGGATGATGCTCGAGCACCCCGGGATCTCGCAGGTGGCCGTCGTCGGCGTCCCCGACCCGCGGATGGGCGAGGTCGGCGTCGCGTACGTCATCCCCCGGCCCGGGGCGGAGATCGACGCGGCCGAGCTGATCGCGTGGTCTCGCGAGCGGATGGCCAACTACAAGGTGCCGCGACGCGTCGAGGTCGTCGACGCACTGCCGCTCAACGCGAGCGGCAAGGTGCTCAAGTTCGAGCTGCGCGCACGGGCCGCCGCGGAGTGAACTCCACGGCCGCGCCGGTGCTGATCCGGGCGAGGCCGATCTCGGGTGCCTCCGCCGCCGGTGCCGCGGTCGGGTCGATCACCGCGTCGTAGGCGAAGCGCTCGCCCGGTCTCGTGGTGGTGGCCGCGACGCCGGCACGCGGGTTCACCGCGCGGACGATCGCGTCGAGCGCGCGGTCGCCCGCGCCCCCGAGCTGCGCGAACCAGTGGAGGTCGTCGCCCTCGGCGAAGGCCGGGGCGTCGAGGATCGCGAAGCGCACGCGGTCGTCGCCGGAGACCTCGACGGAGATGTCGACGTAGGTCCGGGGGAAGAACATCGGGTGGATCTGCAGGACCTTGGCGATCGCCTCGGCTCCGTCGCCGTCGATCCCCATGGCCCGCTGCAGCCGGCCTGCGGTCAGCCCGGCCAGCCCGGTGAAGACCATCGGGTTGATGCGGGCGGCCTCGGACTCGCCGAACCGCTGCGTGACCGCGAGCAGGAACCCGCGGAACAGCAGGTGGCTCTGGACGGCGACCTCCTGGAGCGCGACGACCAGCGCCCGGTGGGAGAGGTCCTCGAGCTGGAAGTCCGGGTCGAAGTCGCGGTCGTAGTCGTCCCACCCCCCGGGCTCCGCTCCCGCGCCGCCGGCCGGCTCTCGCACCGGGATCGTCGCGATGCGGGCGGCTCCGACCAGGGCGACGTTCGGGTGCGCGACGACGGGCTCGAACGCAGGGTCGATCTCGACCGTCCACCGGCAGTGCGGCATCTGGTCGGCGGGGACGCGCGGAGGGCGGTGGACCGGCCGCACCTGGGCGCGCGGGTTCGTCGCGACCGCGGTGGCGTCGAACGTCGGGTCCTCGATCGTGTGGCACATCCCGCGGACGTAGTCCTCGCCCATCGGCTCCACGTCCATGAGCGCGCCGCAGTGCGCGAGCCAGAACTCTCCGTGGTTCGCGTCGTCGACCCGGCACCGGAAGTCCATGAACTGGTGCGGCGCGCCGATGTCGAGCTGGAGGTTCTTCATGATCGTCGGGACGTCGCCGGCGCCGAAGCGCAACGCCCGCTGGGTCCGGCGGGAGTAGACCGGGCTGGCCCCCATCCACTCCGTGATCGCCACCGCCTCCATCTCCTCGCGCGGCCGGCCCTCGTGCACGAGCGGCATGCCGACCCGGTCCTGGAGGTGCCCGTGGAGCAGCCATTCCCGCCCGAGCACGGCCAGGGTGCGCCGCGACAGGTGCTCGAGGTCGAAGTCGGGATCGAACGGTCCTGAGGCGTCGTCCATCGGGCACGACGGTACCGGCCACGGCCCGCGCCCGCCTCGGGCCCGGGTCCCGCGCGTGGGCGTACGCTCCCCGCCGTGGCCCAGGACGTGATGCCCGCGACCGTGTACGAGGGTGACGGCGCGATGGCGGTCCACGACGTGCCGGTGCCGACGGTCGGGCCGGACCAGGTGCTGGTCGCGGTGTCGCACTGCGGGATCTGCGGGACCGACCTGCACCTCGTGCTCGAGGGCTACGCGCGTCCCGGGACCGTGCTCGGCCACGAGTGGGCGGGCGAGATCGCCGCGGTCGGCGCCGCGGTGTCCGGGTGGGCGGTCGGGGAGCGGGTCGTCGCCGGCCCGACGCCGGGCTGTGGCGTCTGCCGTGCCTGCCGCGGCGGCCGTCCCGCGGTGTGCCTCGAGCGAGAGGCGATCGACCTGCTCGAGTTCCACGGCGCGTTCTGCCGCTACAAGGTCGTCGACGCGCACCGCCTGCTCCGTGTCCCCGACGGCCTGTCGACCCGGGCCGCCGCCCTCACCGAGCCGACCGCGATCGCGATCCACACCGTGAACCTCTCCGGCGTCACACCCGCGGACCGCGTGCTCGTCACCGGCGCCGGCGCGGTGGGACTGCTCACCATTGCGGTGCTCCGGGCGCGCGGCATCGACGACATCACGGTGTCGGAGCCGAGCGCCGGGCGGCGCGAGCGGGCGCTGGCAGTCGGCGCGAGCCACGCGGTCACGCCGGACGCGCTCGGGCGCGCACCGATGGGCCGGCCGGTCGATGCACCGTTCGTGTTCGCGTTCGAGTGCTCCGGGCACGCGAGTGCAGCCGAGTCCGCGCTCGAGCAGCTCGACTACGCGGGGACGCTCGTGTTCGTGGGGACCGGTCGCCGGGAGCCTCGGATGAACCACAACCGGATGATCGTGCTCGAGCAGACGGTGATCGGGGCCTACAACTACGACGACGACGGGTTCGAGCGCGCGCTCGAGCTCCTGGCGTCGGGTGCGCTGCCGCTGGACCTCTTGATCGAGCCCGAAGACGTGCTCCTGGATGGGGTCCTGGGTGCGATGCAGCGGTTGGCGGCCGGCGATCCGCCCGGCAAGGTGATGGTGCGACCGGAGGTGTCGTCGTGAGCGAGCCCACCTTCCGCCCGAAGCTGAACCACGTCGCCATCTCGATGGCGCCGTCCGTGCTCGACGAGCGCGGCCGGGCGGAGATCCTCGAGTTCTACGGCGAGGTGTTCGGCTGGACCGAAGGCGACAACACCGGTGAGTCCGGGAACCCGCTCATCCTCTACACCGGCGAGTACGGCCAGTTCGTCTACCTCCTGCCCGGGGATCCTGCGCTGCGCGCGCCCGCGCTCGACCACTTCGGGATCCAGGTGTCGACGATTCCCGAGCTCGAGACGATCGTCGGGCGGGCAAAGGCGGTCGCGGCCCGCGACGACCGGGTGCGGGTGATCGACATCGAGGCCCGCACGACCCAGGGGCCGAAGTACTCGTACACGCTCACGAGCGCGTACGTCGGCTTCCTGCTCCCGCTGATGGTCGAGATCCAGCACCTCGTGCGCGACGCGTAGCGCCGACCCGGCGCGCGCCACCGAGTCCGGGAGCGGGATGGGGGACAGGGCCGTGGCCGCCTGGGGGGGTCGGCCGTTGACCCTGTCCCGCGCATCCCCGTTCCGGATCGGCGCCGAACGCCGCAGCTCCCGAGCCTCCGGGTCACGGCCCTGCCGGTTCCGTACCGCCGGGGTGGGCTTGGGAGAGGCTGGCATTCCTCCGACACCCCGTCGGCGCATGCCACGCTAAGCGTGCGAATCGCATAATGCAAGCACTGCATTTTCGACCGTCGGTGGGCCCGGGGTGGGAAGGTGGGTCATGGCAGAGCCCGACGCGAAGTCCCGGCTGTACGAGGCCGCGCTCGACCTGATGGGCCGAAAGGGGATCGAGGCCACCTCCACCCGGGAGATCCTGGGCGCGGTCGGGATCAAGAACCCTTCGGCGATCTCGTACCACTTCGGCTCGAAGGCGGGGCTCGTCGACGCGATGGCCGCCGAGCTCGCGAGCGGCCAGTACCCGATCCTGGGGCGGCAGACCGCCCTCGCGGGCGGCCTGGAGATGCCGACCGCGACCGAGTGGGTCGCGCCGGTCGTCGACACCGCGATCGAGCTGGCGGCGAGCGAGCGCGGGTGCCTGCTCGCTCGCGTCTGGTGGGAGTTCGACGGCTACCTGCGCCCGCAGTCGCTCGAGGGCTTCGTGTCGAGCGCCAACCCCATCGCCGTCGCGTGGCGCGACGCCATCGCGTGCGTGTTCCCGCACCTCCCGCCGCAGATCGGCCTGGCTCGCAACATCACCTTCCTGCGCACGGTGGGGTGGATGCTCGCACGCATGGCGCAGATCAACCTCGCGTCGGACCCGTTCATCGTGCGCAAGCACACGCGGTTCCGGCTCTGGCTCGAGGAGATCGGGGTGACGCTGCTGTCCAGCCCGACGCACCTCGTCGACGAAGACGTGCGCGGGCCCGACATCCGCTAGCAGTGGGGCAGGCCGGAGACCTCAGGCCTCCGGAGAGACCACCCAGTCCTCGTGGTCGATCGTGTACGAGTCGACGAGGCGCGTCGCGGGGACCTGTGCGACCGCGCCGGTCGCGCGGATCTCCTCGACCGCGGCGACGGGGTCGCGGTCGCCGAAGAGCCGCTCGTCCTCGAGCGAGACCTCGGCCCACCCGGTCGGGTCGACGACCCAGTACGAGGCCTCGAGCGCGATGCCGTTGGGGTCCGTGAAGTAGATCGACCGGATGAAGCCGTGGTCGACGACGTCGGTCACCTCGCAGTTTGCCGCCTTGAGCCGGTCCCGCAAGTCGACGAGCGCCTCCTCGTCGACGAGCGCGAACGACAGGTGGTCGAATTGCGTCGCCCGCTCGTGGGGGACGCCGGCCGGCTTCGCGAAGTGCTCGAGCGGGATGTCGTTGTACTCGAAGAACGCGATCGTGTTGCCGACGCCGATCTCGAAGAAGTAGTGCCGGAAGCTGTCGGTCCCGACGGTCGCCACGAGGCGCGCGCCCAGCACGCCCACGTAGAACCGCACCGTCGCGTCCATGTCCGCGCACACCAGGGCCAGGTGGTTGATGCCCCGCCACCGGGGATGGGTCACCGGCTCGTCTGCCATTGCTGACTCCTTTCGAACGCCCACTGCCAGGGTAGGGCACTACTCGACGGATCCCGCCTCCACCGCCTGCCACAACGGCATCGCCATGGGCCGGCGCATCTCCTCGGCGAGGTGGCCGAGCAGGCCCGCGGTCCGGGCGAGGAGCGTGAACCCGCGGATGATCCGCCAGTCGAAGCCCAGATCGGCGAGCGCGGCACCCGCGACCCCGGCACCGTTGATCGGGAGCCGCCGCCCGGTCGCGGCGGACACCGCGGCGACGACCTCGAGCAGGCGCAGGTGCGGGCCGAGCAGGTCGAGCTCGCCGGCGAGCGCGTACATGCGCGGGACGCGGGGGTCGGTGTCCTTGTGCACCGGGTGCCCCAGACCGGGGGTGCGCAGACCCTGCTCCCGCAATCGGGTGACCGCTTCGGCCGCACCGCGCTCCAGCTCGGCGTCGTCCGGGTCGGGAAGGAGACCGGCGAGGATCTCGGAGAGGAACCGTGCCGCATCCTCGGCGACGCCGAGGAACACGCTCCCGCCGCCGAGCACGCCTGCTGCGATGGCGCCCTGCAGCGCCTCGGGCGCACCGAGGTACGTCAGGCGGGCGGCGAGCACGGTGGGCGTGATGCCGTGGTCGGCGAGGGAGACCAGCACCGCGTTGAAGAGCACCGACTCGCGCTCGTCGGGGAGACGACCGGCGACCATCCGGTACGCGAGGTCGGGAAAGGAGATCGTCCCCATGATCTCGTCGGCGAGGTCGAGCCCGCAGACCGTGATCGTGGTCGGCGTGGTGGAGCCCATGTCGGTGTGCATCCACGAGCGGTCCGGCGCGTCCATCTGGTCTCCTCTGGTCAGTCGCGGGCGTCGAAGTCGGTCTCCGCCGAGGTCCGCTCGACGGGGAGCCGGTGCTTCGCCACGCGACCGGTGGGGGTTCGGGGCAGCTCGTCGACGACCTCGACGAACCGCGGGATCTTGAATCGGCTGAGCCGGGTCGCAAGCTCGGCGGGCAGCCCGTCCACGTCGAGGCGGTGGTCGCGAGCCACGATCACGAACGCCTTCACCTCGTCCTCCCCGAGGTCCGACGGCACGGCGATCACCGCGGCCTCGGCGATGTCGGGCAGCTCGACGAGCGCAGCCTCGACCTCGCTCGGCGCGAGGTTCTCGCCGCGGCGCCGGATGACTTCCTTCTTGCGCGACACGAACGTGAACGTCTCGTCCGGGTTGCGCACGACGAGGTCGCCGGTGCGGAGCCAACCGTCCACGAGCACCGCCGCGGTCTCCTCGGGCATGCCGTGATAGCCGAGCATCGTCGCCGGGTTGCGCAGCTCGAGCTCGCCCACGGAGCCGTCCGGGACCTCGGTGCCGTCGGCCATGACCCGCGCGTCGTTGATGTGGCCGAGCACCGGGTGCTGGCGCGCCGCGCCGATCGTGTCGTACGGGCGCGCACCTCGGGGCCAGAAGGTCCCGTAGGTGCTCTCGGAGAGGCCGTAGCCGCACACGATCTCGATCCCGAACCGGGCCTCGATCTCGAGCTGGCGGTCACGCGGCGGCGTCGGGCCCGTGTAGCAGAGCCGCAGCGGCGTGTCCGCGTCATCGGCTCGCTCGGGCTGGCGCATCAGCATCTCGAGCATGGCGCCGATCATGTTGAACTCGGTCGCCTCGTACCGGCGCGCCGCGTCGAGGAAGCGGCTGGGCGAGTAGCGCTCGAGCAGCACCACGCTCGCGCCGACCGCCATCGACCCGAGCAGGGAGTACGCGGGCGCGTTGATGTGGAAGATCGGCAGTGCGGTGATGAGCCGGTCCGCGGCGGTGAGCCCGGCCCACGCCGGGAACCCCTCGGCCGCGAGGGTGTAGCCCTGGTGCGTCTGGGTCACGAGCTTCGAGCGCCCGGTCGTGCCCGACGTCGGGATGAGCACGACCGGGTCACGCGGGTCGAGCGCCGGCGCCGGGGCGCCCGTCGCCGCTCCGTGGGCGAGGTCGTGGACGTCGACGACCGTCACCTCGTGGTCGACCCTGCTCGTCGCCTCGGCGACGATCGCGTCGAGCCGCGGGTCGTGGACGACGAGTCGCGGGCGCACCTGCTCCAGGAAGCCGACCAGCTCGTCGACGGTGCTGTTCGGGTTGACCGGGAGCATCACCGCGCCGAGTCGGGCCAGGCCGAGCCACGTGAACACGTGCGCGGCGTGGTTGCGCGCGACCACGAGGACGATCTCGCCCGGTCCTACGCCGAGTGCGGCCAGCGCGGCGGCGGTGCCGGCGACGGCGCGCCGGCTCGCCGCGTACGTGAACGTGTCGTCGCCGCTGAGCAACCACACCCGGTCAGGGACCGCGGCTGCGGTGTCCGCCAGCAGCTCCGGGATCGTCCGCATCGCCGGGTCAGTCGATGTCGATGGCGGCGATGGCGGCGGCGATCGCACCCGCATCCCCGGTCACGTCGACCGAGCTCAGCGGGAGGCGCTTCCAGAGCACGAGCAGGAGGTCGCTGGCGGTGCCCCGGAGCGAGCCGACGACGGGAAGGTCGGGTGTGGCGCTGATCGTCATGCCGAACGGGGTGTCCGTGGTCACGACCTCGAAGCCCGCTCGCGCGCTCGGCGCGGCGGCCGCGAGCAGCAGGTGGTCGAGAGCGATCGCGTCCGCGGCCCCGTCGGGCGCGATCGGACCGGGTGTGCCGACGGCCGACTCGGCGTCCCACCGGTGCAGCGCCGCCTCCTGGACCTGGAACCGCTGGACGAAGCCGGCGTTCTGCTCCGGGCCCCAGGTCCAGCACGGGGTCTCGGGGTCGGTGGCGCCGAGCACCTCGGCGAACCGCTCGGCGTTCGCCCGGAACTCGGCGACGAGCTCCGCGTCGGGGGGCATCGGCGCCTGGGACCAGTCGGGCGTGGTGCGTCCCTCCTCCACGATCAGGCACCACGACCGGTGCACCTGCAGGACGTGGCGCACGAGGTCGGCCATCGTCCAGCCCGGGCACGACGGGATCGGGGCGGCGAGGTCCTGCTCGGCCGCGGCCGCGAGCGCGGCGCTGTCGAGCTCGATCAGCTCGACCCGGCGGGAGAGGTGCACGGCTCTGATGTATCACGTGTACCTACGATGGGCTCGTTGGATGATCTCGAGGACCGCGCGCTCGGGGCGCTGGTCTACCTCTACGTGGGGACGGACGACCTCGAGCGCGACCGCGCGTTCTACCTCGACGCGCTGGGTGCGGAGCCGGTGTGGCGCTTTGCCGCGTTCGCGACGGAGGTCGCCGCGGTGCGGTTGACCGCAGAAGCTCCGCTGGTGCTGCTCGCCGAGCACCGCCCGGCGCCGAGCTGCCTGCCGATCTGGTCGGTGCGCGACCTCGACGAGGCAGTCGCCCGGCTGGCGCGTTCCGGCTTCGCGGTGCAGGGCCAGACCGCCGGAACGCCCGACGGTCCGGTGCACGTCCTCCGCGACCCGAGCGGCAACGAGATCGGGCTGCTCCAGCAGGACCGTCCGAACGCGCTCGAGGCGGCGTTCGCCGACCCCGACCACGCCAACGCGGTGCGCTGAGCGTGCTGCTCGGGATGGCGCACTCCGCGGTCTGCGTGCCCGACGTCGAAGCGGCCGCGCGCTGGTACGCGGAGACGCTCGGATTCACCATCCTCTCGCCGCCGTACCTGATGGAGGGCGAGGCGATCGAGCGCGACATGGGAGAGCTGATCCCGATCCCGAGACTCGCCGCCGCGATCGTCGGGCTGCCCGGCGACGGTGACCGCGTGCTCGAGCTCATCGAGTACCCCGGTGCCGAGGGCCGGCCGCGGCCCGCCGACGCGTCGATCGTGGACCAGGGCTTGACCCACGTCGGGCTCGTCTGCGACGACATCGCGTCAACCCGCGCCGACCTCGAGTCGCGCGGCGTGCAGTTCCTGGTGCGCGGGATCGCGAAGATCGCCGGTCTCCGCACCACCTGGTTCGCCGATCCCTACGGGACGGTCTTCATCCTGATGGAGAAGGGCGACGCCGCGCGCCCGTACTTCGCGCAGTACTGAGCGTGCGCCGACCGGGACAACGTCACCGGACGGAGCACTAGCCGAAGGCTTCGTGGATCACGGTCATGCCGGTGATCCCGGTCGCCCAGAAGTCGTAGGTGCCCCGCTCGAGGAGCTCGCGCCCGGCGTCGGCCAGCGCGCCCGCGGCGACGTTGCTGAAGCCGCTGCCGACCGAGATGCGCTTCACGCCGAGCGCCGCGAGCTCGGCCACCGGCGCGGTGCCGGGGAGCGCGAGGACGTTGACCGGGAGGTCGACCGCGTCGAGGAGCCGTCGGAGCTCGTCGGTGTCCTGCATCCCGGGTGCGTAGAGCACGTCGGCGCCGGCGGTCTGGTACGCGAGCAGCCGTTGGAGGGTGTCGTCGAAGTCCTTGCGACCGTGCAGGTAGTTCTCGCACCGGGCGGTGAGCACGAAGCGCACCGGCCCCCGGTGCGCCGCTTCCGCCGCCGCGGCGACCCGCTCGACCGCGAGCCCGGCGTCGTAGATCCCGTCGTCGTGACCGGTGAAGTCCTCGCACGAGCCACCGACGAGGCCCGCGTCGATCGCGAGCGTGATCGTCTCGGCGACGCCGGCCGGCTCGGCCGCGAAGCAGTTCTCGAGATCCGCGCTCACCGGGAGGTCGACGGCGGCGCAGATGGCGCGCGCGTGGCCGAGCACCTCGTCGCGGGTCACGCCACCGTCGAGCCGGCCGAGGGTGCCGGCAAAGCCCGCGCTCGTCGTCGCGAGCGCGGAGAACCCGATCGACGCCAAGATCTTCGCCGAGCCCGCGTCCCAGGGGTTGGGGAGCAGCAACGGCGCGTCGCCGTGATGGAGCGCCAGGAACGCATCGGCCTTCTCCTTCTGCCCGCTCCGCACTTCGTGCCCGCTCCGCGCTGCGCTCACGGGATCAGCACCACGCGGCCGACGGCCTGGCGGCTCTCCAGGTACGCGTGCGCCTCGGCCGCGGCCGCAAGCGGGTAGGTGCGGTCGACGACGACCTGCAGGCGGCCCGCAGCTACGTCGTCGACGAGGCCCGCGATCATCCGCTGCGCCCGCTCGGTCGCGATCTCGGCGCCGAGGAAGACGCCGGTCAGCGACTGGTTCGACATGCCGAGCACCGAGACGTCGAACGGCTGCGGGTCGCGTCCGGCGCTGCCGACGGTGATCGCGCGGCCCCGGTACGCGAGACACGCGACGCTGCCCTGCAGCACCCTGCCGCCGACGGAGTCGACGACCAGCTCGACCCCGCGGTTCTCGGTGATCGCGCGGACGTTCGCGACCCAGTCGGGGTCGGAGTAGTTGATGCCCTGGTCGAGACCGAGCGGCACCAGGCGCTCGAGGCGCTCGTCGCTCGACGCGGTCGCGAGCACCGTCGCGCCGGCCCGCTTCGCGAGCTGGATCGCTGCGACGCCGACGCCACCGGCGCCGGCCTGGATGAGCACGGTCTCACCCGGGACGAGGTGGCCGAACTCGAAGAGGCAGTCGTCCGCGGTGCCGAACGCGACGGGGACGCACGCACACGCGACGAGGTCGGCACCGTCGGGGATCGGCCACGTCACGACCGCGGGGGTCACGAAGAGCTCGGCGTGCGACCCCCACAAGCCGGTGGCGACGACGCGCTGGCCGACGAACCGGTCGACGACGCCCTCGCCGACCTCACGGATCGTCCCCGCGCACTGGTACCCGACCACGTGGGGCGTCGTGGCCATCTCGCCGCCGGCCCGGTTCAGCGTGTCACCCCCCTCGATGCTGATGGCCCCGACCTCGATCAGCACCCCGCCCGGGTACACCTCGGGGTCGGGCACGTCCTCGTAGCGGAGGACCTCCGGACCGCCGGTCTCGTAATAGACAGCTGCCTTCACCTGCACGCGCCTTTCGTGGGGTCGTCCCGTCCGGTCGTCTCGGCCCGGCGAGTCTTCCCCCCGGGGTCGCGCGCCGTCCACGGGCATCGGTCACCGCGGCTCCGGGTCCGCGTATCTGTCCCACCCCTTCGCCATGCTGGTGGCGGCACCACCCGCACCCACTTCCCCGAACCACTTCCCCGAACCACTGGAGCATCTGATGGTCGCCGCATCCCCGCTGCCGCCCCAGACCCTCGAGGACGTCGAGCTGCTCGCCGGCTCGCTGGTGGTGCACGAACTGGTCGAAACCGATCCCGAGGTCCTGCGCGTCGTGCGCGAGGCGGTCGGGCACGGCAGCGACGGGGCGGCGGACGCGGCCGACGCGACCCGGCAGTGCCTCCGGGTCGGCGCCCGCGCGGTCCTGGCGGCCCACGTCAGCGTGGAGACCCACATCGTCGAGAAGCGGTTCGACGCGATGACCGATCGGTTCGACGAGCAGGTCGAGGCGGCGGTCACCCGGATCTCGGACGCGGCCGAGTCGCTGCTCGACGAGCAGGACGGCGCCCTCCCGCACGCGCTCGCGACCCACCGCAACGAGCTCGACCAGCTGCTCGGCGACACCTTCGACCCCGACTCGAAGCGCAGCGTCATCTCCCTGTTCGAGACCGTCCTGGTCGACGCGCACCAGCAGCAGGCGTACGCGATGCAGCAGCTGATCGCGACCGATGGCGAGGACAGCCCGCTCGCCCGGCTCAAGCGGGAGCTCGCCCGCGACGTCTCCGAGCGCGTGGTCGAGGTGCGCCGCGACGTCGCCGAGCTCTCCGAGAAGATCGCGGTCGCCGACGCGGTCGCGCCGGTCCTCGAGCTGACGACGGGCAAGGGCTTCCGCTTCGAGGACGTGCTCGACGCGTGCCTGAGCCGGATCGCGGCCCACCACGGCGACGTCGCCGAGCGGGTCGGCACGGAGACCGGGCTCGCGGGCACCCAGAAGGGCGACGAGATCGTCACCCTCAACCCCGACGACTGCAGCGGGTACGACGCACGCTTCGCGCTCGAGGCGAAGTCCCGGAAGCTCACGATGCGCAACACGCTGAGGGAGCTCGACGACGCGATCGAGAACCGCGACGCACTCTGCGCGATCGCAGTGTTCGCGACCCAGGAGCAGGCGCCCACGTCGGTGCCGTTCCACTACGCGGGCAACAAGGCGATCGTGGTGCTCGACAAGGAGGGTGCCGACGACTCCGCGCTGCGGCTCGGGTACATGTGGGCGCGCTGGGTGGTGCGTCGCGATCTCTGCACCGAGGCGACCGAGGAGCTCGACGTCGCCCGGATCGGCGGCCTGATCGACGACGCGGCCCGGGCGGTCGACCGGTGCACGACGATCCGGAAGTACCACACGCAGGCGCGGAAGGGGATCGAGCACGCCGGCCTCGAGCTCGACGCGCTGGTCGACGAGGTGCGGGAGTCGCTCGATGCGATCGGCGAGGAGCTCGCGCCCCCGGACGAGGGCTAGCTCACTACCGTTGGCGGCGTGGACCACGACGATCGGGCCGGCGACGACGACGCGGCGTCGGACGCGCTGATCGACGAGGCCCTCGCCGAGGGCGAGGGCGACGAGCCCGTGGCGCCCCGTCCGGTCGACCGGTTTCGGCGCAGCGCGCTGGGGTCCGTGGCGGCCGCCGGGCTGCTGGGCCTGCGCGACGCGCTGGAGGGCCGGCCCGAGAAGGAGGAGCCCGCCATCGTCGTGGATGCGCCGCAGCCCAAGCGTGACGGTCCCGTCGACGTGGTGCTCGACTTCGACCACCCCGAGCGGTCCCGCGCGGTCGTGCGCCGCTCGACCACCGCCGCCACGCAGCACGAGACGCCGCAGGATCCGGAGCCTTCCGACCCGCAGTGACTCAGCTCTCGCGGACGACCTCGCGTGCGGGCTTGTCGTCGCGGAGGCCGAGGAACGCGGGATGGCGGATCCGTCCGCCCTCGGTCCACTCGGTGAAGCGCACCTGGGCGACCAGCTCCGGTTCGACGAAGTGCGCCTCGCGCTCCGCGGTGCGGCTCTCCAGTGGGTCCGCGAACGGCGTCGAGTCGCGCGCGATCGCGGCGAGCGACGCCTGCAGGTCCGCGAGCACCGCCTCGGTGAAGCCCGTCCCCACCCGTCCCGCGTAGCGCAGCGCGCCGGTGGCGTCGTAGTAGCCGAGCAGGAGCGCACCGAACGTCGTGGCGCGGGCGCCCTTCCCGGGGACCCAGCCGCCGACCACGAGCTCCTGGCTGAGGTGGTTCTTGATCTTCACCCACGCGGGCGTGCGCCGGCCCGGCTCGTAGAAGCTGTCCAACCGCTTCGCCATGACCCCCTCGAGCGCGAATTCGTGGCTCACCGCGATGGTGGCGTGCCCGTCGCCCAGCTCGTGGGCGGGCACGCGCCAGGCCGGACCGTCGGGCACGAGTGAGGTGAGGAGCCGGCGCCGGTCCTCGTAGTGCAGCCCGGTGGTCAGGTGCCCGTCGAGCCAGAGCAGGTCGAAGACGACGTAGACGACGGGGACTTCGACCGCGAGCCGCCCGATGTCCGGCTGGGCCTGGACGTGCATGCGTCGCTGCAGCTGCCCGAAGCTCGGCCGGCCCCGGTCGTCGAACGCGACGATCTCGCCGTCGAGGAACGCGTCGTGGCCGTCGAGCGCGTCCGGGAGCGCGACGAGCTCTGGATAGCGCGCGCTGACGTCGTTGCCGTTGCGGGTCCACAGCCGCAGCGCTCCGTCCTGCACGAGCCCGAGCGCGCGGATGCCGTCCCACTTCAGCTCCCAGGCCCAGCCCGCGCCCTCGGGCGGTCGATCCCCGAGGGTGGCGAGCATCGGACGTGCGTCCAGGGGCGGCGGGACGACCGGGTCGGGCACGCGCCGAACGTACCGGTTCGGGTCAGGCGTCGTGGCCGGCGTCGAAGTCCTGCACGGCGGACGATTCGAGCTGGTCGCCCTCGGCGTTCGTCGCCCGTCCTTCGGGGAGCACCGCGAGCAGGTGGGCGACGTGGTCACCGCAGTCGAACCGCTGCTGGATCCGGCCCGCGAACCAGTCGACGCCGGCGAGCACCGGCACCTTGCCGGGGCCCGGCGTCCAGGCGATCCCCGCGAACTTGTCGATCTCGTCGCCGGTCTCCTCGCCGAAGTGCCGGGCGAGCTCCTTGTCGTCGTCGCGCAGCACGTGGACGACGAGAAGGTCGGCGCGCTTGGCGACCGCGTACGTGTGGTTCTTCTTCGAGAGGCACACGAGGAAGTGCGCGGGGTCGATGCTGCACTGCGTCGCGAAGCCGACGAGACAGCCCGACAGCTCGCCCGGCGAGCTGCGGGTCGTCACCACGAGCATGGGGAAGTGGATGGAGCCCAGCAGGATCTCGAACGCGCTCACCGACGCGTCCTACCCCCGCCACGCGACCGCCACACGTCGGCCGGAAACCCGCGCTCCCCGGCGCCGGGCTCTGGGATGATGCGTCCATGGCGGAGATCTACACGCACGGGCACCACGAGTCGGTCCTGCGCAGCCACGAGTGGCGCACCGCGGCGAACTCGGCCGGGTACCTGCTCGGCCGGCTCGAGCCGGGCATGGACCTGCTCGACGTCGGCTGCGGGCCGGGCACCATCACGCTGGATCTCGCGGCGCGCGTGGCGCCCGGCGCGGTGCTCGGCATCGACCGCTCCGATGAGGTGATCGCCCAGGCGCAGGAGCTCGTCGGGGGCAGATCGGCGCCGAACGTCCGCTTCGCCACCGGCGACGTGTACGCGCTCGACCTCGCCGATGCGTCGTTCGACGTGGTGCACGCCCACCAGGTGCTCCAGCACCTCCGGGAGCCCGTGGCCGCGCTGCGCGAGCTGCGACGCGTCCTGCGTCCCGGCGGGACCCTCGCGGTGCGCGACAGCGACTATGCCGGCTTCGTCTGGGCGCCGCGGGACCCGATGCTCGATCGCTGGAACGAGCTGTACCACGCGATCACCGAGCACAACGGGGCCGAGGCGGACGCGGGTCGGTTCCTGCTCGGCTGGGCGCAGCAGGCGGGCTTCCGCGACGTCGAGGCCGGGAGCTCGACGTGGACGTTCGCGGATCCCGGCACGCGCGCGTGGTGGGGCGGGTTGTGGGCCGACCGGGTCGAGCAGTCCGGCTTCGCGCAGCAGGCGGTCGACTACGGGTTGAGCGACGCGCCGGAGCTCGCCGCCATCGCCACGGCCTGGCGCCGGTGGGCCGGGCAGCCCGACGGGTTCTTCGCGGTTCCCCACGCCGAGGTGCTCGCCCGCGCCTGAGCCCGGCAGTGGCATCGCCCGGCCCGCGGGGTGCCCGCTCGGGGTGCGGCCGACGCGAGAGACTGTCGTGGTGCGGGGGGTCGGAACACTTCGGGGTCGGCGCGGGCTCGGGTTGCCCGCGATCGCCGCGGTGCTCACGCTCGGTGCGGCCGCCTGCGGCAGCTGGCAGGTCAGCCCCACGCCCACGCCGGTGGCAGCCATCCACGTCGCGCTGATGCATACGGGCAAGGTCCTGCTCGTGGCGGGTTCGGGGAACGACAAGTCCGACTTCGATGCCGGGACGTTCCGCACGAGCATCTGGGACCCGAAGACGAACACGTTCCAGTCGGTCGCGACGCCGTGGGACGCGTTCTGCTCCGGTCACGCGTTCCTGCCCGACGGCCGCCTGCTCGTCACCGGAGGGACCGCCGGCTACCCGACCGGGACGAACGCGAACTACGCGGGGACGAACCGCGCGTTCATCTTCGACCCGGTGCAGGGCAAGTACACCGCAGCGCCGGACTCCTCGATCTCCCGCTGGTACCCGAGCGTGGTGGAGCTCGGCGACGGGCGCCTGCTCACCGTGGGTGGCTTCGACCAGAACCGGAAGCGCAGCACCAAGCAGGAGATCTTCGACGGCACGAGCTGGACGGCCGCGCAGCCGCCACCGGACGGGTTGAGCTACATGCCGACCTATCCCGCGCTGCACCTGCTGAGCGACGGGCGGCTGTTCTACTCCGGCGCGAACGTGCTCGGGACGTCGTCGGCGCAGCCGGGGATCTGGGATCTGTCGGGCAACACGTACCAGGACGTCCCGGGGCTCCAGAAGCGCGCGCTGCGCGACGAGGGGATGAGCGTCCTGCTCCCGCCGGCCCAGGACCAGCGCGTCCTCGTCGTGGGCGGGGGCAAGACGAACGGGACCTCCGCACCCACGGACACCGCCGCGGTCGTGAACCTGAAGGACGCGAACCCGAGGTACGAGGCCACGGCGCCCATCGACGTGCCGAAGCTCTACGTCAGCGACGTCATCCTGCCCGACTCGACGGTGCTCGAGACCGGCGGCGCGTCGACCTCGGTGAAGGTCGGCAACAACCCGGTGTTCAGCGCGCAGGTCTTCGACCCCAAGACCGACACCTGGTCGAAGGCCGCGACCCCCACGGTCCCGCGGGTGTACCACTCGTCCGCGATCCTGCTGCCCGACGGTCGGGTGGCCACGTTCGGCGGGAACCCGGTCGGGAGCTTCGAGTACCGCATCGAGATCTACTCGCCGAGCTACCTCTCCACCGGCGCCGAGCGCCCGAAGATCACCGCCGCGCCCACCGAGATCAGCTACGGCGGGCAGTACGCGCTGACGACGACCCAGGCATCACCGCTCAGCTCCGCGGTGCTCGTCCGACCGGCCGCGGTGACGCACTCGAGCGACAGCAACCAGCGGCTGGTGAGGCTCGGGCTCACGAGGACCGCGAACGGGGTGGACGTCTCGGTTCCGCAGAACCCGAACCTCACGCCGCCGGGTTGGTACATGCTCTTCGTGCTGGACAGCACGGGCGTCCCGTCGGTCGCCAGCTGGGTCCACGTCTCCTGACCTCGAAACCCGTTCTCGGCACGCTCAACCGCGCCTGACGCAGTCGAACGTGCCGAGAAGGGCCGGCGGGGGAGTCAGTGGGTCAGTAGCCGGAGCCGGACGTCGTCGAGCTCGCGGCGGGGGCCGGCGCCGTGCCGCCGCTCACCTTGACGACGTGCCAGGTGCCGCCGAAGCTGGCGAGCCCATCGCCCTTGGCGTCGCCGGCCGCGGTGTCGTTGGCGAACGTGTAGAGCGGCAGGCCCTTGGCGGCCACCTGCTTGCCGTTCGCCGTCGTCACGACCGTCAGTCCCGTCACCCCGGCTCCGCCGGTCGCGGTCGAGGTGCCCGACGGCAGCATCACCGCTGGCCAGACGCTCAGGCACCCGCCGGTGCACGCGACTGCAGCGCCAGCGTTGGTCAGCGTGTAGACGGTCTTGCCGTTCGCGTCGACGAGGATCTTGCCGAGCGTCGCGTTGTCCGTCGTCTTGATGACCGCGGCCGCGGTCGGCTGCGACGCGGCCTTCGTCGTGGAGGTGGCGGGCGAGCTCGACGAGCTCGAGCCGCATGCCGCGAGTCCGACCACCGCGGCCAGGACGGCGGTCGTCGAGAGCAGGGTTCGCGTGGAGAGGTTCATGGTGGCGCCTCGTTCTGAGTGGGGGTCGTGATTCAATCGATGCTACGGGCGGCGCGCCGTGCGAGATTGCGCCGTGGTCCGGTCGCGGCGCCGGTCCGTGATACCGTCCTCACCGTTCGCTCCGGCGAACCCTCGCTCTTCAGGACCATTCGGTCCGTCTCGATCCTCGTTGCCTGTGTGCCGCGCTGCTCGAGTAAGTGCGCCGGCCCGCAACGAGCCCCCACTCCCGGGGGCCATCTCCCCCCACGTGGGGAAGGAGTCATCATCGTGTCCAGCTTCACCGACCTCGGCGTGCCCGAGGACCTCGTCGCCGTGCTGTCCCAGCGCGGCATCGAGGATCCGTTCCCCGTCCAGGCCCTCACCATCCCCGACCTCCTGGCCGGCCGCGACGTCTGCGGCAGCGCGCCGACCGGCTCGGGCAAGACGATCGCGTTCGGCCTCCCGATCGTCGACCGGGTCGGGCGGGCCAAGCCGAAGCAGCCGCGCGCGCTCGTGCTCGCGCCGACCCGTGAGCTCGCAGCACAGATCCAACGCGAGCTCGCGCCGCTCGCCGACGCCCGCAGCCGCCGGGTCTTCACCATCTACGGCGGCGTCGGCTACGAGCCGCAGCGCCGCGCGATGCGGCGCGGGGTCGACATCCTCGTTGCGTGCCCCGGCCGGCTCGAGGACCTCATCGCCCAGCGCGTCGTCGACCTGGCCAAGGTCGACATCGTCGTGATCGACGAAGCCGATCGGATGGCCGACATGGGCTTCCTGCCCGCGGTGCGCCGCATCCTCGACGCCACTGCGAAGGTCCGCCAGACGATCCTCTTCTCGGCCACGCTCGACGGCGACGTCGGCGTGATCACCCGGAGCTACCAGCAGGACCCGGTGCGCCACGAGGTGCCGGGTCCCGAGTCCGACGCCATGGACGCGGAGCACCGCTTCGAGGCCGTTCACACCAGTGACCGGCTCACCCGCGCCGCCGAGGTGATCCACGCCGAGGGTCCGACGATCGTGTTCTGCCGGACGCGCCACGGCGCCGACAAGATCGCCAAGCGCCTGGGTGCCGCCGGGATCCAGGCCGCACCGATCCACGGCGGCCTGTCGCAGAACCAGCGCGACCGGGCGCTGGCCGCGTTCACCCGGGGCTCCGTGCACGCCCTGATCGCGACCGACGTCGCAGCCCGCGGGATCCACGTCGACGATGTGGCCTGCGTGCTCCACTACGACCCGCCGACCGACGCGAAGACCTACGTCCACCGGTCCGGCCGGACCGCCCGCAAGGGTGCGACCGGTGTGGTGGTGTCGTTCGTCGCGGCCGACCAGCAGCGGGCCAGCCGCCAGCTCCAGCGGGAGCTCGGCATCGGGGACCCGAGCCCGGAGCCGCGCTCGGAGTCCCGGTCCTCGCGCAACGGTGGGAACCAGCGCTCGGGACGCCCGCCGCGCCGCCACGCGCAGTCGAGGCGGTCGGCGCGCACGCGCTGACGCTTTGCCCGCCGCGCCTGCGCCGGTAGGGTCGGCGCATGGCGGACGAAGTCGAGATCAACGTCGAGCGCGTCATCGCCGCACCGCCTGACGTGTTGTACGCGCGGGTGTCGGACGTCGTGCGGATGCGTGACCTCTCGCCGGAGAACGTGGGCGCAACGTGGCTCCGCGGCGCCACGGGTCCGGCGGTCGGCGCGCGGTTCAAGGGCGAGAACCGCAACGGCAAGAAGAAGTGGTCGACGGTCGCGACGATCACGGAAGCCGAGCCCGGTCGGCACTTCGCGTTCGAGGTGGCCGCCGGTCCGTTCAAGGTCGCGCGCTGGAGCTACCGGTTCGAGCCGGTGGACGGCGGGTGCCGGGTCACCGAGACCTGGATCGACCGCCGCGGATGGGTCGCCCACACGATGGCCAAGAGGGTCAGCGGCACTGCGGATCGTGCCGGGCGGAACCGCGAGACCATGACCGCGACCCTCGAGCGGCTCGCCGCGCTCAGCGAGGCCGCGGGCTAGCCCTGCCGCCGATGGATGTCGCCCCGATCTACCGCGAGACCCGTGGCCACCTGCTCGAGCTCGCCCGCACCATGGACGACGAGCAGCCCGGCCTGCCGGTGCCGGCGCTGCCGGGCTGGACGGTCAAGGACGCGTACGCACATCTGACCGGGCTCTGTGCCGACCTCCTCGACGGGAACATGGCCGGAGCGGGCGATCCCGCCTGGTCCCGACGGCAGGTCGCCGAGCGCGCGGGATCCGACCTCGCCGACGTCTGCGCGGAGTGGGCGGAGCGCGGCCCCGAGCTCGACGTCTGGATCGAGGGTCGAGAGGACCCGCCGATGTTCGTCGCCTACGACGTGTGGTCCCACGAGCAGGACGTCATGGGGGCGCTCGGGCTGCGGGGCGAGCGCGACGACGAGCGCGTGCAGAGCCTGGCCGCGAGCGCGCTCGCGGCGTTCTCGGACCGCTTCACCGCCGAGGGTGCCCCGCCGCTCCATGTCGTCGGGGACGAGGTCGAGTGCGTGCTCGGCGAGGGCGAGCCCGACGCCACGCTGCACGTGGACGACTACGAGCTCATGCGCATCCTGTTCGGGCGGCGCAGCCTCCGCCAGATCGTGTCGGCCGACTGGGACGGGGACGTCGGGCCCTACGTCGAGCACCTCCACCTGTTCCCGCTCCCGGAGCGCGATCTCGTCGACTGACGGGCGCACGCGGGTCAGCGGGTGGTCGCCGCCCGCACCTCGACGACACCGTCATGCACGCGCACGTCGGCGACCGGCTCCGCCGCGAATGCCGGCCCACGCGCCACGGATCCGTCGCGGAGCCGGAACCGGGAGCCGTGCCACGGGCACTGCACGCAGCCTTCGAGCACCTCGCCTTCGTCCAGTGGGCCGCCGGCATGGGTGCAGCGCGCCTCGAGGCCGTACCAGGTGTCGCCGTCACGGATGACGACGACCGGCGCCCCGTCGGCGTCCACCCGTCGCGGCGATCCGTCGGACCACGCGGACGCCGGATCGGTGGCCGTCCAGTCGCCGGGGAGCGCGTCGAACGTCGTGTGGTCGACGCCGACACCGAAGCGCTGGATCAGATGGCCGCCGAAGAACCCGCCTCCCGTGGCCGCCGCGCTCCCGGCGATGCCGTAGAGGACACCCCGCCCGTGACGGCCGCGTCGTCGCGCGATCCACGAGGCGCTGAAGCACGCGAGCGCGGTCGTGTTGAGCGCGGCGTGCACCAGGCCGACGCGGGTCTCCTTTCCCGCGGTGTCGGACCAGTCGGCCGCGCCGGTCGCGGCGGTCGGGATCGCCGCGAGCACGCCCAGCCCGACGAGCAGCTGCGCCGCGGCGCGGCTCCGGCGCCCACCGATCAGGTCGAGGGTGAAGGCGCTGGTCCAGAACCCGATCGGCAGGTCCGTGAGCACCGGATGGACAGCGTGCCCGAGCCAGCGCCCGGTCAGGGCATCTCGCAGCGTGCCGCGGCCGAGCACACCGTGCACGCGGTCCTGGAGCTGCGCGGCGACATCGTCGACCGCGTCGAGGTTCTCGACGGTGTGCGCGAGCCCGTCGAGCACCTCGGTCAGCGCGTCGGCCGGCGCAGTCGCGTCGGGCGGGTTCGTCAAGCTGCTCATGGCGGTCCCTTCTACCCGGATCCCTGCTGGTCTACCCGCTACGGTCGGCGGGCGTGAGTGGCTTGCGGCTCGACGGGCTCCGGATCCTCGTGGTCGGTGCCGGCACGCGTCGCTCGGACGATCCCGATGCACCGGTGGGCAACGGACGCGCGATCTCGGTCGCCTGCGCGCGTGAAGGCGCGGTCGTGGTCTGCGCCGACCGCGATCGCGACGCGGCCGGCGTGACCGCCGGCTGGATCGAACGCGAAGGCGGGAGGGCGGAGGTGGTCGTCGCCGACGTCTCCACCGAGGCCGGGTGCGTCGACCTGGTCGCCGCGGCGACGGCGGAGCGCCTCGACGGGGTCGTGATGAACGTCGGGATCGGACGCGGGGTGGGCCTCGGTGCGACGGTCGAGGACTGGGACGCGACCTTCGCGGTCAACCTCCGCGCGCACTTCCTCGTCGCCCGCGAGGTCCTGTCGCATCTCGAGGCCGAGGCTGCGATCGTCTTCGTCGGATCGGTCGCGGGGCTGCAGCCCGGCAGCCGGCTTCCCGCGTACGACGCGTCGAAGGCGGGGCTCATCGGTCTCTGCCGCCATGTGGCGCTCGAGGGCGCGCGTCGCGGCGTGCGCGCGAACGTGCTCGCTCCGGGCCTGATCGACACACCGCTCGGCCGGATGGCCTCGCAGGGCCGGCCGTCGCGCGAGCGGACTCCGGTCCCGCTCCGCCGCCAGGGGACTGCCTGGGAGGTCGCGAGCGTGGCGGTGTTCCTCCTGTCTGCGGACGCGAGCTACGTGACCGGGCAGGTTCTGGCGGTTGACGGCGGCCTCACCCTCGTCTGAGGGCTCGTCCCCGTTCAGGCGCGGGAATCGAGGAACCGGCGCGCGAACGCCTCGACCGTCGCCTCTCCCGGCGCGGGCCAGCCGCAGACCAGGGAGTCGAAGCCCGCCGAATCCCACGCGTCGACCGTGCGCGCGATGTCGTCGAGGTCGTCCTCGAGCGAGAGCGACGATGCCCGTCGGATCTCGGCCGGGTCGCGGCCGGCCGCGCCCGCCATGTCGCTCAGCCGCTGCGACTTCGGCGCCAGCACCTCGACCGGCCCGAAGCAGTGCCACACGTCGGCGAAGCGCGCCGCGATCGGCATCATGCGCCGCTCACCCGACGCCCCGATCCAGATCGGGGGATGGGGCTGCTGCACCGGCCGGGGGAGCAGGGTCGCGTCCCGGACCTGGAAGTGCCGGCCCTCGAACGTGAAGTCGTCGGTCGTGAGCAGGCCCCGCACGATCTGGACCGCCTCCTCGAACGCATCGACCCGTTCCTTCAACGCCGGGAACGGGATGCCGAGGCGCCGGTGCTCCTCTTCGAACCAGGCCGCGCCGTAGGAGAGCTCGAGTCGACCGTTCGACGCGTGATCGATCGTGATCGCCTCGGCGGCGAAGACCGACGGGTGCCGGTAGGTCATGCCGGTCACCAGCAGCCCGAGTCGGACGTGCTCGGTGATCCCGCTCCACGCGGCGAGCGTCGTGTTGCCCTCGAAGCACTCACCGGGCCCCTCGCCGTACATCGGCTGGAAGTGGTCGAAGCCCCAGATGCTGTCGAATCCGAGGTCGTCGGCGAGGCGGGCGCGCGACGCGAGCTCCGGCCACGAGATCCGTTGCTGGGCGATGTCCAGTCCGAAGCGCATGATCGCGTTGTACTACCGACGCGTCGGTCTCCGCCAACGGCGCGTCGGGCCCACGTCGCCACTCAGCCGGTGAACTTCACGTCGTCGTCGGTCAGCGTGGTGGGCTGCGTCACGATGCCCAGCGCCACCTCGAAGAGCAGCGTGCGGAAGGCAGGTGGCGTGGTGATGGCCAGCGCCGGCGAGGGTGATCCCGTCAGCACACGGCCGGCGCGGCGGGCGATCATCCATTCGAGGGTCCGGAGCATCGTGACGTTGCGGCCGACGGCGATCAGGCGCGGCATCAGCGGGAACGTCCGCTCGACCGCGTCCATCCAGTCCCGGGCCAGCGGCCGGTCACTGCCGATGAACTCCTCCACGACGGCCGGGCGGAGGTAGCCGTCGTACTCCCACCACAGTCGGGCCAGCAGGCACCCGCGCTCGGTGGAGACGAGGTTGACCGCGAGATCCACCGCGATCGCAGTCCACGCGTCGGCCGGTGGCGGCGAGGGCCCGGCGGCGAGCTCGATCTGGCGGACCAGCACCGGTGAGACCACGAGCAGCTCGGCGGCCAGGTCCTCGACCAGCTCCGCCTTCGAACCGAAGTAGTACGAGATCGCCGAGGGGTTCCGCATCCCGGCGGCCGTGAGGATCTGGCGGGTCGAGGTCTCCCGGACCCCCTGGCGCCCGAAGAGATCGAGCGCCACCTCGCGCAGCCGGGTCCGCGGATCCGGTGTCTCGGGATCGGCCATGCGCGGCGCTCCCAGCTCGACGGTCACAGGGTAATGCGGGCGTTGCATTGTCCGCTCGGTTCCCCTACCGTCGGGCCGGTTGCGGCGGGGCGGGCAGGGGGGCGCGGGCAGGGCGTCCACCCGCCGCAGCTGCTGCGCTCCGGCGGCTCTCCCGAAGGTCTCCGGAGCGCGATCGTCGGGCCGCGTCCGGCCGGTGCGCTCCGGCGGCTCTTCCGAAGGTCTCCGGAGCGCGGTCGTCGGGCCGCGTCCGGCTGCTGCGCTCCGGCTGCTCTTCCGAAGGTCTCCGGAGCGCGATCGTCGGGCCGCGTCCGGCTGCTGCGCTCCGGCGGCTCGGCGCTCAGGTGCGGCGACGGCGCGCCGGGTCGGCCACTCCGGGTGGGGTGTAGCCCGCGTCGGCCCAGGTGAAGTTGGTGCCCGGCGGCACGATCTCGTCGATCGCGTCGAGCGTCGCGGCGTCGAGCGTCACGTCGGTCGCGCCCAGCTGGCTCGTGAGCTGCTCCATCGTGCGCGGCCCGATGATCGCGGCGGTCACCGTCGGGTGGTTGATCACCCACGCGACCGCGAGGTGCACGAGGGGGATGGACGCCTTGTCCGCGAGGTTCGCGAGCGCTTCGGCCGCGTCGAGCTTGCGCTGGTTCTCGGGCTGGCTCAGGTCGTAGCGGTCGGGAACGCGCGAGGCGCGCCGGCTCGTCGGGTCGGCGCCGCCGCGCCGCCACTTCCCGGACAGCCAACCGCCGGCCAGCGGGCTCCACGGGATGACGCCCATGCCGTACCGGTCACACGTTGGCAGCACGTCGGCCTCGATGCCGCGCACGAGGATCGAGTACGGCGGTTGCTCGCACACGAACCGCTCGCGACCGCGACGCTGCGCGGTCCACTGGGCCTCCACGATCTCGGAAGCGGGGAAGGTCGAGCTGCCGATGTACCGCACCTTGCCCGCGTGCACGAGGTCCGAGAGCGCGCTCAACGTCTCGTCGATGTCGCAGCCCGGGTCGGGGCGGTGGATCTGGTAGAGGTCGATGTAGTCCGTGCCGAGCCGGCGGAGGCTCGCTTCGCACTCGCGCACGATCCACCGGCGCGAGTTGCCGCCCTCGTTCGGGTCGCGACCCATCGTGCCGTGCACCTTCGTCGCGAGGATGATCTCGTCGCGCCGGCCCGCGAGCGCACGGCCGACGATCTCCTCCGACTCACCGGCGGAGTACACGTCCGCGGTGTCGATGAAATTGATCCCCGCGTCGAGCGCGGCATGGATGATGTCGACCGACTCGTCGTGGTCGGGGTTGCCCCAGGCGCCGAACATCATGGCGCCGAGGCAGAGCGGGCTGACCTTGACGCCGGTCCGGCCGAGCGTGCGGTACTCCATGGCGAGCTCCTTCTTCATCGAGGGTCTCCGCCGGCCGATGGCCGGGCCTGGGTGCTCCCGGTGGCCGGCGGCGGTGTGGTCGAGGTTCTCCGAGGTGTGAGCGAGGGCTACGAGAACGGGGTGTGCGGTCGTTCGAGGGCTTCGCCGTCGACGGTGATGTCGACGTGCTCGTTGTAGAAGGACACGAGCCCCGCGACCTTCTGGCTCTCGGGCAGTGGGGTCGGGTACGACCACGCGATGTCGGCGACGAGGGAGTCGCCCGCCTGCACCGACCAGTAGCGGGCCGTGCCCTTGTACGGGCAGTGGGAGTCCGTGTCGGTCGGGACCAGCAGGTCCATCCGGACGTCGAGCTTCGGGAGGTAGAAGCGCACCGGCAGGCCGGTCTCGAACAGCAGCTTCGGGTGGTTCGACTCCGCGACCGTGACGCCCGCCACGACGACCCGCACGTGGCGCGAGCTCTCCAGGATGTCGATCCGGGCGTACGGGCTGCGGGGGTGGGTGAAGACCTCCTCGTCCTCCTCGAACCACCCACCCATCGCGTCCCAGTCGAACCGGACGTACCCGCGGATGTCGTCGAGACGTGAGTCGACGTACTGCCAGGCCGCATCCTCCGCGGTGTGGTGCGCGGTCTTGACCGTGTAGTGGGTGGCCTCTCCCCGGCTCGGTGAGTGGGTCCGCGTGCCGGTCGGGACCAGCTGTGCGTGCACGTCGGCAACCGGGATGTAGTACTGCGCGTAGTGGGGGATCTCCCAGACGAGCAGCACGCTCATCGAGTCCGCCACGAGCTCGCCACCGAGGTAGACGCGCACCCGCTTCGGTCCGGGCTCCGGTGCTCTGAGCTTGCTCATGGTGTTGCGCTCCACCAGGTCAGGTGCTCGATCGTGATCGAGTACGTGGGTCCCGCCGGCGGCGTCTCCCGGTACTGCGCGTACTTGTGGGCCAACCGGCGCACCGTCATCATCGCGAGCGCGTCGCCCGACGCGTGCACCGAGGCCCTTCCCGTGACGCGTACCCACCAGAGCTCGGACCAATCCGTGTCGTCGTAGTGGTCGACGAGCACGGTGGCTCGGCCGGTCTGCTCCATGTCGGCGAGCCGGGCCAGCTGCAGGGTGCGCTTGGGCTTGTGGTCGACCGCGGCGACGATGCGGTCGCCGTCCACCGCGAAGCAGATCGGGACGAGTCGCACCTCGCCGTCCGGTCCGCGCGTGCCGAGGTGGGCGACGCGAGCGCCGGTGAGCCGCGTGATCGCCGTCGCCCGGTCGTCGGCTATTGGCCTTCCCAGCCCTTCCGGACCTGCTTGGACTCGGCCTGCTTCTGGTGCTTCGCCGCTCGCTTCTCCTTGAGCGACCGGCCAGGCTTCTTGGACTCCGCTGAGGGCTTCGACTTGGATGCCATGGCCCAAGCGTACGGGGTTTCCCCCACGCGCGAGCCCGGTCGGGCCGTGCAATCATGGCCGACCGCTATGCAGGCACCCCGAGCGACACCCGCAACCACCGTCTCGCGCCGCCGGCGCCGGTCCGGGGGGCTAGCCCCCTCGACCCCGCCGGGGAGGCGCCCTTGCCCGGGCCGCCGGACTGTGGCCTGATCGACCCGTGGCTATCGGGCGCATCACGGTCTTCCTCGCCGACGACAACGTCCTCGTGCGCGAAGGCGTCCGCGCGCTCCTGAACCTCGAGGCCGACCTCGAGATCGTGGGCGTTGCCGCGGACTACGACGAGCTCGTCCAAGGGGCGGACCAGCAGTCCCCGCAGGTCGTGGTCACGGACATCCGGATGCCGCCGACGTTCCAGGACGAGGGGATCGAGGCGGCCAAGGAGGTGCGCAAGCGCCATCCCGGGACCGGGGTCGTGATCCTGTCGCAGTACGACGACCCGGAGTACGCGATCTCGCTCCTGAGCGATGGTGCCGCAGGGTACGCGTACCTCCTGAAGGACCGCGTGAGCGACGGCAACGCGCTGGCGCGGGCGATCCGCGAGGTGGCGACCGGTGGCTCGATGCTCGACCCCGAGATCGTCCAGTCGCTCATGGCCCCCGCACGCGAAGAGGGCGAGCTGACCCCGGACCAGGACGAGCTCCTGCGCCAGGTCGCCGAGGGCCGGCCGGTGAAGGCGATCGCGACGAGCCGCGGCACGACGCCGGAAGCGGTGAACGACGCGATCGAGGCGGTCTTCCTCGACCTGGCGCACGGTGCGAGCGCAGGCCGTGCGGGCGCGCTGCGCCGCCTCCGCCTGCTGCAGAAGGCGATCGTCGAGCGTGAGGAGCAGGGCGAGACGCTGAGCCGGCTCCTTCCCGGCGGCGTCGCGGACCGCCTGCGCGACGACCCGGACGCGATCGGGCGGACGGAGCGGCTCGTGGTGACCGTGCTCATGTCCGACGTCCGCGGCTACTCCGGCATCGCGGAGCGCACGGATCCGACCGTGCTCGCGGGCCAGCTCAACGGCCACCGGTCGGAGATGAACACCTCGATCCTCGAGCAGGGCGGGACCGTGATGCAGTACGTCGGCGACGCGGTCATGGCGGTGTTCGGCGCGCCGTTCCCGCAGGAGGACCACGCGGAGCGGGCGGCCGAGGCGGCCGTCGCCATGCACGGGCGCCAGTCCATGCTCAACGGCAAGTGGGAGGCCGAGGGGCTCGAGCCCTTCGGCCTCGGCATCGGCCTGTCGACCGGGGAGGTCGCCGCCGCGCTGCTCGGGAGCACGGAGCGGCTCGAGTACACGGTCGTGGGCGACACCGTGAACATGGCGCAACGGCTCCAGGAGCTCGCGCGTCCGGCGGGGACGACCGTCGTCAGCGAGCAGACCGCGGAGGCGCTGCGTGACCGCACGCCGATGCGGCCACTCGAGGCGCAGCTGGTGAAGGGGCGGGAGTCGCTGGTCACGGCGTTCGTCATCGATCCGACCAACGGAGGGAACTGATGGAAGCGGAGCCGGGGAAGCCGGTCCTGACGGTGCGGGGCGCGCGCAAGACCTTCGAGGCGGAGCTCGCGCCGGTGCGGGCACTGCGCGGGGTCGACCTGACGCTCGACCAGGGTGAGTTCGTCGCGATCATGGGCCCTTCCGGATGCGGGAAGTCGACCCTGCTGAACCTCGTCGCCGGGCTCGACACCGCCGACGACGGCGAGATCGTGCTCGCCGGCGAGCAGATCACCGGCAAGACCGAGGACGAGCTCGCCCGGATGCGTCGGCGCCACATCGGCATCGTCTTCCAGTTCTTCAACCTGCTCGAGGGCATGACGGTGCTCGAGAACGTGGTGCTGCCGGCGATGATCGCGGGCACGAAGCGCAAGCCGGCGGAGACGCGGGCGCGCGACCTTCTCGACCTGCTCGGGCTCGGCGACAAGGCGGGAGAGGTGCCGGCGGTGCTCTCGGGGGGCCAGCGTCAGCGCCTCGCGATCGCACGGGCACTCGCGAACGAGCCCACGTTGCTGCTCGCCGACGAGCCCACGGGCGCGCTCGACACCGACGGCGGGCGCGAGGTGCTCGAGCTCTTCAAGCGGCTGCACGCGGACGGCCAGACCATCCTGCTCGTCACCCACAACGACGAGGTCGCCGCGGGCGCCGACCGCATCGTGCGCATGCGCGACGGCCGGGTCGAGGGCGAGGGCCTCGGCGAGCCCGTCGCCGCGGCAACCGGCTCGTCGAGCTAGCGCCGCGCGGACGGCGAACGGGTTCTCGGAGTGAGCATGTCGACGACGATGGACACCATCGAGCACCTCGGCCATCCGGCCGGATCGCCGTCGTCCACGCGCGCGACCGGGCCGCTGCTCCCGTTCGCGCTCCCGGCGTTCGTCGTCGGCGTCGCCGCGACCGGCGCCGCGATCGTGTCGGTCGCGGACGTCGCCGGGCCGAGCGAGGTGCGCTGGGCCGCGACCGGGGTGGCGGCGGTCTGGGGGCTCGCCGGCGTCCTGATCGGGCTGCGCCGGCGCTCCGAGCCGCTCGGGTTCCTGGTCGCGCTCGTCGCGGCGTGCATGGCGGCGGTCCTCGCGGGGTCGGCCGGCGCCGACACTTCCAGCGGCAGGGTCCGCGATCTGGCCGCGACGCTCCTCGCCGCGGTGCTCTTCCACCTCGCGCTCGGCCTGCCGGAGGGCCGGCTCGGGGTGCGGTGGCGGCGCGTGCTCGTCGGGCTCGGCTATGTCGCCGCGATCGTGGTGGGCGCGACGGCGCGCGCGGCCGATCGGGAGATCGGTGGGGCGACCGTCGCGCTCGGCCTCACGTTGGCCGTGGTCGCGCTCGGCGCCTACGCGAGCCGGTGCCGTCGGGCGGGAGCCGTCGAGCGGGCCCGGCTCCAGTGGGCCGGCTGGGGCGTCGTGGTCGCGTCGCTGGTGGTGCTCGTCACCGAGATCGTGCACCTGCTCCTCGAGTGGCCGCCGTCGCCCGGCGCGGTCGCGGTGGCGGCGACCGCGCTGGTCCCCGTCTCGCTCGCACTGTCGGCCTGGGACGGGATCGCGGTCCGGATCGACCGCCTCCTGGTGCACACGATCGTCGTCGCGGGGCTCGTCACGATCGTCGCGGTCGTGTACCTGCTCGTGGTCCTCGGGCTCGGCAATGCGCCGGACGACGCGGACCGCGATCTGCTCGGCCTCTCCATGGTCGCGGCGGTCCTCGCCGCCGTCGTCGCGCTGCCCGCACGCCGGAGCCTCGACGAGCTGGCGCGCCGGCGGGTCTACGGCGACCGGCGATCCCCCGACGAGGCGATCCAGACGTTCGGCAGCCGGATGTCCCGGGCGGTGCCCATGGACGAGCTGCTGCTGCAGCTCGCGGAGTCGCTCAAGCTCAGCATGCAGCTCGTCGCCGCGGAGGTCTGGACCGGATCCGACGGCGTCCTCGAGCGGGTCGTCTCGGTCCCCGACCGCGGTCCGGCCCGGATCGTGCTCTCCGAGGAGGAGCTGCCGGTCGTGGCCCGGGCCCGCGTCTCGGGCAACGCGTGGCTGCAGGTCTGGCTGCCGAGCCTCGTCGAGGGCCGCGGGGAGTGCGTCGTGCGCGTCGCGCCCGTCGTGCACTCGGGGATCCTGCTCGGTCTCCTCGTCGCCGAGCGCGCATCGGACGCGATCCCGTTCACCGACGAGTCCGAGCGCGTGCTCACGGAGCTCGCCCGCCAGGTCGGCCTTGCGCTCCACAACGTCCGCCTGGACTCCGCGCTGCAGGCCAGCCTGGAGACGCTCCAGGAGCGCAACGAGGAGCTCCAGGCTTCGCGGCTGCGGATCGTGACCGCGTCGGACGAGTCGCGCCGGCGCATCGAGCGCAACCTCCACGACGGCGCGCAGCAGCACCTGGTCGCGCTCGCGGTCAAGGTCGGCCTCGCGCGCCAGCTCATGGACGCGGACCCGGAGACCGTGAAGACGATGCTCGAGGAGCTCCGCGGCGACGTGCAGACGACCCTCGGGGAGCTGCGCGAGCTCGCCCACGGGATCTACCCCCCGCTCCTGCGCGACCGCGGTCTCGCCGAGGCGCTGCGGACCGCGGCGAACCGCGCGGTGCTGCCCACCGAAGTGATCTCAGAGGGGATCGAGCGCTATCCGAGCGAGACCGAGGCCGCGGTGTACTTCTGCTGCCTCGAGGCGATGCAGAATGCCGGGAAGCACGCGGGCGAGGGAGCGACGATGACGGTGACGATCACCGGAGACGACCAGCACCTCGACTTCTGCGTGGCCGACACCGGCGCGGGCTTCGACACCGAGCTCTCGGCGCAGGGGCACGGCTTCGTCAACATGCGCGACCGGTTGGGTGCGGTGGGTGGCACGCTGATCGTCGAGAGCGCTCCCGACTCCGGGACGCGCATCGGCGGGCACATCCCGCTGGTCGACGCTTCTTGACCACGTGGCTCCGGTGAGCACGGCTCACGAGTTCGACGCGGTCGTCGTCGGCGCGGGCCCGAACGGGCTCGTCGCGGCGGTCACGCTCGCGCTCGAGGGCTGGCGCGTGCTCGTCCTCGAGGCTCAGGACCGCCCGGGGGGTGGCACCCGCTCCGAGGAGCTGACGCTGCCGGGCTTCGTGCACGACGTCTGCTCGGCGATCCACCCGCTGGCGCTCAGCTCGAAGGCGTTCCGGAACCTCCCGCTCGAGGCGCACGGCCTCGAGTGGGTGCACCCGGACCTCCCGTTCGCGCACCCGCTCGACGGCGGCCGGGCCGCACTCGTCCACCGCTCGCTGGACGAGACCGCAGTCGGGCTCGGCGCCGACGGCGCCGCGTACCGGCGCATGATCGGGCCGCTGGTCCGCCAGGACCTGATCGACGGGCTGCTCGAGCCGCTCGGCTTCCCACGCGCGCCGATCCCGCTCGCGCGCTTCGGCCTCGCCGGCATCCGGTCCGCTGCGGGCCTGGCCGGGAGCCGCTTCGAGACCGACGAGGCGCGCGGCATGTTCGCGGGGATCGCCGCGCACTCGATGCTGTCGCTGCGCAGCTCGCCGACGGCCGGGTACGGCCTGATGATGGCGGCCCTCGCCCACCTGGTCGGCTGGCCGATGGCGCGGGGCGGGTCCGCGTCGATCACGCGTGCGCTCATCGCCCTGCTCGAGGCGAACGGCGGAACGCTCGAGTGCGACCGCCCGGTCCGGTCGCTGCGAGACGTGCCGAGCGCGCGGGCGGTGCTGCTGGACCTGACCCCGAGGCAGGTGGTCGCGATCGCCGGCGACCGGCTCCCGACGCGATACCGCCGGGCGCTCGAGCGGTTCCGGTACGGGCCCGGCGTCTGGAAGGTCGACTGGGCGCTCGACGGTCCCGCCCCGTGGGCGAACCCCGACGTCGGACGGTCCGCCACGGTCCATCTGGGCGGGACGCTGGCGGAGATCACCGAGGCCGAGGACGCGGTGCAGCGGGGTCGGCATCCGGAGCGGCCGTACGTGCTGTTCGTGCAGCAGACCCCGTTCGACCCGACGCGCGCGCCCGAAGGGATGCACACCGCGTGGGCCTACTGCCACGTCCCGAACGGCTCGGAGCTCGACATGACCGACCGCATCGAGGCGCAGGTCGAGCGGTTCGCGCCGGGCTTTCGCGATCGCGTCGTCGCTCGGCACGTCATGGGCCCCGGGAGCATGGCGCGCCACGATGCCAACTACATCGGGGGCGACATCAACGGCGGGCTTGCCGACCTCCGTCAGTTCGTCGCCCGTCCGGTCGCGTCACTCGTCCCGTGGGCCACGCCGGTGGGCGGTCTGTACCTGTGCTCGTCCTCGACCCCACCGGGCGGGGGAGTGCACGGCATCTGCGGCATGCGCGCGGCGCAGGTCGCGATGCGACGCGAGGGCTAGCGACCTACGCGGGCGCGGCGCCGTCCGGGCCGGAACCGGGACCGCACTCGTCCCACGTCTCGCGCAGGACCGCGGGGCTGAAGTCCTCCTTGTGCACGTACTTCGCCGCGCCGCAGCTCCTGGCATCCTCGGGCAGGTCGTCGCGCGTGTACGTCGAGAGCAGGATCACGATCGTCCCCGGGCGTGCGTCGACGATGCGGCGCGTCGCCTCGAGCCCGTTGATGCCGGGGAGGTTGATGTCCATCAGCACGAGCTGGGGCTCGCGCTCGACGGCCGCAGTCACCGCTTCCTCGCCGGACGCGGCCTCGGCCACGACGTCGAACCCGGGCGAGAGCGTGACGACGGTCCGGGCGACGTCGCGAAACGGCGCCTGGTCGTCGACGATCAGCACTCCGACGGTGGCCGTGGTCTCGATCATCGCCTCCTCGGCTGGCGCTGGCTCCCGCCGACGCTCGTCCGGTGACCGGCCTGCGGGGGCAGCAGTGGCGGGGTTCATGGTTCCCGCCGCCGCTCGCCCGGTGCCCGGGCCTGCGGCATTCGAGCGGTGGGGACCATGGCTCATCCTGACAGGACCGGGTGGCGCCGCCCAGCGTGCGCCCACCCGCGCCGCCAGTGGTGCTACCCCCCTCGAGCGCCGTCCTCGGCCAGGTAGAGCAGGACGGCCTTCACCCGGCGGTGGGCCTGGCGCTCCTCGGAGAGGCCGAGCTTGGCGAACAGCGAGCTGATGTGCTTCTCGACCGCGCGCTCGGAGAGGCCGAGGGCGGCGCCGACCGCGGCATTGTTCTTCCCCTGGGCGATCTCGGCGAGGACCTCACGCTCGCGCGGGGTCAGGTGCGCGAGCGGCGAGGTGCGGGCCCGGCTGCGTGCGTTGACCAGGACCTCGACGACCTTGGGATCGATCACCGAGCCCCCACGGGCGACCTCGCGGATCGCGCCGACGAGCTGGTCCGGATCGGAGATCCGCTCCTTGAGCAGGTAGGCCCGGCGCTCGGACCCGGCGTCGAGCAGCGCCAGCGCGTACGCGGGCTCGGCGTACTGCGAGAGCACGACGACCCCGAGCTCGGGGTGCGTCTCGCGCAGCCGGGTCGCCGCCTGCACGCCCTCGTCGCTGCCGGTGGGGGGCATGCGGATGTCGGTGACGACCACGTCGGGCGGATCGGCGTCGACCGTGTCGAGCAGTGAGGGGAGGTCCTCGACCAGGGCCACGATCTCGAGGTCCGGCTGGACGCCCAGGAGCTTGGCGATGCCCTCCCGCACCAGGAGCGAGTCCTCGGCCACCACCACCCGGATCGGCACGCCCTGCAGGCTACGGCGGGGAACGGGGCTTGCAACGCGAGCGATCGCGATATATCGTGATAACCGGAACGATTCTTCGAGCGGAAGTGAGCACGGATGTACGAGGCAGAACAGCACGCACAGGAGCACCGGTCGCCCGGGGGCGACGGGCCGGACAGCCGGCGTGAGCGCCGGGGCCGGCGCAGGGCGCCACGATGGACGACGGAAGGGAACGCGATGGACGAGCGAGGACCGGGACCGGGCGGACGCGGCGGTCGGGGCGGGCATCGCCGCGGCCACGGCGGGCCGCGCTGGGAGGGTCGCCGGCGCATGCGTCGGGGCGACATCCGCACCGCGCTGCTCGCGGCCCTGGCCGAGCAGCCGGGTCACGGCTACGACGTGATGCAGACCCTGGAGGACAAGACCGGCGGGGCCTGGCGACCGAGCCCGGGCTCGGTCTACCCGACGCTGCAGCTCCTCGAGGACGAGGGGCTGGCGCAGTCCGCCGAGCGGGACGGCAAGCGCGTGTACGAGATCACGGAGGCCGGTCGGGCCGAGCTGGCCCGCCGGATCGAGGCCGCGGGCGGCACGCCGTGGGACCTCGCCGGCGCCAACGCCGCGGAGGGCAACGACCTGCGCGGCGCCCTGGCGCAGCTTCACCTCGCGGTGAAGCAGATCTCGATCGCGGCCGACCCGTCGCAAGTCGAGCGGGCAACGACGATCGTGCGCGACGCGCGCAAGAAGCTGTACCAGCTGCTCGCGGAGGACTGATCGCGAGTGACGGTCGTCTCGCACTCGTGAAACCCCGCCCGGTGCGTTGACCCCGGGGCCGGCCGCGGTCCAACACGCGGCCGGTCCCGACGCGCGCCCGGCTCGAGTGCGGCAACCGCTGAGCCGCGCGCGGCTCAGGTGACGTAGGTAGATTCCGGTCGTGCCGTTCGACATCGCGGACTACAAGCGCCGGACGGGTCCCGTCGTCTTCGACGACCTGGACCTCTCGCACTTCGAGGCGCAGCCGCTCGACCCGGACGTGCTGCGCTGCATCGGGGCGATGCACGACGTCGAGTACCACACCGTCTGCTACCTGCGTGACCTGCTCGTCACGCCCGCGCACGCCGACCCGGGGATCACGGCGTTCCTCACCTTCTGGAACCACGAGGAGCTCTGGCACGGCGAGGCGCTGGCCGCGGTCCTGCGGGCGCACGGACGGGTGGGCGGCGACTCGAGGATCGGGACGCTGCGGCGCGGCCTCGGCGTGCGCGACCGCATCCGCCCGCTGGTCTCGCTCGTCGGCTCGACGCTCGCGGGCGACGACTTCGTCGCGCTGCACATGACGTGGGGCGCGATCAACGAGTCGTGCGCGCAGGCGAGCTACGGGCAGCTGGCGCGCCGGGCCGGAGACCCGGTCCTGACCGAGCTGATGCATCGCATCATGCGCCAGGAGGGCCGGCACCTGGACTTCTACGCGTCCGAGGCGGAGAAGCGCCTCCGCACGAGCCGACGCGCCCGGCGCCTCACCCGGTGGGCGCTGCGGTCCTTCTGGGCCCCGGTCGGCTCGGGGGTCGTCCCGCCCGCCGACATGCACTTCCTCTCGAGCTACCTGTTCGGCGACGACGACGGCCGGGCCTCGACCCGACGGATCGACCGCCGGGTCCAGCGCCTCCCGGGCCTCGAGGACCTCACGCTCGTCGAGTCCGCGGTCATGGCCCTCGCCGCCTGAGCGGTCCACCATCTCGTCGCGTCGGCGCGTGATCGGGCGTCATCGGAGGCACCAGCGGGGGAGTGGGGATCAGTGGGCGCGCTCGGTGCGGTCGAGGGCGGCGGTCGGGTCGTCGTGGAGGTCGGCGCGGAGGAAGTCCAGCGTCTCGGGGAGGGCGACCACGAGCTGCTCGAGCCGCTGGCGGGCGACCTCGACGGTGCCGCTCGAGCAGTCGAGCACGTGCCCGCCCCGCCGGCGGCCCTCGTCGACGACGTGGAAGTGGTAGCCAGGCACGTCGAAGCGCGCCGCGTACTCGGGTGACCAGAAGCCGACGAGCGTGCCCCGCACGTCCTCGAGCTCCCACTCGGCCTGGTGTGTGGTCGCGTCCACGAGGGGAGTGCCTTCCGGGACCCTGCACGCGGCCCGTACGTGCATCGACGGGAACACGCCCGTGACCCGGAAGGCGAAGAAGTGGTTCTCGGAGTCCCGTCGGCCGTCGAGCGCCGCGCAGAGCCGGTCCAGCGAGTCCACCGGAGGGACGGTCCCGACCTCGTCGGCCGAGAAGCGCGTGATGACCGCGTAGGGGCTCAGGACGTCGTCGTCGACCTCGAGCAGCTCACCGTCGCTCCGGACGCGGGCGAAGACGCCGTCGAGCGCGATCAGCTCGCCGTCGAGGCCCTCGAACGTGCCGAGACCGAAGTCGCCGTGCTCGCGCAACGTCCCCACCCGCACCGCGCCCTCGTACACCCCCTCGACCAGCGCGCCCACGGTCGAGACCTGGAACAGCGTCTGGTGCTCGACGTCGAGCAGATCAGCCAACGCGGTCGCGACGAGGTGGCGCACCGGCTCGCCGGTCGCCGCGCTCCGGGCCTGGAGCGCGTCCCACAGCCCGGCCGGGATCCGGCAGTGCAGCTCGTGGTCGCGCATCGACGCCTCAGCTCACGCGGACGGGAGCCGGACCTCGGCGGTGAGCATCCCCGTCTCGGGCCGCAGCTCGATCGTGCCGTCGAGCGCGGCGACGCCCTGCTCGAGGGTGGCGTGGTTCGGCGCCGCGTCGGACCAGCCCGCGGCGTACACGATCACCCGGGCTGCGTCACCGTCACGGTCGACCGAGATCTTGAGCTCGTCGGCCCGCTTCGCGAGGGTCGCGGCCAGCTCCTGGACGACCCGGAGGACGGCGAGCGCCTCGCGCGGGCTCACCGGGTGGCCGAGGTCGATGCCGGTGACCTCCGCGTAGGTGCCGACCTCTTCCCGCATCAGCTCGAGCTCCAGCGCGATCGCCGCGCCGAGGTCCGCGCCGACGTTCACGCCCGGGCCGTTCGCGCTGGGGAGCGTCGGCGTCCCCGCCAACCGGCTCTGCCGCAGCCGCTCCAGCTGCCACAGGCCGTTGGCGCGGGTGTCGCCCGAGCCGCGGAGCTTGGCGGTGAGCTCTGCGTTGGAGCGGTGCTGTTCGGACAGCTCCTGGCGCAGGGTCGACACCCGCGTCTCCAGGTGCTGCGTGGACCGGCGGGCGTCGTCGAGGTCGTGCTGCTCGGACGCGACCTGCGCGCGCAGGCGCCGGATCCAGACCGCGGCGACCACCACCACGATCACGATCGCCGCAGCCGCGGCGATGGCGACGATCCAGGTCACCGGTCAGCCGACCAGCGCGTCGATGATGTAGCCGAGCACGAGGAGCAGTCCGGTGAACAGGTGGAGCGCGATGTTCGTCTGCATCACCGGCATGAGCGCGTACGGGTTCCCGTAGGACGACCGCAGCCCCCGCACGACCTTGAGGGCCATCGGTGCCGTGAGCAGGCCCAGCAGCGTCCACCACGGGGTGATGCCGAGCGGCGGGCCGAGGGCGATGAGCACGAACGCCGCCCCGACCATGATCTCGTAGGCGGTGATGACTCTGGACTCGGGCCACCGCACGATCAGGGTGCGCTTCCCGACCGCCTCGTCGCCCGCCCGGTCCGGGATCTGGTTCACGTACAGGACCAGAGCGATCAGCAGCGCGACCGGGAGCGAGATGTAGAGCGCCTCCCAGCTCCACTCCTGCGCGCACACGAAGTACGCGCCGAGCGTCATCACCGGACCGAACCCGAGCGCGGTCACGGGCTCGCCGAGCCCGCGGTGGACGAGCCGGAACGGCGGCGCGGTGTACGCGAGGCTCAGCGCGACGCCGACGGCGCCGATCGCGAGGAGCCACCAGCCGCGCTCGGCCGCGAGGAACACCCCGAGCCCGACGGCGATCGCGTAGAACCCGACACAGGCCGCGACCATGCCCCGGCGGCTGACGAGCCCGTACTGCAGCACCCGCGAGCCTCCGCTGAACGGGGTCGGGGTGACGTTGGCCGCGTCGGCCCCGCTCGCGTCGTCGAACAGGTCGTTGGCGATGTTGAGCCCGAGGTGCACCGCGCACCCCGCCACGAGGGCCAGGAGCCACCAGCCGAGAGCGAACGCGTGGTTCGCCCCCGCGACCGCCCCACCCAGCGCGATCGGCACGATCGTCGCGGTGAGGAACGGCAGGCGGGTGGCGAGGAAGAACGTCCACCAGCGGGAGAGGCGCGGCTTGCCGCCGACCTCGTCGAGGTACTCGTGCGCGACGGGGACGCTGCGCTCGGCGTACTCGAAGAACGGCACGTCGGCTTCGTCCCACCCGGTGGCGCGCGTGGCGCGCACCTGCAGCCCGTCGCCGGTCGGCTCCGCCGGTCCCCAGACGTTGATGTAGCGCCGCTCGTCGTAGCCGACGCCCGACTGGGGCCGGATGTGGCTGAACGTGACGCACACCTCGGCGCCGGCCGGCGGCCGGGCCTCGGGTGCGAGCGGCCCGAGGCTCAGCGTCGCGTGCTCGGGATCAGTGACAAATGCGGCCGCGACGCTGGCCGGGTACCCGTCGGCGTCGACGTACGAGACGATCGCGTGCGAGTACCCCTCGGCGCGCCGGAGGGCGGTGGGCAGCTCGAGCTCCGCCATCAGCCGAGCTCCGCCAGCTCGAAGACCTGCGGCGCGACCGCGGTGTCGCCACCGGGCCAGAGCTGCACCCGGCGCGGCGTGATCTGGATGATCGAGCGCTCGAAGAACAGCGGGATCCCGAAGCGCTTCTTCACGAAGCTGTCGATCACGGGCTCCTTGGCCCGCCAGAGCGGGAGCAGCGCCTCCCAACCCTCGTGGAGGTCGTCCTCGATCACGACCGCGTCACCCTGGACGGTGGCGCGGGCGAAGGGTTCGGCCGGGACGCCCACCGGATCGGTGAGCGCGACCGAGACCTTCGGGTTGGCCTTGATGTGGCGCAGCTTGCGCGAGAAGAGCACCGCGGACGTCATGAAGATGTGGCGACCGTCGTAGAGCGGGATCAGCGGGTAGGTGACCGGCCGGCCCGCATCCGTGACGACGGTCAGCTCCGCGACGAGCGCGACGTCGAGCAGGGCCTCCACCGGCGCGGGCAGGACTCCTCGAGACTCGGGTTGGCTCATCGGCTCCTCCACTCCTCACCCCGGTCGTCGTCACGTCGCGGCACGGTCCGGACCGTAGCCAATCCTCGGGGTCGCTCCGGCATCCACACTTCGTGCCCGGTCCTGCCTGCGCTCACGTGGTCGCTCGGGACGGCGAACCGGGTCATGTGAGCCGCGCCACGGCTCGGAGCAGGCGATCGACGTCGTCCGCGGTCGTGTAGCAGGAGATCCCGGCCCGGACCGCGCCACCGCGCGCGGCGAGCCGGAGCGCGGCCATGGCCTCGACCGCGTAGTAGTGCCCGCCCCAGACCGCGATCCGCTCGGCCGCGAGCGCAGCCGCGACGTCGTCGGGCGTGCGGCCGGCCACGGAGAAGCAGACCGTCGGCGTCCGGTCCTCGAGGTCCCGCGGCCCGTGGACCTCGACCCCTGCGAGGGCCAGGAGACCGTCGAGCAGTGGCGCGAAGAGCTCGGCCTCGGACTTCGCGAGGGTCTCCATGCCGGTGGTGAGCAGGAACTCGGCCGCCGCGTGGGTGCCGGCGATCGCCTCGTACGCCGGGGTGCCGGTCTCCCAGCGTTCGGGCGGGGTGGACGGCGCGGGACGCACCTTGTAGGGCGTGAGGCCGGTTCGCAGCTCCGGGGTGAGCCAGAGCACGCCGGCGTGCGGGCCGTACCACTTGTACGGCGAGGTGGCGAGGGCGTCGCAATGCAGCGCGCCGACGTCGATCGCCCGGTGCGGGGCGAGGTGCACCGCGTCCACGAAGACCCGGGCACCCGCGGCGTGCGCGGCGTCGGCCACCGCGGTCACGTCCGGGATCGTCCCGAGCGCGTTCGAGGCGCCGGTGATCGCCACCCACCGGGTGCGGGGCCCGATCCGCTCGGTGATGCGCTCGACCGGCAGCCGCCCGCTCGCGGTGTCGAACGGCGCGAGGTGCATGGTGGCCCCGGCGTCATCCGCGGCGAGCCGCCATGGCGTCACGTTCGCATCGTGGTCGAGCTGCGTGCCGAGCACCTCGTCGCCCGGCTCGAGCGTCCGGCCCACGGCGCGGGTGAACGCGAGCGTCATCGTGGTCATGTTCGGTCCGAAGACGATCCCCCCGGCGTCCGCGCCGAAGAGCCGGGCGACGGTCTCGCGCGCGTCGTCCACCAAGTGCCCGGTCTCGATGCTCGCGGCGAAGCGTCCACCGCTGTTCGCGTTGGTGCCGCCTTCGAGGTGGTGGCGCACCGCGCCGATCGCGGTGTCGACCATCTGCGTCCCGGCCGGCCCGTCGAAGCGGGCCCAGCCGTCACGCACACCGGGGAAGCGATCGCGCACCCCCGCAGAGTACCCAGGCGTCGCGCAACACCGTCTGGCCTGCGCTAACGAGGCTGCCAGACCCCCGCGCCGTAGCTCGGGTCGCCGACACCGTCGGCGAAGGCCGAGGTCGCCGCGGACGAGGACTCGATGCGCCAGTCGTTGCCGTCGATGCTCTGGTCGAACCAGGAGAACCCGATGATCTGGGGGTTCGCCTTGATCCCTTCGAACATGTCCTTGATCCAGGCCACCTTCTTCGGCCCGTTGTTGCCGGACTCGGTCGCACCCACCTCCGAGAGGAACACCGGCTTCTGCGCGATCGACTGGAACGCGGTGAGCGTCTGGCCGAACGTCTTGTCGAAGCCCGGCGTCTGTTCGACGTGGCGGAAGTAGCCGGTCATGCCCAGCCAGTCGACGTAGTCGTCGCCGGGGTACAGCTCGTGCAGATCGATGTTCGGGTACGGGTCGACGCGGCTCGGGCTCCAGATCCAGATCGCGTTGGTGGCGCCGTTGGCGGTGAAGATGTCGTGCACGTGGCGCCACGCCTGCACGTACTCGCCCGTGTGGTTCCCGTTGGACTGCTCGGACCACGGGTACCAGGGCCCGTTCATCTCGTGCGCGAACCGGATCCCCACCGGCAGGCCGAGCTTGGCCACGTCCTGGGCATACTTCGTGATGTAGTCGTCGTGCTCCCCGTTGATGATCGACGCGAGCGTCAGGCCGTCGGTCTTCGGGGCGTCCTCGGTGTCGCCGCTCGCCTGCACGGTCGACCGCGGCTCCCACGTGATGACGGGGAGCATTTGGCGCCGCCACGTCGAGACGATCTTGTCGCTCGGGTAGTCGCGGTCCCACCCGGAGAAGAACATGAGCAGGTTCGGGCGCTTCTTGGCCGCGTTGACGAAGAGCTCGTAGTCCTTCCAGTCGAACGGCGCCTGCGGGGTCGAGACGCCGAAGTAGTTGAGGTCGGGCGAGAGGAGCTGTTGCATCGTCGGCGTGGTCGGCGGGGCCTCCGGCGCGGGCGGCTTCGGTGGCGGAGGCGGCTTGGCGCCCGCCGGAGTGGACGCCGGGCGGCCGGGGTCGACCGGGAGGAGCGAGCACGCGATGCCGTCGTCGTCGAGCGGGCCGACGGCGCCGTCGAGGCCGTACGGGTCCGCGAGGTTCTGGACGTACGCGGCCTGGGCGTCCTGCTGCCACTTGAAGTCGGTGCACGTCGGCGCCCGGGGCACGGGCGGCGCGGTGATGTCCTTGACCAGGTCGGCGCTCGCGGCGGCGTTGGTCGCCGGCGCGCCGGGCGCGGTCGCGGGTGCCGCGACCGACTTGTAGACGGTGTGGTTGCGGTGCACGACGACGGTCTTCGTCTTCGTGATGGTCCGCGGCGGTCCGTCGAGCCGGTCGCGTCCGTTCGGACGCGCGTTCGCGCGCGCCTTGCGCTGCGCGGCGCGCCGGACGGCGGAGTCGGTCGTCGTCACGGGCACCGCGCCATGGGTCACGGACAGGTTGGCTGACGCGATCTTCTGTGCGCGCGCCTCGGCTGCACGCAGCGCCGGAGACGGAGCCGCCGGCGACAGGTACACGAAGGCACCGATCGCGACGAGGAGGGCCGTCATCAGCGTGAGGATGCTGCGCTTAGCCATGGTAGGCGACCCCAATGAGAAGGAAGGCGAACGCGAGGACGTACGGGATGACGGCCCACGGGTTGGATCGTGTCTGCGTGTCCTTGCCGTCGAACGCATTGCGACGCGTCCCCCAACCGTCGTTCCTCGCCATGCGCATGAAGCCGTAGATGCGGATCGGCATGAGCATGAACGTGTTGAGGAACGTGAACGCCGGGAGGAGCCACAGGTCACGCGGCCGTTCGTCGAAGTGGCGGCTCTGGCGCACGTACGCGGAGATCCAGGTTGCGGTCAGCGTGAGGACCACGATGATCCCGGTGCCGACGACGGCGCCGTAGCCGAACGTGATGCCTTCGTAGAAGTTCACGTTCTCGCCGTCCATGACCCGCACGATGAAGCCGGTCGTCGCGGCCAGGAGCAGGAACGGCATCACGATGTCGGAGATGTAGAAGAGCGCGAGCATCGGCGCGTTCCGCATCATCCACGGGAGCATCCGCAGCGTGTTGTACTGGCTGCCCCGCGCCCAGCGGAGCTGCTGCTTCGCGAGCTTCTGCACTCCGACCGGCGCATCCGTGTAGACGAGGCTCGTGGACTGGTACACGGTCCGGTAGCCCTGCTTGAGGCACAGGTTGGTGAGCGTGCGGTCGTCGCTCACCTCGAGGAACACGCCGAGGAACCGGGCGTTGAGGAACTCGGGCATCGCGGACTCGAGGATCGAGCGCCGGAACGCGATCGTGCGGCCCGGGAGGCAGCCGACCTGGCCGAGGACGCTCATCGCGGGCATCGAGTACTGGACCCGGATGCTCTCGAGCCAGTCCGCCCACCGGGTGAGGATGTTGCGGTCGTAGTCGACGATCCGCTGGTTCGTGGTGACGCCGCCGACCTTGCGGTTCGCGAACGGCTTCACCAGCTCGGTGAGCGTGCCCGGCGTCCAGAGCGTGTCGCTGTCGACGAGCACCGCGATGTCGCCCGTGCAGAGCTTCAGGCCCTCGTCGATCGCGTTCCGCTTGCCCGGCACCGCGGTCCACACCCACTGGACGCCGGGATAGGTGTCGCACACGCGCTCGAGCTTCTCGTTGCGCGGCCCGTTGATCACGACGATCGTCTGGTGCGGACGCTGCTCGGTGATGAGGTCGAGCACCTCGTGGAACAGCCCGACGGGCTCGTCGACGACCGGGATCACGACGGACGCCGTGGTCTCGTAGTCCTTGGTCCAGGGCCGGTAGCGACGCGACAGGGAGGCCTTCACGCACCAGAGACCCCACGTGACCAGGACCAGGATCGAGAACACGTAGACGCGTCCTCCGTGCAACGTCTCGCGAAGCTGCAGGAAGAAGATGAACACTCGGAACTCCGCCTCGGTCCCCGGGTAGGTGGTGCGACTCCGCAGGGGGACAGTCACTGGTTTCGGCAGAACGGCTCGCGTTTCTTGAACCTTCTCGACCGATTTCGGTGCCGGCTGGCTCGAGATGGTCGCGATCGCGCGGGGAGCCCTCGGGAGGCATGTGTGAAGATCGGCGCCCTCCATGTCGATCACGAGCTCTGTGGAACGCCGCGCGCTCGTCGCTCTCGGGTTGCTGGTCGCCGTTGTGGCGTCGGTCACCTGCGCCGCGCCGGCCGGCACTGCGACCGCCGCGCCGGGTGCGAGCGCGCCCGCGGCCGCCTCCAGGGTCGTCACGGACCCGTCAGCGCGGGTCGCGACGCTGGCGGCCCTCGTCGCCCGGCGCAACGAGGCGGTCGCCGCCGCCACGGCCCGGCGCGACGCGGTGCAGTCGCGCCTCGACGAGGCGCAAGGGCTCGCGGACGCCGCCCGCGCCCGGACGGACCAGCTCTCGCAGCTCGCCGCCCAGGCCGCCGCCCGGTTCGCGAGCTCGCGGGCGCGCCTCTCGCGCTTCGCCGCCGCCGCGTATCGCGATGGTCCGTCGGTGACCCCCTTGTCCCAGCTGCTGGCGTCGGGGACGGCGGGCGACGTCACCTACCGCCAGGAGCTCGTGCGCCGCGTCGGGGTCCGCCAGCGCGATCTGGTGGACGAGGCCAAGCACGACCAGGCCACCGCGACTGCGGCGGCCGAGCTGGCGCGCCGGGAGCGCGACCGCCTGGTCACCCTCGCGGTCAACCTGCAACAGGAGCTGCCGCAGCGCGAGCAGGCTGTCACGGCCGCGGTGGCGAGCCGCGACGAGGCGCAGTTCTGGACCGCGCGGTGGGAGGCGATCCTCGCCGGCCCCGCGACGCCGATCCTCGGGCCGGCCCGGCTCAGCGCCGAGGAGATGACGGCGTGGTTCGACGGCACCCACCACCACGCGCACACGACGGTGCCGATCGCGACGCTCGCGCAGTACTACATCGAGGAGGGCGCGGCGGTCGGCGTCCGCAGCGACATCGCGTTCGCGCAGTCGATGCTCGAGACCGGCGGCTTCTCGTTCCCCGCCGGCGGGCAGGTGCTCGGCACCGACAACAACTTCGCCGGCATGGGCGCGTGCGACAGCTGCGCGACCGGCAACCGGTTCCCTGACGCCCGGACCGGCGTGCGCGCCCAGCTCCAGCAGCTGCGCGTCTACGCGGACGCGCACCTGACGAACGCCGAGCTGAACCCGCCCGCGGTGAACCCCAAGCTCGACCATCACTTCCTGAAGGGGACGGTCACGACCTGGGCCGGTCTCACCCACACCTGGGCGACCGCGGACACCTACGGCGACCGGATCCTCGGGATCTACGAGCAGATCCTCGGCTGGCTGACGGACCGCGCCAAGATCTGACGCCCCGACGAGGCGCTACCGTCGGTGCCATGGCGACGACTTCTGTGGACTTCCAGCTCTTCGACGCGGACAACCACTACTACGAGGCGACGGACGCCTTCACCCGGCATCTCGACCCGGCGCTGGCGAAGCGCACGATGCAGTGGGCCGAGATCAACGGCAAGCAACGCCTCCTCGTCGGTGGGCGGGTCAACCGCTTCATCCCGAACCCCACGTTCGACCCGGTCGCGCGGCCGGGCTCGCTCGACGAGTACTTCCGGGGCCAGAAGGCGGGCGACGACATCCGGGCCGCGTTCGGCGACCTCGAGCCGATCAGCCCCGCGTACCGCGAGCCGGCGGCGCGGCTCGCGGTGATGGACGAGCAGGGGGTCGAAGGCTGCTTCCTCTTCCCGACGCTCGGCGTCGGCATGGAGCAGCCCCTCGTGCACGACCCGGACGCCGCCCACAGCGCGTTCCACGCGTTCAACCAGTGGCTGCTCGACGACTGGACCTTCGACTACGAGGGCAGGATCTTCGGAGCGCCGTACTTCACCCTGCTCGACCCTGATGCCGCGGTGCGTGAGCTCGACTGGGTGCTGGCCAACGGCGCGAAGGTCATCGTCATGCGCGCCGGACCGGTGCAGGCGCCGACCGGGTTCCGCTCACCGGGCGACCCGGTGTACGACCCGTTCTGGGCCCGCGTCGCGGAGTCCGGCATCGTCGCGGCGTACCACTCGGGTGAGAGCGGCTACGACCGCTACGCCGCGGAGTGGGGCGAGAGCAGCGAGATGGAGGCGTTCCGCCACAACCCCTTCAAGATCATCACGTCGGCCGACCGCCCGATCTACGACACGATGGCCGCGCTCGTGTGCCACGGCGTCTTCGCCCGTCACCCGAACGTGCGCGTGGCGACGATCGAGAGCGGCAGCGAGTGGGCGCCGTTGCTCGTCAAGAAGATGAAGAAGTCCTACGCCCAGGCTCCGAACGCGTTTCCCGGGGGCGACCCCGTGCAGGACCTGCGCGACCACGTCTGGGTCTCGCCGTACTACGAGGACGACCTGATCGGCCTGCGGGAGGCGATCGGCGCCGAGCGGATCCTGTTCGGCTCCGACTACCCGCACGCCGAGGGGCTGGCCGATCCGGTGAGCTTCGTGAAGGACCTCGACGGGTTCTCCGACGACGAGGTCCGGCTCATCATGCGGGAGAACGCGCTGGAGCTGTCCCGACCCCGCCCGCACTGACCTCGGGCGCTGGCTCGGCGGTCACCGGTTCCGGCTCCGTCTCCGGGGGCACCAGCTCGCGACAGGCCAGCACCACGAGCGTGGGGACGAGCACCGCGAGCATCATCCCCATCACCTGGACGCCCGAGTCGTTGAGCACGGTGCCGAGCACGGCGAGCACGGCGAACGCGACGAGCATCGGCTTCAGCACCGGCACCGCGACGGCGAGCACCCGAAGCCGGTCGGTGCGCCACGCGACGTAGGCGAGCGAGCCGACGATGCCCAGCACGAGCAGCACCCAGCCGGTGTTGTGGAAGGTCTGGAGCATCAGCGAGAGCTTCCGGCCGACGACGGTCGTGAAGCCCGAGACGCCCTCGTCGCCGACCTTCTGGAAGAAGCGCCCGACGTGGGTCTGCTTGTCGGACGGGCGGGTCAGGTCGATGAGCCCGACGATCAGCCCCGCGCCGACCAGCACCGCGGCGAGCAGCGCGACGGCCTTCACGGTGATCCGACGGCCGTAGAGCAGCAGCCCGAGCAGGAGGTATGCGGGTGCCGCGGAGATGGCGCCGCCGAAGTCCTGGCCGAAGAACGGGGCGCCGACGACCACCACCGTCAGGGTGAGGAACGCGACCGCGGCCCGCCGCCCGCCCGGAGGCGCCACACGCCAGGCGAGCAGCGCCGCGAACAGCAGCGCGGACGCGCAGAGCTGCGCGGAGCCCGGGTTCCCGAGCCCGGCGAGCCGGATCCCGATCGTCGGCGTGTACCCGAACACCGTGTTGAACTCGAGCCGGGTCCCGGTGAGCGCGTCGAGCAGGTGGAGCAGCGCCATCCCACCCAGTCCGAGCAGGAGCGCGTCCGCCGGGTGGCGGCGACCGAACGTGCGACAGACGAGCCCGTACACCAGCGCGAAGAGCAGCAGGAACAGCCAGTAGGAACCCTTCGACCACTTGTAGAAGGGCAGCAGCCCCGCGACGAACGTGCCGACGAGGAAGCCGAGGACGGCGAGCGCGGCCAGCTCGAGGACCTCGGTGACGCCGACGAGCCGGCGCCGGAAGACGATCAGTGCCGCCGCCGCGAGCAACAGGGTCAGGATCACGAGCGCCGCGGTCGCCTTGCCGATCATCGTGTCGCGGAAGACCGCGGCGCGGTTGGCGCGGATGAGCGTCTTCACGCGCGCCGGGTAGGGGGTGGAGCTCGCGTCGACGTCGAACGGCCGGCCCTCCATCTCCTCGGGTCGGTTGATGCCCAGGAGCTTCAGCACCGTGGGTGCGATGTCGACGATCTGGACGAACCCCTGTCGGCGCGTCGTGCCGGTCTCGAGGAACCCGGGCGCGACGCCCGGACCGCGCAGGGCGGCGACCGTGACCTCCCGCCGCAGCGAGCTGTGGTACGGGCCGACGACGAGCACCGCGTCGTGGGCCGGGTCGACGTGCCGCAGCAGCCGGCCGACGAGCCGGTCGGTCGAACGCAGGGCCGCGCGGCGCATTGCGGCGCGCTGGTGGGCGCTGGCGAGCGGGCGGTACGCGTTCGCACGCGCGAGGTCCGACGCTTCGACGAGCACGACGCTGCGGGCGCGCGAGTCCCACGCCTGGGTGAACGACCGCATGACGGCGTTCCGATCGAGCCGCAGGCCGAACGGTGCGGCGGGGTCGCGCATGAGCAACCCGTCGTCGACGCGTCCCGCGGGGACGCGCCCGGTCGGGTCCATCATCGCCAGCGCGGCCTCGCGGTGGAAGGCGTCCGCGGCGGGCTCGAGCTCGTCCTCGTCGGCGTTGGCGACGACGCCACGTCCGACGCCGGACTCGGTGAGGGTCTTGCCCAGCGTCCCCGCGACTGCGTCGTAGGGCAGGCCGTCGTTCGCGTCGTTGATCGACGGGATCGAGAGGACGCCGATGTCCTCGCGCAGCGGCACGCCGGTACGGCGCTGGAAGACGTCGGCCGCGGAGCTGTTGCCGAACCGCTCGTGGGGCTCGAGGTTCTGCCCCGCCGTCGCGGACCCGACCGCTCGCGCGCCGGCACCGAGCGCCGCGTACCCGTCGGCCGGGCTGGTGCGCTGGCGCACCGAGCGCGTCGCCAGGTCCGCGATCGCGGAGGCGGCGAAGAGGCGCTGGAGGTTGGGGAGGTGGGGGGCGGTGACGTCCGCCCAGGACACCGCGGGGAGCGCGATCTCGAGCACTCGGCGCACCGGTGGCGTGGTCGCCTCGGTGCGGCCGCCCGTCGCGACGTGGTCCGGGGGAGGGGTGGACGTCCCCGGGGTCTCGGCCGACGCGGTCTCGGCGGTCGAGACCAGGAGTGCCAGCACGATCAGGCCGGCGCCGGCACGGACGAAGCTCCTCATCTGGTGGGGGATCATGCCACCCGGACCTCCCGGCGCCCCGGCACCGGGGCGGGGAACCGGGCCCGGCGATGCTGCGTTGTCCGGGGTGTCCGGGCCAGAATGGGGCTCCGTCTTCCGAAGGCTCGCCGGTGGCCATCGATCTCGCGTTCGACGAAGCAGGCGCCGGCGTCCCCGCGCCGGCCGACCCGTCCACGGCGCTCCCCGCGCCTGCCCCCCGCTCGCGGCTCCGCTCCGCGAAGACGTGGCGGATGTTCGCCGTGCTCCTGTTGCTGACCGTCGGGCTCCGGCTCCCCGCGTTCTTCGTCCAGGTCTTCAACTCCGACGAGACGTTCCTCGCCACCCAGGCCGAGGTGATCAACGAGGGCGGCCGGCTCTACGAGGACGCGACCGACCGCAAGCCCCCGCTGGTCCCGTACCTCTACGCCGCGACCTTCAGCATCCTGTCCACGAGCGCGCTCTGGTCGGTGCGCGTGGTCGCGATGCTCGCCGTCGCGCTGACCGCGCTCCTCCTCGCGCTCGAGGCCAGACGCCGGTACGGGGACAAGGCCGGTTGGCTCGCCGGAATCCTGTTCATCCTCGCGTCGGTTGCCTTCGCTCCCCAGGACGGCCAGGCCGCGAACTTCGAGGTGTTCATGCTGCCCGCGATGACCGCGGCGGTCGTGTTGGCCGCGCGGGACCGCCCGCGATCAGCCGGCGTCGCGGTCGCGATCGCGACGCTCGCGAAGCAGACCGGCGCGGCGACCCTTCTCCCCGTCCTCTACCTGGTGTGGCGGGCCCGCGGTCGGCGCGGGATCGGCGGCGCGGCCGTCGGCTTCACGATCCCGATCGCGATCGTCGCGCTGCTCGTGGGCCCGGGTGAGCTGCTCTTCTGGACCGTCCTCGGGAACGGGTCGTACTTCGGCCTGGGCTCGGCGTCCGCGTACGTCCTCGGGTTGTTCGCGGTGATGACGCTCGCGTTCATCGGCTCCAACCTCGCGATCGTATGGTCGTTGCCGCGCGCGTGGCGCACCCGGAAGGTCCCGTCGACGGCGAGGGTCGACGGCGGGCTGCCCTCCGACGGCTTCGCCGGAGCCGATACCGACCTCTGGATCTGGCTCCTGTCAGCCGCGCTCTCGGTCGCGGTCGGGTTCCGGTTCTTCGGGCACTACTACCTGCAGCTGCTGCCCCCGCTGTGCCTGCTCAGCGCGGGCGTGCTCGTGACCCGTGGGCCACGGCTCCTCAGGGCCACGGTCGTGTTCGCGTCGGTCTCCGCGCTGTCGTTCTCACTGCTCGGCTTCTGGGTCCGCCCGTGGGGGGACAACCCGAAGTACCAGATGGTGAGCCACTACCTCGACACGCACACCTCGGTGTCGGACCACATCTTCGTCTGGGGCCACATGCCGGAGATCTACTGGGCGTCCGACCGGCGGCCCGCGAGCCGCTTCATCACCAACGGCTTCATCGTGGGGGACTGGGGCAGCCGGCCCGCCGGTGACATCTCGACCAACGTGCCGACGCCGGGCGCGTTGGCCCAGACGATGGACGACCTGCGCGCGCACCCGCCGAAGTACGTGCTCGACACGTCGTCCGCCGCGTTCCGGGGCTCGCAGTACTACCCGATGTCCAAGTACCCGGGGCTCCGTCGTTACGTCGACACGCGCTACGAGTACATCGAGACCATCGACGGCATCGCGATCTACCGTGTTGCCCGTCACCCCGACCGGGCCCTCAACCGCAGCTGACTCCTTCCCTCACCTGTTCTGGCGTCGGCCGGGACCCGTATGGGTCCCGAGCGACGCCGAAATCGGGGGGAGGGTCAGGACTCGGGGGCGGCGGCGAGCAGGGACTCGCTGACCGTCCAGAGCCGCCGGGCCGCGACGTCGTCGAGCGCGGCCCTGGACATCGCGGCGGGCCGGCACTTCGCGTAGTACCCGCCGGTCACACCCTCGACCTCCGGCGATGACGCGAGGTACACCGACGTGCGTGCCCCCTCTTCGGCGCTGACCGCGAGCAGCGTGGCGCCGAGTCGCAGGACCGGCTCGAAGCGCATGTCGCCGTCGCGCCCGAACCGGCTCGCGACGTAGCCCGGGTGCGCGGCGTTGGCAGTGACCCCGGTGCCGGCGAGCCGTCGGGCGAGCTCGCGGGTGAAGTACAGGTTCGCGAGCTTGGACCGGCTGTACGCGTCGAAGCCCCGGTAGCGGCGGGTGGACTGCAGGTCGTCGAAGCGCAGCCCGCGCCGCGCCATCTTGTGCGCCTGCGATGCGACCACCACGACCCGCGCCGGCGCGCTGGCACGCAGCCGGTCGAGCAGAAGTGTGGTCAGGGCGAAGTGGCCGAGGTGGTTGACGCCGAAGGTCGTCTCGAACCCGTCCGTCGTCTCGGTCCGGCGGGCCATCACCAGCCCGGCGTTGTCGACCAGGACGTCGAGGCGCTCGTAGTCCGCCAGGAGGGCATCGGCGCACGCGCGCACGGAGGTCAGGTCGGCGAGATCCAGCGGGAGCAGGTCGACGGTCGTGCCGGCGCTCCGGGCGCGCACGTCGGCCAAGGCTTCCGCACCTCGCTCGGGATCGCGTGCGGTCATGACGACGGTCGCCCCCATCCGGGCGAGTGCGACCGCGGTCTCCCTCCCGATCCCCGCGTTGGCGCCGGTGATCGCAACCACCTTGCCGCGCATGTCGGTGACCGGTGCTGCTTCGTCGTGCCCGCGTGCCACGTCGCCGACCCTACGCGGGTTCTCCCAAGGTCTCCGGCGCTCGGTCGCGGAGGCCGAGAGATGAAAGACGAGCAGCGGCGGCCGAAGGTCTCCGGCGCTCGATCGTGGAAGCGCCGGATCCGGGTGAGCGCCGGCGGGCCGAAGGGAGCTGACGCGACGATGCCCGGG
>DASXYP010000109.1:0-35667 GCA_036502405.1 Acidimicrobiia bacterium
CGACCGACCGTGAGACCGGCCCGCCACCCACCTCGTCCGCCTCGCGGGAGATGACCCCCCGGCGATCACCGGCACCGACCGCGACGCCGCCGGACGACGCCGCCGACGCCGACGACGACGACGAGCGTCCCGGGTTGCTCGCCGGCGGCCAGCCCGCAGATCACCGGGATGAGGGCCGCGACCACGCGGCAGTCGGGGCGACGACCCCCATCCGGCCGGTCGCGAGTCCCTGATGGAGGAGGCCGAGCCCGATCACGTTCACCAGCCCGCGCCCGCGCCGTACGCCAGGTCGATCCCGATCGGCGACCCGGCGAAGACCAGCGCCAGCACCACCGCGCCGAGCGCGGCGCTCAGGTGGGCGACGAAGAGGACGACGGGCGTGGGCGCGTCGCGTGAGGCTCGCCCGCCGAGGAGATCGCCGCTGCCGAAGCAGGCAGCCGCGCACAGCCCGACGATGATCCCCACCCGTCAGCGACCGACGGGGAGGCCGGGATGCCGGTTCGCCGGTGGCCGGGGTCCGGGCACCGGCGCAGCCGAGGCCGCGGTCACCCGGCCCGGCCTCTGGCTGCGGCGGGACGCCCACGCTGCGGACACAGGTTTGACGCCTGCGCGGCGGGGGGACACCACACGGTGGTGACAAGAGGTGAGGTGATGGTGGTGACCGTGCCGACGGAGCAGCTGGCGATGGACGAGATGTCGCTGTCATGGACGGTGGCGCACGTCGTGGACGCGGCGCTCGAGTCGATGCGTGACCGCACGGTGGTGAGCGCCCACGACGTGACCGACCTCCTGCTCGACCTCCGGACCTCGCTCAAGCACACGGTCGAGCTCGAGGAGGCCCGCGGTCGGGCCGCGTGCGAGCAGCCCCGCGGCGCGTGGAGCACCGCCGCGCGCCGCGCCGCGACCGGTGGGATCGCCCGTCGCTCCCTGCCCGTCCCCCGCTTCCTCCGCACCCGGTCGCACTGACCGGAGGCGCGAACCGCGCCCTCAGCGTGAGCCGCGCCCGAACGCAGTCGCGCCGAGATGCGAACCGCGCCCGGACGCGCTGACCAGCGACGCGAACCGCGCCCGGACGCGAAGCGGCGGCGGAGCTTCCTCCGCCGCCGGCTCGCTCGACCCCGCGAGGGGTCGTTCACTACCGCTTGAGGTCGTCGACCTTGTCCTCGACCCAGTCCTTGGCGTCTTCGACCTTCTGCTTGACCTTGCCGGCCGCCTTGTCGGACCGACCCTCGCGCTTGAGGTCAGCGTTGTCGCTGAGGTCGCCGGCCGCTTCCTTGGCCCGACCCTTGAGCTCGTCCTTCTTGCCTTCCATCTCGGATCTCCTCGACATCGGGGGTGAAGGTGCACCTCCGCGTCTACCCGACCCGCCGCGCGCTCAATCCGTTCCGCTCGCGGTCCCCCCGTCCGGGGGGTCGCCGAGGTCCGGGCCCGGCGGCTCCGGCTCCGTCGGCGCCTCGGACGTCCCGAGGCTCAGCACCTCCTTGACCCGGCCGCGGCGCTCAGACCAGACGTCGCGTGTCACGACCTGGATCGCGCCCGCGAGCGGGATCGCGAGGAGCGCGCCGAGAAGACCCGCGAGCTCGACGCCGGCGAGCACCGCGAGCAGCACTCCGAGCGGGTTCAGCTTGACGGTCTTGGACATCACGGTCGTCTGCAGGACGTGGTTCTCGAACTGCTGGTAGACGACGAAGAAGCCGAGCGTCGCGATCCCGGTCCCCGGTGAATCGAGCAGGGCGACGAAGACGGCGGGGATCGCACCGACGGTCGCACCGACGAGCGGCAGCATGTCCGCGAATGCGACCCAGAGCGCGAGCACCAGCGCGAACGGCAGGAAGAACGCGCGCAGCCAGATGTAGATCGCGACGCCGGCGATGAGCGAGATCAGCAGGTTGCCGGCCATGTACCCGGTCACCGCGCGGGCCGCGTCGGCACCCACCCGTCGGATCCGCTCGGCCCGCCGCTCGGGGAGCAGGTCGAAGAAGAACGCGCTGATGCTCGGCCCTTCGAGGAGCAGGAGGAAGGTGAGCACGAGGATCGTGACGAAGGCGACGACGCCGGTGAGCACCGTCTTGCCGGCGGAGAGCAGCGGCCCGTTCGTGTCGGTGAGCGACTTGCGAAGCTTCGGCAGGTTGTCGTGGGCCCACTTCTGGGCGCCGATGTCCTTCAGCCAGTGCCCGACCTGGCCGCGTCCGTGCTCCGCGTCGCGGATCGTGTGCGGGAGGTCCTTCGCGAACGTCGACGACGAGTCGTAGACCGGGCGGGCGAACGCGTACGCCAAGGCGCCGAAGACGATGACGCCGACCACGAAGACCGCCAGCGTGGCCAGGCCCCGGCGCATCCGCGTCCGGCGCTCGAGCAGGTCGACTGCCGGGGTCAGGACCACGGCGAAGAAGCCCGCGACCGCCAGGAGCGCGAGCACGGTCAGCAGCGCGTTGACGAGCGACCACGCGAGCCAGACCCCGCCGACGATCGCCACCCCGATGCCCCAGAACGCCGCGTAGCGCCGGATCGGGATCCGGTCCGCGCTGCGCTCGGCGCGCGGTTCCGGTTGCATCCCCGAGGTCTGCCCGTTCGGCGGATGCCCGAACCCTACGGGTCGCGGCCGCGTCGATCGGGTAGGACCGAGGGATGCCGGACCTGGGTGCACTCGTGCAGCGCATCGACACCACCCAGCGGCGCTTCCGGCCGGCCGCGTTCGCGTTCGGCGTGGTGAAGAAGTTCGGCGACGACCGCGCCGGCGCGCTCGCGGCCGAGCTCACCTACTACGGGTTTCTCTCGATCTTCCCCGCCCTGCTGATCCTCACGACGGTGCTCGGCTTCGTCGGCAACCGGTCCGTCTCGGACAGCGTGATCGGTACGACGCTGTCGCGCTTCCCGGTCATCGGCGAGCAGATCGGCAAGAACGTGGACCACCCGCTCTCGGGAAGCGGGCTCGGTCTCGCCTTCGGCCTCGTCATCCTGGTGTACGGGGTGCTCGGATCGACGCAGGCCTCGCAGCACGCGATGGCTCAGGTCTGGAACGTCCCCGCGAAGGCGCGCCCCGGCTTCTTCCCGCGCCTGCTCCGGAGTGCGCTCTTCTTCGCCGTCCTGGCCCTGGGGGTCGCCGCGTCCACCCTGCTCAGCGGGCTCGCCACCGTTGCGGGCCAGTCCATGGCGGCGCGTGCCGCGGGGTTCGTCGGCGCGGTGGTGGTCAACATCGGGCTCTACGCGGCCGGGTTCCGCGTGCTCACACCATCGTCGGTGACGAGCCGGACGCTCCTCCCCGGCGCGATCGCGGGCGGCGTCGCGTACTCGATCCTGCTGAGCGTCGGCACCGCCCTGGTCCAGCACCAGCTGCAGCACTCGCAGGCCGTCTACGGCCAGTTCGCGGTCGTGCTCGGGCTGATGGCCTGGCTCGCGCTGGTCGCGCAGGTCAGCCTGTACGCCGCCGAGCTGAACGTGGTCCTGGCCCGGAACCTCTGGCCCCGGGGTCTCGCACCGCCGCTCACCGACGCGGACCGCGTGGTCCTCCGCGACCTCGCGCACGAAGAAGAGCGGATCGTCGACGAACGCGTCGGCGTCGGCTTCGCGCCCGACCCCGAGGCCGAAGCTGCGCGCGACGCGCGCCGGCCCTGAGCGCGCGTCACGTTTCCGCGCGTGTCCGCCGGGAAGGCTGGTGCAGTGAACACCTCCCCTCCTTCGAGTCACGGGCTCCACTACGTCCATGACGACGACCCGGGCTTCGGCCGGCGTCGCGCCGGCAAGGGGTTCGTCTACCTGGACACCCACGGCCGGAAGATCGCCGACCGGGCGAAGGTCGAGCGGATCCAGGCGCTGGCCATCCCGCCGGCGTGGACCGACGTCTGGATCTGCCCGAGCCCGCACGGCCACCTGCAGGCCACGGGACGGGACGCGAAGGGCCGCAAGCAGTACCGCTACCACCCGGGGTGGCGGGCGATGCAGGAGGAGATGAAGTTCGACCGCCTGATCGCCTTCGGCGAGGCGCTGCCCGCGATCCGGCGCCGCATCGCCGACGACCTCGGCGTGCCCGGGCTCCCGCGGGAGAAGGTCGTGGCGACGGTGGTGCACCTCCTCGAGACGTCGTTGATCCGGGTCGGCAACGAGGAGTACGCACGGGCCAACGGGTCGTTCGGGCTGACGACGCTACGAGACCCGCACGTCCACGTGCACGGCAGCCACATCGCGTTCACCTTCCCGGGCAAGAGCGGGCAACGCCACACCGTCACCGTCGACGACGCGCGGACCGCGCGCATCGTCCGCCGCTGCCGCGACCTTCCGGGCCAGCGGCTGTTCCAGTACGTCGACGAGCAAGGCAACCAGCACAAGATCGAGTCCGGCGACGTGAACGACTACCTGCGCGAGACCACGGACGAGGACTTCACCGCCAAGGACTTCCGTACCTGGATCGGCACGCTGCTCGCGGCGACCGCGCTGTCGGCGCTCGACGAGCCCCGATCCGACGCCGACGGTCGACGCCAGGCCGCCGCGGCGATCGAGGTGGTCGCACGACAGCTCGGCAACACGCCGACGGTCGCGCGCGCGTCGTACGTCCACCCCGATGTCGTCGACCTCTACGTCGAGGGCGCGCTTCCCGGCCTGTGGCACGAGAAGCCGGCCCGCGACGGCCGCTTCGTGCTGGCCGAGGAGCGTCGCCTGCTCCGGGTCCTCAAGGAGGCTCGACGCCGGCAGCAACGGGCGGCCCGGGCCCCCGTCGCGAAGGCGGCCTGAGCCGGGCGAACGACTGACCGCTCGACCCCGGCGGGCTCAGCGATCCTTGCGGATCGGGTCGGTGAGCTTGTCCTTCACCGCGTCGACCGCGGCCTCGGCCCGCTCGGACGCTTCCTCCACCCGTTCCTGGGCGCTCGGCTTGTCGCTCATCGATGCTGCTCCTTCACCGCACGGAGGTTCGGACGACCGATCTCGGACCGCGACGCTCAGACCGCGAGAGGTGAGCCGGCCTCGGGACGGGACGGGCGTGGCCCGACCCTGAACTCCTCGACCAGCGCCGAGCAGAACGCAGGCAGGTCGTCGGGCTTTCGGCTGCTGACCAGGCCCGGCTCGACGTGGACCTCCTCGTCGACCCAGTGCGCGCCCGCGTTGCGGAGGTCGGTCTGGAGGCTCGGCCACGAGGTGAGCGTCCGGCCGTGGAGCGCGTCGACCTCGGTGAGGATCCACGGTCCGTGGCAGATGACGGCGATCGGCAGGCGGGCGTCGATCACCTCGCCGACGAACCGGACCGCGTCGCGGTCCGTGCGGATCGTGTCGGCGTTGGCGACACCCCCCGGCAGGACCAGGCCGTCGTAGCGCTCGGCCTCGGCATCCGCAGTGCTCCGGTCCACGGTGAACCGGTCGGCCCGGTCGAGATGCCGGAACGCCTGCACTTCGCCCATTTCGGTCGCAATCAGCTCCGGCGCCCCGCCGGCACCCTCGACCGCCTTCCACGACTCGGTCAGCTCGGCCTGCTCGACTCCCTCGTTCGCCACGAGGAACGCGATCCGCCTTCCTTCGAGTGCTCCCGCCATCGTCGCCTCCTTCGGTCGTGCGTCCCCGGTGCGCGTACCCGCAACCCCTGCTCCAAAACCACCGCGAAGCGGGTTCCGGGCCCGGATTGTGGCGCGCGGGGAACGGGTACGACACGCACATGGGTGCACACGTCCTCGAGATGGTGCTCATGCTCCTCGCCTTCATCGCGGTCGTGATCGGCGCGGCATACGTCTTCGCACTGACTGCCGAGCGGGAGCCGCGCGAGACATCGCGGCCGCGGAGCTCCGCGCACCGGTAGCCGCGGGACCACGCCTACGCTGCGGTGCGCGATGAGCCTGGAGCGCTACCAGGAGAAGCGTGACTTCTCCAAGACCCCCGAGCCGGCCGGCGTCCCCGTCGAGTCGTCGGGCGCGCGCCGGTTCGTCATCCAGCGTCACCGGGCCCGACGGCTGCACTACGACTTCCGGCTCGAGGTGGACGGCGTGCTCGCGAGCTGGGCGGTGCCGAAGGGCGTGACGCTCGACCCGGCCGTGCGGCACCTCGCGGTGCACGTCGAGGACCACCCGATGGAGTACGAGCTGTTCGAGGGGGTGATCCCCGACGCGCAGTACGGCAGCGGCGACGTGATCGTCTGGGACCGGGGCACGTGGGAGCTCCACAAGGACGAGGACCCGGCAACCGCGATCGGCGGCGGCGAGGTCCACGCGGAGCTGTTCGGCGAGAAGATCAAGGGCCGCATCGTCATGATCCGCACCAAGGGCAAGCCCGGCGCGCGCGGCGGGGGCAAGGACAACTGGCTCCTCATGCACAAGCGCGACGATCACGCGATCGAGGGTTGGGACCCCGAGGAGCACCCCCGGTCGGTGCTGAGCGGCCGGACCAACGACGAGGTCGCGGCGAACCCCGAGCGGCTCTGGACGCGCGAGGGCGGTGAGCAGCCCGCGCACCCGACCACGCCGGAGCACGCGCCCGCGACGCCCGACGAGCTCGAGGAGCTCGACGCGCTGCCCGAGAAGGCGACCTGGTCGGTGGCGGGGCACGAGATCGCGCTCACCAACCTCGACAAGGTGCTCTTCCCCGCGGGCGGCGACGGACAGCCCGTCACCAAGCGCGACCTGGTCCGCTATCACGCGACGATCGCCCCGACGCTGCTCCCCTACCTCGAGGGCCGGCCGCTCAACCTCAACCGGTTCCCCAACGGGAGCGCCTCGAAGGGCTTCTGGCAGAAGCAGATCCCCGCGCACGCGCCCGACTGGGTCACCCGCTGGGACAACACCGAGGCCGATCCGGGCGAGAGCGAGCAGTACGTGGTCGCCGACTCGACCCCGACGCTCGTCTGGCTCGCGAACCAGGCCGCGATCGAGCTGCACCCGTGGACCTCGCGCATCCCGGACGTGCGCGCGCCGACGTACGCGCTGATCGACCTCGACCCGGGCACCGAGACGACCTGGGACGAGCTGCTCGTCCTCGCGCGGCTGCACCGCACCGCGCTCGAGCACCTCCAGGTGCGGGGCTACCCGAAGGTCACCGGGCAGCGGGGCATCCAGATCTGGATCCCGATCGTCGCGGGTCCGAGCTTCAGCGAGACGCGCGCGTGGGTCGAGCAGATCTCGCGCGCGGTGGGCGCGACCGCGCCGGACCTGGTCAGCTGGACCTGGACCAAGCGCGACCGCGACGGCCGGGCGCGGCTCGACTACACCCAGAACGCGATCAACAAGACGCTCGTCGCCCCCTACAGCGCGCGACCGGCACCGGGCGCGCCGGTCTCCGTGCCGATCACCTGGGACGAGCTCGACGATCCCGACCTGCGCCCGGACCGGTGGACGATCCGCACCGTGCCGGCGCGCCTCGCGTCGGGTCCCGATCCGATGGCGCCGATGCCCGCCGATCCGCAGCGCCTCCCGCCGCTGGCCTGACACCGCCGGGCGCGGCGGTTTCGCGCGAAGTGCGCTCGGGTATCCCACGCGGGCGGTTCCCCCGTCCGCGTCGGAAGGAGACGGCCGTGCCCGAGGACAACTCCCTCGTGCGCAACGAGGACCAGGACGACCGGCCCAGCGCGCGCCAGCTGCTGCACGCGGCGACCGGCGATCGCGACGCCGAGGCGAAGGCACTCGCCGACCGCTCCGGTGACGACGTCAACGAAGAAGACGCGAAAGAAGCCGTCGAGCTCGCCCACGGCGACATCGAGGGCGAGCCGAAGCCCGAGCGCGACGTCGCGACGCCCGAGGATGCGAAGGCCGTCGCCTCACACGACGACCACCACGACGACGACTGACGACTGAGCCGCCGCGTCGGTGTCACTCCTCGTGGTGCAGGTGCCGGTCGACGAAGCCGGGCTCGCTCCCGGCGACGACGAGGAGCAGGCCACCGAGCAGCCCGAGGTTCTTGAGGAAGTGGATGCGCTGGGCCGCCCGCGCCCCGGGGTCCTCCTCGGCCCAGAACCGGTGCCCGGCCAGGGTCGTGGGGACCAGGGAGGCGGCGAGCACCGCGGCGGCCAGGCGGGGCACGACGCCGACGGCGAGCAGCACGCCCGCGCCGACCTGCGCCGCGCCGTTGATCCGGACGAGCTGATCCGTGTCGGTCGTGAGCCCGGCGGCGTCGATGACCTTCTCGGTCACGACCGAGGCCTTCGCCGCCTTGCCGTGGGGGCGGACCGCGGCGTCCCAGCCGCCGACGATGAACATCGGTGCCAGCAGGGCGGACGGGATCCGGCGGGTCAGCTTCATGAGACCGGCGTCTACCCTCCGCGCGACCAGGCGAAACGGCTCAGGCTTCCACCGAGAACCACACGACCTTGCCGTGGTCCTCGGCGCGCGAGCCCCAGTCCCCGGCCAGACGGCCCACGATCCGCAGGCCCTGACCGCGGATGGGCATCTCCGGCAGATCCTCGACCGCTTCGATGCCCATGGGGTCGCCGTCACGCACCTCGACGTACACGCGCCCCGCGCCGATGTGGATGCTCACGGAGAAGTCGGTCGCCGCGTGGACCACCGCGTTCGTCGCGAGCTCGCTCACGAGCAGCCGCGCCTCGTCGAGCACGCTGGTCACGCCCGCGTCCACCAGCGTCTCGGTGACGAATTGGCGCGCCGCCGCGACGCTGGCTCGTTGTGGCGGGAAGCGCGCGGTCACCGGGTCCGTAGGCACACCTGTAGGTACCCCGAGCGACCCCGCGCGAACCACCGCCGCCTCTCCGTGAGCGTCGTTCCGGGCCGACCGGAGCCCGGGAGACGTTGCCGGCCGGGGCACTAGTTTCGCCGAAACCCGAACATCGTCCCGATCACCCCGGAGGTGCGGTCATGGGAGAACGCGTGCGCGGCTGGCTCCACGAGTTCAAGGAGTTCGCACTCGAAGGCAACGTGCTCGAGCTCGCGATCGCCTTCATCCTCGGTCTCTACTTCAAGCAGGTCGTGGACGCGCTCGTCAACGGCGTCATCCTGAACGCCATCGGCGGCATCTTCGGCCAGCCCAGCTTCAACGACCTCACGTTCACGATCGGCGACGGCGTCATCCAGTACGGCGCGCTGATCAACGCGATCATCACGTTCCTCATCGTGGCCGCGTCGCTCTTCCTGATCGTGAAGGCGTTCGACACCGCCAAGGAGCTGCAGAAGCGCGGCAGGCCGGGCGAGCCGCCCGAGAAGCGCGACTGCCCCCGGTGCTTCACGGAGATCCCGGCCCGGGCCACGCGCTGTCCCGCGTGCACCGAGGAGATCCAGCCGGTCGTCGCCTGACCGCCCGCGTCTCCCTGCAGCGCGGGCTACCGGCGACGGCCCATCGGCATGGGGAAGTCGTCCGCGCGCAGCTCCGCGTCGGAGCCGCCGTCGACGAACACGACCGAGCCGCAGAAGAACCGGGCGTCCGGCCCGAGGAGGAACTGCACGAACGCGGCAAGCTCGTCCGGCTCACCCTTGCGCCCCACCGGGACCGGGAACTGGTCGACGAACTTGCCGATCGTCTCGTCCTCGCGGGTCGATTGCAGCAGCGGCGTCTCGACCGCCCCGGGGGCCACCACGTTCAGGGTGATCCCGGCCCCGGCCCACTCGTCGGTGACCGCGTGGCGCCGCACCCACCAGGCGATGGCGGTCTTGGCGGCCGGATAGGTCGCCATCGCCCCGGCCGCGTCGGCCGCGGCCCGCGCGCCGGGCTCGTCGCCGTCCAGGCACCGCTCGATGACGTCCATGGGGATGCCGGGCTGGCACGTGGTCGAGTTCGAGCTGATCGCCACCGCGGCCGGACGGTCACCCCGGGCCAAGAGCGGCCGGAGGCCGTCGAGGAGCGCGACGCTGCCGAAGTAGTTCACCGACGCGAGCAGGCTGCCGGCCGTCGTGGTGAGGCCGGCGATCCCGGCCCAGGTCACGAGCCCGTCGAGCACGCCGCCCGCCTGCTCGGTCACCGCGTCGATCGCGGCCGAGCGGCCCGCCGCGGTGCCGAGATCCGCGACGACGTCCGCGTCGCGCAGGTCCACGCCGATGACCCGCTGACCGTCCGCTTCGAGGCGCGCCTTCGTCGCGGCGCCCATCCCCGACGCCGATCCGGTGACCACGACCGTCCGCTGCTTCGCCATGTCCTCGGTGCCTCGCTTCCTGTAGACCGACCGATGAGTTCCGAGCCCCGGAGCCGTCTCAGTACCAACCGGGCCCGACCCGGGCCGACTCTCCCTCAAGGAGCCTCCCATGCCCAAGCCCGACGTCCGCCCGCCCGGTGCCCCCTGCTGGATCGAGCTCTCCACCTCGGACCCGGCGGCGAGCGAGAAGTTCTACGGGACGTTGTTCGGGTGGGAGCTCCAGGACCCGGGGCCCGATTACGGCGGCTACAAGAACTTCTTCAAGGACGGCGAGATGGTCGCCGGTCTCATGGGGAACGACGGCACCACCGGTCAGCCCGACGGCTGGAACCTCTACCTCACGACCGACGACATCGAGGCGGTGGTCGCGAACGCGACGAAGCAGGGCGGCCAGGTCTTCGTGCCGCCGATGGCCGTGCACGCCCTCGGCTCGATGGCGGTGATGGGCGACCCGAGCGGCGCCACCATCGGTGCGTGGCAACCGAACGAGATGCCGGGCTTCGGCGTGATCGCCGAACCGGGTGCGCCGGCGTGGTTCGAGCTCCACACCACCGGCTACGACGCGGCCGTGCCGTTCTACCGGGACGTGTTCGGGTGGGAGACCCACGCGATGAGCGACTCGCCGGAGTTCCGCTACACGACGCTCGGCGAGGGCGACGCCCAGGCCGCCGGGATCATGGACGCCGCCGCGATGGGCGCGACCACGTCGTTCTGGACGGTCTACTTCAACGTCGCGGACGAGGACGCGACGCTGCGGCAGATCGAGGCGCTCGGCGGCAAGGTCGTCGACCCGGCCCAGGACACGCCCTACGGACGGCTCGCCACCGCCGCGGACCCGACCGGCGCCACCTTCCGCCTCCAGCAGCCCTGACCCACTCCCACCATCGCTTTGGCGTCGCTTACCCCCCTCTGTGGTGGGGAGGCGACGCCAAAGCTCGGGGTGGGTCAGGTGGCGTTGACCTGGTGGCGCAGGAAGCTGATCAGGGAGCCGGCGGCCACGAGGTCGACCTGGCGCGACGAGAGCGCGTGCATGCAGCGGTAGCTCTCGGACCGCGTCCGGTTCTCGACCGTGACCTCACCCCCGGCCCGGATCTGGTCCGCCGCGTGCGGGATCACGATCTCGTCGCCCTGCTCCACCCGGTCGTAGTCGTGCGGGTCGGCGAAGGTGATGGGCAGGACGCCGAAGTTGACGAGGTTCTGCGCATGGATGCGCGCGAACCCCTTCGCGATCACCGCGTGGAGGCCGAGGTAGCGGGGCGCGATCGCCGCGTGCTCGCGGCTCGAGCCCTGCCCGTAGTTGGCCCCGCCGACGACGACGTGCCCGCCCGCCTCCCGGATCACCAGCGCGCGGTCGTGATAGGTGTCGTCGAGCCGCGAGAACGCGAACCGGCTGATCGCGGGGATGTTGCTGCGCAGCGGCAGGACCGACGCACCGGCCGGGAGGATCTCGTCGGTCGAGACGTTGTCGCCCATCTTCAGCAGCACCGGGCCGTGGATCGTCTCCGGCAGCTCCTCGAAGTCGGGGAGCGACGCGATGTTCGGACCCTTGACCAGCATGACCAGCCGGCCGTCGGGCGGCGGCGCGACGAGCATCGCCGTGTTCACGAACGACCGGTTCGACGGCTCGTAGCGCGGGTAGGGCATGCCGAGCTCGCGCGGGTCGGTGATGACGCCGGTGAGTGCGGAGGCGGCAGCGGTCTCCGGGCTGCAGAGGTAGACCTGGTCCTCGGGCGTGCCCGAGCGGCCCGGGAAGTTGCGCGGCATCGTCCGGAGGCTGACCCGGTCGGTCGCCGGCGCCTGGCCCATCCCGATGCAGCCCATGCACCCGGCCTGGTGGATGCGCGCGCCCGCGGCGATGAGCTTGTACAGGTACCCCTCGACGTCGAGCGCTTCGAGGGTCTGGCGCGACGTCGGGTTCACATCGAACGACACCCGCTCGTGGGTCTGGCGCCCGTCGACGATCAGCGCGGCGATGGCGAAGTCGCGCATCCCCGGGTTCGCGGACGAGCCGATGACGCACTGGAAGACTTCGGTGCCCGCGACCTCGCGCACCGGCACCACCTTGCCCGGGCTCGACGGCAGCGCGATGAGCGGCTCGAGCTGCGCGAGGTCGATCTGCTCCTCGATGTCGTAGGTGGCGTCGGCGTCGGCCCGGAGCTCGACCCAGTCGGATCCGCGCTCCTCCGAGGTGAGGAAGCGACGCACCTCGTCGTCCGACGGGAACACCGAGGCGGTCGCGCCGAGCTCGGCGCCCATGTTCGCGATCACGTGGCGGTCCATGGCCGAGAGCTGCGCGAGCGCCGGACCGCGGTACTCGATGATCCGGCCGAGCCCGCCGGTGACGTCGTGGCGCCGGAGCACCTCGAGGATGACGTCCTTGGCGCTGACCCAGTCCGGCAGCTCCCCCACCAGCTCGATGCCCCAGATCTGCGGCATCACGAGGTGGAACGGTTCCCCGGCCATCGCCATCGCGACCTCGAGCCCACCCGCGCCGATCGCGAGCATGCCCAGGGAGCCCGCGGCGCAGGTGTGGCTGTCCGAGCCGAGGAGCGTCTTGCCCGGGATGCCGAACCGCTGCATGTGCACCGGGTGGCTGACCCCGTTGCCCGGCTTGCTGTACCAGAGCCCGAACCGCTGGCACGCGCTGTGCAGGAAGAGGTGGTCGTCCGCGTTTCGGTAGTCGGCCTGGAGCAGGTTGTGGTCGACGTACTGCGCGGAGACCTCGGTGCGGACGTGGTCGAGCTCCATCGCCTCGAGCTCGAGCATCACCATGGTGCCGGTCGCGTCCTGCGTCAGGGTCTGGTCGACGCGTATGCCGATCTCCTGACCGGCGACCATCTCGCCCTCGACGAGGTGGGCGGCGATCAGCTGCTGCGCGAGGTTCTGGCCCATGGCGTCATCTTCTCCGGGCGGCGAGCGGGCGTCGGTCGACGGTACCCCCGGCCGTCGTGAACCGTTGCCTCGGGCCCGCCGAGTGTGGAGCCGCGCGGCGCCGGGTAGACCGCACGGACACCGGTCATGACCGCAGGGAGCTCGCGATGCCCACCGAACCCCGCAAGGACTCCGACAAGGGAGTCGACGACGCGCTGAGCGCCTTCAACGCGGAGCAGATCCTCGACGACCCCGACGACCTCGATCCGGACGACGAGCACGACGAAGGCGAGGCGGCGACCCCGGACAGCCCGAACCCGATCTAGTGCCCCGACCGGGCCGCGCTCGCCGCCACCGCTGCCGGACGGAGGCCTAGCCGTGCCCGACCGCGCGCCGGGCCCGAGCCGCGAGCACGAGCTCGACGGGATCCACCGTGCGGCCGACGGCTGCCGGGACTGCCCGCTGTACGAGCACGCGACGCAGATGGTCTTCGGAGAGGGACCCGCGCCGGCCGAGCTGATGCTGCTCGGCGAGCAGCCGGGGGACAAGGAGGACCGCGCGGGCCACCCGTTCGTCGGCCCGGCCGGCGCGCTGCTCGACGACGTCCTCGCGGACGCGGGCATCGACCGGTCGGTCGTCTACGTGACGAACGCGGTCAAGCACTTCAAGTGGGACCAGACCCGGGGCGGCAAGGTCCGGATCCACAAGTCGCCGTCGCGCTCCGAGGTGGTCGCTTGCTCGCAGTGGTGGGAGCAGGAGCTCGCCGTCGTCACCCCGAAGGTCCTGGTCTGTCTCGGCGCGATCGCGACCAAGGCGGTGCTCGGACCGTCCGCGAAGGTGACGGAGCTGCGGGGCCAGGTGGTCGAGCAGCTCGCGGTGGCGGTCGTCCCGACCTACCACCCGGCCGCAGTGCTGCGGGCCGCCGAGCGCAAGGACCAGATGCGTGACGACCTCGTCCGCGACCTCCACGTGGCGGCCGAGCTGCTCGTCGGCTGACCGCCATCTCCGAGGCGGGCACTCAGCGCTTGCGCGCCTTGCCCCCCTCGAAGAGCTCGCGCCAGCTCTTCTCGGTGACCTCGACGTCGAACTTCTTCGCCGCGGTGCGGATCCGCTTCCAGGCGGCGTCCCGCTCGCGGTCCGTGACTCCCTCGACCTGGTCGAAGCGGGCGATCGCGTTGCGAACGTGCTTCGCGTCGTTGAGCGGCTCCTTGCGCTCCTTCGGGAACGCGAACGTCGACTCCGACATCCGGTTCTGCTGCGCCGTGCTCAGGCCCTTGGTCTTCTTCGGCACCTTCTTCCCTCTGGCGCGGTCGCTCTGCGCCTTCCTCGCCTTCTCGAGGTTCTTGCGGGCCGCCTGCTTCTGCTTCGTCGTCGCCATCGGGCACTCCTCGCTCTCGCGTACCCCTCCCTCGTACCCCGAACCCGACGGATCAGAACCCGGGCGCGCAGCGCGTGCCCACGATTCCGCGACCGGGGGATCAGCGGGGACGGAGCTTCGCGGCGGCGCGGTCGAGCCGCGTCGCCTCTCGATCAGCGCGCGACGCCCGGTCGTCCGCGGCCCGCGCCTCGTGCCGAGCGCGGTCGAGGTCCTGCTTCAGGACGTCGATCCGGTGGTGCACGGCTGCGGCGGCAGCCTCGGCTGCGGCGCGCTCGTCACCCGCACGGCGCGCCGCGTCCTCCGCCTCCGCGAGCAGGCGGTCCCGCTCCTCGGCCGCCTCGCGTTCGCGCGCGGCCCGGGCCCGCGCGGCCTGCTCCGCCCGCTCGGCCGCGCGGTCGGCCCCGCGCTCGCGCTCGGGCTTCGATCTCTGCTTCGGTGGGGCCTTCCGGGGCCGCGCCCCGCGCTCGGCCTCGGCTGCGGTCGTCGCCGACGGTTCCAGATCCGGCACGAGGGTCAGGCCCGGGAAGTCCGGGAACCCGGTGGCGCCGGTCAGCTCCCGCTCGAACCGGCCGTGCCGGAGCTGGTCGCCGACGGCCGGATCGGCGCCGGACGCGCGCAACGTCGCCTGGATGGGACCGCGGTAGGCGTCCGTCCCGCGCTCGCCGAGCGCCGCAAGCGCGGCGTCGCTCACGGCATCGAGGGCGTCTCGCTGGGCCCGGGTCGCGTCGCGCGCCGCGTCCCTGCCGCCGGGCAGCTCGCCGGTCTGTGCCCGCTCGAGGTCGTGGCTGGCCGCGAGGAAGGTCTCGACCAGCTCGGGGTGCTCCCGGCTCAGCTGGTTGAGCGCCCAGGCCGCGGTCGTCGGGCGGCGCGCCGCGAGCAGCGACTTCGCGCCCGCGGGGTCGCCAGCGGACCGCAGTGCGCCGGCGAGGCGCTTGCGGACCTCGACGAACGACGACGGCTCGACGCCGTACAGCTCGTCGAGCGCGGCTTCGAGCGTCGGGGGGCTCGCCGACCCGGCCATCGCCTCAGCCTAGGGCGCGCCCGATCGGCGACCGCCGGGCATGGAGCGGACACACGGCGGGAAGAACCCCGGTACGCCCGACGAGCGAGGAGCACGCGATGGCCCGTTCCCTCTGGACCGGTTCGATCAGCTTCGGGCTGGTCAACATCCCGGTCCGCATCTTCCCGGCGATCCGCGAGCACGACGTGCACTTCCACCAGATCGCGCCCGACGGCTCTCGCGTCCACAACCAGCGCGTCTCGGGAAAGTCCGGCAAGGTCGTCGAGTACCAGGACCTGCGGAAGGGCTACGAGACGAGCAAGGGCAAGTACGTCGTGTTCGAACCGGACGAGCTCGAGCGGCTCGCGCCCGCGGCGACGAAGACCATCGAGATCGAGGACTTCGTCCCGCTCGAGCAGATCGACCCGATCAGCTTCGAACGCACGTACCACCTCACGCCGGCCGGCACGGAGGCGACCAAGGCCTACGCGTTGCTCGCCGCGGTGATGGAGGACCGGCAGCGGATCGGCATCGGGAGGATCGTCATTCGCGAGCGCCAGCACCTTGCGGCGGTCCGTCCGTTCGGGAAGGGCCTGGCGCTGTCCACGCTCCTCTTCGCGGACGAGGTCGTCCCGCAGTCCGACGTCCCCGACGTCCCGAGCCGGAAGCCGACGCTGAGCACGCGCGAGAAGCAGCTCGCCGCGCAGATCGTCGACTCCCTCGCGACGGACTGGGACCCGAAGCGCTACCGCGACGACTACGAGCGGCAGCTGCGCAAGGTCATCAGGGCGAAGCAGCAGGGCAAGCAGCTCGAGCCGCAGGAGGAGGCACCGACGGCCCAGGTCATCGACCTGATGGACGCGCTGCGGGCGAGCCTGGAGGGAGGATCGGGAGGTGCGCGCCCGAACCGGTCACCGAGGAAGCAGGCGAAGAAGCAGACCGCGAAGAAGCGGGCGGCGAAGCGGACCACGAAGCGCCCGGCAAAGCGGCGCGCCGGCGCCAAGCCGCGTGCCAGCCGCCGGAGCGCGTAGCGCCGGCCGGGGGAACCGCGCCGCCGGTCAGTCCAGCGCGACCACGAGCAGCGCCACGTCGTCGTCGGAGCCACGCCGGCCGAGCAGCTCGCGCAGCAGGTGGTCGCAGAGCGCGTCGGGCTCCGAGGGTCCCCCCGCGCAGGCGGCGCGGAGCCGGGCGAGCCCGTCGTCGATGCCCTCGTCCCGGCGCTCGACCAGCCCGTCGGTGTAGAGCACGATCCGCGCGCCGGGCTCGAGCGGCACCCGGTGCGAGTGATAGGTGGCCCCGCAGTTGAGCGGCGGTCCGTTGCGTGCGTCGAGGAGCTTCGCGTCGCCGTCCGGAGTGCGCAGGACTGCCGGAGTGTGGCCCGCGGCCGCGTAGGTCCAGGTCCGGGCGTCCGGGTCGATCACCCCGTAGAGCGCGGTGATGAGGACGTTGTCGTCGAAGACGCGCACGACCTCGTCGAGGCGATCCAGCACCCGCTCGGGCGCGGGTTCCGTCAGCGCGAGCGCACGCGCGCTGAAGCGCGCGTCGGCCATGTCGGCGACTGCGCCGAGGCCATGACCGGCGACGTCGCCGATCGCGAGCCCGAGCGAACGGCCTTCGAGCGGAACCACCGCGTACCAGTCACCACCGATCTCCGCCGGTCCCGATGCCGGCACGTAACGCGCGGCGACCGAGACACCGGGAACCGTCGGCAGCTCGGACGGGAGCAGCGCGTGCTGCAACGCCTCGACGACGCTCCGCTCCTGCGCGAGCTGCTCGGCGACGACCGCGCCCCGGTCCTCGCGGTCCGTGACGTCGATCGCGACGCCGATGGTGCCCGTGGGCGTGCCCGCCTCGTCGACCGTGACGCTGCCGCGGCACTCGAGCCAGCGCACGGTGCCGTCGGGCCAGATGGTGCGGTGGAGGAGGAGGTACGGGCCCGGGTTCGCGAGTGCGCGCTCGACCCGGGCCAGGCACTCGTCGCGGTCCGCCGGATGCATCGCGGCGAGCCAGTCCTCGTAGGTGCCGCCGAACCCGCCGGGCTCGAGGCCGTGGAGCTGCTCGAGCCGGGTGTCCCAGACCGTGGTCCCCGCGGCCATGTCCCAGGTCCAGGTTCCGAGCTCCGCGGCTTCGAGCGCGAGCACGAGACGCGCTTCTGCCTCCGATGCCACGGCGCCTCCTGTCCCGGTGTCGCGCTCCCGTCCCGGCTCAGGATCTCACGTCGGAGGCCGCGGGGCGAAACGCGCCGTCGGAGAACGACCGCGGTCAGTCCGGGGCCACTGCAGTGGTGACGCCGTCGATCTCCGTGGCCGCGAGCAACGGCAGCAGATCCCGTTCCCAGGCGTCGAAGAACCGGTCCTGGTCCCTGCCGACCTGCACGATGCAGACATCCGTGAAGCCCGCGCGGAGCCACTTCCCGAGGTTCCGCACGTGCGGGTCGGGGTCGGGACCCACCGAGACCGTGTCGGCGAGGTCCTCGAACCGCACGGTCGACGTCGCGGCTTCGAACGCCGCGGGGGTCGGCAGGTTCGCCTGCACCGGCCAGCCTCCCGATGCGAAGCGCCACCGGTCGACCGCGGCGCGCTGTCCGGTCTCCTCGTCCGCGGAGACGCACATGACCGCCTGGCCGAGCACCCGTCCGCGCCCGCCCGCGTCGTGGTACCCCTCGACGAGCTCGCCCGACGGTTCGGTGGCGAACATCCCGTCGGCGACGTTGGCCGCGAGCGCGAGGGCCCGCTTGCCGCCGCCCGCGAGGAGGATCTGCGGCGGGACCTCCGGGCGGGTGAACAGCTCGGCGGTGTCGAGGTCGAAGAAGCGCCCGTGGTGGCTGTGCGACCCGCCCTGCCAGAGCACGCGCATGATGTCGATCGCCTCGCCGACCATGGCGAGGCGCTGGTCGGGAGCCGGCCAGCCCCGGCCGACGACGTGCTCGTTCAGGAGCTCGCCCGCTCCGAGCCCGAGCGCGAACCGGCCCTCGCTCATCACCGCGACCGTCGCCGCCGCCTGCGCGATCACTGCCGGGTGGTAGCGCACCGTCGGGCAGGTGACGGCCGTCATGATCTCGATGCGCTCGGTCCGTTCGGCGATCGCGCCGAGCACGCTCCAGGCGAACGGGCTCGCACCCTGGCTGTGCAGCCACGGATGGAAGTGATCCGAGAGCGTGACGAAGTCGAACCCGGCCTCCTCCGCACGCACCGCCGCATCGACGAGCGCCCGGGGGCCGTGCTCCTCGGACATCAGGCTGTAGCCCCATCGCATCGCGTGGATGCATTCCCGGGGACCCGCGCCGGGAAACGTCGGCGTGGGACAGCGGACCGCGATCCGGATACCGTCGCGGCTCGTGGCGGACGCGGGGGGACGCATCGAGGCGGACGTCTGCGTCGTCGGTGCCGGGTACGCGGGGCTGACCGCGGCCCGCCGGCTCAGCCAGGCCGGGCGCTCGGTGGTCGTGGTCGAGGCGCGCGACCGGGTCGGCGGCCGGGTCTGGACCGAGCCGCTCGGTGACGGCACGCCGGTCGACCGCGGGGGCGGCTGGATCGCCCCGTACCACGACGTGACCCTCGCCCTTGCGGCCGAGCTCGGCGTCACGACGTACAAGACGTACGTCCAGGGCAAGCACCTGCTCGTCGACGGCGACCGCATCCGGCGGTACACCGGGTTGATCCCGAAGATCAGCCCGCTGGCGGTGCTCTCGATCGCGCGAGCGCAGGCGAAGGTCGACCGGATGTCGAAGCAGGTGCCGATCGACGCGCCGTGGACCGCCAAGCACGCCGCGGAGTGGGATCGGCGGACGGTGGCCGACTTCGTCGCCCGATCCGGCATCAAGAAGGGGATCGGGGCCGATCTCTTCGAGATGGCGGTGCGCGGGCTGTTCACCGGCGGGCTCGAGGACACGTCGTTCCTCCACCTGTTGTTCCTGGTGCGCGCGCACGGCAGCATCAACCACCTGTTCTCCATCGAGAAGGGCGCCCAGGAGAACCTGGTCGACGGGGGCTTCGGTTCGATCGCGGCGAAGATGGCCGACGACCTCGGTGACGCCATCCACCTCGGCTGCCCGGTCCGGGCCGTCACGCAGCACGACGACCGCGTCGAGGTGGAAGCCGACGGCATCGGCGTCACCGCGCGCCACGTCGTCGTCACGATCCCGCCCGCGCTCGCGAGCGAGATCGAGTTCGAACCCGCGCTGCCCGCCGACCGGCTCGAGCTGTACAAGAGCGCGGTCGCGGGACCGGAGTCCAAGACGCTGATCGTCTACGACGAGCCGTTCTGGCGGGCCGACGGGTTCAGCGGCCAGACCGCGGAGCCCGGGGCCGCGTCGGAGGTCACGATCGACGCGTCGCCGTCCTCGGGCACGCCGGGCGTGATCGCGTCGTTCACCTTCGGGCCGGTGGCGGCACGCGTCGACGCGCTCGACCCGGCGGAACGGCGCCAGGCGGTGGTCGACGCGCTGACCGCACGGCTGGGCCGACGCGCGGCCTCTCCCGTCGACTTCGTGGAGACCGCGTGGTGGAAGCAGGAGTGGACGCGGGGCTGCTCGATGGCGCACTTCCCACCCGGGCTGCTGACCCGGTACGGCCCGCTGCTCCGACAGCCGCTCGGCCGCGTGCACTGGGCCGGCACCGAGACGTCGACCGTCTCGCACGGTGCCGTGGACGGCGCGGTCCGCTCCGGCGAGCGCGCCGCCGCGGAGATCCTCGACCGCACCTGACCCCACTCGGCTCGTTTCGGGGTGTCTTCGACGTGCCCTGGTACGTCTAACGCGCCCCGAAAGGAGCCGGGGTGGCGACCGGCGCGTCGACGGGATCCTGGTCCAGGGCTGCGTCCGGTGGCGCGACCGGATCGGAGCCCGTCAGCAGCCAGGCGATCGTCAGCCCCATCGCGACCGTGAAGCCGACCGTGATGAGGAGCGCGCCGCCGGGCGGTGACCACTGCGGGTCGAGGAAGAACCAGACGTGGCCGTCGTAGCCCACGGTGTAGCGGCGCACGTTCTGCGCGAACGCGAAGACCGACGCGACTCCGAGCGCAGCGGCCAGCCCGACGGGGAGCAGGCTCGCGCTCAAGCGCGCGCCGGGGCCGTCGCGCTCGAGCGACATGGTTGCGAGCAACGGCACGCCGACCGCGAACGGCAGCGCGTACCGCCCCTGCCAGTGCCCGGTCGCCCAACCCACGGCCTGGGCGAACTCGAGTGCGATCGGCAGGAGGAAGGTGATCGCGAACACCACGACGGTCGCGAGCCACCAGCGCCGACGCCCGAGGGCCATCGCGAGCGCGAGCAGCGCGCCGATGACGACCGTCCAGGTCACCACGGTCAGCGCCGGCGACGGGGTGTCCAACCAGCCGAACGTGCCGATCATCTCGTGGTACCACTCCGGGCTGCGCCCGATGGCGGCCCGGATCGCCTCGTGGGCGGGGAGGTCGAGCGGTGCGAACACCGAGTGGTCGGCGGACAGCGTCCCGACGACGAGGATCCACGCGACCTGCGCCGCGCCGCACACCGCGACGACCGCGGTCCAGGTGCGCAACCCGGTGGCGCGCCACAGCGACGCGATCCCGCGCCGTCCCGCGAGCGCGAGCAGCACCACGACGATGAGACCGAGCCACAGCAAGGAGTCCTGGCGGGAGAGCGCCAGGACGACGGCCGCGATCCCCACCCGCCGGATCAGTCGGCCGTCGGGCTCCGCGCCCGCGCCGACTTCGTCCACGAGCACCGCCCCGGAGGCCCAGAGCGCGAGCCCGGCCGCGATCTCGGGGCCGTTGGGGTTCACCGACGCATCCAGGAACAGCACCATCGGCGTGAGCGCGCCCAGGAAGCCGAGGAGCCGGAGCCGTGACGACGGCCCCCGGCGCAGGCTCGCGACCGCGGAGGCCAGCAGCGCCGCCATCACGGCGACGGTGACGAGCCGCATCGCGTACAGCGCCTTCGACCCGGCCGGCACCGGCCGGGTCAGCAGGCCGACGAGCGCGTAGTACGCCGGCGGGTACCAGGCCACGTTGGTCACGACGGGGACGACGCGGGTCGAGCCCGAGAAGTGGAGGCACGCGGCGGTGACCTCCTTCTGGAACGCGAAGCAGCCGGTGTTCGTCTCGCCGTAGAGCTCGGGGACGTCGAGCGAGCGGTACGCGCTCTTCTGGCCGTTGCCCGGGGCGAGCGCGGACCGCTGGGCGCGGGTGAGGCGATCGCCGACGAGCTCGCCGCGCGCGACGGCGCTGGCGTTGATGACGTGGTCGCGCTCGTCGGGCGCGCCCGTCGGCGCCGACCCGAGCGCCCAGAAGCCCCCCAGCGACGCGAGCAGCACGAACGTCAGCCACCACGAGGCTCGCGACGACCCGCGCACCCTCGACAGCACCCGTCTCCTCCCGCCGCGTCGCTCGTCTCGCCGAAGCGCGGCAGCATCGCACCGCGGTCGAACGTCGCGCCAACAGCATGCAACGCCTGCCGCGCGCCTTGACGCATCCCCGGCGACCGGCTCAGATGCGACGCATGCCGCCGATCGCCCGTCTCGCCGCCGTGTCCCTCGACAGTGCGGACCCCGCAGCCCTTGCCGGGTTCTACCGGGAGCTGCTCGGGCTGGAGACGTTCTTCGAGTCGGAGGACTTCGTCGCGCTCAAGGGCGGCGGGATCCTGGTCACGACCCAGCGGGTCGCCGACCACGAGCCGCCCGACTGGCCGAGCGGTCCCCGGGGCAAGCAGCTCCACCTCGAGCTCGCGGTCACCGACCTCGACGACTCCGAGGCCCGTGCGGTCGCGATCGGCGCCACCAAGCCCGACGGGCAGCCCAACCCGGACCTCTGGCGGGTGCTGCTCGACCCCGACGGCCACCCGTTCTGCATCACCACGCTCATCCCCGAGGCCTGAGCCCCGCGCTCGGGGTGAGGGCCCACTGCGGTCAGGCTGCCGGCAGCTCGCTCCGGTCGACCGGGAGCTCACCGGCGCCGATCGCGGCGACGACCGCCTCGTAGTCCCGCTGGTTCTGCTCGGCGTACGCCGACGCGAACTCGGTCACCGCCCGATCGAACACCGGCTTCGTCCCGAGGTAGGCGGCGATCGCGATCGCGTCGCCGGAGCGCGCGTGCGCGCGAGCCAGGGTGGACGCGCAGATCTCGCCGTAGATCTCGAGCGTGTCGGGCTCCATCAGGTCGATCTGGGCCGACAGCTTCCCGTCCCAGAGCTGGCGCACGTAGAAGTCGTGCTCGTCGCCCGCCAGCCCCGGCGCCCGGTCCCAGCCGAGGAAGATGTCGCTCGACGACTGGGTGAAGCGCTGGCCCTCGACGACCCGGCGCCCGTGGTTCTGGTACGCGCTCTTGCCGACGTGCGGCTCGAGCACCGACGCCTCGGCCTCCTTGATCTGGAGGAAGAGCGGGTCGCCTTCGTCGCGACCCTGCAGGTACGCGATCCAGCACCGCGTGCCGACACTGCCGACGCCCACCACCTTCCGGGCCACGTCGACGAGCTCGTAGGACTCGAGCAGGTGGCGCCGGTCGGGCTGGAGGCTCTGGCGGTAGCCGCGGAACCACTCGTGCAGCGTCGACCGGGCCTGGTCCGCGACGTCCGCCGGGAGGAGATCCTCGAGCCGGACGATCAGCGGTGGATCGCTCACGATGCGACGCTCGCCGTCGACCGGCGTGGTCAGCTTCGACAGCGCGCGGAGGCTGTCCTTGCCGCGCGACTTGGTGAGGTTCTTCTGGAGCCGCCGTGATGCCTCGGGACCGAGGCGCGCGTCCCAGATCTGGTGGACGCCGGCCTCGTCGAGGCGCGCGTACCAGAGGTTCAGGTTGCCGTGGGCCGCGTTCGCGTTCATCGCGGCGCGGTAAGCGCGCGCGGTGCCCTCCACGATCCGGGCCCGGGTCTTGCGATCGAACTCGCGGGCCCGCGCCGCGATCTCGAAGCTGGCGAGCAGACGCTTGACGTCCCATTCCCACGGGCCGGGCAGCGTCTCGTCGAAGTCGTTGACGTCGAAGACGAGCATCCGGTCCGGCGCCGCGAAGCCCCCGAAATTCGCGAGATGGGCGTCACCGCAGCACTGCACCCGGATCCCCGAGCTCGGCGTCGTCGCCAGGTCGGCGGCCATCACCGCCGCGGCACCGCGGTAGAACGCGAACGGGGACGCGGTCATCCGCGCGTGCCGGATCGGGACCAGCTCCTGCAGCCGGCTCGTGGCCTGCTCCTGGAGGATCGCCACCGGGCCCCGCCGCGACGGCGACGGATCCCAGCCGGCGTGGCTCCCCCGGGGCGCCCCTCCCCGGGCGGCGCGGCCGCGCGCCGCGCGCTCGTGAGGCTTCGGATGCTCGATCGGGTGCGGGGCGGTCATGGGGCTTCCTCTCGTCCGCGCCATCGTCCCAGAGGCCGCGCGGCCTGTCGTCACCCGGATCGGGTGACCGGCGGGGCGACGGGTCGACGGGCAGGCGGGGTCAGCGCACCGGCGAGAGCCGGGCTCCGAGCATCTCGACCCCGTCACCGGTGAGCCGGTCGAGACCCGCGGCCCGGCCGGTCATCACGAGCACCAGATCCAGGCCCGGGCCGGAGACCTCGGGCCCGGCGCCGGCGCTCCAGTCGACGTCCGTCGCCACCACGCGCAGGCCCTCCATGCGCTTCTTGCCGCGCAACGGGAAGCCCGAGCCCGCGAACAGGTCCAGGCAGCCGAGCACCGCATCGGGACCGGTGTCCGGCTCGATGCCCAACGGGCGCCGGATGTCCTCGGAGTGCACGACGATCTCACCGAGCATCGTCGCGACCGGGGCCGGTGGACGGTTGGTGGTCGTCGTGGTCGCCTGGAGTCGGTCGACGAGCTCGCTCGACGGCTGCGTGGCGAGCGACCGCGCGTCGCGATCCATCATCGCGTTGAACCGGAACCCGTTCGCCGCCATCCGGCGGAGGAAGTGGCCTGGTGTCTGCTCGGCGCCGATCACGATGTGGGCCGCGGTGACCTGCACCGACCAGCCGTCGCACATGGACGGCTCGGACCACTGGGCCGATTCGAGGGTCGCCAGCGTCCCGGCCATCGCGGCCCGCTCCCGGTGGATCACGTCCCAGGTCTTCGCGTCGTCCATCGCTGCGCCTCTCCACCCGCGGGCCCCCCGGCGGCGCCCTTCACGCCGACGACGAGCGCCGACCTGAGAATCGACACACCCGTGCGTGCGCACCCTTTCGGTCGGGTACCTCCCTGTGAGACCGTGAGGCGACGCGAGCACTGGGGAGAGCCATGCGACACGACCCGATCCCGGATGCGGATGGGGCTCGACCCGGCTCGATCAGCCGGCGCGCCGTCCTCCAGGGAGTGGCGACGCTCGGCGCCGGCGCCGCGCTCGCCGCCTGCGGCTGGCGTCCCGGCCACGGGTTCTTCCCCCGCCCACGCCTCCTCCCCCCAGGGAGCCGACCGTTCCCGCGCATCCCGGAAGGGGTCGACACGCTCCCCCAGATCGAGCACATCGTCGTGCTGATGATGGAGAACCACTCGTACGACTCCTACCTCGGCGCGCTGAGGTACCACGCCGACGGGTTCCGATTCGGCCGCGACGGGAAGCCCCTCAACGCGAACCCCGATGGCCAGGGCAACCTCATCCGTGCCTTCCACATGCCGTCGACGTGCCAGCTGCACGGGCTCCCGGGCCAGGACTGGGACCGCAGCCACGTCTCATGGGACGGGGGCCGCAACGACGGGTTCGTGAAGGCGTCGACCGCGGTCGCGATGGGGTACTGGGACGAGACCGACATCCCCTTCTACTACGGGCTGACGCGCACGTTCCCGCTCTCCGACCGCTGGTTCGGGTCCGTCCTCGCGCAGACGTACCCCAACCGGCGGTTCCTGATGGCCGGCACCGCCGCCGGCATCGTCAGCACGTCGACCGCATCGCTCACCGCGCCGCCGCCACCCAACGGCACGATCTTCGACCGGTTCCAGGCGCACGGCATCACGTGGCGCAACTACTTCACCGATGCCCCGTCGGCCGCGATCATCCTGAAGACGCTGACCGACTACCCGTCCAACTTCTCTCGGATCGACCAGTTCTACACGGACGCCGCCGCGGGATCGCTCCCCTCGTTCAGCCTGGTGGACCCGAGCTTCGACACCGAGTCGGAGGAGAACCCGCAGGACCTGCGCTTCGGCGAGCAGATGGCCTCCAAGGTCGTCAACGCGGTGATGCAGTCCCCGGCGTGGCCGCGGACGCTCCTGATCTGGACCTACGACGAGCACGGCGGCTACTACGACCACGTCCCGCCGCCGCCCGCCCCGCGTCCCGACGACATCCCGCCCGAGATCGAGGTGCCCCCGGACCTGCCCGGCATGTACGACCGGTACTCGTTCCGCGTCCCGGCCGCGATCATCTCGCCCTTCGCCCGCAGGAACTACGTGTCCCACGTCGTGCACGACCACACGTCCGTGCTCAAGCTCGTCGAGACCAAGTGGAACCTCGGTGCCCTCACCTACCGCGACGCGAACGCCGACAACCTGCTCGACTCGGTCGACCTGCACGGCCGGCCCGCGTTCCTGGAGCCGCCGACGCTTCCCGCGCCCGCGCTCGCGGCCGGACCCGACCTCTGCGTGCCGGGCGACCCCGGCGGCCCGATCCCGCCGCCCGACGCGGTCGTCCCCATCCCGTCGCACCCCGGGATCCCGGTCCCGGGCTGACCGGGCGGCGCGGCCCCTCGGTCTCAGCCGGGTGGGAACACGAACGAGCTGATGTGGTCGACGACGCCGGCCTCGAGGTCGAGCCGCACGAGCGCGGCCAGCCGGCCGTGGACGAACGCGATGACGCCCGGGCCCTGCTCCAGGGGGAAGGGGACCAGCAGCGTGTCGGTGGCGGGGCCGAACAGCCCGAGCAGGCGCTGGGCCACCTCCGGGCGGCCGACGACGGTGACGAGCGGCCCGCGCCCCACCAGCGTCGCCTCCCCCGCGACGTCCGGGTCGAGCAGGCTCATCAGCTCGCCGATGTCGCCCCCGGCGCACGCGGCGATGAACCGCTCGGCGACGATGCGGTGGCGGACGACGTCCGGGTGGTCGGGCCGCGGCCCGTCGTCGGCCCGCACCGAGCGCCGGGCCCGGCTCGCGAGCTGTCGGCAGGCGGCCGGGGTCCGGCCCACGATCTCCGCGACCGTCTCGAACGAGAAGCCGAAGACGTCGTGGAGCACGAATGCGGTCCGCTCCGCGGGCGTGAGCCGGTCGAGGACGACCGCGAGCGCGAGCTGGACCTGGTCGTCGAGCGTGACCCGGTCCGCGGGGTCGCCCGCCCGCGTGCTCTGCATCGGGACCGACCCGGCCGGGAGCTCGGCGCCGACCGATGTCTCGTGGCGGTGGTGCGCGGAGCGGATCCGGTCCAGACACAGGCGGCGCACGACCACGGCGAGCCAGCCGCGCGGATCCTCCAGCTCGTCGACGTCGACGCGCGCCAGCCGCCCGAAGGCCTCCTGCACGACGTCTTCGGCTCCGGCGCGGTCGCTGAGCATCCGCGTCGCCAGGCCGAGCAGGTAGGCCCGGTCGCGTCGCCAGACCTCGTCGAACGCCGTGGTGGTGGTGTGCTCCGCGCTCGGATCGCTGTGCATCGTGGCTCCCGTGGAGACGGTAGTGGGCCCTGCACCTCCGACGAGACGGGAGCCCGAGATGTGACACGCGCCCCGCCCCGTCACATCGCGGGGCGCTACCTCGTCGCCACCACATGACCAGCTCCCACACCACCAAGCCCGCATCCACGTCCTCCGCCCCCTCGATCTCGATGGTGGGCCTCACCAAGACCTGGGACAACGGCGTCGAAGCCGTGCAGGGCATCGACGTCGACGTCGCGCCCGGCGAGGTCTTCGGCCTGCTCGGACCCAACGGCGCCGGCAAGTCGACGACGATCGGGATGCTCACCACGACTGTCGTGCCGACGGCCGGGCGCGCGCTCCTCCACGGTTACGACGTCGCGACCGACCCCGTCGCGGCGCGCTCGGTCAGCGCGGTGGTCTTCCAGGATCCCGTGATCGACCGCGCGCTCACCGGTCGCCGCAACCTCACGACCCACGCCCGGCTCTGGGGCGTACCGGGGCGCGTCGCGACCGGGCGCATCGCCGAGCTGGCCACCGACTTCGCCCTCGACGACCTGATCGACCGGCCGGTGGCGACGTACAGCGGCGGTCAGCGGCGCCGGCTGGAGATCGCGCGAGCCCTGCTCTCCGAGCCGCGGGTGCTGTTCCTCGACGAGCCGACCGTCGGGCTCGACCCGCGCATCCGCCACGAGCTGCTCGACGTGATCGCCGGGCTCCGCGCCCGGGCCGGAGCCACCGTGCTCCTGACCACGCACTACCTCGACGAGGCCGAGCGCCTGTGCGACCGCGTCGGCATCATGCACGCCGGGAAGATCGTCGCGCTCGACACGCCGGGCCGGTTGCTCTCGGACCTCGGCGACGAGGTCGTCGAGATCCGCGTCGACTCGGAGCCCGACCGTGCGCTCGCCCGGCTGCAGGCTGAAGGCGTGGCCGACGCGAGTGCGTTCGCGATCGGCACGTCGATCACGATCCCCGTCCGGGGCCGGCCGGCCGCGGAGGTCGCCGGCGCGGCCGCCCGCGCCGGCCTGCCCATCGCGGCGAGCAGCACCCGCCGTCCGACCCTCGACGACGTGTACCTGCGCCTCACCGGCGACCGTCTCGCGGCCTGAGAACCGACCGGCCCGAACCACCGACCGGCCCGAACCACCGACCGAAGGAGCCACGATGTCCACCACCGCCCCGCCCGTGCCCGCCCCCGCGATCCTCACCGAACCGCGACGCGCCGCGCCGGCCCGCCTCGGGACCTCCCGCTGGCGGGCTCTGGTCACGTTGACCGGCCGCCGCCTGGCGCTCAGCGCCCGCACCCCACGCGAGATCCTGGTCCCGCTGCTCACGCCGGTGCTGTTCGCGCTGGTCATCGCGCCGGCGCTGGCGTCGATCGGCCCGACCGTGCCCGGGCTGGACTACATGAGCTTCGCCGCGGTGGGCACGGTCGCCCTGCTCATCCCGCTCAACTGCATGTTCGCCGGCATCGGCGTGATCCTCGACCGTGAGAGCGGCGCGCGCCGGGACCTGCTCGCCGCGCCCATCTCGCGCCCGCTCATCGTGTTCGCGAACCTCGCGGTCGCGCTGGCAGTGACGGCGCTCCAGGTCGTCGTGCTCGTCGCTGCGGCGGTGCTGCGCGGCGCGGAGCTGGACACGTCGGTCGCGGGCGTGGGCTGGTTCGTCGCCGCGGCCGCGCTGCTCGCGGTCGGGATGTACGGCGTCGCCGAGACGCTGGCCAACCGCATCCCGTCACTCGAGGAGTACACCGGGTCACTCCCCGCGCTGGCGATCGTGCCGTTCTTCTTCGCGGGCTCGCTCTTCCCGATCAGCGCGCTCCCCGGCTTCCTGACCGCGTTCGCGCGGGTGCTCCCGCTCACGCACGCGCTCGCGGTCATGCGCTACGGGCTGCTCGGCAGCACCTCCGGGCTCCACGACATCTGGGGCATGCAGGACGCCACCGCCATGGCCGCGCTGAGCACCGCGGTCGTCGCTGCCTTCGCCGCGCTCCTCACGTTCGTCGCCGTGCGGACGTTCACCCGGGTCGCGGTGCGGTGACTCAGCCCAGCACCTTCGCCGCGGTCTCGCCGAGCAGCGTGACCCGGCCGGCGACGTGGCCGTTGGCCGGGAGCGAGCACGTGATCCCGTCGACCCCGCTCGCCAGCACCTCCGCCAGCGTCTCCCCCACCTCGTCGGGGCTGCCCCACACCACCAGCGCGAGGATCTGGTCGCGCGTCGCCGGGTCCATCGTCGAGAGGTCGAGGCCGCGGGCGCCGAGGAACCCGACCATGTCCTCGTACGCCGCCTCGTGGGTCTCCGCGATGCAGACGTTCAGCTGCTGGCTGACCGTGATCTCACCCCGGTCCCGCCCGACCCGCTCGCAGTGGGCCGCGAGGACGTCGAGCTTGTGCGGGATCTCGTCGCGCGGCGACGTCAGGTTCGACTCGTCGCCGTACTGCGCGACGAGCCGCAACGTCTTCTTCTCGCCGGCGCCGCCGATCATCACCGGGATCCGGGAGAGCGGCGGCGGCTGGTTGATCGCGTCGCGCACGGTGTAGTGCGCGCCGCTGAACGACGGTCGCTCGTCGCGCAGCATCGGCAGGATGATCTGCAGTGCTTCCTCGAGCTTCTCGAACCGGTCGGTGAACGTCTTGAACTCGAACCCGAGCGAGTCGTGCTCGAACTCGAACCACCCGGCGCCGATCCCGAGCTGCGCCCGACCCGCGGAGAGGACGTCGAGGGTGGTGACGATCTTCGCGAGCAACGCAGGGTTGCGGTAGGTGTTGCCGGTGACGAGCGCACCGAGGCGCACGGTGCTCGTCTCGCGCGCCAGTGCCCCGAGCGCGGTGTAGCACTCGAGCATGTACGCGTCCGGGTCACCGAGCATCGGCAGCTGGTAGAAGTGGTCCATCAGCAGCACGGTGTCGAACCCCGACCGGTCCGCTTCCGCGGCCTGGGCGACGACGAGGTCGAACAGGCCCGCGGGGCCCGTGTCGGGGTAGCTGAAGTTCGGGATCTGGTAGCCGAGCCGGGTCATCGTGCTCCCTCGGGGTCGTGGTCTCTGCACACTACGACCGCGTCCCGGGCCGCCCGGCGGGGTGATTCACGCCCCCCGACCGGGTGAACGTCGCCCGATCGGGAACCCGGCGGGACCGGGCTTCGTTGCAGGTGCCATCGCGGCCTTCGTCGCGCGCCCGGAGCCAGGAGACTCGACGTGGCCGTACTGACCGAGCAACGCCCGACCGCGGTTGCGACCAAGCCCGACGTGGTGGTCCGCGTCGACGGGGGCGGGCGGCGCCGGCCCTCGATGCTGGGGCTCCTCGCCCTGGCCGGCATCGGGCTGCTGGTCTTCGTCGGCATCGGCTTCGCCAACGGCTGGCTCGGCCTCGACCACCTCTTCACGACGCGCACGACCGACCGGTCGGCGCCGGTGATCCTGCACCGGCTGGAGAACCTGTCGTCCTACCAGGCCGCGTCGGGCACGTTCTCGGTGACCGTCGACGTGGAGAAGGACGTCAGCATCCTGCCGCAGTTCCTCGCCGGTTCCCGGGTCATCTACAGCGGCTACGGCACGGTCGGCGCGTCGGTGGACCTGGGAGCGCTCGACGCCACCCACGCGACGCACCGGCCCGACGGCACGCTCGTCGTCACGCTGCCGCACGCCCGCCTCGCGGACGCCCAGCTCGACCTCCGCCACAGCCACGTCATGAACCGTGACCGTGGTCTGCTCGACCGACTCGGTGGCATGTTCGACGACAACCCGACGAGCGAGCACGCGCTCGAGCAGGCGGCGATCACCAAGATGGACCGCGCCGCGCGCAAGACCAACCTCGTCGAGCGGGCCGAGCGCAACACCACCACGATGATCCAGCGCCTGGGCGCGGCCGCGGGCGTCGACCACATCGACGTCCGGTACGCCGCGGCCTAGGACTCTTCCGCCCGGGGACCAACGACCGGCCGGGCTACTTCGGGTCGAACCGGATCGCGCCGTCCAACCGGATCACCTGGCCGTTGACGTAGCGGTTGGTCACCAGGTGCTCCGACAGCGCGGCGAATTCCTCCGGTGCGCCGAAGCGCCGGGGGAACGGCACCTTCGCCTCGAGCTTCTCGCGCAGCTCGGCCGGTGCCAGGTCCCAGGCGGTCGTGCCCATCGTCCCCGGGGCGATGCAGTTGACGCGCACGCCGATTGCGGCCAGGTCGCGAGCCAGGATGATCGTCATGCCGATGATCCCCGCCTTCGCGGCGCCGTAGGCCACCTGTCCGATCTGGCCCTCGTACCCCGCGATCGACGCCGTCGTCACGATCGCACCCCGTTCACCGTCGTCGCCCGGCTCGCTGGCCGCCATGGCCGAGGCCGCCAGCCGGACGGTGTTGAACGTGCCGACGAGGTTGAGGTCCACCGTGTCCTTGAACAGGTCCAGGCCGTGGGGCACTCCGTGGCGATCCACGGTCCGCCCGCCGCCGCGCGCACCTCCGGCACACGCCACGACGATCCGCAGCGGACCATCCGCGTTCGCAACCTCGACCGCCGCCGCCGTGTCGGCCTCGGACGTGACGTCGCCGGCGGAGAAGGTGGCCCCGCCACCGAGCTCGTCGGCGATCGTCGCGGCGCGCTCGGCGTTCATGTCGAAGATCGTCACCCTCGCACCCTCGGCCGCCAGGTGGCGGGCCGTGGCCTCGCCGAGGCCCGAGGCCCCTCCCGTCACCAGCGCACTCGAACCGGCGATCTCCATCTCTTCGTCCTCCGTCAGTGGGTCGCAGCGACGCCCGGGCCACGTTCCACCCGGTACGGGATCGACGTCACCACGGTGCTGTTGTTGAACAGCAACCGACCCTTGAGGATCAGCGCGCTCTGGTTGTGTAGCAGGTGGCCCCACCAGTGCTCGACGTAGAGCTCCGGGATCAGGACGTTCATGAGCGCCCCGGGCCAGCGGTGCTCCAGCTCCTCCACGTAGGCCAGCGTCGCCGCGGTGAAGGCCCCCGTGGAGGTGTGGACGATCTCGAGCGGCACGCTGATCCCGCGCTCGGACCACTGCTTCTCGATCCGTTCGGCGTCCCGATCGTCGCTGACCACCGTCATCGCGACGAAGTGGTCGGGTGCGATCGACGTCCCGTAGGCGAGAGCCTCGAGCGCGCCCGGGTTCACGTCCTCGACGAGGACGACGGCCGTCAGTCGCCTCCGGGGCGGCTTGTAGTCCGGCGGCACCTCGAGGTTCCGGGCGACGTCGGTGTAGTGGCGCTTGATCGCCTTGAACAGCAACACGATCGCCGGGATCACCGCGATCGGCACCCAGGCTCCGCTCGTGAACTTGGTCACCGCCACGATCAGCAGGACGACGCACGTCGCGACGGAGCCGACCGCGTTGACGATGACGCTGCGCCGCCAGTGCGGCTCGTGCAGGCGCAGGTGGTGCCGGACCATCCCGAACTGGGAGAGGGTGAAGGAGGTGAAGACGCCGACCGCGTAGAGCGGGATGAGCTTCGTCGTGATCCCGCCGAACGCGACGAGGAGGAGTGCGGCCGCGCCGGCAAGCATCAGGATGCCGTTGGAGAACACCAGCCGGTCGCCGCGGTTCGTCAGCTGGCGGGGCAGGAAGCCATCGGTCGCGATGATCGACGAGAGGCTCGGGAAGCCGTTGTACGCGGTGTTCGCGGCGAGCACGAGGATCGTGGCGGTCGCGAACTGCAGCGCCACGAACAGGGGCCCGTTGCCGAACACGCGCAGGCCGAGCTGGGCGATGACCGTGACGTGCTCACCGGGGTACGGCTGGAGGCGGTGGGCGAGCACCGAGATCCCGAAGAACAGCGCGCCCAGCAGCACGCCCATCCACACGAGCGTGGCGGCCGCGTTCCTCGCCTCCGGCCGGCGGAACGCGGGCACGCCGTTCGAGATCGCCTCGACGCCCGTGAGCGCGACCGCGCCGGAGGAGAAGCCCTTCAACAGCAGGAAGATCGAAAGCGTCCCGCCGAGCTCGCGCGCGGTCTGCGCGGCGTGCGCGTCGTACGGGATCGGGCTGATTCCACCGGTGAAGCTGCGGGCCAGGCCGTACACGATGAGCCCCGCGAACAGGAACATGTAGAGGTAGGTCGGGACCGCGAACACCCTTCCGGACTCCTTGATGCCTCGCATGTTCATGAGCGTGATGAGGAGGATCAGCACGACGCCGAGCTCGACGCGGTGGGTGGCGAGCCCGCTGAGCGACGGGATCGACACGATGGCTGCGACGCCCGCGGAGATCGAGACCGCGACGGTGAGGATGTAGTCGACCATGAGCGACGCGGCCGCGACGAGGGACGCCATCTCGCCGATGTTCTCCTTGCTGACGACGTACGCGCCGCCGCCGTTCGGGTAGGCGAAGATCACCTGCCGGTACGAGACGATGACGATCGTCAGCAGGGCTGCGACCACCACGGCGATCGGGATCAGCTTGCTGAGCCCGAGCGCAAGGCTCGAACCTCCGACCGCGACGACGAACAGTATCTCCTCGGTCGCGTACGCGGTCGACGACAGGGCGTCCGACGAGAAGACCGCGAGCGCGATCGTCTTCGGGAGGCGCTGCTCCTCCATCTGGGTGTTCGCGAGTGGGCGGCCGACCACCAGCCGCTTCAGCACACCGAGCATCCACGCCCCCCGTGTTGCCCCGTCCGCGGTCAGCATGGCACGACCCCGCCGTGTCATGGACCGTTCACGTGTGCGGCGGTGCGTCCTCCGCGAGCCGCGCCTGCTCGGCCGGGCCCGCGAGCGCGAGCGCACCCCCGAGCTGGTCCGCGAGTGCGACGGCGACGACGCGCTCCTCGATCGTCGTCGACACCGACGGGTCCCCGATCAGCACCAGTCGGGCGATCTCCCTGCCCTGGTCGAGCACCGCGACCTCCACGCCGTCCTCGGACAGCGCGAGGCCACCGTCGAACCACCGGTGCTCCGGACCTTGGACGTTGCCGCCCCGCTCGAGGACGGGCATCACGTAGCCGAACGGGCGAAACTCCAGCCAGCAGTCCTGGAGGCTCAGGAGCTCGCGCAGCTCGCCGGTCACGGCGGCCACCACCGCGTCCACCGCGGTGCCGCGCGCGATCAGGTCGGCGACCCGGTGGACCCGCGAGATGGCCTCGCCCGCCCGCTCGCGGCCCCGTTGGGAACGGCGGCCCCGGGACGCGACCTCCCCGACGAGCAGGCCGACCACCAGCAGGATCAGCGCGGTCTCGAGGTCGTTCGAGGTCTCGATCTTGAGCGAGAGGTACGGGCGGGTCAGGAAGAAGTCGAACGCCAGCGTCGCGACGATCGCGGCCAGCGCACCGGCCCACCGGCCTCCGATGATCGCCGCGATCACCACGACCAGCACGAGGATCAGGGCGAGGTTCGCGTTGTGGAGGTGGGTACGGACGGGCACGAGCAGCAGCGCGACGACGATCGGCCCGAACCCGCCGACCGCGAGCCCGAACAGCGAGCTGGCCCGGTCCTCGTCGACTCGCGGCATCGGCCCATCATGCTCCGCGCCGAGCCTTCACCCCGGAGACCCCAGGAGGGCCACCGCCGGACCGCGACACCACCGGCGCCCTCCGGCGGCACGTCGTCGGGGAGTACCGTCGTGGGTGCCACACAGGTCCGGACCCGAGCGGCCGGAACCCGGAGGAGACCCCATGCACCGCACGATGATGAAGTCGAAGATCCACCGCGCGACCGTGACGGGAGCCGACCTCAGCTACGTCGGGTCGATCACCCTCGACCCGGAGCTGATGGAGCTGGCCGACATCGAGGAGTTCGAGCACGTCCACGTGCTCGACATCGACAACGGCGCACGCTTCGAGACCTACGCGATGGAGGGCGAGCGCGGCTCCGGCGCGGTGGTGCTGAACGGCGCCGCGGCCCGGCTGGTCCAGCCCGGCGACCGGGTCATCGTCATCACGTACGCGAGCTACGACCAGGCCGAGCTGGACGGGTACGCGCCGCGCATCGTCCACGTCGACGACCGCAACCGTGGGCTCCTGGAAGCACCGGTCTCCGGCTAGGCGTCCTCAGCTCCGGTCGCGGGCGCGTCAGGCGGCGCCGAAGGAGTCGATGGGGCCGTGCCGCGAGAGCCCGCCGCGCCGATCCCGGACGCGCCACCGACGACGAGCGCGCACATCAGGCGCGCGCGTCGGCTTCGACGACGGCCTTCATCCGCTCGAGCGTCGTGCGCATGTCGTCACGGTTCGTCTTCCCACGCGCCCAGCCGAGGATCAGCCAGTAGAGGCGCAGACCGAAGGTGTCCGCGAGCTGGAACGACTCGGTGACGTCGGTGCTGTCGCTCCCGTCCGCCGCGGGCTGGAGCCGGTAGCTCCAGACGTTCAGCGGCGTGTCGCCGTTGCCGACCCCGAACGCGAACTCACGGCCGGGGTCGCAGGCCACGACGGTGCATGTGGTCCAGTAGGTCGGGCCGCGCCCGTTGCGCTTCACGTGGCCCCGGAACTTCGCGCCGGGCGCGGGACCGGTCGCACCGTCGATCCAGACCGCCTCGAACGTCTCGGGGCTGTACCGGCCGATCTGGGTGACGTCGCTCACCAGCTCCCAGACCCGATCGGGCGGTGCCGCCATGCTCACCGTCACTGCACCGTGCATGTCCGCAGCCTAAGCACGTCCCCACGATTTCGGCGTCGCTCGGGACCCGTGGAGGGTCCGAAGTGATGCCAACGCGGGACGGCGTCGGAGCTCGTGCTCCGTCCGGTGACGTCGGCGAACGCTGCGAACGTTGCCGGTCGGGGCACTAGAGGGTGTCGTGGGCGCGGTGGTCGTCGAGGCGGTCGGCGGGCCACTGGCCCGAGTCGGTCTCGTCGTAGGTCCAGTCGGGCTGCTTCTGGGCCTGGCGCGCATCGAGCTGCGCGGTGCCGTCGGC
>DASXYP010000110.1:0-6868 GCA_036502405.1 Acidimicrobiia bacterium
CCGTGGCCAGCTGATCGACACCGCCGGCGACGGGTGCCTGGCGGTGTTCGAGGGGCCGCGTGACGCGCTGCTCGCGGCTGACGCGATCCAGACCGAAGGCGATCACCTCGGCCTGGGCATCCGCGCCGGGATCCACACCGGCGAGATCGAGCCGCGCTCCGAAGGCATCGCGGGGATCGCGGTGCACATCGTGGCCCGGGTGAGTGCCCTCGCCGACGCCGGTGAGATCCTCACCACCCGGACGGTGCGGGATCTCGTCGCCGGCTCAGAGATCCGCTTCGTGGACCGGGGAACCCACGTCCTGAAGGGCGTACCCGACGAGTGGCAGGTGTACGCGGCGCACACGGACTGAACGAGAACGTGGCCCTTGAGCGCGTCAGAGTCGCTGACGCACAAGTTCCGGACGGTCCCTCATCTGAGCTCGGCCCTTGGCGTCGGCGGCGCCTGGATCGCCTCGAATCCGCCCGCGACCATGCCCATGTAGATCTGCTCGAGGAGCACGGCGTGTTCGCGCGTCGGCCGCAGGCGCCATTGCGCGAGCACCGGGTCGATCGTCGCCAGGAGCGTCGCGGTGGCGGCGGTCGCGGCGCGCCGGTCGATGCCGAGCTCGTGCACTGCCCGAGCCGCGAAGGCTCGAACGGTGTCGACGTCGCGAGCGCGTTGCTCGTGACGGAGCCCGCGGTTCCATCCCCCCGCCGACCGCAGCGCGGCGAACAAGTCGCCCCGTTCGCTGGCGCGCAACGCACCGCGAATCAGCGTGCGGAACATGTCGTCGAGAGAGTCGGCGGCCCCGACTTCCAGCGCCAGCCGGCGGTGGAGATGCGCCGCTTCCCGCCGATACACCGCGGCAAGGAGCTCGTCGCGGCTCGCGAAGTGCTTGTAGACGAGCGGCCGGCTCACGCCGGCGCGTTCTGCGACGGTGTCCATGGACACGGCGGCGACATCCCCCGAGGTGACGAGCGCGACGGCCGCATCGAGAAGGGCCTCACGCCGCTCGGCCCGGCTGAGCCGGGCGGTGTCGAGGATCTCCGCCTCAGCCTCGATCTCCTCGGCGGTCTCGATCTCCTCGGGCGTCCGCGAACGCCTTGCACTCACCCTGGACACGGTGACATTCTGTCACCAACTCGGTGACGCGGTGTCACCAGAGCCGAGACCGTCGTCCCCAGGGGGAAGCCATGACCTACGCCGGCCATCGGCAGATCCTCGACGCGGACAGTCACGTGATGGAGCTCGCCGACTTCCTCGACCAGCACATCGATCCCGAGCAGCGGGACCGGTTGCGGCGAGGGGCGATGCAGGCGTTCGCGCCGATGCTCGAGCGCGCCATGGTCGGCGCCGCGGCCCGGCGGGCCGACACCGTGGCGGCCGCGCGCGCGGAGGAACGGGTCCTCCAGGACAAGGGCTGGCTCGCCATGGGCGCATTCGACGCCGAGGAGCGGAGCCGGGTCCTGGACCTGCTCGGCTTCGACGGGCAGCTGGTGTTCGCCACGTTCGCGACGACGATGTTCGCCGGGCGCGACCTCGACCGGTTGTACGCCGGCAGCGCGGCGCAGAACCGCGCGATGGTCGAGTTCTGCTCGGGGGACGAGCGGCTGTACCCGGTGGCGTTCGTGCCGCTCGCAGATCCGACGCGCGCCGTGGCGCTGGCAACCGAGGCGATCGACGACGGGTGCGCGGCTGTGATGGTCCCTTCGACGGCCGCGGGCGAGCGTGCGCCCACGCATCCCGATCTCGACGGCTTCTGGGACACGCTCAGCGAGGCGAGCGTCCCCTTCGTGCTCCACGTCGGTGGCGGCGGCCGCCTCGTGGATCCCGCGTTCCACAACAACGACATGCCCGTCACCGATCACCTCGGCGGCGGCGAGAACGTCCGTTCGAAGGACTACCTCGCGATCCCCCAATCCCCCGCCTTGTTCCTGGGCGTCCTCATCTACGACGGCTTGTTCGACCGGTTCCCGAAGCTGCGGGGAGGATGCATCGAGCAGGGCGCGGGGTGGGTCGTCTCTTGGCTGCGACAGCTCGACTACGGCCAGCGTGCGTTCAAGCGGACCGAGGAGCCACTCCGTAACCTGGCGCTCGCGCCCTCCGAGTACGTCCTCCGCCACCTCAAGTTCACGCCGTACCCGGGGGAGCCCGTGGGTTGGATGATCGAGCAGACGGGACCGGAGCTGTTCATGTTCTCCTCGGACTACCCGCACCCCGAGGGGGGCAAAGACCCACTCGCCAAGTTCGAGGAAGCGCTCTCGACCAGCGGCGGTGATGTCAAAGCGCGCTTCTACCACCGGAACATGTCCGAGCTGCTTTCGGGTGCGGGGCGCTGAACGACACCCCTGCTGACCCTGGGTCGCCGCCCGGGACTCGAACCTCGCTCAAGGTTTCCCGGGAGGAACCGATCCCCATGGGGTGATTCCGCGGGCTCCGGGATGGTTCCGACGGTGCCTCATGGTCGCGTGCTGCGCGGGTCTGCTCGCGCTGGGAACACCGATCGCCGCCGGCGCCGCCGTCCGGCACCACGGCCCGAGCCACTCGGCGAACGTCGAAGAACGCGACTTTCACATCACTGCCCCGACCCGCCTGCCAGCCGGCGCCGTCGTCCTCCGCGTCGAGAACAAGGGCCCGGACGACCACGAGCTGCTGGTGGTCCGGACCGGCGCCCGCACGCTCCCGCTGCGGTCCGACGGTGTGACGGTGGACGAGGATCGGCTGGAGCCGCAGCTCGCGGGGGTGCTCGAGGCCGGCCAACCGGGAAGCCTCCGGACGCTGCGCCTCCATCTGCGCCCCGGTCACTACGAGATGTTCTGCAACATGTCGGGGCACTACCTCGGCGGGATGCACGCGCGCTTCGTGGTGCACCGATGATGCGGCGCGGGCCCGCGTTCCGGCCGCTGGCGTCACGGGGTCGACGGGCCGTCGTCGCGATCCTCGTGATGTTCGCCCTCTTCTCGGCGATCAGCGTCATCCTGTCGACGCGCGCGACCGCACGGTCGAAGAACCGTGCGACCGTCGTCCAGGTCGCGGCCCGACAACGCACGCTCGCGGAGCGGTACGTCAACGACGTCCTGCTCGCGCTCCGCGGGGCACCGGCCAATCCCAGGTACACGGCGGCGCTGCTCCGGAAGAGCTCGCAGGCCCTCTTGAACGGCGGTGAGGCGCCGGCGGTGAACGGCGACGACGACGAGACGCATCTGTCGCCCGTGTCCGACCGGCTGACCCGGCGGCAGCTGGTCCAGCAGGGGCGCCTCGTCGCGGACCTCATCGCGAGCGGCAACGCGCTCCTGCACGGCACGGCCCTCGACCGGGATCGGCTGACCGCGGGCGAGAAGATCGACGCGGCGAACGGCGTCGAGCAGCTCCGCATCGTTGCGTCCCTGACCGAGAACGTGTCGCTGAACGCGGCCCGGACGATCGCGTCCCGCACCGACCACAACATCTCGAACCTGATGTCGCTCCAGATCGTGCTGGGCATCGGCGGCCTGCTCGTGGCCCTGCTCCTGGGCGGCGCGCTCGTCGCCGCCACCCGGCGCCAGACCGCCCACTTCCGGAGTCTCGTCACCGCTTCCACCGACCTCGTGCTGGTCTTCGGGCGCGGCGGCTGCGGCTACGTCAGCGCGTCGGTCGCGACGATGGTCGGGCGCGCGGAGAAGGACCTCCTCGGCCTGGGCTACGCGGACTTCGTGCACGAGGACGACCGCTCGGTGCTCGAGACGGTGCGCGCGAACGGCGAACCCCACGAGTTCGTGTTCCGGATGTCGAACCGCTTCGCCGAGTGGCGCCACCTCGAGGCCCACGTGACGGACCTGCGCGGTGACCGGCGGATCCGCGGCATCGTGGTGAACTCGCGCGACATCACCGAACGGGTCCGGCTCGAAGAGGAGCTGACCCACCGCGCGTTCCACGACGAGCTCACGGGGCTCGCGAACCGGGCGCTGTTCCGCGATCGGCTCGACCACGCGCTGGCCCGGTCGGCGCGGTCGCAAGACCCGGTAGCGGTGCTCCTCACCGACATCGACTGGTTCAAGCAGGTCAACGACACCCTGGGCCACGAGGCCGGTGACCAGCTCCTCCGCGAGATCTCCCGTCGGATCCAGCGTGCGCTGCGGCCGAGTGACACCGTGGCGCGCCTCGGAGGCGACGAGTTCGTCATCCTCCTCGAAGGGACGTCCGAGCAGGAGGCGACCGAGCTCGCGAGCCGCGTACTCCAGCGGCTCCGGTCGGAGCCGGTCGAGATCGGCGGCCGAGACCTGGTGGTCGGCGCCAGCATCGGGATGATCGTCCACCCGGGCGGCGCCGGCGAGAGCGAGGAGCTCATGCGTCGCGCGGACGTCGCGATGTACGCGGCCAAGGACGCGGGCCGGGGCCGGGTCGAGACGTTCCGAGCCGACATGATGCGGGACGCGAGCGACCTCCTCGGGATGGAGCACGACCTGCGCCGCGGCCTCGAGCAGGGAGAGGTCACCGTCCACTATCAGCCGAGCTACGACATCGCGTCGCACACGATCGTCGGTGTGGAGGCGCTCGTCCGGTGGCGCTCGCCGACCCGGGGCTCGGTGCCTCCGGACCGGTTCGTCCCGGTGGCCGAGGCGGCCGGGTTGATCCACGAGCTCGGTGAGTTCGTGCTGCGCGAAGCCGCCCGGCAGACCGTTCGCTGGATCGACGACGATCTCGTCGGGCCGGACTTCGTGACCTGGGTGAACCTCTCCGCGGTGCAGCTCTCCGACCGCCGGATCACCGACACGGTGTACCGGATCCTCCACTCCGTGGGCCTGGAGACCCGGCGACTCGGCTTCGAGGTCACCGAGACCGCGATCGTCGTCGAGGGGTCGCCCGCGGAGCAGGCGCGCGCCGTACTCCTCGACCTGCACGACCGGGGCCTCGCCATAGCCCTCGACGACTTCGGGACCGGCTTCTCGTCGCTCGAGCACCTCCGGCGCTTCCCCATCGACGTCATCAAGATCGACCGCTCGTTCATCCAGGGCATCGAGCACGACCCGAAGGACGTGGCCATCGCCGCGAACCTCGTGAGCCTCGCCCACGCGCTGCGACTCGCCGTGATCGCCGAGGGCATCGAGACCGAGGGGCAGCTCGCGCAGCTCGCCGAGCTCGGGTGCGATCTGGGCCAGGGCTACCTGCTCGCCCGGCCCGCGCCCGCGAGCGCAGTCAGCGCGCTCCTCGCCGCGCAGCGGACGCCCGCGTCGACGACCGCCTGACGCGCTCGTCTGCGGCGCGCGCCGCGACCGACGGTGGGAAGCGCTCGCCTCGCGTGGGAGCAACGTGTCGCTGGCGACCGGGAAGCGACGATCATTCGCATCCACTCCTCACTACGGTGGTGGCATGCCCGAGCCGAGCGAACGCTGAAGCTGGATGGAGCTCGTCGCACTCGGGATCTCCGCCGTCAGTCTCGTCGTCGCAACCGTCGCCTTGATCCAAGCTCGTCGAGCGGCGCGTTCGTCCGGGGACCGAGAGCCATCCGCCTCTGACGATCCGATCTCGAAGGCAGAGTCCGTCGTCCCGGCCGAGATCCACGTGAGCCTCGAGCGGATGGGCCACGCGAGCGAGCTCGTCGTCGAGAACATGGGCGACATCTCCGCTCATGAGGTGATCGTCAGCTTCGATCCGCCATCGAGTGCGGGCGGGCCAACGCTCCATGAGCCTCCGTTTCCGACCGCGGTCGAAGCCCATGAGGTCATTCGGGTGCCCGCGGTCATCACGTTCAGCACACCGCCGAACGTTCGGACGACCGTCCGCTGGAGCGACGCCGACGGCGATCAGGAACGCGTCGTCGTCCTGCCCACCGCGTGATTCTTCCCGAGGGTTCTCCGCGTCATCACGGCTGCGACCTCGTGTGGTGCGGGGCCCCATCGGCAACCTTGTGACGTGACCGTCGACATGCGTGAGCCGTTCGAAGATCTCACCTTCATGACGCCGCTCTCGGACCAGCGCGCGGACAGACTCGTCCGATTCTTGGCCGAGGACCTACACGGAACGGTTGTCGACATCGGCTGCGGGTGGGCGGAGCTGCTGCTGCGGGTCGTGAGCGCGGCGCCCGCCGCCCACGGGATCGGCGTCGACATCGACGAGGGAATGATCGACCACGGAAGGGTCCTCGCCGATCGGCGCGGCCTCAGCGATCGGGTCACCTTGCTCGCTCGGGATGGAAGGGCGCACGGGCAGCATCAGGCGAATGCGGTGATCTGCATCGGCGCCAGTCACGTGTGGGGTCCGCCGGTCGAAGAGAACCTGCCCTTGGACTACGCCAGCGCGTTGCGCGCGATCCGGGAAATGGTCGAGCGAGGAGCGCGCGTCGTCTTCGGCGAAGGAGTCTGGTCGTGTCCCCCCACTCCCGAGGCGGCTGGGCCACTGAGTGGACGACTCGACGAGCTCGTCGAGCTGAAGGAGCTCATCGAGCTCGCAGTCGCGCACAGCTTCACGCCCATCGCGGTTCACGAGGCGAGCCTCGAGGAGTGGGACGACTTCGAGTCGGGCTACAGCGCGCGCTACGCCAGATGGCTCGCCGAACACGATCCCGACGACCCCGACACTGCCGAAGTTCTCGAGCGCGCCGCCCGCCAGCGGGCCGGCTACTTCGGCGGCTACCGAGGGATCGTGGGAATGGCCTACCTCTCTCTCGTCGCCGTCTGACAACCCGCGTCATCGCTTCATCGGACACGGTGCGGTTCACATCCCTTCGCGGCCGTCGGAGCCTTCGAGCGCGACGTCGATCAGATGAATCGCCGCGGAGAGCACTTCGTCGTCGCCATGCTCGGGGTTCGTGGTGTGCTTGAGCGCAATCCCGTTGAAGAAGGCGAGGAGCACGCCGGCGAGCGCGTGTGGGCTGAGAGGGGTTTCGACGCCTCGTTTGCCGAGATCC
>DASXYP010000111.1:0-2347 GCA_036502405.1 Acidimicrobiia bacterium
GAACAGCTGAAAACCTCGGACGGGAGAGTCCCCGGCAACGGGGCGCCGAAGGAGCAACCTCCCCGGAATCTCTCAGGCCCACGAACCGTCCGGGCGAGGCAACTCTGGAGAGCAGGTCCGGCCGTGCCAGTGCCGGCCTCACCGACGGGGAAAGCCGGTCCACCCTGAGCCCCGAGCCCAGGTCCGGTGAATCTCTCAGGTCCCGCGACAGAGGGGGAGCGGCCGCCACCGCGGCGCCCGGCCATCGCGGCGAGAGACGAGACGGGGAGCATCGAACGTGGACCAGGACCGCTTCGCCGATCGGCACATCGGACCGGATCCGGCCGAGCAGGCCACGATGCTCCGGGCCCTCGGCTACGAGTCCCTCGATGCGCTCTCGGACGCCGCGGTCCCGCCCGCGATCCGCACGGACGGCGCGCTCGACCTCCCGCCGGCGCTCACCGAGCCCGAGGCGCTGGCCGCGCTGCGCGGGCTCGCCGATCGCAACCAGGTCTTCACCTCCCTCATCGGGATGGGGTACTCGGGCACGGTCACCCCGGGCGTGATCCTGCGCAACGTCCTGGAGAGCCCCGCCTGGTACACCGCCTACACGCCGTACCAACCCGAGATCTCCCAGGGCCGGCTCGAGGTGCTCCTCAACTACCAGACGATGGTCGCGGACCTGACCGGGATGGACCTCGCGAACGCGTCGCTGCTCGACGAGGCGACCGCCGCGGCCGAGGCGATGGCGATGTGCCGGCGGCTCGCGCCGAAGGCCGGCCCGAGCTTCTTCGTGGACCGCGACTGCCACCCGCAGACGATCGCGGTCGTGCAGACCCGCGCCGAGCCGCTCGGCCTCGACGTGATCGTCGGCGACCCGGCGACCGAGCTGCCGGCCGACGGCCTGTTCGGCGCGCTGCTCCAGTTCCCGGGCTCGAGCGGCGAGGTGCGCGACGACACCGAGATCATCGAGCGGGTGCACGCGCAGGGCGCGCTGGTGACCGTCGCCACCGACCTCCTGGCGCTCTGCCTCCTGCGGCCGCCCGGCGCGATCGGCGCGGACGTCGTGGTCGGCTCCGCGCAGCGGTTCGGTGTGCCGCTCGGCTACGGCGGCCCACACGCCGCGTTTCTCGCGACCCGTGACGCGCACAAGCGCACGCTGCCCGGCCGGCTCGTGGGCGTGTCGGTCGACCGTGCGGGGCGGAAGGCGCTGCGGCTCGCGCTCCAGACGCGCGAGCAGCACATCCGCCGGGAGAAGGCCACCAGCAACATCTGCACCGCCCAGGTCCTCCTCGCGGTCATCTCCGGCCTCTACGCCCAGTACCACGGACCCCACGGGCTCCGGGCGATCGCGACCCGGGTCCACGGGCTCACCGAGTCGCTGGCGTCGGCGCTGCGAGCGGGTGGCGCCGACGTCGTCACGGATCGGTTCTTCGACACGATCACCGTGCGGGTGCCGGGGCGCGCCGGGTCGATCGCCGCCGCAGCCCGCGAGCACCGGATCAACCTCCGCGTGGTGGATGGCGACACGCTCGGCGTGTCGCTCGACGAGACGACGACGCCGGCGATCGTCGACGCCGTCCTGGACGCGTTCGGCGTCGCCGCCACCGAACGCCGGGGTGGCGACCCCGTCATCCCGGGCGAGCTCGAGCGCACCGGGGCGATCCTCGAGCACCCGGTCTTCCACGACCACCACTCCGAGACCGAGATGCTGCGGTACCTGCGCCGGCTCGCCGACCTCGACCTGGCGCTCGACCGCACGATGATCCCGCTGGGCTCCTGCACGATGAAGCTCAACGCGACGACCGAGATGGAGCCGATCACCTGGCCCGAGTTCGGCGCGATCCACCCCTTCGCGCCGCTGGAGCAGACCGCGGGCTATCAGGAGCTGTTCCAGGACCTCGAGCGCTGGCTCTGCGCGGTGACGGGGTACGCCGGGGTGTCGCTCCAGCCCAACGCGGGATCGCAGGGTGAGCTCGCCGGGCTCCTCGCGATCCGCGCGTACCACCGCGACCGTGGCGACGAGCACCGTGACGTCTGCCTGATCCCCGCGTCCGCGCACGGCACGAACGCGGCCAGCGCGGTCATGGCCGGAATGCGCGTCGTCGTCGTGGCGACCGACGCACACGGCAACGTGGACCTCGACGACCTGAAGCAGCGCGCCAGCGAGCACTCGGAACGGCTTGGTGCGCTGATGGCGACCTATCCGTCGACCCACGGCGTGTTTGAGGTCGGCATCGTCGACGTGTGCGCGGTGGTGCACGAGCACGGCGGCCAGGTGTACGTCGACGGCGCGAACCTGAACGCGCTGGTCGGGCTCGCGGCACCGGGCGCGTTCGGCGCCGACGTCTCGCACCTCAACCTGCAC
>DASXYP010000112.1:0-9840 GCA_036502405.1 Acidimicrobiia bacterium
ACCGCCTCGAAGAGGTCGGCGAGGTTCCACTGCTTCGGTGTGCTCATCTCTCCCCAAGTTCTCCGGAGGGCGATTCATGGGAGCCGGGTTGGACGGGCGCCCTCCGGCGGCCCCAAGTTCTCCGGAGGGCGATCGGTGGGAGCCGGAGTGGGCGGGCGCCCTCCGGCGGCCCCAAGTTCTCCGGAGGGCGATCGGTGGGAGTGGGCGGGCGCCCTCCGGCGATGGATCTATCGGCGCAGGATCACGCAGCTGCCGTGGCCGAACAGCCCCTGGTTCACGGTGAGCCCGACCCGCGCGCCGTCGACCTGGCGATCGCCGGCGCGGCCCTGCAGGTGCCACGTGATCTCGCACACCTGGGCCAGCGCCTGCGCGGGCACGGCTTCGCCAAAGCACGCGAGGCCGCCGCTCGCGTTCACGGGCACGCGGCCGCCGATCGTCGTGTCGCCGTCGTTCAGCATCCGCTCCGCCTCCCCCGGCTTGCAGAGGCCGATGTTCTCGTACCAGTCGAGCTCGAGCGCGGTCGAGAGGTCGTACACCTCGGCGAGGTCGAGGTCGTCGGGGCCGAGACCGGCCTGCTCGTACGCCGCCGCTGCGATCGAGTCGCGGAACGTGTGCGTCGGCGCGGCGACCCCGTGCGCGGAGTCCGTCGCGAACGCGGGCATCTCGATGACGGTGTTCGGATAGCTCGGCGTCACCGTCGAGATCGCGGCGACCCGCACCGGGTCCCCGGACGCGTGCGTCCGCGCGTACTCCATGCTGGACAGCACCACTGCGGCGGCGCCGTCGGAGGTCGCGCAGATCTCCAGCAACCGCAACGGATCGGCGACGATCGGGGCTGCGTTGATCTCCTCGAGCGTCACGTCCTTGCGGTACCGCGCGTTCGGGTTCTGGAGGCCGTGCCGGGCGTTCTTGATCTTGACCTTGGCGAAGTCGTCCGGCGTGGCGCCGAACATCTCCATGCGGCGGCGGGCGTACAGCGCGAAGTACGTCGGGTTGGTCGCGCCGAGCAGGCGGAACCGCAGCCAGTCCGGGTCGTCGCCCCGCTCCCCGGCGTTCGGCGCGAGGAACCCCTTCGGGGTCGTGTCCGCGCCGACGACGAGCGCGACGTCGCACAACCCGGCGAGGATCTGCGCCCGCGCGGTGTTCAGCGCGGTGGCACCGCTCGCACAGGCGGCGTACGACGACGCCACCGACGCGCCCTGCCAGCCGAGCGCCTGCGCGAACGTCGCGCCGGCGACATATCCCGGATAGCCGTTGCGCATGGTGTCCGCGCCGGACACGAACTGGATGTCACGCCACTCGACCCCGGCGTCCGCGAGCGCCGCCTGTGCGGCGACGACGCCGTACTCCACGAAGTTGCGACCCCACTTGCCCCACGGGTGCATCCCGACCCCGAGGATCGCGACCTCACCCGGCGCACTCCCCGCGACGCTCATGTCTGCCTCCAGCTCCAGATCACGTACTCGTGGTCCTCGTCCTCGTACAGGGTCGTCAGCGCGACCTCGACCTCCTGGCCGACGGCGAGCGCGTCCGCGTCCGATGCCGGGTCCAACGGCCCGAGCACGACCATCTGCTCCTCGACGAGCTCGACCGCGACGACCGTGTACGGCACGAACGGGTCGGGTGACACGTAGGGCTCGGGCGGCTGGTAGCGGTTCGTCGTCCACGACCAGACGCGGCCCGTGCGCGACAGCGCGACCTCCTCGAGCTCCTCGCCCGGGGCGGCCGGGTTGCGCGAGAACGCCAGCGTGGGCGGGAAGAAGTAGCTGCCGGTCTCGATCCCGCGCCGACCGAGCAACGTCGGCGCGTCGGCGTCCATCGTGAACCAACCGTCCTTGGCCGGCACCCTCGTCTTCGTCGTCATGCGGTCGTTCCCTCCAGCCGGCGCAGGGTGGCCTCGGCTTCGTCCATGATGGCCGCCACGATCTCGGCCACGGTCGGCAGGGCTTCCACGACCCCGACGACCTGGCCCGTCGGCAGCACCCCGGCGTCGAGCCGCCCGTCCACCAACGCGGCCTTGGTCAGCATCGGCGCGTTCCCCGCCATCGCCACCTGGGCCCAGCTCAGACCCTGGTTCTTCCTCATCGCCAGGCCCTCGCGGGCGAGGTCGTCGAGCGAGCGGCCGCTCAGCTTCCGGAACCGCAGCGCGTTCGCCACCGAACGGGGCAGCGCGGTGATCCGCCCGGCCCCTTCGAGGTGGTCGACGAGCTCGGTGCGGATCACCCGCTGCGGGTAGCCGTCGACGCTCGTGGTCACGACCGTGTCGGTGACCGACGCCTCGAGGTACCGCGCCTTGACCGCATCGGGCACCGTGCTCTCGGCCGAGAGGAGGAACCGCGTACCCATCGCGACTCCCGCCGCGCCGTACGCAAGCGCGGCCACGAGGCCGCGACCGTCGTGGAAGCCACCCGCGGCGAGCACCGGGATGTCGACCGCGTCGCACACCTGGGAGAGCAGGAGGCTCGTCGGCACGGTGCCCGTGTGGCCACCACCCTCGGCGCCCTGCGCGATCACCGCGTCGACGCCCCAACCCGCGACCTTCTCTGCGTGCCGCCGCGCGCCGACGGTCGGCATGACGACGACACCCTGGTCCTTCAGCAGCTTCACCAGCCGCTCACCGGGCGCCTGGGCGAAGCTCGCGACCTTCACGCCCTCACGGACCAGGAGCGCGATCCGGTCGTCGACGTCGGGCTGGTCCGAACGGAGGTTCACGCCGAACGGGTTGTCGGTCCGGCTCTGCACCTCGTGGATGGCCTTGGCCAGCTCGTCGAAGGTCATGGTGGCGCTGGCGAGGATGCCGAGACCGCCGGCCGCGCTCGTGGCCGCAGTCAGGCGCGCGCCCGCGACCCAGCCCATGCCGGTCTGGACGATCGGCAGCTCGACGCCGAACAGCTCGCAGGCGCGCGTCGACAGCGCCGCGTGACGGGTCACGGGTTGGGGACCTCTTTCTCGCGCAGGCCGGTCGGGTCGAGGATCTCGTGGACGAGCGCCAGCTCGTCGGCCGTCGGCGCCCGGGTCTCGGGCACCGCGTCCGGGACGACGAGGTCGAAGCCCGTCGAGGCGACGATCTCCTCGACGGTCACGCCCGGATGCACCGACCGGAGCCGCATCGTGTGGTCCGGGGTCTCGAAGTCGAGCACACCGAGGTTCGTGACCACGTGGCGCAGGTCGTGGAACCGCCCGGCCGCACCCAGCTTCGCCGCCCGGTCGTACCCGATGCCGCTCACCACGTCGACCTGTTCGACGAAGACCTTGGGCGAGTGGCTCGGGATCCAGTAGCTCGTCGTGTTCTGGATCGTGTTGCCCGGCGCGCCGCGGAAGCCGAGGAGCTGCGCCTTGGGCTGCTCCCACGAGCCGATGAACGCGAAGTTCTGGTTGCCGTAGCGGTCCATCTGCGACGCGCCCATCATCACGTGCCGACGCCCGGACCAGACGACGTCGAACATCGACCGGTACGGGTTCCAGGCCTCGACGACCTTCGGCTGGTCCGAGGGGCTGATCGGGTACGCGCCCGCGATGAGCAGCGCCTCGCCGTCGGTCATGACCAGGTCGGGCTCGAAGCTCGCGCGCGCCAGCCGGCCGCCGATCGCGGGGATCGTGCCGATCGGGTTGGCCATGATCTCGCCGTCACCCCGGAAGCACTCGGCCACCGCGACCACGCAGTACTCCGCCCGCGTGATCAGCTGCGTCGTGTCCCCGCGCTCTGCGCTCACAGGCCGACCACCTTCCGGTACTCGTCGTGCCCGCCGCAGTCGAGGTACTTCGCCCGCCAGGCCTCCCACGCCTCCTCGGTCTTCGCGCTGCCGGCGTACTCGCGCTGGAACGCCTCGTCGCGGCCGTAGTCGGGGACGCACTCGGTGAAGTGGGCACCGAACGGCGCCTCGATCACGCCGTCGGTCATCAGCCGGTTGATCCGGAGCGTCTGCACCGGGCCCTCGCCCGCGAGGTCGTCGGTCTCCAGGATGCGCTCGACGCTCATGAATCGACGCGTCGCCGCCATGCAGAAGAGGTCGTCGAAGTACGGGTCGACGTTGAGGTACTGGCCGTTGCCGCGCGAGTCGCCCCGGTGCATGTGGATGAGCGCGACGTCCATCGTCAGCGCGGGCGCCGCGACGAGCTCTTCGCCGTCGTCGTAGGGCGACACGACGGTGCGGATCTCGGGCTGGCGGTCCACCACGTCGGACCCGAGGCCGACGCGGGTGGGGATGAACGGGACCCGCCAGGCCGCGGCCTGCAGCCCGAGCAGGAACATCCCCTCGTCGAGCTCGAGCGTCGAGACGGCGCCGGTCTGACGCGCGACGCGGAAGTGCGGCTCGAGCGCGATCGAGTCGAGCGAGCAGAACGGGTACACGACCCGGCTGACGTTGCCGGCCGCGCACAGGAGCCCGACGTCCGGTCCCCCGTAGGACACGATCGTGAGGTCCTTCAGGCCCGAGCGTGCGATCGCGCGCACGATGCTCATGGGCTTGCGCCGCGAGCCCCAGCCGCCGACGCCGATCGTCATGCCGTCGCGCAGCTCGGCGACGACGTCCTCTTCGGTGGTCCGCTTGTCGCTCACGCGCTGGTATCCGTCTCCCGGTTGGCGACGAAGGCGTCGCGGTGCTCGTCCGCGATGCCCGAGAGGTTCAGCTCGAACGTGAAGCCCTGCTCGAAGCGGTAGGAGCGCTTCACGTCGACCGGGTCGATGCCGTTGAGCGACTCCTTGGCGGCCCGGATCACGGTCGGGCTCTTCGCCGCGATCTGCTCGGCCACCTCGTAGGCCGCGTCGCGCAGACCCGCCGGCGGGACGACCTGCAGCACCGAGCCGTAGTGGTGCAGCTCGGCTGCGGTCGCGGTGACCGACGTGTAGACCATCGCCCGCATCCGGTGCTGGGGCACGAGCCGGGCCAGGTGCGTCGCCGCGCCGAGCGCACCCCGGTCGACCTCGGGCAGCCCGAAGGTCGCGTCCTCGGCGGCCACGATGACGTCGGCGTTGCCGACCAGGCCGATCCCCCCGCCCAGGCAGAACCCGTTCACCGCCGCGATCACCGGGACCGCGCACTCGTAGACCGCGGCGAAGGCCGCGTAGCAACCCCGGTTCGCACCGATCAGGGCGTCGAAGCCCTCGGTCGCCTGCATCTCCTTGATGTCGACGCCGGCGTTGAAGCCGCGGCCCTCGGCCCGCAGCACCACGACCCGCACCTCGCGGTCCTCGCCCAGCGCGCGCACGATCCGGGCGAGCTCGAACCAGCCGGCCACGGTGAGGGCGTTGACCGGCGGGTTGTCCATCACGACCTCGGCGATGCCGTGGTCGTCGACGGCCTGTGAGATGCCCATGGGCGCGCGACTGCTTTCTGATGGGTCGTCAGATCCGGTGTCAAACTAGTGCCTGGTCAGGTGACGTTCGCCCGGTTCAGGCCGAGTCAGGGTCGTCACTGGCAAGGATCGACGACGAGGCGCAGCGGGGTCCTGCGTCGAGGAGGAGGACGCAGCAAGTGGCGAGACTGGCCGGCATGAGAGGGCGCAAACGTTGCCTGACAAGGCACTGACCCGCATGGCGAATTCCGGCCCCTTGGCGAGCGCGGCCCCCGACCTGTCGGGGCGGGTCGTCATCGTCACCGGCGGGGGGCGCGGCATCGGTCGCGGCATCGCGGAGGGCTTCCTCGCCGCGGGCGCCGACGTCACCATCTGCGGGAGGTCCGAGCCCGAGCGCGCGCCGGCGGTCGACGGCCGCCGGGCGGTCTTCGTCGCCGCGGACGTCCGCGAGGCCGCAGACGTCGAACGCGTCGTCGCCGACACGGTCGCCCGCTCAGGCCGCATCGACGTCCTCGTGAACAACGCCGGCGGCTCGCCGCCGGCCGACTCGGCGACCGCGTCACCGCGCTTCTCCCGCGCGATCGTCGAGCTGAACCTCATCGCGCCGCTCGTCTTCTCGCAGCAGGCCAACGCGGTGATGCAGCAGCAGGACACCGGTGGCTGCATCGTCAACATCGCGAGCGTGAGCGGGATCCGTCCATCGCCGAACAGCGCCGCGTACGGCGCAGCCAAGGCCGGGCTCCTCAACCTCACCACGACGCTCGCGGTCGACTACGCGCCGAAGGTGCGGGTGAACGCGGTGACGGCGGGGCTCATCGTGACCGAGCAGGCGCACCTCTTCTACGGCGACGACGCGGGGATCGCGGCGGTCGGCGCCACCGTGCCGCTCGAGCGGATGGGGACCCCGGACGACGTCGCGGGCGTCTGCCTCTTCCTCGCCTCCCCCCTCGCCGCCTACGTCAGCGGCGCCAACGTGCTGGTCCACGGCGGCGGCGAGAAGCCCGCGTACCTCGACGCAGCCACGAACACGAGGACGTAACCACCGTCACCTCGGCTTCAGTCCGAGGTGCCTTCCGTCCGACAACCCCTCTCTGTGACCGGAGCCGGGACGCACACGAGGAAGATGCTGGGCGCGGGCGCGCTCGCCGGCGCGGTGCTGCTGGCCGCGTGCTCGAGCGGCTCCTCGCCGGATGCCGGGCACTCCCGGTCCCCCGCGGTGGCGCCCCTGCGGGAGTCGGCGAGCCGACGGGGGCTGCGGTTCGGCGCGGCGGTCACGTCGGACCTCCTGGCGAAGGACTCGCAGTACCGGCACACGCTCGCGACGGAGTACAACGCGGTCACGCCCGAGAACGCGATGAAGTGGGACGCGATCCACCCCGCGCGCGACCGCTACGACTTCGGACCCGCGGACGCGATCGTCAACTTCGCGCGCGCCCACCACATGGCGGTGCGCGGCCACAACCTCGTCTGGTACCGCGAGGTCCCATCGTGGGTCACCGACCACCACTGGACGCGCCGCGAGCTCGAGCAGATCCTGCACGACCACATCCGCACGGTCGTGCGCCACTACCGCGGCAAGGTCGCGCAATGGGACGTCGTGAACGAAGCCGTCGACAAGGACGGGAAGCTGCGCGACAGCATCTGGTCGAAGGTCATCGGTCCCACGTACATCGAGCTCGCGTTCCGATGGGCGCACGAGGAGGACCCGAGCGCGAAGCTCTACTACAACGACTACGACATCGAGTCCCCGGGCCCGAAGGCGTCGGCCGTGACCAAGCTGGTCCGCGGGCTGCGCGCCCGGGGCGTCCCGATCGACGGCGTCGGCATCCAGGGGCACGAGGTCGCATCCCACCCGCCGTCGCCCCACCAGTTCGAGTCGGCGCTCCGCACGTACGCGGCGATGGGGCTCGACGTCGCAGTGACCGAGGCCGATGTCGCGCTCTCCCTGCCGGCGAACGAGCACGAGCGCCAGGTGCAGGCGGCGATCTACGACCACATGCTCCGGGCGTGCCTCGCGGTGTCCCGGTGCCGCACGTTCGTGACGTGGGGCCTCACCGACCGCTCGTCGTGGGTCCCCGCGGCGAACCCCGGGACCGGCGACGCGCTGCCGTTCGACCGCGACTACCACCCGAAGCCCGCGCTCGGCGCGCTCCGGACCGTGCTGGCACGGGCCCGCCACTGATCCGGGGCCAGGGCCGGCGCCGCGCCTCCGGCAGGTTGACATCTGACACGGGCGTCATGAAGATCGGCCGCATGCCCACCACCACTGCGCATCCGCTCGACATGGTCACCGGCGAGGAGATCACCCGGGCGGTGGAGATCATGCGGGCCACGGGGAAGCTGACCGACGCAGCGCGCTTCGCCCACGTCGTCCTGCACGAGCCGGACAAGGACGCGCTCGCGCAGTGGAAGCCGGGCGACCCGGTCGACCGCGAGCTGCGCGCGCTCGTCGTGCCCGGACCCGAGCTGCAGATGATCGACGTCGTGGTGTCGGTGACTGCCGGCGAGGTCCGCCGTTGGGACGAGGTCGAGGGCATGCGGCCCGCGCTCCTGTTCGTCGAGGCGATGTACGCGATCTTCACGACGAAGGAGCACCCCGAGTACATCGCCGCACTCGCGCGCCGCGGGATCACCGACCTCGACAACGTGCAGATCGACCCGTGGCCGGCCGGCTCGTTCGGCTACGGGGCGGAGACAGACCGCCGGATCGCCCGGTGCATCTCGTTCCTGCGCGAGACGCCCGAGGACAACGGCTACGCGCGGCCGATCGAAGGGCTGATCGTCCACTTCGACCTCGGGCGCAACGAGGTGATCGAGGTCATCGACCACGGCGCGACGACGCTGCCGGTCGAGCACGCGCGCTACTTCCCCGCGGACCTCGAGCCGTTGCGCGACGACCTCAAGCCGCTCGAGATCACCCAGCCCGAGGGCCCGAGCTTCTCCGTCGAGGGCAACCTCGTCCGCTGGAGCAAGTGGTCGCTGCGCCTCGGCTTCGACCCGTACGAGGGTCTCGTGCTGCACCAGATCACGTACGACGACCACGGGCGCGAGCGCTCCGTCGTCCACCGCGCGTCCGTGAGCGAGATGGTCGTGCCGTACGGCGACCCCACGCCGCTGCACGGCTGGAAGAACGCGTTCGACGCGGGCGAGTGGGGGCTCGGCCGGATGACCCAGCCGCTCACGCTCGGGTGCGACTGCCTCGGTGAGATCCGGTACTTCGACGCGGTGATGGCGAGCGAGACCGGTGACCCGTTCACCGTCACGAACGCGATCTGCCTGCACGAGGAGGACTACGGGATCCTCTGGAAGCACGTCGACCTGTTCAGCGGCACCAGCGAGGTGCGCCGGAGCCGGCGGCTGGTGATCAACATCGTCGCGACCGTCGGTAATTACGAGTACGGCTTCTCCTGGTACCTCTACCTCGACGGGAACATCCAGCTCGAGGTGAAGCTCACCGGCATCGTGTCGCCGATGGCGATCGAGCCCGGGACGCAGCCCGAGTTCGCGAACGTCGTCGCGCCGGGCGTCGCGGCGCCCCACCACCAGCACCTGTTCAACGTGCGGCTCGACCTCGACGTCGACGGGCCGGACAACGAGATCTACGAGGTCGAGGCCGAGACGATGCCGTGGGGTGACGACAACCCGTGGGGCAACGCGTTCCGTCCGCGTGTCACGCGACTGGACTCCGAGCTGGACGCGCAGCGCGAGGTCAATCCCGCCACGAGCAGGTGCTGGAAGGTCGTCAACCCCCACGTGCTGAACGGGATCGGCCAACCGGTCGCGTACAAGCTCGTCCCGACGATGAGCACACCCACGTTGCTCGCACAACCCGACTCGAGCGTCGGCAAGCGGGCCGGCTTCGCGCAGCACAACCTGTGGGCGACCGCGTACGCCCCCGACGAGCGCCGCGCCGCGGGCGAGTACCCGAACCAGCACGAGGGCGGCGACGGGCTGCCCCGTTGGACCGCCCGCGACGCCGACCTCGCCGACACCGACGTCGTGCTCTGGTACACGTTCGGCGTCACCCACTTCGTGCGGCCCGAGGACTGGCCGGTCATGCCGGTCGAATACGCCGGCTTCCTCCTCACCCCCAGCGGCTTCTTCGACCGCAACCCCGCCCTCGACCTCCCCCCGTCGAAGCACTGCCACCCCGACCCCGAGTAACCCGACTGGCCGAGTCCACCGGCACGCCCTCGGTTTTGGCGTCAATAAGGCACCTCTGCGGTGCCTAGCTGCCGCCAAAAACCTCTCAGGAGGCGCGACGTAGGTGCCTCGAACTCCCGATCGCCGCGCAAGCGCGGGTTCCGCCATCGTGCAGGTCAGCCGGACCGACTTCGATGGTGATCCACCCTGCGGCGATCAGGCGATGTCGGCGGTCCCGATCCCGACGGGTCGCGACGCGTCCAGTGTGAAACTCGTCCGAGTCGTACTCGATCGCAACCCGCTCATCGGGGTACGCCGCGTCAACCCTGGCGATGAACGCCGCGCCCTGCCAGACCTCGTACTGGACGATGGGCTCCGGGACGCCATGGGCCCGGAGCGCTT
>DASXYP010000113.1:0-14749 GCA_036502405.1 Acidimicrobiia bacterium
CGTCGGGCGCGCGGAGCCCGGCCGCGAACTCGGGGTCGGTCGTCACGCGGCGCGTCAGCTCGCTGCGGGAGCGGATGCCCAGCTTCCGGTAGACCGTCGTGAGGTGGTGCTCGACGGTGCGCGGGCTCAGGAAGAGCGCAGCTGCGGCCTCACGGTTCGTCGCACCCGCGGCGACCGTGCACGCCACGCGGAACTCCTGCGGGGTCAAGCGGCTCCGTCCCTCCCGCGACGCGCCCGGCGAGCGTCGCCCACGGGCGTCGAGCTCCGCGGTGGCCCGGTCGCGCCAGCCCACGGCACCGAGGCGGTCGAACATCGCGGCGGCCTCTTCGAGCTTCGGTGCGGACTCCGCGGTCCGCCGCTCGCGCCGGAGCCACTCGCCGTACGCAAGCAGGGTCCGGGCCCGCTCGAAGGCCGCGAGGACGTGCCCGTGCGCAGCCATGGCGACCCGGAACTGGTCCTCCACACCTTCATCCGTGGTCAGAGCCCGGCACCGCGCGAACACCGCCTCCGCCAGCGGGCCCTGGGTCTGCACGCCCCACGCACCGAGCTGCTCGACCAGGCCGCGCGCGGCCTCGCGCTGATCGGTCCGCAGGTACATCTCGACCAGGTCCGGCGCCCACGGCACCGCCATCAGGGAGGTGATGCCCTCACGCTCGGCGTAGGACCGTGCCGCCTCGAGCCGCTCGACCGCCTCGGAGCCTCGTCGGTCGCTCAGCGCCACGAACCCCAGCGCGCCGTGGGCCCCATATACGTTCATGGCCAGGTTCGATGCGTCCGCCCGCTCGAGCGCCTCCAGCCCGTGCCGGCGCGCGTCGTCACCCCGGCCCAGCCCGGCTTCGAGCCGGGCCATCACCGTGAGCGCGAACGCGTGCGCCGCCGGGAGGTGGAGCTCGAGCGCGAAGTCGGCGGCTTCGTTGGCATCCGCCAGCGCCGCGTCCCAGTACCCCGTGCGGAGGTAGAGGCCCGCGCGGACGACCAGCGAGCGGGCGAGCAGGACGACGGCGTTGGCATCGCGGCTCCGGTCGACGAGCGCGGCGACCAGACGCGACGCGGCCGAGAACTCGCCGAGCCACGTCAGGCCCTCGGCGACCAGGTACTCGAACACGACGCTCGACGGGCTTCGGAACACCTCCGCCGACGGCGCGTCGACGGCGAGCAGCGCCGGCGCCGCTCGGGCGTACTCACCGGAGAGCGCGGCCAGCAACCCGTCGAGGGACAGCGCCAGCTGCGCCTCACGGGTGTCGAAGCTCGGGTACACGCCCAGGGCGCGCCGGGTGAGCGTCCGGCCGGCGTGGGCGTCGCCGAGCGACACCGCGGTGAGCGCGGCGTGCGTGTCGAGCAATGCGGCGCGCGCCGGGTCCTGCGCGCGTAGCGAGTCAGCCAGCCGCGCGAGGTCGCGGAAGGCATCGGAGGCCGAGACCGAGACTGCGAGACGCGGGCCGGCCAGGCTGATCTGGATCTCGGCCTGCTCGTACGGATCGGCGGTCTGGTGAAGCGCGAGCTCGTACGCGCTGACCGCGGGCTCGTTGTGCTCGCCCCGGACGTACGCGTCCCCGGCCGCGACCAGGCGCTTCACGCGTTCGGGGGCCTCGGGCGAGAGGTCCGCCGCGCGGGTGAGCACGTCGCCCGCGGTGCGGGCGTCGCCGCGGGCCAGCGCCCGGGTCGCGACGGCCTCGAGCGCGTCACCCGCCTCGGGGTCGAACCCCTCGGCCGCCGCAGCCAGGTGCCACGCCCGGCGCTCCGACTCGATGTCCCCCACGGAGACCCGGGCGAGCAGGCGGTGGGCCCGTCGACGGACGTCGACGGGCGCGCTCTCGTACACCGCCTCCCGCAGCAGGCGCCGCGCGAACTCGAGTCGCCCGTCCGGCCGGACCCGGAGGAAGCCCGACCCCAGGAAGACGTCGACGCGGGTGGCGTCCATGCCTTCGAGCGCCGCCGCGGCATGGACGCGCCGGACATCGAGATCGGGTTCGGCCGCCGCGAGCACGAGGAGGTACCGCTCGTCGTCCGAGAGATGCGCGGTCCGCCGCTCGAAGGTGTGCAGCAGCACCTCGCTCAGCGGCACGACCTCTCCCAGCGGAGCGGTGCCGGCGCGCTGCTCGGGCGACAGCGCCTCGGTGATCTCGAGCATGGCCAACGGGTTGCCGTCGGTCACTCGGGCGAGCTCCTCGGCGACCTTCGTCTCGACCCGCCCCGCGAGCAGCGTCACCGCGTCGATCGGCGAGAGACCTCCGACCGCGAGCGCAGGCAGCGAGTCCTTCCCGTCGCTCTCCCCCTCCTCGGCCATCAACATCACGATCGGCTCGTGCTGGATGCGGCGGGCTCCTGAGCGGAGCGCGAAGCGCGACGCCTCGTCGGCCCATTGCGCGTCGTCGACCACGACGAGGATCGGCCGGGGGTTCGCGGCGGCCGAGAGCAGCGAGACCATCGACGCGCCCGCGGCCAGCGGGTCGCTCGCGGTTCCGTCGAGGACGGCGGTCAGCACGTCCTGCTGGTTGGGCACGAGCGACGCGAAGTCGATCGGGACCATTCGGATGATGTCGCGCAGCGTGGCCCACCGGGTGGGCTGCGCGCGCTCGGACGCGTCGACCCGGAGCACGTCGAAGGACGGCGCGCTCGCGACCGCCCAATCGAGCAACGCGGTCTTGCCCACGCCCGCCGGTCCCCGCAGCACCAGCACCGCGGCGGACGGCTCGTGCACCGCGGTGAGCGCCTGCTCGATCGCGGTGCACTCTCTTCCCCTGCCCAGGAGCATGACCCTCGACTTCGCTCGCCTACGTGCGCCCCTGCCCGGGAGCATCGGTATTTTACCCTAATGCAGTGGCTGCATCGTTTGTCCGGATCCATCGGGCCTTGGCGCACGGGCTCGATCGGAAATTTGGGTGATCCTACGGATGCGATGCGCGCGCCGGCCTGTGAACCTCGCGCAGCAAGCCGAGCAGGGCGTGCCGACGTCCCGCCGCTCGGAACAGGGCAGGCGCGGGTGCCCGAGGCCCCCCAGTCCGGGCACCCGCTCCTCCCGAGTCGAAAGCGCCCCGAGTCGAGCGCGCACCCGAGCCGGAGGAGCCGCTCGGCCGCTCGGGCTATCCGGGCCGGTCCTCGACGACGACCGGGCACTCGGCGACCTCCCCGTCACGGATCCGGTAGGCCCGCAACATCGGTTCCTCGTCTCGCATCGACACGATCATGAAGATCCACATCGGGTCCGCCGCCTGCCGGACGTCGGTGGACGACGGGTAGGCGTCGGTGTGGGTATGGGAGTGCCACACGCCGATGATCTCGTCGCCGTGGGCCTCGGCGTCGCGCGACGCGCGGAGGTAGTCGCGGGCGTCGACGGTGTAGGTCCGCGACGACGCGTCGGCGTTGGTCGCGGGATGCACCTCGCTGACGTACCCGGTGGCCTCGGTCCCCACCACCGGTCCGGACAGCAGGCCGCAGGCCTCGTCCGGATAGCCGAAGTAGCAGTGCGACAGGATCCGGCGGTGCTGCTCGACGGAGAGCCGCACGAGCGGCGGCGCGTGCTTCATCAGGCCGGCGCGTCCTGGATCGCCTTCCACACCCGCTGCGGCCCGAGCGGCATGTCGAGATGGCGGATGCCGAGGTACGAGAGCCCGTCGATCACCGCGTTCTGGACGGCGGGGGTCGATCCGATCGTGCCGGACTCGCCGATCCCCTTCGCGCCGAGCGGGTTGAGCGGGGTCGGCGTCTCGGTGTTCGACGCCTCGAAGCTCGGCAGCTCGGCGGCGCTCGGCATCGCGTAGTCCATGAGGTTCGCGGTCAGAGGGTTGCCGTCGGCGTCGTACTCGACGCCCTCCCAGAGCGCCTGCGCGACCCCCTGCGCGATCCCCCCGTGCTGCTGGCCGGCGACGAGCATCGGGTTCAGGACGCGGCCGCAGTCGTCCACGGCGACGTGCCGGAGCAGGTCCACCCGCCCGGTCTCGGTGTCGATCTCCACCACGGCGACGTGCGCCCCGAAGGGAAACGTCGCTTCACCCTGGTTGAAGTCCAGCGCGTAGGCGAGCGCCGGCTCCATGCCCGGCGGGAGCGACTCCGCGAGCTCGGGCAGGTCCTCGGTCGTCTTCGCGGCCCGGGCCAGCTCGCCCCAGGACCGCGCGCTCGCCGGGACCCCGGCGACGCCCAGGCGGCCGTCGTCGGTGAGGACGATGTCGTCGACGTCGGCCTCGAGGAGGTGGGCCGCGAGCTGGCGCGCCTTGGCCAGCACGCCTTCGCTCGCCCTCCAGAGCGCGCTCCCGCCGATCTGCAGGGAGCGCGACCCCATCGTGCCGCTCCCACGCGGCACCAGCGCGGTGTCGGACTGCACGACCGTCACCCGCTCCATCGGGATGCCCAGCAGCTCCTGCACGATCATCGCGAACGACGTCTCGAGACCCTGCCCGTGCGCAGACGTCCCGACCGTGGCGGTCACCGAGCCGTCCTCGTGCACCTCGATCGCGCCGTACTCCTGGAACAGGCCCCCGGCGGTCACCTCGACGTAGGCGGAGACCCCGATGCCGAGCTGGCGCACGTCCCCGCGCTCGCGCCGCGCCGCCTGCTCACGCCGCAGCTCGTCGTAACCCGCGATCCGGCACGCCTCGTCGAGCGCCTTGGCGTACTCGCCGACGTCGTAGTTCGCGCCGGTCACCGTGCTCAGCGGGAACCGCTCCGGCGCGATGAAGTTGCGCTTGCGGATCTCGACCGGGTCGATCCCGAGCTCGTCCGCCGCGATGTCGACGATCCGCTCGAGGAACGCCGTCGCCTCGGGGCGCCCGGCGCCCCGGTACGCCGCGGTCGGCGTCGTGTTCGTTGCCGCGCTCCACGACGTGAACTCGACCGTGGGGATCTCGTACACGCCCTGAGCCATCGTGCGGGTGAGAAACGGGAGGAACGAGCCGACCGCCGGGTACGCCCCGCCGTCGGCGTAGATCCTCACGCGCACCCCGACGATCGTGCCCTCCCGGGTGAGCCCCATCTCGACGTGCTGCACCTGCGCGCGGCCATGGGTCATCGCGACCATGTTCTCCGAGCGCGTCTCGGTCCACTTCACGGGGCGGCCGAGGACGAGCGCGGCCTTCGCCACCACCGCGAACTCGACGAACATCCCCGACTTCGCGCCGAATCCCCCGCCGACCGCGGGCGCGATCACGTGGATCCGGTCCTCGGTCAGCCCGGTGGCCTCGGCCAGCGGCTGCACGAGCCCGTGCGGGTTCTGGGTCGGGACGTAGCACAGGAGCCCGCCCTCGCCGTCACCGATCGCGACGATCCCGTTGCCCTCCATCGGCACCGCGGCGACGCGCTGGTTGACGAAGCGCTCGCTCACCACCACGTCCGCACCGTCGAAGACCGTCGGCTCCTCGCCGAACGCGAACTCGATGGCGAGGTTCGAACCGTGCTCCGGGAACAGCAGCGGCGCGCCCTCGGCCAGCGCGGCCTCCGGGTCCACGACCGTCGGCAGCGGCTCGTAGTCCACGACGACCTGCTCGGCGGCGTCGACTGCCTGCGCCCTGGTCTCCGCGATCACCGCGGCGACGACGTCGCCCACGAAGCGCACCCGCCCCTTGGCGAACGGTGGACGGGTGAAGACCGGTGGGAGCATGACGAAGCCGAGGATCGGCGCGAGGTCGAGGTCGTCGCCCGAATAGACACCGACGACGCCGGGGAGCCCGGTCGCCTCCGACGTGTCCACCGACAGGATCTCCGCGTGGGCGATCGTCGAGCGGACGAACACGACGTGGAGCATGCCGTCGATCGCCAGGTCGTCGAAGTAGCGCGCCTCGCCTTCGAGGATCTTCGGGTCCTCGCGCCGGAGCACCGCGTGGCCGAGGATCGATCCGGATGGGGACATGCGGGCTCCTGGTCGACGCGGACGGGCCGCAATCTACCTGGGGCCTCACCGGCCCGGACGAGCGGCTCGGTCTCGGAGCACGGGCCGCGTACGCTCGGACGCGATGACGGGCTCGCCGGTGATCATCGAGGTGGCACTGAACGGCGTGACCACCCGGCGCAGGAACCCGCTCGTCCCGGTCACCCCGGACGAGCTCGTCGCGGAGGCGGTGGGATGCGTCGACGCCGGCGCGACGGTCGTGCACACCCACGTTGCGGACCCGACCGCGCCGGCCGGGGTCCGGACCGACGAGTACGCGCGCTGCTACCGCGAGGTGCTCGCGGCGCGCCCCGGCACCATCCTGTACCCGACCACCGGCATCGGGCCCACCGTCGCCGACCGGTACGCCCATGTGGGAATGCTGGCGTCGGAGGGACTGATCCGCGCGTCGTTCGTCGATCCGGGCTCGGTGAACCTCGGCGGGGTCGGCGCAGACGGTCTGCCGCCCATCATCGAGTACGTCTACGCGAACACGTTCGCCGACATCCGCTACGCCTTCGACCTCGCGGTGCAGCACCGGCTGGGACCGAGCATCGCGATCTTCGAGCCCGGCTTCTTGCAGGTCGTGCTCGCGTACCACGAGGCGGGCGCGCTCCCGCCGGGCACGCTCGTGAAGCTCTACTTCGCCGCGGGCGGCTACCTGACCCGCGGCCGGGCGCTCTGGGGGGTCCCGCCGATCCCGGAGGGCCTCGACCTCTACCTCGCGATGCTCGGCGACACCGGCATCCCGTGGGCGGTCGCGGTCGTCGGCGGTGACGCGGTCGATGCGCCCGTGACCCGCCTCGCGCTCGAGCGCGGCGCCCACCTCCGGGTCGGCATCGAGGACGACCCGGAGGCACCCGGGAACGTGGCGATCGTCGAGCGCGCCCGTGCGCTCTGCGAGTCCGTCGGGCGGCCGGTGGCGACCGCTGCCGAGACCGAGGACCTCCTCGGTCTCGCCCGCATCTAGGCGAGCGCCAGCTCGATCCCGTCGCGCGCGAGCAGGCTGACGACCCGCTCGAGCCGGAGACCCGCGCGCGTCGCCAGCGTCCGGTACTCCTCCAGGGTCCGTTCCCGGCCCCGCCCGGTCAGCACCAGCATCAGGAGGTCGGCGTACTTGGCCGGGTGGACGACCGCGGTCGGGGGCACCACAGCCTCGAGGAGCAGGACGCGGGCGCCCGGCTCCATCGCCTCGCGGACCCGGCCGAGGATCCCGACCGCCGAGTCGTCGTCCCAGTCGTGCACGATCGACTGCAGCACGTAGAGGTCGCTGCCCTTCGGCACTGCGGCGAAGAAGTCTCCGCCGACCACCTCGCAGCGGTCGGCGACCCCGCGCGCCACCAGCTCGTCCTCCGCCCCCGTGACGACCTCGGGCCGGTCGAACACGACCCCGTGCAGCGCCGGGTTGGCAACCAGGATCTCGGCCAGCAGGGTGCCGGTCCCGCCGCCGACGTCGCAGACCCGCGTCGACGCGCCGAAGTCGTACCCCGCGCAGACGAACGGTGCGGTGAACCGCGACGCCGCGGCCATCGCGGCATCGAACGTCGCGCCGGTCTCGGGACGCTCGCGCATGAGGTCGAAGTACTCGAGCCCGAACGCGGCCACGGTCCCGGAGCCTCCGGTGCGGACCGAGGTCGGCAGCTCGTCCCAGATCCGGCCGACCCAGCTGCTCCCGGCGAACAGCACCCAGGCGCGCATGGACTCGGGGTGGTCAGCGCGCAGCAGCTCCGACGTCGCGTTGTTGGACCAGCGATCGTGCCCCGCCGGCGCGAAGTAGCCCAGCGAGACGAGCAGCCGCAGCAGCCGAGCGAGGGCGTCGGCGTCTCCGTGGACGCGCGCCGCGAGCGCGTCGGTGGTCAATGGACCCGACGCCAGCGCGTCGGCGAGGGCCAGCTCGGCGGCGGTCCAGAGCGCCTTCGTCTCGATCAGCCCGAACGAGCCCTCGAGCAGGCGGGCGGTGGCGGGCACCGAGCCCCGGTACGAACGCCCGAGAACGTGGCGGGCGTGCAGGAACGCACGTACCGCCCACCCCGGCGGCGTGGGCCGGCTCACGTCGGGGCGACGATCCGGTTCTCGATGGCACCGATGCGGTCGATCTCGACCCGGACGAGATCACCGGCCGCCAGGAACACCGGCGGGGTGCGCCCGACCCCGACTCCGGGCGGCGTGCCGGTGTAGATCACGTCGCCCGGGTCGAGGGTGATCGCCTCGGTGACGAACTCGATGATGCGTGCCACCGAGAAGAGCATGTTGGCGGTGGTGTCGTCCTGGCGTGTCTCGCCGTTGACGAGCGTCCGGATCCCGAGCCCCTGCGGGTCGGGGATCTCGTCGGTGGTGACGATCCACGGGCCCATGGGCGCGAAGGTGTCGAGCGCTTTCCCCCGGGTCCACTGCGTGTCGCCGAACTGCAGGTCGCGCGCCGAGACGTCGTTCCCGCAGGTGTACCCGAGCACGTGCTCGAGTGCCCGCGACTCGGGCACCTGGCGAGCCTGGGTGCCGATCACCACCACGAGCTCGGCCTCGTAGTCGAGCGCGTGCGTGATGCCGGGCAGGATCACGTCCGCCCCGGTGGCTACGACCGCGTTCGCCCACTTCGCGAAGAGCTGCGGTTCGGTCGGCGCGTCGGAGCCGGTCTCCGCCGCGTGCTCGGCGTAGTTCCGCCCCACGCACACGACCTTGCCCGGCGCGGGTACCGGCGCGAGCAGGTCGAGCGCGTCGATCGGGGCGATCACTTCACCCCGGGTGGCCGTCCACGGCACCGAGCCGGCGTCGCGGACGATCCCCTCCTCGACGATGCCCGCGCGCACGACTCCGTCGTCGCGCCGGTACGAGCAGATCTTCATGTGCTCTCCCAAACGAGCGTGTCGACGCGGCAGTCCGCCGCGGCGTTGTCCTGGACGATCGTGTCGACCGCGCCCTGTTCGACCAGGACCGACGAGTCGCACCGGTGGGCGCGGTTCCCGGTCACCATGTTGCGCGCACCGCCCTCCACACACTGCGCCCGCATGGTCCGCTCGACGTCGTTGTCCGCGCTCGTGCACCCGGTGCAACCACGGAGGTTGACTCCCCACCACCGCGTCCGGATCCGGTTGGCGGCCACCCGGGAGTCCGTGGCGCCGGTCAACCGGACCGCACAGAGGTCGTCGCTGAGGTCGTTGCCCTCGACGACGTGCCCCGACCCGCCGATCAGGTCGAGGCCGACGCCCCACCGCAATCCCCGCTGGGTGTTGTCCCGGAGCTCGACCCCGTCGCACCCGAACGCCCAGACGTTGCCGCCGACGATCTCGTTGCCCACCACGCGGTGGCTGTGCCCGCCGCCGAGCTGCAGCGACTCCAGCGTGCACCCGCAGACCTCGACCGCGTCGCCGCTCGTTGTCACGCAGGTCGGGGGGATCATCATGTAGCCCGCCGCGCCACCGGTGACCGTCAGCTCCTCGAGACGCGCACCCGCACCGAGCTCCAGCACCGCCCGCCCGCCCCCGTCGAGCACGGCTCCCGGCGCGCCCCGCAGGATGACGCCGGCGGGCACGCGGACGCCGGCGACCCGGTGGATCCCCGTGGGCACCTCCACGACATCGCCGGCCTGCGCCGCGCCGATCGCGGTTGCGAGCGCCTCGCCCCCGCCGACCGACGGGGCGCGAACCACCGCGGTGACCGCCGGACCGTGCGGCTCGATGCGGTGGACGCGCCCGAGCGATCCGGGGTCCGGCGGCCCGGTGCGCACGTGGAGACCGTCGTCGCGCTCCACCCACTCGAGGACACCCTCGACCGCCGCGACACCGTGCAGACCGCGGAAGACACGCTCGGTGGCGCCCGACAGGTCGATCGCGAAGACGGTCCCGTCCGGGCCCACGGTGTAGCGGGTCGTCGCGTCGCCCCAGACCTCGAACGGCCGGGACCCGTGGATCGCCGCGGCGTTCGCGTTGACCCAGGCGCCGGCCTCGCGCAGGGTGCGCGCCTGCACGTCGGGGATGGTGCCGTCGGCCTTCGGGCCGACGTTGAGCAGCAGGTTGCCGCCCTTGGCGACGACCTCGGTCAGCATTGCCACGAGCTGGGCTGCGCTCAGGTGGTCGTCGTCGCGCTCGGCCCGGTTGAAGCAGAACGAGTACGAGAGGCCACGACAGAGCTCCCAGGCCCCGTCCGGCACCTGCTCGGGCACGTCGTACTCGTACACCGCGTAGTCGGCGTGGGACGCGCCGAAGCGGTCGTTCACGCAGCCTTCGAGCCCGGCCTCGTCCATGGCGGCGTAGTAGTCCCCGACGATGCGGTCGGCCCGCCACCAGTCGCCGTTGTGGCCCCAGTGCCCGTCTCCCCAGAGGAGCTGGGGGTGGAACCGCTCGATGAGCTCGGCGAGCTGCGGCCGGAGGTAGCCGTCCACGTACCGCTCGCGGTCCGGATGGTCCGGATGCCCCCAGTCGAGCAACGAGTGGTAGAGCCCGAAGATCAGGTCGTGCGCGCGGGCGGCGTCGGCGAGCTCGGCCACGACGTCGCGGTGCGGCCCACGACCCACGCTCGTGCGGTCCGTCAGCGCCGTGTCCCACCAGCAGAACCCGTCGTGGTGCTTCGTGACCGGCACGAGGTACTGCATCCCCGCGTCCACCGCGAGCTGAGCGACGGCGTCTGCGTCCCAGCGCTCCAGCGTCAGCCCCGGGATGAAGTCGTCGAACTCGTGCACCTCGGGGAAGTGCTCCCGGTGGAACGCGACGACCTCCGGCAGCGGCACCGGTGGGTGCAGGATGATGTCGGGCAGCCCAGGTTCCCAGAACGCCCGATACCAGTCGGCGTACTCGTGGACCGGGGCGAACGCGGGGACCGTCGCGATGTTCATGTGCACGAACATCCCGTAGCGGCGCTGGGTGAACCACTCCGGGACGGCGTGGGCGCTGAGCGTCACGTCCCGGAACCTAGTGCCGGGTCATCCGGTCAGCGGGCCGACGTCCGCGAGCCCGACGGTACGATCACAGGCTCATGTCCCGCCGTGGCGATTCCGTCCTCATCACCAACCGCAAGGCCCGGCACAACTACTTCATCCTCGAGTCCTGGGAGGCCGGTGTCGTCCTCGAGGGCTCCGAGGTGAAGTCGCTGCGCGAGGGTCACGCCAACCTCCAGGACGCCTACGCGCGCGTCGAGGACGGCGAGGTGTGGCTCCACGGCATGCACATCGCCCCGTACGCGTTCAGCCGCGGCGAGCTCGACCCGGTGCGCCGACGAAAGCTCCTGCTCCACCAGAAGGAGATCTCCGAGCTCTGGCACAAGACCCAGGAGAAGGGCCTCACCCTCGTGCCCCTGCGCGTCTACTTCAAGGACGGACGGGCGAAGGTCGAGGTCGGCCTGGCCAAGGGCAAGCGCAACTACGACAAGCGCCAGGTCCTCGCCGAGCGCGACGCCAAGCGCGAGACCGAGCGGGCGCTCCGGGGCCGGGGGGACTAGGAGCGGTCGTCGGTGCGGTCGCCCTGGTCCGCAGGGAGCGGCGGGACGTCCGGCGGCCGGAGCGACGCGATCGCCATCACCCGCTGGATGTCCGTCGCGGTGACGATGCCAACCAGCTCGCCGGCCGCGAACACGAGCACGTAGGGCAGGCGGCCGTTCGGGGGTCGCGACATGAGGTCGACGAGCCGCTCGTCCGGCACGGAGACGGTCAACGACGGGAGCGGGATCGTGACGTCGACGATCCGGGTCGTCAGCCGAGCCTCCGGCAGGACCGCCCTGATCGCGTCGAGGGTCACGATGCCGCTGATCCCACCCTCCCACTGCTCGACCGGGAACGCGTCGTGGCGGGGCGGGTCGGCGTTGGCCGCATCGATGAACGCCTGCACCGTGACCCAGCCGCGGGTGGTCTCGGGCTTCGGCGACATCGCGTCCCGCACCCGCAGGTCGCCGAGGGACCGGCTGAGCACCGCGTGCCGCTGCTCGGCGCTCGCGGCAGAGACGATGAACCAGCCGAGCAGCGCGGTCCAGATCGTGACGAACGGCACCGCGAGGATGGTCCCCACCAGACCGGCGGCGATCAGCCCGAAGCCGACGACCTTCCCGGCCCGGGTCGCGGTGATCTCGGCCCGGTTGCGGTCGCCGTGGCGCGCCCACAGCGCGCCGGCGAGGATCCGGCCGCCGTCGAGGGGGGCCGCGGGGATGAGGTTGAACACGGCCAGCACGCCGTTGACCAGCGCGAGCCAGGCGATGGCCGACACCACGAGCGCGGAGACGACGCCGCTCGCGGCACCGGCGATCGCGACCAGGAAGAAGCCCACCCCCAAGGCGATGCTCGTCGCGGGCCCTGCGGCCGCGATCCGGAGCTCGGCGCCGGCGCTCGGCATCGGGCCACCGAGCTGGGCCACGCCACCGAGGAGCCAGAGGGTGATGCCGGTGACCTGCATGCCGTTGCGGCGGGCGACGACCGAGTGCGCGAGCTCGTGGGCCAGGAGCGACCCGAGGAAGCAGGCGACCGCCAGGATCGCGACGATCCAGAGCTCCGCGTCGGCAATGCCCCCCGTGAGCCCGAAGGCCAGGAGCCCGGCGATCACGAGGACGGACCAGTGGACCCCCACCTCGATGCCGAAGATGCGACCGAGCCTCACGGTGGGCTTCATCACGACGGCCTCACTCCTCTCCGGATCGACTCACCGGCTCTTTGCACAACGTTAGGACCCCCCGGCCGCGTTCCCAATGCGGGGAATGAACGCCCGGAGCGAGGCGTAGACTGGTGGGGTCGCTCCCGCACGCATCGGGGCGGCCGTTGACATGGGGGTGCGTGGCTTCGATTTCGATGTTCGAATCGGGTGAAGCGAGCCGACGTTGCCGAAGCGTCGTTAAAGAGTCGGCACAACGAACACTTGCCGAGGACAACCTCGCACTCGCTGCTTAGAGATAAGTAGCGCGTTCCTCCCGGCCCAGCCGCTCGGTCGGAACCGGAACGTCATCTAGAGCGGCTTACCGCCGGGACGGGCCTCGTGGCCCGGCGGGACATCACAGCGAGGCTGGGGTCGACGCAAGCTGCCGGTGGGTGGCGCCGACCCGAGATCTCTCCACTGGCTGCGCTCGGAGAAGCCCCGATGAAGGCTCGGAAGACGGGGGTTCGACTCCCCCCACCTCCACGAACTACCTCTCGCTCGATGCCTGGGGCACGAACAGGCATCGCCGCGGAGCGTCGTTGACGCGGGCCCCGGCGCGGCGTGTTCTCGCCACGACAACTGCTTTCGGTACGCGATCCCGTCGTCATGGCGACGCGATCCATCACCGAAAGGAGCGCCGTACGATGCGACGTATGGCCTACGACGAGGACCTGGCCGACCGGATCCGTGAGCTGCTTTCGCTCCAGCGCTCTGTGACCGAGAAGAAGATGTTCGGCGGCCTCGCGTTCCTGATCGGCGGCAACATGGCCGTCGCCGCGAGCGGCCAGGGCGGCGCACTCGTTCGCGTCGACCCCGGCCGGGCCGATCGCCTCGTCGAGACCACGCCGGCCGAGACGGCAGTGATGCGCGGTCGCCCGATGCAGGGCTGGCTTCGCGTCGAGTCGGAGGATCTGCGCACCAAGCGTCAGCTCGAGAAGTGGGTGAAGCTGAGCTCGGCGTACGCCTCGTCATTGCCGCCGAAGAAGAAGTAGTCGCGGCGCGGACTCGCCAGCATCTGACAACCGACGCACCCGCCCGCGCACGCGTCGCCACCGGTCAGGAACTCACCCTCCACGAGATCGTGGGGCCGTTCCACGAAGCCGAAGTCCAGGATCTCACTGTCAACACGACTACCGCAGCGGGTGCGTCGCTCTGCTCGGGTGCCTCTTGCATTCACGCATCGAGTTCGCAAGGGTCCGCACAGCGAGGGATGGCCGGGTTGCGTCCATCAATCTTGGGCGGCGAGCAGACGCGTAGCGAACGGCTCGAGCGTGGCCATGAGCTCATCGAGCTCCCCGGCCTCGAGGCTCTCGTAGGGCTTTGCCGCGAGATCGTCGGTCACCTCTTCGACGCGCTGTTTGACGGCGCGACCCGGTTCGCGCAGCAAACCGTCATCGTCGATCAGGCCGCGATCGCGCATCCCGTCGATCACGGCGGCGAGCTGGGCTGCGGGGAGGTGGTGGATGCGTCCGAAGCTCTCCGCGGGCATGCCCATGTCGAGGGCGAGGAGGACGTGAGCCTCGAGGCCGCCGACACCCTCGATCATCAGGGCCGCGATGTGCCCGTCGCCTCGGTGCTCACGCAGCAAGGAAGCTGCATGAAAGAGCCGGGCCACCACGTCATCGGGGATCGGGATCGCGCGCAGCGCGGCGTACATCGGTCGGCCCTCGAACGGTGCGCTGGTCGCAGCCTCGAGCAAGAGGTCAGCCGCGCGCGTGAACGCAGGAGAGTCGACGTGATCGCCCAGGATCCGCCGCAACGCCTTCGCACAGCCCAACTGGCGAGCGGCGATCGCCGCTTCCGGCGTGGTGGTGCGCCACACATTCGGAATGTGGCGTGCCACTTCACCGGGAGCGAAGTTGTAGAAGAGCGCGTCGACCACCTCCGCCGGAACGAGGCCCAAGGGCGCCGCCCGTCCGGCGAAGTAGGTGTCCCAGTAGTTGGTGAACCCCAGGGCGAACATCGCCTCGTTGGGCTCGTCGGCCGAGTAGGGGATCACACCGATCGGCTCGACCAGCTCGAACATCCGGCGTGCCATCGAGTTCATGGTCGAGCTCTCCTTCTGCGATCCCGGCGCCCCGAGCCGGGCGCTCACGATCAGTTGGACGACCGCGGACCGCGAAACTCATCGCGCCCCGAACACCGGGGAGCTGGTCGAGCGTCAGCCCGTCACGCCGGTGTGCCGGGGAGGACCGTGTCGATCTGCGCAACGACCGTGCGCGTGCCGTCTTCGAGCAAGCCGCTCATGAACCGACCATCGAGCCCGCCGTTGCCGCGTCGA
>DASXYP010000114.1:0-4129 GCA_036502405.1 Acidimicrobiia bacterium
CCGCGCCGACGGCGCACCCCAGCTCTCGCCGGTCACCTGCGGCACGGACCCGCAGGGCCGTGTCGTCGTGTCGACGTACCCCCAGCGGGCCAAGGCGCACAACGCCCGCCGCGATCCCCGCGTGTCGATCTGCGTGCAGTCTGACGACTGGAGTGGCGAGTACGTGCAGGTCGACGGTCTAGCCGACGTGCTCGACCTCCCGGACGCGCTCGAGCCGCTCGTCGACTACTTCCGGGGGATCTCGGGCGAGCACCCGGACTGGGACGAGTACCGCACGGCGATGGCGAGGCAGGGAAAGTGCATCATCCGCATCGAGATCGAGCGGTGGGGCCCGATCGCGACCGGCGGCTTCCCGCCCGAGCTCGCCGACCGCTGATCCGACGACCCCGCGTTCGTGCGAGAACCGCCGCGGAGCGCGGGTTCTCGCACCAACGGCAGGGGAAGCGCGGGTCAGACGCCGGTGGGAACGGGCTCGCGGACCGGCGGCTCCAGCTCGTCCGGCGCGGTCTTGCCCTCGACGTTGATCTTCGGGAGGAGCCGGTCGAGCCAGCGGGGCAGCCACCAGTTCGCGTTGCCCAGGAGCTCCATCGTCGCGGGCACGAGGATCACACGCACGATGCTCGCGTCGATCGCCACCGCGACCGCGAGGCCGAGCCCGATGAGCTTCAGCGCCCGGATGTCCGACACGACGAAGCTCCCGAAGACGAACACCATGATGAGCGCGGCGGCGGTGATGACCCGGGCCGTCGACTCGAGCCCGTCGGCGACGGCCTGCGCGTTGTCGTGGCTCTGCTCGTAGTGCTCACGGATACCGCTGATCAGGAACACCTCGTAGTCCATCGACAGACCGAAGACGATCGCGAACAGCATCATCGGCACCCACGCCTCGATGGGCCCGGCACTGACGCCGAGGATGCTCCCGCCCCACCCCCACTGGAACGTGGCGACGATCACGCCGTAGGCGGCCGCGATCGAGAGCAGGTTCATCAGCACCGCCTTGAGCGGCACGAGCACCGAGCGGAACACCAGCAGCAGGAGCAGGAAGCTCAGCAGCAGCACCGCGCCGATGAAGATCGGCAGCCGGTCGCCGATGACGTCCGAGAAGTCGATGGCGCTCGCGGTCTGGCCGCCGAGGTTGACGACGAGCGCGGTCCCCGACGTCGCCGCAGGGACGACGTCCTCGCGGAGGTGGTGGACCAGCCGCGACGTCGCTTCGTCCTGCGGTCCGGTCGTCGCGATCAGCCGGCCGATCGCCGCGGTCCCCTGCGGGTTCGGGCGCATGTCGCTGACGTTGGCGACGCCCGGTGTCGCGCGCAAGGCCGCGACCAGCTTCGGCAGGTCGGCAGAGGCTCCGGACCCGGTGGTGTTCGCCACGACGAGGATCGGCCCGTTCGCGCCGGGGCCGAAGCCGTTCGCGATGAGGTCGTACGCCGTGTGCGTCGTGGTGCCCTTCGCGTCGTTGCTCGCGTCGGCACTCCCGAGCCGCAGCGAGAACATCGGCAGCGCAATGGCGATGAGGACCGCGAAGCCGGCGATGGCGATGGGCGCGGGGTGGCGCTGGACCGTGCGTGCCCACCGGTGCCACATCCCCTCACCCTCGGACTTCTTGTGCCGACCCACCTTGAGGCGGTCGATCGTGAAGCCGACGAATCCGAGCATCGCCGGCAGCAGCGTGATCGCGGCCACGACCGCGATCACGACCGCGAGCGACGTGCCCACGGCCAGGCCGTGCAGGAAGTTGAGCCCCATGAGCAGCATGCCGAGCACGGAGACCATGACCGTGAAGCCGGCGAACACCACGGCCCGACCGGAGGTGGTCATCGACTCGAGCACCGCCGCCTCCGGCGAGCCCGTGCGGTGCAGCGCCTCGCGGTACCGGGTGACGATGAAGAGCGCGTAGTCGATCCCCACCCCGATGCCGATCATGGCCGCGACCTGGGGCGCGAAGTCCGGGGTGGTGAGGAAGTTGGCGATGATGCCGACGCCGGCGAGCGAGATGACGATGCCCACGATCGCGGTCAGGATCGGCAGACCCATCGCGATGACGGACCCGAACGCGATGAGGAGCACGACGATCGCGGCGAGGATGCCGACGACCTCGCTCGCGGGCATGCCGCCCTCGTTGAACCAGTTGCCCGCGAACTCGACCTGGACACCGTCCTTGGCCAACGGCGCGGCGAGCGCCTTCACGTCGTCCGCGGTCTGCTTCGGGTGGGTGCCCGAGCCGGAGGCGGTCGTGATCGGCGCGATCGCGATCTTGCCGCCGCGCGACACCTGGATCGGGTCGACGTCGATGACGCCCTTCGCGTGCTTGACCTTCGCGAGGTAGGCGTCGATCGCCGGGCGGTCCTTGGTGACGTCGGCGAAGACGATCTGCGCCTCGTCACCGTGACGCTGGGGGAAGTCGCGCTTCAGCGTGTCGTACGCGGATTGCGAGTCCGTGTTCGGCAGGCGCCCCGAGGTGGCCGACTCACCCTTGAGGGCGGGGCCGGCCACGATCGCCAGGACGAACCCGAGGATCCAGAGGGCCACCACGACCCGGCGGTGGCGGTAGCAGGTGCGGGCGAGATAGGCGAGCACGGCGGTCCCCTCGTCGGCGTCGGCGCGTGCAGAGTGAGACCGTGGTGGATCCGGCGACTCATCGGTACCCGGCGGCTCTCCTTCCGCGGGCACCGACTCTGCTCCGCCCGACCGTACGCGACGGGTCCGTCCAGGGATAGGGCAGTTTGTCATCGCATACCCGCCTGTGACCGAAGTCGCAGGCGCGGCTGGCGGTCAGCCGGTGCCGAGCGGAAGCTGGTTCGCGTTGAACGCGGCCGTGCCGGGCACGAGCTGGGCTGCGATCGCAGTGTGCGCGTGCAGGTACGCGACCTCGCGGGGCAGGTCCCCGACGCCGTTCGAACCGGGCACCGGGGCGAGCTCCAGCGTGCTGAGCACACCGAGCGCGTGACCGGTCGAGTCCAGGAACGCGCTCCCCGAGTCGCCCGGGATGCCGGGCGAGACCGTCGTGACGTTGTGGCTCCAGCCCCCACCTGCGTCACCGAGGCTCACGCCGGTCTTCGGGCTCAGCAGGGCGATCCCGGCTCGCAGCTCGGAGTTGCCGTACGAGTACACGGTCTGGCCGGCCGAGGTCCCGGACGTCGCGAGCGCCACCGGCCCACCCCAGTGCGGGATCGACGGGTTCACCTTGGCGACGTCCGCGGGATCGAGCTGCACGAGCGCGAGGTCGTTGTACGCGCACGTGTTCGCGTCCGCCTCACCGAGCGTCTGCATCGTGAGCCACGAGTTGTAGACCAGCGTGCCAGGCTTGGACGCCCCGGTCACCGTCACCGGCGTGCCGATCGGCAAGGACGCGGACGTGCAGCCGTCGGTCTCGGTGCTGCCACCGGTACCCGAGCAGTGCGCGGCCTGGCCGATGTAGACGTTCGCCGAGTCGGCGAAGACGAAGTTCGCGGTGCACTGCGCGCCGTCGGTCAAGGTCTGGACGCCGGGGTGGATGGCCGCGGTCGCAGCCGGGGCCCACGATCGGGCCGCGCCCGTCGACGGGGCGACGGTGACCACCAGGGCCACGACGGTGATGGACACGAGCGCGACTCGACGTAGCGCGATGGGCACGGGAGCTCCTTCGAACGAATTGGGACAGCCCTCCAGTACCCCTCCGGCCCGCGCTCGAACCGTCGAACCTGACGGCGACGTTGCGGCATTCAGACGACGGCGACACGGACGACCTCGGTGCGGGCGACCGCCCGTTCCCGCCGGTCCGCGAGCGCAGCCCGGCGCGGGTCCGCGAGGTACGCCTCGAGCGCGGCCTCCGACGGGAACTCGATCACCTGCACCTCGAGCGGCGCCGCGGCCGGGTCGACCGCTCGCACCCGCTGCACGATCCGGGCCCCGTGATCGGGCAGGAACGCGAGGACACGGTCCTCGTACTCGGAGAGCTCGGTCTCCCTGCCGGGCACCGCGTCCAGGAGCACGCACAGGGTCACGGCCACGAATGCACGCTCACTTCGCCATTCTGTCGGGTCTCCGAGGATCTCTGCCGGCCGACCACCGACCCAGACGGGACGACGACCGGCAGCGGTCCTCCCACGATCTCTGCCGGCCGACCACCGGACCGCGACCGGACGAC
>DASXYP010000115.1:0-6698 GCA_036502405.1 Acidimicrobiia bacterium
CACCCGCGTGTCGGGCGGCGCGGGCTAGGTCTGCGGCACCGTGTCGAACACGGTCGCGAGGCCGCGGATGAGCTCGTGCCACGCGTCAGGCGCTCCGTCCGGGAGCGGCGCACGCACGCTGAGCGCCTCGACGAGCTCCACGGCGTCGCCGTACAAGCAGGGCACGCCGGCGAGCGGTGTCCCGTCGCGCACCAGAACGGAGTCACCGACCTCGAGGGTGAAGGTCACGTCCGGGTCGGACGCCACGACACCGAGCACGCCGCGGGACGCTCGTCCCTGGCTGATGGTGAGCGCGGGGCCGACCGCGGCCGCGTAGCGCAGCGAGGACGCGACCTCGTCGGCTTCGACGGCGGGGGTCAGGCCGAGCGGGAGCGCGATGTCGCGCTCGTGCACCCAGGCGTCCCAGAGCGCGTGGTGCGCGAGGAGGCGGACCGAGACGTGGCCGGCGGGCGACTCGGAGGTCGCCGACCACCCGTCGTCATCGAGGTCGGCGACGGCGCCGAGGAACCCGTCGTCCGAGGTGACGAGCTGGTCGAAGGTCTCCCGCGGGGACTGTGCCCGCATCGGCTCGATCATCAACGGCGGGTGCGCGGCGGGGTCGAAGCCGCCGAGCACGCGGGTGGGTGAGCCGGCCAGGCCCGAGACGACCGAGCCCTCCCAGAACGCGTTGACGCCGACGAGGTGCGCGGCCACGTCCTGCACCGTCCAGCCGTCGCACCGGGTCGGCGCGCGCCACTCGTCCTCGCCGAGCCCGGCGAGCAGGGACTCCAGTCGGCGGCGTTGCCGGGCGAGCGGGACGCCCTGGTCGCCGGGGTCCCCGTCGATCGCGAGGATGGCCGGCCCGTCGTAGCGCGGCGACAGCTTCACGCCCGGGACGGTACCCGAGCAACGCCGTGCTGGTCAGCGCTGGTCAGCGCTGGTCGAGCGGGACGTACGGGCGCTCGGTGGGGCCGGTGTAGATCTGGCGGGGTCGGCCGATCTTGGTCTTCGGGCTCTCCATCATCTCCTTCCAGTGCGCGATCCAGCCCGGGAGACGGCCCATCGCGAACAGGACGGTGAAGATCTGGGTGGGGAAGCCCATCGCGCGGTAGATGAGGCCCGAGTAGAAGTCGACGTTCGGGTACAGCTTGCGCTCGATGAAGTACTCGTCCGAGAGCGCGACCTCTTCGAGCGCGAGCGCAATGTCGAGCAGCTCGTCACGCTGGTGGAGCTCGGAGATGACGCGGTCCGCGGTGTTCTTGAGGATCCGGGCCCGCGGGTCGTAGTTCTTGTAGACGCGGTGCCCGAAGCCCGAGAGGCGGAACGGGTCGTTGGGGTCCTTCGCGCGACGGACGGCACCCTCGAGGTCGCCGCCGCCGTCGCGGATGCCTTCGAGCATCTCGATGACGGCCTGGTTCGCGCCACCGTGCAACGGCCCCCACAGCGCGTTGATGCCGGCGGCGATCGACGCGAACAGGTTCGCGTCGCTGGAGCCGACCATCCGCACCGTGGACGTGGAGCAGTTCTGCTCGTGGTCGGCGTGCAGGATGAGCAGCTGCTTCAGCGCGTGCACCACGGTGGGGGAGACCGCGTACGGCTCCGAGGGCACCGCGAACATCATCGTGAGGAAGTTCTCGATGAGGTCGAGGCGGTTGTCGGGGTACAGGAACGGCTGGCCGATCGACTTCTTGTACGAGTAGGCCGCGATGGTCGGGATCTTGGCCATCAGCCGCAGGATGCACAGCTGGACCTGCGCGGCGTCGTGGGGGTCGTCGCTGTCCTGGTAGAAGGTCGACAGCGTGCTCACCACGCTCGAGAGGATCGCCATCGGGTGGGCGTCCTTCGGGAACCCGTTGAAGAAGCTCTTCACGTCCTCGTGCAGGAGCGTGTGGCGGCGGATGCCGAAGCGGAACTCGTCGAGCTGCTCCCGGGTCGGGAGCTCGCCGTAGATGAGGAGGTAGGAGGTCTCGAGGTACGACGGGGCGTCGCGCTCGACGAGCTGCTCGATCGGCACGCCGCGGTAGCGGAGGATGCCGGCGTCGCCGTCGATGTAGGTGATCGCCGACTCGCACGCACCCGTGTTCATGTAGCCGTAGTCCAGCGTGATGACACCGGTCTGTGACCGCAGCTTCGAGATGTCGGCGCCGAGCTCGTTCTCGGTGCCGCGCACGATCGGGAGCTCGATCTCCGTGTCACCGTGCCGGAAGTACGCGGGCTTCTCGTCCTGCACGGCAAGCTCCTTGGGGTCGGGTCCCTCGAATCTACCCACCGTCGAGTGCATCGGCGGAAGAGGGGCGAGACAGGGGTCGGATAGTGTCCGCACCCGATGGATTTCGACCTTTCCGAGGACCAGCTCGCGCTTCGGGACGGTGCCCGGGCGCTTCTCGACGACCGCGCCGCGACGACCAGGGTCCGCGAGGTGGCGGCGGCCACCGAGGGCTGGGACCGCGACCTCTGGGAGGCGATGGTCGACCAGGGCTGGCTCGGGATCGCGGTGCCCGAAGCCGAGGGCGGGGTCGGGTACGGCGCCGTCGAGCTCGCGGTGCTGCTCGAGGAGGTCGGCCGCCACGTCGCCCCCGCGCCGTTCCTCCCGACGGTCGTCGCGCTGGAGGTGTTCCGGCGGGTCGGCGACATCCGGGCCGTCGAGCGTGCGCTGGCCGGCGACCTGCGGGCGTGCGTCGCCTGGAGCCGTGACCCGTCGACCGTGCGGGCCGAGCACGCCGGCGGCGAGTGGGCCCTGACCGGCCGCGCCGGCCCGGTCCCGTTCGCACCGGTAGCCGACGTCGCGCTGGTGGTGGCGTCGGACGCCGATGGCCCGGGTCTGTTCGGCGTGGATCTCGACGTGCTCGGCCGGCCCGACCGGGAGCCCGCGATGGACCTGACCCGCCCGCTGGGTTGGCTCACGTTCGACGGAACCCCGGCGTGGCGCCTCGGTGACGCGGACCTGGTGCGCGCGATGCTCGACCTCGGCGCGACGGCGACCGCGCTCGAGATGCTGGGTGGCGCGTCGACCGTGCTCGACCTCGCGGTCGACTACGCCAAGGAGCGCGTGCAGTTCGGGCGGCCGATCGGCTCGTTCCAGGCGGTGAAGCACCGGTGCGCGGACATGCTCGTGGACGTCGAAGGGATGCGGTCGACCGCGTACTGGGCCGCGTGGTGCCTCGCCGCGGACGACCCGGACCAGTCGATCGCGGCCTCGACCGCGAAGACCTGGGGGTCGGACGCGTCGAAGCGGGTGATGGCGAGCGCGCTCCAGGTCCACGGCGGGATCGGCTTCACGTGGGAGCACGACCTCCACCTGTTCCTCAAGCGCGCGCAGCTGGACCAGCTGAGCTTCGGCGACGCGGTCTTCCACCGCGAGCGCCTCGCCGGCCTCCTCCGGCCGAAGGTCGAAGCCGGCGAGAGCGTCGTCTAGCGCCCCACGCCGCGCCTCATTGCTGCTTTCGGCGTGAGCTCGCCTGGCCGGGACGACGCGAAGTCACGCCGAAACGAGGTGGGCGGGGTCAGGCGAGGGTCGCGGCGTGGTCCTTGAGCGCGGCGCGGTCGACCTTGCCCGCGGCGAGCACCGGGAGCACGTCGACGCGGACCACACGCTCGGGCGTCTTGAAGCGTGCGATCCCGCGCTCGGCGAACCAGGCTCGGCACGCCTCGAGGTCGAACGGCGCGTCGCTGATCACGAACGCGCACACCCGCTCACCGAGCTGCGCGTCGGGGTAGCCGACCGCGACCGCCTCGCGGACCGCCGGGTGGGCGACGAGCGCGTCCTCGACCTCGGCCGCGGCGATGTTCTCGCCGCCCCGGATGATCACGTCCTTCTTCCGGCCGACGATCGTCAGCCAACCGGAGCGGTCGACCGTCGCGAGGTCGCCGGTGCGGAACCATCCCCGGGTGACCGCCTCGCGGGTCTCGAGCGGGTCGGCGTAGCCCGCGAACAGCTCGGGTCCGCGCAGCCACAGCTCGCCGTCCGGCGCGAGGTGCAGCTCGCACTGGTCGACCGGGCGGCCGTCGGTCTCCGCGGCGCGCCTCGCCGAGTCGCGTGACGTGCTCGACGTGATCGTCGGCGCCTCGGTGGAGCCGTAGCTGCGCTTGACCCGCGCGCCGAGCCGTTCGGTCGCCTCGATGACGAACGACGGCGTGACCCCGGCGCCGCCGCTCGACACGAGGCGCAGGGACTCGACCCGTGCGGCCGCGAAGCCGGGTGCGGCCATGAGCTGCACGAAGAACGTCGGCGGACCGATCATGAAGGTGATCGTCTCGGCCTGGACGAGCTGCAAGGCGCGCTCGGCATCCCAACGAGCCATGAGCACCGTCCGCATCCCGGCCGCGCCCGGGACGAGCAGGCCGTTCAGCAACCCGGACACGTGGGCGAGTGGTGCCGGCATCAGCACCGCGTCCCGCTTCCGGAGCCCGTGGACGCGCACCATCGTCAGCGCCTTGTGCGCGAGCCCGCGGTGGGTGTGCAGCACCGCCTTGGGCGCGCCGGTCGAGCCGCCGGTGAACAGCGCGACCGCGAGGTCGCTCGCCTTCGCCGCGCTGCGGGTGACGGGAGCGCCGTCGGGCAGGGGTGCATCCGGCTCGACGACGACACGCGCGTCGAGGACCGCGAGCATCCGTTCGACCTCGGCCGCGCCCGCCTGGTGGTGGATCGGGCCGGCGATCGCGCCGAGGCGCCAGCACGCGCGGTACAGGAGCATCGCCTCGGGAACGTTGGGCAGCTGCCAGGCGACCACGTCGCCACGGCCGACACCCTGCGCCCGGAGGCCGCCGGCGACGCGCGCCACCGCATCGTCGTCGGGCCACGGCGCGCGTGCGGTCAGGAGCGCGTCGAGCGTGGGGACGTCCCACGCTCCGCCCGGACGGAGGTACGCGCTCGCGCCGGGGTGCCGGTACGTCGCCCGGAGCCGGCCCACCTCAGGCGAGGGGAGCGCGCCAGGCGTCACCGACCGGCACCTGGCCCTTGAGCAGGTTCGTGCCGATGAAGTTGCGCTGGATCTCCACCGTCCCGGCCCCGATGCACAGCCCGCGGATGTCGCGGTACACGCGCTCGACGGGATACTCGCGCGAGTACCCGTAGCCGCCGAGCAGCTGGATCGCCTCGTCGCAGACGAGCTTCGCGGCGAGGTTCGCCGCGCTCTTGGCCATCGCGGTCTCCAGCGGCGGCGGCGTCCCGTGCGGGCCCGCGAGGTGGAGCGCGCGCTGCATCAGGAGGCGCGCGCCCTCGAGCTGCGTCGCCATGTCCGCGATCTTCCACTGCAGGCCCTGGTGCACCGTGAGCGGCTTCCCACCGACGACGCGCTCGTTCATGTAACGGATCGCGTACTCGAGCGCACCCTGCGCCGCACCGATGCACATCGCCGCGTTCCCACACCGCTCGTGGTTGATGTGGCCGATCAGCGTCTTGAACGAGTCGCTGTTCGACGGGTCGCCGACGAGCAGCACGTCCTCGGGCTCGACGCGCACGTCGTCGAAGGCGAGCTCCGCCTCGCTCGTGCCGCGCAGGCCCATCTTCTCGTGGGTGCCGGCGACGGAGACGCCGTCGGCGGTGAGATCGACCACGACCGCGCCGATCCCCTTCGTGCCCTCGCTCCCCGGAAAGCGGCACCACACCAGGCAGGCGACGGCCTTGTGCCCGCCGGTGACGTAATTCTTGTACGCGTTCAGCCGGTAGCCGTCGCCGTCCGGGGTGAGGCGGGCGCGCATGTGGTTCACGGCCGAACCGGCCTCGGTCTCGCTGATCCCGATGCAGAACAGGCCCTCGCCGGACGCCGCGGTCGGCAGCCAGCGTTGCTTCAGCGGCTCGGCCCCGAGGTGCTCGATCGCGCGCGGCGGCCCGTTGAACGTGAGCTGGGCGAGGATCGCGCTCGAGACGTCGGCGCGGGCGAGCTCCTCGAGCACGATCGCGGCCTCGATGTCGCCCATGCCCATCCCGCCGTACGCCTCGCCGATCGTGATCCCGAACAGGTCGGCGCTGCGGATCGCGTCCCAGGAACCCTGCGGGAACTCCTCGGTCTCGTCCCAGTGCCGGGCCTTCGGCGCGAGCTCGCGCTCGGCCACGTCCCGCGCGAGCTTGCGCAACGCCTGCTGGTCCTCGGTCTCCTCGAACGGATCCGTCCCCCGGCTGGCCACGACCGGGAAACGTAGCCTCCCCTTCTCGACCCGTTCGACCCGCTCCGGTCGGGCTGCAAGGGCCCAGCGGCAGGAGCAGCGCGTGCAAGGCTCCTCGCGTGGGCGAGGTGGTGCTGGCTCTGGAGGACGTCTCGATACGGCGCGACGGTCGCGCGCTCCTGGCCGACGTCGACTGGACGGTCGCAGCCGGCGAGCGCTGGGTGGTGATCGGGCCGAACGGATCGGGGAAGACGACGCTGCTCTCGATTGCCGGGGCGCGGCTGCACCCGTCGACGGGGACGGTCGAGATCCTGGGGGAGCGGCTCGGCGCGTCCGACTGGCGCGCCGTCCGGGCCCGGGTCGGGTTCGTGAGCGGCTCGGTGGTGCGCGCGCTGCGCGCGTCGCTCGATGCGCTCGACATCGTCGTGACCGGCAAGCACGGCGCGCTCGAGCCGTGGTGGCACACCTACAGTGACGCGGACCGCAGCCGCGCGCTCGAGCTCATGGCGCTCACCGGGGTCGACGGGCTCGCGGACCGGCCGTTCGGCGTGATCTCCGAGGGCGAGCGCCAGCAGGTGCTGCTGGCCCGGCTGCTCATGGGCGAGCCGGGGCTG
>DASXYP010000116.1:0-27257 GCA_036502405.1 Acidimicrobiia bacterium
CGCGACCAGCTGCGCCAGCCGGCGAAGCTGTACGTCGCGGGTGTCTCGGACGTCCGCCGCGCGATCGACGGTGCGTACAAGGCGACGTCACGCGTCGGCGAGCACGTGCGCGTGTTCGAAGCGCGTGCACAAGCCCGAAAGGCGGAGCACACCGAGGAGTCGATCGGCCAGAGCGTCGATGAGAACGCGCCGGTCGTCCAGGTCGTGAACCTGATCCTGTCGCAGGCCGTCACCGAGCGCGCGTCGGACGTGCACATCGAGCCCATGGACGACCGGTTGCGGATCCGCAATCGCGTCGACGGTGCGCTCCACGAAGTGCTCTCGCTGCCGGTGGGCATGGGCCCGGCCCTGGTGAGCCGCATCAAGGTCATGGCGAACATGAACATCGTCGAGCGCCGGCGCCCGCAGGACGGCCAGCTCGAAGCGGTGATCGAGGGCGTCCCGCTCGACGTGCGGGTCGCCACCACGTCGACGGTGCAGGGCGAGAAGTGCGTGCTCCGGATCCTCGACAAGCGGCGCGCCCTGTTCCAGCTGAGCGACCTCGGCATGCCGCCGGACATGCTCGGGACCTACGAGACGCTCGTGAGGTCCCCGTACGGCATGGTCATCTGTGCGGGCCCGACCGGGAGCGGCAAGACCACCACCCTCTACGCCACCCTCACGCAGATCAACAGCACCGAGATCAACGTGATGACCGTCGAGGATCCGGTCGAGTACGTCTTCCCGTCGGTCAACCAGATCCAGATCAACGAGCAGGCCGGCGTCACCTTCGCGGGCGGGTTGCGGTCGATCCTGCGCCAGGACCCGGACGCGATCCTCGTCGGCGAGATCCGCGACGTCGAGACCGCCCGCATGGCCGTGCAGTCCGCGCTCACCGGCCACCTCGTCCTCTCGTCGCTCCACGCGACGGACGCGGTCTCCGCCCTCCACCGGTTCCTCGACATGGGCATCGAGTCGTTCCTGATCGCGTCGTCGATGCTCGGCGTCGTCGGCCAGCGGCTCGTGCGCCGGATCTGCCCCGAGTGCCGGGTGCCGTACGACCCGACGGCCGAAGAGCGCAGCGTCTGGGAGAAGTCGGGGATGCCTGCGAAGCAGGCGTTCTTCCACGGCGAGGGCTGCGTCTTCTGCGCCCAGACCGGCTACCAGGGCCGCATCGGCGTCTACGAGGTGCTCAAGGTCACCGACGAGATGCGGTCCCTCATCGTCGCCAACGCCACCCACGACGAGCTGAAGGAGCTCGCGGTGGAGCAGGGAATGATCTCGCTCCAGGACCAGGCCCTGCGCCTCGTCGAGCGTGACGTCACCACCGTGGCAGAGATCCTCCGAACGATCTACGTCCTCTGAGCGGTTAGGCGGATTCGACGCAATGGCACAGTTCAAGTACCTCGCAGTCGCGCAGGACGGGACCAAGCTCAAGGCCACCACCGAGGCCATGAGCGCGGAAGCGCTGCGCAACGAGCTCCTGGCGCGTCAGCTCGAGGTCAAGCGGATCTCCGAGAAGCGCAGCTTCAACAAGATCGAGATCACGAAGCAGAAGGTCAAGCGGCAGGAGATCATGCACTTCTCCCGCCAGATCTCCGCGTTCGTGCGCGCCGGCATCCCGATCGTCGACGCGATCCAGACCGTTCGCGAGGGGACGGACAACGACCGCTTCCGCGACGTGCTCCAGGACGTCGCCGAGCAGATCCAGTCCGGAGTCCCGTTCTCGGAGGCGCTCGCCCGCCACGCCGACGTCTTCCCGAACTACTACATCGGGATCCTCCGCTCGGCGGAGATCACCGGGCAGCTCGACATCGTGCTCGACCAGCTGTCGACCTACCTCGAACGGGACCTCGAGTCGCGCGCCAAGCTCAAGTCGGCCCTGACCTATCCCGCGATCGTGCTCGTGATGTCGGTCGTCACGGTGCTGATCCTGGTCGGGTTCGTGCTCCCGCGCTTCACCGGCTTCTTCAAGGAGTTCCACGCCAAGCTCCCGCTGCCGACGCAGCTGCTGCTCGACTTCTCGGACTTCACCCAGCAGTGGTGGTGGGCGATCCTCGGCGGGTTCGCGCTGGTGTTCGGATCGGTGTACCTGTTCCTGCGCACCGAACGGGGACAGCTGACCAAGGACCGGCTGTTCCTCCGGTTGCCACTCGCGGGCAGCGTCGTGCAGTACGCGGTCATCGAGCGCTTCTGCCGGATCATCTCGGCGATGATGAAGGCCGGCGTGCCGCTTCCCGAGGCGATGCAGGCCGCGATCGAGGGCGCGAACAACAAGGTCTTCGAGCTCGCGCTGATCAAGGCGCGCGAGGCGATGCTCGAGGGCGAGGGCCTCGCCGCGCCGATCACCCAGACCGGTCTCTTCCCGCACGCCGCGGTGCAGATGATCCGCGTCGGTGAGGACACCGGAACGCTCGACGCCCAGCTCGACTCGTCGGCGAACTACTACGCCCGCGAGCTCGACTACAAGCTCAAGAAGGTCACGTCGCTGGCCGAGCCCGCGATCATCATCTTCATGGGAGTGGTCGTCGGCTTCGTGGCCGTCGCGCTCGTCTCCGCGATGTACGGCGTGTTCAGCGCCCAGAAGACCCAGAGCTAGCACGACCCACGCCCATGCCTTCCTTCGTGCGCTTCCCCGTGCTGCGCGGTCCCATCGGTTGCAGCCGCGCTACCGAGTCGCCGGTGCGAGCGCGCTCGCGCGCCGAGCGCGGCGAGACCTTGATCGAGCTCATGATCACCGTGGCCGTGATGGGACTCGCGATGGTGGCGATCCTCGGTGGAATCTGGACGACGCTGCGCGCGACGGACCTGAACACGCAAACCTCGAACGCCGACACCGTCGTCCGCGCGTACGCCGAGGCCCTGTCGCAGGGCTGCACGACCACCGCGCCGGACCCCGACTCGTCGACGACCGTGCCCGCGGCCGGGGATCCGAGCGACTGCACTGGTCCCGACAACGTCTATCACTACGTGCCCTGCACCACGGCCGGCGGTCAGGTGACCTACCCCCCGTACCTGCCGCAGGCGCCCTACGCGGCGTACACCGTCGCGATCACGAAGATCCGCTACCTCAGCGGGTACTCCGGGACGACCCCGACCTGGGCCAACACGTGCTCGGCGACGGACCTCGGGCTGCAGGAGATCACGTTGACGGCCACGGGACCGGCCGAGGACCCCGCGGTCAAGGACACCGAGACCGTGACCATCGTCAAGCGCAACGCGACTGCTGACGTGCCGCTGGGGTCCGCATGATCCACGCGCTGCTCCGTCGTCTGCGCGACCGCCAGGGCCAGGAGGGCTTCACCCTGGTCGAGGTCGTCGCGTCCGTGGTCATCCTCGGGATCATCGTCGTGCCGCTCGGCATGGCCATGGTCTTCGGCTTTCGCGCCGTGTTCGACATCCAGGGCCGGCTCGCGAACGCAGCCGACGTGCAGAAGCTCTCCACGTACTTTCCTTCCGACGTCGCGAGCGTGGACTCCGACGGCGTCAACCCCCTCCGCCTCGAGGACGAGGGCGTCTGCAAGGCGACCCCGAGCGAGCAGTCGCTCATCACGTTCCGCTGGGACAAGGATCTCGGGGACGGCGGCCAGACGGTCGTCCGCTACCTCGCGCGCGGCACCGGCACGGACAGCGAGGTCGTGCGTCGGATCTGCCGCGGGAGTGACGCGCCGCGCGAGGTCGTGCTTGCACATAACTTCGGCGAGACCGGGACCACCCTGGCTGCGAGCTACCTGACGCCGGACGGCACGACCAAGCCGACGCCGATCTGTGGCACGCGGCTCTGCTACATCGACATCCACGGCTCGTACCACTACCGCCTCGAGGCGCAGCGACGGGTCGAGGGCGAGACGGACTCCCGCACCGCGCCGGGCGCGCCGACGAACGTGCACGCTCTCGGGGGCTACCAGCGGGTGCGCCTGTTCTGGGATGCGCCGGCCGACACCGGCGGCGCGCCCATCTCGGGCTACTACGTGTGGCAGAAGCCACCGGACGGCTTCGTGGGTGGTGCGACCAACCCGACGTTCTTCCCGGCGGACGCGGGCGACGCCCCCGGCGCCGTGATCAGCGGGCTCACCAACTTCCAGTCGTACACGTTCCAGGTGCGGGCGGTCACCGTGATCGGGAACGGGCCGTGGTCCGACCCGTCGCCGGAGGTCACGCCGAGCCCGACGACGCCCGAGCCCGTGAGCCTCGACTCGGCAGTGGGCGATCCGTCCGTGAACACCCAGGTCGACGCGACCTGGAGCCTGCCCTCCGACTACAGCGACGGCGGCTCGGCGATCACGGGCTTCCGCATCACGGCGATCAACCCAGACTCGACGCCGACGGTCGTGACCGTCATGAATCCGGCCGCGCGCACCGGCTCGGTGCCGGGGCTCCAGCCGAACACGAAGTACACGGTGCAGGTCACCGCCCTCAACTCGTACGGCGAGGGCTCGCCGTCCCCGAGCATCACCAACGTGTTGACGCTGCCGGGCCGCCCGGGGGTCCCGACCGCGGCCGGCACCGACACCGCCGGCACCGTGAAGCTCACGTTCACGCCGCCGACCGAGGGGCAGTTCACCGACTTCACCAACTTCCGGGCCAAGGTCGGCTCCACCTTCACCTCTGCGGTCGACGTGGCCACCGCATGCCCGACCGCGGCGTCGTGCTCGCTGACCGTCAGCGGGGTCAACGTGAGCTCGAGCACCACGGTCAACGTGCAGGCGCAGAACGCCACGGGCTGGGGTGCGCTCTCGGACCCGCTGACCATTCCCGCGGACACCACCGCGCCCACCGTCGCCTTCACCTTCCCGGTCAACGCCCAGTACGGCACCGCGGCCTGGAACGCGGGCTGTTCGAACGCGGGTGGCGCGATCTGCGGCTCGGCCTCGGACGCCGCGCCCGGCGCCGTCAGCAGCGTGACGTTGACGGTCCGGCGCTCGAGCGACAGCAAGTACTGGGACGGCAGTGGGACCAGTGGGAGCGACTGGACCTCATCGGTGCAGAACCTGACCGCGAGCGGGACCACGACCTGGAATGAGCCCGTGCCGTCCGGCGCACTGACGAACGCCGTCACCTACACGATCGTCGCCACCGCCAAGGACTCGTTGAACCACACGACGAGCGCGACCAAGACCTTCGCCTACGTGACCGGTGCACCGACGGCGGCGCTGACGGCGCCGGCGTCGGGCGCGAACGTCCAGGGAACCGTCACCGTCTCCGGCACCGCGGGCGCCACGAGCCCGGCCACGGTCGCCTCGGCCGAGTTCCAGTACAAGGCGAGCTCCGACTCGACGTGGACGTCGATCGCGGTCGACGCCGCGAGCCCGTACACGACACCGTGGGTGACGACCGGTCTGAGCGACGGGTCCTACGACCTGCGCGAGGTCGTCACCGACTCGGCCGGCAACACGACCAGCTCGTCGACCCGGACCGTGACGGTGGACAACAACCCGCCGACCGGCAGCATCACGGCGCCCGCGAACGGTGCATACGTCCGCAGCTCCCTCACGGTCAGCGCCAACTCGGCGGATGCCGGTTCCGGCGTGGCCAACGCCACCTTCCAGTACAAGCCGACCGCCGGCACCACGTGGACCCAGATCGGCTCGCCCGACACCTCCAGCCCGTACCAGGTGACCTGGAACACGACCACGCTCGGCGACGGCTCCTACGACCTTCGGGTCATCACGACCGACAACGTCGGGCTGAGCTTCACATCGCCCGTGATCTCGGTGCTCGTGGACAACACGGGCCCGACCATCGGGTCTCCCGTCATCACCGGCACCCTGGGCTCCAACGGCTGGTACACGACCGACGTGACGGTGACGTGGCCGGCGCCGACCGACCCGGCGGGCATCGCGTCCACGACCGGCTGTGGCCCGACCACCATCACCTCCGAAACCACCGGCACCCTCCTGACCTGCTCGGCGACCGACAACGCCGGCAACACGTCGTCGAGCTCGGTGACGATCAAGCGTGACGCGTCGCCGCCCACCGGGTCGCTCACCAACCCGACCGACGGCTCGTCGGTCACCGGTAGCGTGACCGTGTCCTCCAACTCGGCTGACAGCACCTCGGGCGTCGCGAACGCGACGTTCCAGTACTCGCCGGCCGGTGCGAACACCTGGACGACCATCGGCGCGCCGGACACCTCCAGCCCCTACAGCATGAGCTGGAACACCGCCCCCCTGGCGGACGGCAGCTACGACCTGCGGGTGGTCACGACGAACAACGCAGGCACCGCGTTCACGTCGGCGACCCGGACCGTCTTCGTCGACACGACTGCGCCGACGGTCGCCTTCACCTTCCCGGTGAACGGCACCATCTACAACGCCGCGGGCTGGGCCGCCGGCTGCACGACCAACGACGTGTGCGGGACGGCGAACGACGGCTTCGGCACGGTCGCGGGCGTCACCGTCACCATCCGCCGGTCGAGCGACAACCACTACTGGAACGGCAGCACAGGGACCGGGAGCGGCCAGTGGTCGACGTCGCCGACGAACCTCTCCACCAACGGCACGACGGCCTGGAACCGGATCTTCACGACGTCGAGCATCCAGACCGGCGTGACGTACACGATCGTCGCGACCGCGACCGACGGCGTCGGCCTCACAGGAACTGCGACGAGCGCCTTCGGCTACAACACGACGAACCCGACCGGTTCGATCACCGCGCCGACTGCGAGTGCCAACGTCAACGGGACCGTCTCCGTGACGTCGAGCTCGGCCGCGACGAGCCCGAGCACCGTCGCCTCCGCGACGTTCCAGTACAAGCCGAGCGCCGGCAGCTCCTGGACCACGATCGGCGCGCCCGACACGACCAGCCCCTACGGCGTGAGCTGGGACACGACGCTGCTCACCGACGGCAACTACGACCTCCGGGTCACGACCGCGGACTCGGCCGGGAACTCGTTCACCTCCTCCACGGTCACCGTGAAGGTCGACAACACGCCGCCGACCGGCGCGCTGACCGCGCCGAACGACGGGGCGCTCGTACGGGGCAGCGCCGTCACCGTCAGCTCGAGCTCCGCCGACGCGGGCTCCGGCGTCGCGAACGCGACCTTCCAGCGCTCGCCCGCGGGTACCAACACCTGGACGACGATCGGATCGGACTCCACCTCGCCGTACAGCGTGAGCTGGAACACGACGAGCGGCTCACCCGACGGCGACTACGACCTGCGGGTGGTCACGACCGACAATGCCGGCAACTCCTTCACCTCGCCCACCCGGACCGTCACCGTCGACAACACGGCGCCGGTGATCACGCCGAACGTGGTCGGCACCCTCGGCGCCAACGGCTGGTACACCAGCAACGTCGCGGTGACCTGGACCGTGACCGACAGCTCGGGCATCGCCTCCTCGACCGGCTGCGGACCCACCAACGTCACGACGAACACGAACGCGAGCGGCACGGTGCTCACGTGCAACGCCACGGACAACGCCGGCAACTCCTCGAACCAGTCGGTCACGATCAAGCGCGACGCGACACCGCCGACCGGGAACCTGACTGCGCCGACGAACGGCACCTCCGTGACCGGGTCGGTGACGGTGTCGTCCGACTCGGCCGACGCGAGCCCCGGCTCGGGTGTCGCCAACGCGACCTTCCAGTCCTCGCCCGCGGGCGCCAACACCTGGACCACGATCGGCTCGCCGGACACCTCGAGCCCCTACAGCGTGAGCTGGAACACGAACCCGCTGGCCGACGGCAACTACGACCTGCGGGTCGTCACCACCGACAACGCGGGCCTGACCTTCACGTCCGCCACCCGGACGGTGTTCGTCGACTCGACCGCGCCGACCGTGGCGGTCACGTTCCCGGCGGACGGCAGCGCGTACAACGCGAGCAGCTGGGCCGCGGGTTGTGTCACCAACGACGTCTGCGGCACCGCGAACGACGGCCTCGGCACGGTCGCGAGCGTCACGCTGACGATTCGCCGCTCGAGCGACAGCCGCTACTGGAACGGCAGCGCCGGGACGGGCACGAGCCAGTGGGGGACGTCGGCCACGAACCTCACCGTGACCGGCACCACCGCCTGGAACCGCGTGCTCACCACGACCAGCCTTCAGACCGGCGTGACCTACACCGTGGTGGCGACCGCGACGGACGGGGTCGGCCAGACCGGCACGGACACGAGCGTGTTCGGCTACAACACGACCAACCCGACCGGTTCGATCACCGCGCCCGCCGCGAGTGCGAACGTCCGGGGCAGCGCGACGGTCACGTCCAACTCGGCCGCGACGAGCCCGAGCACGGTCGCCTCGGCCACGTTCCAGTACAAGCCGAGCGCCGGAAGCAGCTGGACCACGATCGGTGTCGCGGACACCACCAGCCCGTACTCCGTCTCGTGGGACACGACGCTGCTCACCGACGGCAACTACGACCTGCGGGTCACGACTCTGGACAACGCCGGGAACACGTTCACCTCTACGACCGTGACGGTGAAGGTGGACAACACGCTGCCGACCGGCTCGATCACCGCGCCGTCGAACGGCGCGTACGTCAAGGGCACGACCGTGGCTGTGAGCTCGAACTCGGCCGACTCGGGATCGGGCGTCGCGAACGCGACGTTCCAGCGGTCTCCGGCCGGCGCGAACACCTGGACCACGATCGGCTCACCCGACACGTCCAGCCCGTACGGCGTCACCTGGAACACGACCACGCTCGCCGACGGCTCGTACGACCTCCAGGTCATCACCACCGACAACGCGGGCAACGCGTTCACGTCCCCGGCCGTCACGGTCAAGGTCGACAACAACGCCCCGAACATCGTGGCCAACGCGACCGGGACCGTGGGGAGCAACGGCTGGTACACGACGAACGTCGGGCTGACCTGGACCGTCACCGACGCGTTCGGCCCGCTCACGCTCACCAATTGTGGTCCGCAGACCGTGACGACCGACACCGCGGGCTTCAGCTTCACCTGCACCGCGACGGACCCGGCCGGCAACTCGAGCAACGGGACCTTCACCGGCAAGCGTGACGCAACCGATCCGACCGGTTCGCTGACTGCACCGACCGACGGGTCCACGGTCCACGGCTCGATCACCGTCAGCTCGAGCTCGGCCGACTCGACGTCGGGCGTGGCCAGCGCGGTGTTCCAGCGCTCGCCGGCCGGCACCAACAGCTGGACGACGATTGCAACCGACACCGGCTCCCCGTACACGACGTCCTGGAGCACCACGGGCGTGAGCGACGGCGACTATGACCTCCGGGTCGTGACGACCGACAACGCCGGCAACGCCTTCACCTCACCGACGATCACGGTGACCGTCGACAACACCAAGCCGGTGCCGACGAACGTCACGCTGAACAACGGCTCGGGCCAGACCCTGGGCCGGGTCGACAACGGCGACTTCGTGGTGATCACGTACTCGGAGCCGATCGCGGTGTCGACGTTGTGCACGACCTACTCCGGCAACGGCACCAACCAGAGCAAGACGGCGACGGTGACGCTGAGCACCGCGGACGTGCTCACGATCGGCACCCCGTGCGGCAACCTCGGCTCGATCAACACGGCCGGGAACTACAACACCAGCAGTAGCTCGAGCCGCACGTTCAGCAGCTCCACGGTCGCGTGGAACGCCGCCACGAACCAGCTCACGATCACGCTGGCCAACGGTTCGGGCGGCACGCAGGGCACGAACGTCGCGGCAGCCAAGCCGACCTACACGCCGACCACGAGCATCGCCGACGAGGTCGGCAACACGATGAACGCGACCCTCTTCACGGCGCCCGCGACGAGCAGGTTCTGATCCCGATGCGAGAGATTCCGATGAACAACCCCACCCGAGAGCAGCTCCGACGGACCCACGGTGAGCGCGGGACGAGCCTGATCATTGCGCTCGTGTTCATCTCGGTGTTCGGCTTGATGCTGGCCGCGCTCGGATCGTTCAGCGAGGGCAACAACCTGGCGACCGGTGCGTACCGGTCGCAGCGGGCCGCGAACTACGCGACGAACGCCGCGCTCGACGCCGCGGTGAACAAGGTCGCGCACGACCCGAACATCGGCGTCGACCCGGCCCTGGCGCCGACGGACGCCTGCAACCCGACGAACAACGCGACGGTCATGACCCAGCCCGCCACGGGCTCTGCGCCGAACATCGTCGTGAGCTGCCAGGTCACGTCGGGGAGCGAGAGCGGCGCGCCCGCCGAGCTCGGGAGCGCGCCGCCCTACGCCCTGCTCACGCTGGGCGACCGCCGCACGACGTCCAACGACGGCACCGTCAGCCAGACCAACCTCGGCGCGCGCAACACCGAGCCGCCGCCCTACAACGTCAGCAGCAGCGACGCGTGCTCCAGCGACGCGGGGGCGGGCTACCAGGAGAACGGCATCCGCCAGAACGAGACGGTGATGTCCGGCCGCTGGCTGGTGTTCTTCCCGACGTGTGGATCCGAGCCCGACAACTACGCGTGGAACGTCGAGGGCAACGTCTTCTCGAACTCGAAGGTGCAGATCGACACGCCGAACGCGGTGCCCACCGTGGTCAGCGACCCGTCGGGCACCAAGGGCACCATCGAGGCTCGCGGCGGTTGCTTCGGCACCGGCTTCGGGAGCGCGAACACCACCTGCACCAACCCCGGCTGGGACCTCTCGGACGGCAAGGGTCGCGATCCCGGGCTCGTCACGCCGGCGGCGTACGCGCCGCAGGTGCACACCAATTCGGCGGGAACTGCGCTCGTCGACGCCGGCGGCAACGCGCTCACGGTGCAGAGCGTCCCTCCCGCATCGCAGTGCACCAACGCTCGCAAGCTGGTGACGTTCAACCCGGGCATCTACACGGACGCGACCGCGCTCAACGCACTCTTCGCGAACTCCAGCTGCAAGCTGGCGACCTTCTGGTTCGTCCCTGGCACCTACTACTTCGACTTCCGCAACTCGAGCACGAGCGCGCAGTGCGGCACGTCGTCGTGGCTCGACTTCATCCCCGACATCCAGCAGAACACCGCCCACCCGTGGTGCATCGCCGGTGCGGGCGACGACTACGGCAACCAGCACGTGATCGGCGGGACCCCGTACAACTGGGCGCCGACCGCGGACCCGACCAATCACGTGATCACGCTGGAGTCCACGAAGGCCGGCGCCGGCCCGGGCCAGTTCTTCGGGATCTTCCCCCAGCCGACCCAGTTCGTCCCCGGTGACGGCTGCGCCTCGCCGCTGACGGTGAACGACTGCGGCAAGACGATCGACGGCAAGACAGACAACTACGCCATGGCCTCCGGAAAGACCGGCAGCAGCATCTGGCTCAGCAGCTTCCAGTCGGGTGGTGCGACCGTGCCGCGCGGCTCGTACAACAACGGCATCGACCTCGAGATCGCCCAGGCCGCCGACAACGCGTCGCGGATGAACCCGCCGACGATCTCGGTCAGCTACCAGACCGTCGGCTTTCTCGGGCTCAAGACCACCGGGACGTGCGGGCCGTACACGCTGCCGACGCCGGCCTCGGGTCTCTCGACGGTCAAGCTCTCGGTGGTGAACCCGGCCGCCAAGACGAACCTCTCGGCCTGCCTCAACACCGGCGACAAGATCAACTCCGCGGTGGTCCAGTACAACGTGAACCGGCCGCTCTTCCAGGGTTCGCCCTACGCGACCGCGAAGCTCGACGGCGTCCGGATCGACGTCACCGCGGAGGACCAGCCGTCCTTCCCGCGGCCGCCGAGCGAGACCGACCCGGGTGGGGACTGCGACCCCACTGCACCGGGCGTGCAGTTCATCTTCGGCGGCGACAGCCACGTCTACCTCCCGAACGGCGCGATGGAGCTCTGCGCGGGCCCCAACCCCTCGAACCAGATCACCGGCCAGCAGCTTGCGGTCTACGGCGTGCCGGCGACGCCCCGGCTCGTCCCGACCGCGGCGACGGGAGCCTCGAACCCCGACAACGCAAAGGTCATCGCCGAAGGTTCCGGCCTCGTCTACGCGACCATGACCACGACCGCGCCGAACAACGCCGTCACGTTGAGCTACCCGGGCTTCGCGACGCCGAGTGGCTACAGCGTGGGCCAGGTCCAGATGCGCTCGTCGTTCGACGCCAGCTCGGCTGCCAACGTCGTGCTCCAGAGCTCGAGTGGCACCCCGTTCCCGGGCCCGGCGTGCAACAACAACATCACGAACGCGCCTGGGGTCACCTCGAACCCGGTGCAGACCCAGATCACCGATGTGACCGCGTGCCTGAACACGGGCGGGCGGCTCGGCAGCGCGTTCAAGGTCAAGTGGACCGCGGGCCCGACCGGCACGCCCAAGCTCGACGGCGTCGAGTTCGTCGTCACGCTGACGCCGAGCAACGCGGACGCGACCCTGCGGCCGCAGAACGGCTGCATCACCGCGTCGCCGAACTACTGGTACGGCATGGCGTCGGGTGTCAGCCTCGACTGCTCGGTCGTGCGGGTGGATTCGCGTTTCCAGACGCCGATCGGTGGGGTGTTCGGCGGGGTGCGCCAGGGCCGGCTCTCGGTCAAGGGCACCATCTACGCCCCGTCTGCCGTCGTCGACGTCGACGACACCGACGTCTGGTACCCGCTGGCCAGCCGGGGCATCGTCGCCCGGTCCCTGCGGATCCGCGGCTTCCAGTACCACCCGGGCTACAACGGCGCCGCGTTCGACAGCTACGTCGACAAGACGCCGTCGACCCGCCAGGTCGTGTTCCTCGCCTGCGCCAAGTCGAGCGGGGCGTGCACCCCGACCGACTCCAGCCTGGTCGGCCGGGCCGCGGTGCAGTTCGAGGCGAAGACCGGCAACCCATCGATCCAAGCCTGGTCCGTCGGCAACATCTAGCCCCCACCGCTCGTTTCGGGGCGTCTCACCGTCGCCATGGCGACGGCTACGCGCCCCGGAACCAGCGGAACGGCAGCCTGCGCCGGATCTGGTCGGCGACGCGATCCGAGTGGTCGACCACATCGGCCCAGCGGAAGCGCAGGACCGTCCACCCGGTCGCGTCGAGCCGGGCGTCGCGCACCTCGTCGCGCCGTCGATCGGTCAGCGATTCGTGGAAGGCCGCGCCGTCCACCTCGACGACCAGCCGCGCCTCGCGCCAGACGAAGTCGACGCGCCCGATCCACTCGTCGACGTCGCCGAGGTCGACCTGACGCTCGGGTGCTTCGAGCCCGGTTCGTGCGACCAGATCGAGGAAGCGGGCTTCGAGCTCGCTCTCGGGCGGGACGTGACGGGGTCCGCGCTCGGTCAGCAGCGTCCGGAGGAGCACGGTGCCGGCCCGACCCTGGACCGCGAGGTCGTCGAGGACGCGCCAGAGCGCGGGGATCGTCACGTGCCGACGGGCCAGCGCGTTGTCGAGCGCCCGCTCGGCTCGGCGGGCGTGGACGTCGCCGCAGAGGTCGAAGACGGTGCGCGCCACCGACGTGCACGGTATGCCGTCGATCTCCCGCCGATGGTGCGCCGGGAGCGCGAGCGTCTGCTCCACCCGGACGCCGTAGATGGCGCGCCGGGCCCGCGGGATCGAGATCGTCGCCGGATCGATCCCGAAGCCCGGCAGCCCGAGCAGCGCCGCCGCGCTGGTATGCGAGAGGACCGCGTCGGGCCCGGCCGCGAGCGTCGCCGCCACGGCGCGCAGCCGCGGCGTCTCGAGCGCGCCGGAGATCCGGTACACGCCCCGACGGACGTCGCGCCATCTCCCGCTGCGCCGCCGGTGGCGGATCGCGGACTCGCTCAGGCCGGCCGCGCGCGCCTGCGCGTACGAGACGACCCCGTGCTGCTTCGCGGCCAGCGCCTCCATGCACCCGTCGACCATCGTCGAACGCTACGAGCGCCCTGGGACACCCACACCCGAACCCACCGTGTGCTCGTTTCGGGGCGCGCAGCCGTCGCTCTGGCGACGGTGAGACGCCCCGAAACCAGCGGGAGCGGGAGCTAGACGGAGGTGGGGGCGAGGGGGCGGGGACGGATCTCGCTGGGGAACAGCGAGCGGTCCTGGGCGTCCTCGTAGCTGACCAGGCCCTGCTCGACGAGGCCGTTGAGCGAGATCTCCATGGTCTGCATTCCCTCGCGCAGGTTCGTCTGCACGACGTTCCGGATCTGGTGCGTCTTGCCCTCGCGGATCAGGTTCCGCACCGGATGGTTCGCGATCACGATCTCGAACGCAGCCACGAGCCCGCCGCCCTCGCGCGGCACCAGGCGCTGCGCGACGACGCCGGCGAGCGACGCCGCCAGCTGCACGCGGATCTGCTGCTGGCGCTCGGACGGGAACACGTCGACGATGCGGTTCAGGGCGGTCGAAGCATCGTTCGTGTGCAACGTCGCGAACACCAGGTGGCCGGTCTCGGCGATCGTCAGCGCGAACTGGATCGTCTCCGGATCGCGCATCTCACCGACCAGGATGACGTCGGGGTCCTCACGCAGCGCGGAGCGCAAGGCGCGCGAGAACGAGTCGGTGTCGTAGCCCACCTCGCGCTGGTTGACCGCCGAGAGCTTGTGGTGGTGCACGTACTCGATCGGGTCCTCGATCGTGAGGATGTGGCATTCGCGGTGCTGGTTGATGAAGTCGATCACCGATGCCTGGGTGGTCGACTTGCCGGAGCCGGTCGGGCCGGTGACGAGCACGAGACCCTGGGGCAGGTGCGCGAAGTGCTCCATGATCGGCGGGAGCCCGAGCTCCTCCATCGTGGGGATGCGGTACGGGATTGCCCGCAGCGCCATCGCCATCGTGCCCTGTTGGAAGTAGACGTTGGCCCGGAACCGGGTCTGGCCGTGCCAGGAGAACGAGAAGTCGACCTCCTTCTCCCGGCGCAGCTGCGACGACAGGTCGTCGGTCAGCACGCCCAGGATGAGCTGCGAGGTCTCCTCGGGCCGGAGCGGGGTCTGCTCCGGGAGGGGGATCAGGCGCCCGTCGACGCGCACGAGCGGCGGCGCGCCCGCGGTGACGTGGAGGTCGGTGCCGCCGAGCTCCCACATCGCCTCGAGGTAGGAATCGATCGCCGAGACGTTGATCGGGACCATGGTCATGCCGGGTGCGCTCCTGCCTTCGACGGCGTCGCCGGAATCGAGTCGCGCGCGGCAGACACCGCGCACCTGCCTCGGTTCGTCGGGACTTCCCCGGCCCGACTTGAGCCGCCCGGTGCGCAAAAGGGAGGTTCTCCCAGGTATTGGTGGAATCACCGGAGGCGCGGGGTGGGCCGATCGGCCCATTTTCGTCGCGGGGGCAAACCAGCGGTTCACCCGTCACGCGGAAGCGCCGTTATCCCCGGTGATGTGGGAAGCGCCTGTCCGGGTGGACTGCATCTCCATCACCTATCGCCACGGGGCAACCGGGCGGGAAAAGGAAGACTCCAGTGCTGAAGCACCTTCGCAGTAGCGAGGACTTCGAGCAGAAGAACCTTCTCCAGAAGGGCTTCACGCTCGTCGAGCTCCTCGTCGTCATCGTGATCCTCGGCATCCTCGCCGCGGTCGTCGTCTTCGCGGTCGGCGGTTCGACCGACAAGGCGCAGACCAACGCGTGCGCGGCCGAGAAGTCGACCGCCGAGAACGCCGTCGAGGCGTACGCGGCGAAGAACGAGGGCACCTACCCGACGCCCGCTGGTACTGACGGTGGCGGCGGCTGGGACCCGCTCACGAGCGGTGCCGGCAAGTTCCTCCGCTCGGCGCCCGAGAACTTCACGCTCAAGGCGGCCGGCGTGGTCGACCCGCTCGCGACGGGCAAGTGCTCCTAGCAACACCGTGATGCTGAAGAGGCCCGGGCTCCGGCCCGGGCCTCTTCGCGTTGTGGGGTCCTTACGCCTCCGCGGCCTGCTCGGTCGCGATGCGCTTCGCCCACGCGTAGTCGGCCTTGCCGTTCGGACCCCGCGGGACCGCGTCGACGACGAAGACGTGGCGCGGGCGCTTGAACCCGGCGAGCCGTCCGCGCGCCGAGTCCGCGATGTCCTGGCTCGTCGCGTCCTCACCCTCGTTGAGCGCGACGACCGCGGCGATCACCTCGCCGAAGCGCTCGTCGGGGATGCCCACGACCACGGCGTCGACGACCGCGGGGTGCAGCTTCACCGCTTCCTCGACCTCTTCGGGGAACACCTTCTCGCCCCCGGTGTTGATCGACACGCTGCCCCGGCCGAGCAGCTCGATCGTCCCGTCCTCGGCCACCCGGGCCCAGTCGCCCGGGATCGAGTAGCGGTTGCCGTTGAACGTCGGGAAGGTGTTGGCCGTCTTCTCGGGGTCCTTGTAGTAGCCGAGCGGGATCGGGCCGCCGAGCGCGAGCAGACCGATCTCGTCGGACCCCGGCGCGATCTCCCGTCCGTCCTCGGTCAGCACCTTGGCGTGCTCGCCGATCTGGAACTTCGCCGTCGTCGCGGTCCCGCCCGGGATGCTCACCTGGCTCGCGAACCCGACGCCCTCGCTCGAGCCGAGCGAGTCGAGGCAGATGCAGCCGCAGCGGGCCATCAGCGCCTCCTTCACCTCGGCCGTCCACATCACCCCGGAGCTGATGATCACCCCGAGCGAGGTCAGGTCGTAGGGCGTGCCCTCGGCCTCGGCGTTCTCGAGCGCGCGCACCATCGGCTTGCCGAACGCGTCGCCGACGATCGCCATCTGCGTGACGTGGTTGCGCTCGACCGCGTGCCACAGCTCGTCCGCGTCGAAGTGGCGTGACTCGAGGGTGACGACCGCCCCGCCCATGGTCAGCGCCTGCAGCGAGCTCATGAACCCGGTGCCGTGCATCAACGGCGATGCCGGGAGGTGCACCGGGGTCCGCCCGCTCTGCGCGACCCGCTCGGCCACTGCGCCCGCGCCGGCCGGACCCTCGTCGGGGAGCGCCTCACCCGCGAGCCCGTAGACGAACGGGATGAGCGACATGAAGAGGTCCTCGTTGCGCCACATGACGCCCTTGGGCATCCCGGTGGTACCGCCGGTGTACAGGATGTAGAGGACGTCGCCGGACGCCGGCGTGCGCGGCATCGGGTCGTGCGACGCGATGAGGTCCTCGTAGCGCAGCGCGCCTTCGACGAGCGGGGACCCGTCGTCGATCTGGACGATCGCCCGGAGCGTCGGGATCTGAGCGGCGATCTTCGCGACCTGGTCGCCGAGCGAGCCATGGAACAGGAGGATCTCGGTGTCCGAGTTCGTCAGGAGGTACGCGAGCTCGTCCTCGAGGTACCGGTAGTTCACGTTGACCGGGGCCGCACCGCACTTCCACGTCGCGAACACGCCCTCCATGTACTCCGACGAGTTGTAGAGGTAGCTCGCGACCTTCCCGTCCGTGCTGAGCCCGAGGTCCCGGAACGCGGCGGCCAGGCGGGAGGACCGGTCGTCCCAGTCGCCCCAGCTGCGGATGCGCTCACCCGACACGAGCGCGGGCCGGTCGGGCTGCGCGTCGGCGATCGCCTCCCAGGTGGTCGCGAAATTCCACTCGACGGTCATGGTCCCCCCGGGTCTCCGTCCGACGTCGATCGGTAGTCTGCCCCCGATGGCGGAGGAACGGGAGGTCGAGGGATCGCCCGCGAACCTCGAACGAGCGAACTTCGAACGGCCGAACCTGGAGCGGCCGAACCGCGGCGGGCACCAGCTCATCCCGCGCCCGCCGGGTCTCCGACCGGGGGGACCGCCGCCGTGGGCGGACCTCGATGCCGCGGCGCGGCACTTCACGCTGTCCGAGGTGCGCGAGCGGCTCGCGGTCCTGCCGCCGCCGATGCCGTCCGAGCTCTTCGACGCGACGAGTCGCGCCGCCGCGGTGCTCGTGCCGATCTACGAGGACGACGGCGAGGCGCGCGTCATCCTCACCAAGCGCCCGGACACGATGACCTCGCACCGCGGCGAGATCGCGTTCCCGGGCGGCAAGCGGGACCCGGGTGACGTCTCGCTCGACGCGGCCGCGTTGCGGGAGGCGCAGGAGGAGATCGGGCTCCCCCCGGCAGACGTGGAGCTCGGGGGCGAGCTCGACAGCCTGAGCACCGTGGCCTCCCAGTTCACGATCACGCCGTTCGTGGGTCTGCTCAGCGCGGTGCCCGAGCTCGTCCCCAATCCCCGGGAGGTCGAGGCCGCCTTCGCGGTCCCGATCTCGGAGCTGCTCCACCCGGACGCGTACTGGGAGGAGCAGTGGGAGCTGTGGGGCGACTGGCGGTCGATGGTCTTCTTCGTCCTCCCTGGCGAGACCGTGTGGGGGGCCACGGCCCGGATCCTGGCCCGGCTCCTCGGGTTCCTCACCGCGCACCGCGTCTGACCACGGCCGGAGGCCGGCTGGTGTCAGGAGGTCGCGGCCGCGACCAGCGCCGGTGTCGACGCGACCCGGAAGCGCTCCCGCAGCGCGCGGAGCCTTCGCGTCACCGTGCGCGTCGACAGGTGCAGGCGTACCGCGATCTCCTTGGTCGTGCAGCCCGCGGCCACGAAGTCGAGCAGCTCTCGCTCCTCGGCGTTCATCGACGGCGCGCCGCCGTCGATGCACGTGCCTCGCGAGCCGACGAGCTGGGCCCGAGTCGTCGCCCCGGTGAGCAGCATCGACCGACGCACGTGCGACTCCACGGTGCTCGGCTGGATCAGGAGCGCGTCGGCGACCTGGCGGGTCGTGAACCCGCGGGCCACGAGCGCGATCACCAGCTCGCGCGCGGACGGCACCCCGGAGGTGGGTGCGAGCTCCGGCGCGTTCTTGCCGTCCAGCACCCGCCGCCAGGCCGGGTCGTCGGCGAAGCGGCCGGCTCGGGCGAGCGAACGCCGGTAGAGCTCGTCGTATCGGCTCGGGTCGACTCGGGCGAGGGCCATCTCGGTCACCGCGGTGAACCACTCGGTGCCGAGCTCCTCGAAGATCGGGATCGCCCGCGCGAGCACGAGGACCGCGTCCTCGCGCCGGTCCGCGGCGATCAGCGACATCGCGTGGCCCCCGAGCGCACGACCGCGGTTCAGCGGCGAGAGGTCGTCGGCCAGCACGCGCTCGCCGAGGCCGATGGCGATGGCGACATCCCCGGCCGCGCGGTGCCCGGCGATCAGCGCCATGCGCGCCTGGTGGAGGATGGCGCGCGACCCGGTGGAACCGGCGACGATCGCGTGCCGCGCGTCCTCGATCGACCGCGCCGGCGTGACGAGCGCCATGCACTCCGCTCGGCTGATCCGCGCGACCCCGGCGTGCCAGCCGTCGTCCGACAGGTCCGCGTACCGGAGTGCCTCGACGAACGCGACCTCGGCCTCGACGAGCTCACCGCGCAGCCCGGCGAGCGAGCCGGTCGCGGTCCAGATGACGGACTGGGCGCCCGGCGAGCTGCTCGTGTCGCGCACCCGGGCGATCTCCGCCTCGATCGCGCCGAAGTCGCCGCGGGCCGTGGCGGCGCCGACGACCTTCCACCACGCCGTCGCGGTCCCGGTGCCCTGTGCCGTGCCGACCATCGCGTCCCCTCGGAGGGTGCAGATCGTGGCACACCGCCCACTCCCCGCACGACCGTAGTCCGAGAGCCCTTCGTGCGGCCAAGGCGCGCGACGACGGGGGGAGGGTCGCCGCTTCAGTCCGACGGGTGGGTCACGACAGGAGCGCCGCCATACGCGTCCCTGCCCGTGAAACCGCGCGACGCCTGCTTCGCGTTCCTGTCGTGCCCCGGACCCGCCGGATTGCTTGCCCGCGGACCGTAGGCGAGGAGCCCTCGGACGGCACCCCCAATTGTGGACAACCTGCGGCGCGGGCACTGCACGCTGATGCCGTCCGAATTGTCTGGGTCGGGGGTGGACCGCATGCGGCTGCTCGGGCTGCTCCCCGTCGTCGGGCCGGCGCTCGGCCTCACCCGGTTCGTGACGGACGAGATCGACTCGCCGAGCCGGGCGACGGCCGAGGCCGCGGGCGTGACCGCCCTGCCGGGCGGAGTCGTCGTGCCCGCGACCGGCGGGCGGAGACCTCCGGCGGCGCGGCCGCATCCGGCGGCAACGCCCTCGATGCCGCGCGCACCGTCGCCGGCGCGACCGAGAGCCAGGCGCTGCGAACGGTCGGCCGGCCGGGCTGCGCCTGACCCCGGACCTGTAGACTCCGTCCTTCGGAGCGGGCGCGCGATGAGGGGAGTCACCCAGGGTGGAAGTCGAGATCGGCATCGGGAAGTCCGGGCGGCAGGCCTACGGCTTCGATGACATCGCGATCGTGCCGAGCCGGCGCACGCGAGATCCCGAGGACATCGACATCTCCTGGGAGATCGACGCCTTCAAGTTCGACCTTCCGCTGATCGGCGCGGCGATGGACGGGGTCGTCTCGCCGAAGATCGCGATCGAGATCGGCCAGCTCGGTGGCCTCGGCTGCCTGAACCTCGAAGGCCTGTGGACGCGCTACGAGGACACGGACTCCGTCTTCGACGAGATCGCGTCGCTCGACCCGGAGAAGGCGACGCGCCGGATGCAGGAGCTCTACCAGGAGCCGATCAAGGAAGAGCTGATCGGCGCGCGCATCCGCGAGATCAAGGACGCCGGTGTGCAGGCCTGCGCATCGCTCACTCCGCAGCGGGTCGAGCAGTACGCCAAGCACATCCTCGAGGCCGAGCTCGACCTGCTCGTCGTGCAGGGGACCGTCGTCTCCGCCGAGCACGTCTCGAAGGACCCGTCCCGCCAGCCGCTCAACCTCAAGAAGTTCATCCGTGAGTTCGAGGTCCCCGTCATCGTCGGCGGCTGCGCCTCGTACTCCACCGCCCTCCACCTCATGCGCACCGGCGCGGTCGGCGTGCTCGTCGGCGTCGGCCCCGGCCACGCCTGCACCAGCCGGGGCGTGCTCGGCATCGGCGTCCCCCAGGCCACCGCGATCGCCGACGCCGCGGGCGCCCGGATCCGCCACCTCGACGAGACCGGCGTGTACGTCCACGTCATCGCCGACGGCGGGATGCGCACCGGCGGCGACGTCGCCAAGGCGATCGCCTGCGGTGCCGACGCGGTCATGATCGGCTCCCCGCTCGCGGGCGCCTACGAGGCCCCGGGGCGCGGCTACCACTGGGGCATGGCGACGTTCCACCCGACGCTCCCTCGCGGCGCGCGCGTGTACGCGGGCCAGAAGGGCTCGCTCGCCGAGATCCTCGTCGGCCCCGCACACGAGAACGACGGCACGCTCAACCTCTTCGGTGCGCTCCGCACGTCGATGGCCACGACCGGCTACGAGACGGTGAAGGAATTTCAGAAGGCCGAGGTGATGATCGCCCCGTCGCTGCAGACCGAGGGCAAGTCGCTGCAGCGCGCGCAGCACATCGGCATGGGACGGTAGGTGGCCGAAGTCCCACCTCTGATCTCAGAGCACGACCTCGTCCTCGTCGTCGACCTCGGCGCGCAGTACGCGCAGCTGATCGCACGGCGGGTGCGCGAGGCGCACGTCTACTCGGAGATCGTCGCCCGCAGCACGCCGGTCGCGGAGATGCTCGCCCGCAAGCCGAAGGCGATCATCCTGTCGGGCGGTCCGGCGTCGGTCCACGTCGACGGTGCGCCGTCGATCGACCCGTCGCTCTACGAGGCGGGCGTGCCCGTGTTCGGGCTCTGCTACGGCGCGCAGCTCGTCGCCCGTGACCTCGGCGGCGAGGTGGCCGAGACCGGGCGGGGCGAGTACGGCCGCACCGGGCTGACCGTCGCCGAGCCCGGCGTCCTGTTCCGGGAGCAGCCTGCGGACCAGGTCGTGTGGATGAGCCACTTCGACACGATCACCCAGGCCCCGCCGGGCTTCCGGGTCCTCGCCGCGACGGGCGACACCCCGGCGGCCGCGTTCGGCGACCCGGACCGCGCGATCTACGGCGTGCAGTTCCACCCCGAGGTCGCGCACACCGAGCGGGGCCAGGAGATCCTCAAGGCGTTCCTGTTCGACGTCGCCGGCTGCCGGCCGACGTGGACGAACGTCTCGATCATCGAGGAGTCGGTGGCCGAGATCCGCGCCCAGGTCGGGAGCGAGCGGGTGATCTGCGGGCTGTCGGGCGGCGTCGACTCCGCGGTCGCGGCGGCGCTGGTGCACAAGGCGATCGGCGACCAGCTGACCTGTGTGTTCGTCGACACCGGGCTGCTGCGGCTCGACGAGGCCGAGCAGGTCGAGGAGACCTTCCGGCGCCAGTTCAAGATCGACCTCGTGCACGTGAAGGCGGGAGACCGGTTCCTCGGCGCGCTGAACGACGTCATCGAGCCCGAGCGCAAGCGCAAGGTCATCGGCGAGACGTTCATCCGCGTGTTCGAGGAGGTGGCGCGCGACTACGACGACGCCGCCTACCTCGTGCAGGGAACGCTCTACCCCGACATCGTCGAGTCCGGCGGCGGCGACAACGCGGTGATCAAGAGCCACCACAACGTCGGTGGGCTCCCCGAGGACATGAACTTCGAGCTGGTCGAACCGCTCCGCCACCTGTTCAAGGACGAGGTGCGCGCGGTGGGCGAAGAGCTCGGGCTGCCCGAGGAGATCGTCTGGCGCCAGCCGTTCCCGGGCCCCGGCCTCGGCGTGCGGATCATCGGCACGATCACCCCGGAGCGGGTCGAGATCCTGCAGCGCGCCGACGCCATCGTCGTCGAGGAGATCCGGCGCGCCGGCCTGTACCGGGAGATCTGGCAGAGCTTCGCCGTGCTCCCCGCGGTGCGGACCGTCGGCGTGATGGGCGACGACCGCACGTACGCGTACCCGATCATCATCCGCGCGGTCACGAGCGACGACGCGATGACCGCCGACTGGGCGCGCCTGCCCTACGAGGTGCTCGAGCGCATCTCGTCGCGGGTGATCAACGAGGTCCCGGGCGTGAACCGCGTCGCGTACGACGTCACCAGCAAGCCCCCCGGCACCATCGAATGGGAGTGACCCGCCCGACTCACCCGTGATCGCGTTCCGCCGCTTGTCCGATTCCCATTCACAGTGAACGGTTTTCGGACCGACGGGGTGTGGGTGCGGGGTCGGTAGCGTCAGGGGATGCGGGCGCTGGTGCAGCGGGTCACGCGGGCGGCGGTGCGGGTCGACGGGGAGACGGTCGGCGAGATCGGCGCGGGGCTCTGCGTGCTCGTCGGGGTCACGCACGACGACACCGCCGCCGAGGCCGCCAAGCTCGCGGCGAAGGTGCACGGCCTGCGCGTCTTCGACGACGGCGACGGCGCGATGAACCGGTCGCTCGCCGAGACCGGCGGTGCCGCGCTCGTCGTCAGCCAGTTCACGCTCTACGGCGACACCCGCAAGGGCCGCCGCCCGTCGTGGGGCGACGCCGCGCCACCCGAGCAGGCCGAACCGCTGATCGCGGCATTTGTTCGACACCTGGCGGACCTGGGAACGCCCGTCGAAACGGGCAGATTCCGGGCCGATATGGCCGTCGAGCTGGTCAACGACGGGCCTGTCACTCTGATGATCGAGGTACCGAACCGGTAGCCTGACAGCCTCTGGATCGCATCGAGTCCTCCCACAGCATCTGGCTCTTCGATACCGAGCGGAAGCGTTTCCGTCGGTTGCCGCGCGACGCGGACGCGGACGCGCCCGCGCTCGAAGCCGACTGGGAGCCGTACTTCGCGCTCGAGATCGACGAGGGGACCGGCGCGTTCACCGTGACCCTGAACGAGGACGGGACCCGCCTGCTGCGGGCGTTCCGCGACGAGACGGTCACCGGCGGCACCGAGGGTCCGACCGGCCGGGACGACATCACGACGACGGAGCTGCGGATCCCGCCCTCCGACTTGTGACTCCGCCTTCCCGGGGCGAACACCTGTACGATTCACCTGTGACCACCACCGACACCGGCTTCGGCCGGGTGAGCGACGACCTCATCGCGGGGCTGAACCCGGTCCAGCGCGAAGCGGTGATCGCGCCCGACGGCCCGGTGCTCGTGATCGCGGGGGCCGGGTCGGGCAAGACCCGCCTGCTCACGCACCGGGTGGCGTACCTGATCGCCGAGCGCGGCGTGTCGCCGTTCGAGATCCTGGCGATCACCTTCACCAACAAGGCCGCGGGCGAGATGAAGGAGCGCGTCGCCGAGCTCGTCGGCCCGGTCGCGCACCGCATGTGGGTCTCGACGTTCCACTCCGCCTGCGCCCGGATCCTGCGGCGCGAGGCCGGCCTGCTCGGCTACCGGTCGTCGTTCTCGATCTACGACCAGGCCGACGCGACCCGCCTCGTCGACTACGTGCGCCGGGACATGAACCTCGACCCGAAGCGGTTCCCGCCCCGGCGGCTGCAAGGCGCGATCTCCACGATGAAGAACGAGCTCATCGGCCCGGAGGAGGCGACCGCCCGCGCCACCACACCACCCGAGAAGCGCCTCGCCGAGATCTACGTCGAGTACCAGAAGCGACTGGCCGAGGCGTCGGCGGCCGACTTCGACGACCTCCTCCTGCTCGTCGTGAAGCTCTTCCGCGAGCACCCCGACGCGCTCGCCCGCTGGCGCAAGCGCTTCCGCCACGTCCTCGTCGACGAGTTCCAGGACACCAACCTCGCCCAATGGGAGCTCGTCCGCCTCCTCTCCGAGGAGCACCACAACGTGATGGTCGTCGGCGACGCGGATCAGAGCGTGTACGCGTTCCGCGGGGCGGACTACCGGAACCTGCTGCGGTTCGAGGAGACGTTCCCGGACGCATCGGTGATCGTGCTCGACCAGAACTACCGCTCGACCCAGCGGATCCTGGACGCCGCGAACGCGGTCATCGCCAACAACGCGGCGCGCCGGCCCAAGCACCTCTGGACCGAGCAGATCGGCGGCGAGCTCATCGTCCGCTACCACGCCGAGGACGAGCACGACGAGGCGCAGTACGTCGTGCACGAGATCAACCGGCTCGCGGACCAGGAGGGCGTGCGCTTCCGAGACGTCGCGGTCTTCTACCGGACCAACGCGCAGAGCCGGGTCATCGAGGAGACGCTGGTGCGCGCGGGCGTGCCGTACCGGATCATCGGCGGCACCAAGTTCTACGACCGTCGTGAGGTCAAGGACGCGCTCGCGTACCTCCGCTCGCTGGTGAACCCGGACGACGAGGTGGGGTGGAAGCGGATCGTCAACGTCCCCAAGCGCGGGGTCGGCGACACGAGCGTGCGCAGGATCGAGGCGTACGCGCAGGGCGCGAGCCTGACGTTCCGCGAGGCGATGCGCGACGGTGCCGCGGCCGGGGTGACCGGCAAGGCGCTGGGCGGCATCCGCGACCTCCTCGACGTGATGCGCGAGATCGAGGCCGAGGCCGTGACCGGCGGGGTGTCGGGTGCCCTCGAGGCCGTGCTGAGCCGGACCGGCTACCTCGCCGAGCTCGAGGCCGAGCGCACGATCGAGGCCCAGGGACGCATCGAGAACCTGGCCGAGCTCGTCGGCGTCGCGCGTGAGTTCGACGAGAACCTCGACGCCGGCAACACGTCCGCGCTCGTCGCGATCGCCGGAGTGGACGAGCAGGCCGAGCCGCCGACCGGGCTCCCGCGCGTGCAGGCGTTCCTCGAGGCGATCTCGCTCGTCACCGACATGGACGGCGACGGCGGCGACGACTCGCTCGTCACGTTGATGACGCTGCACACCGCGAAGGGTCTCGAGTTCCCCGTGGTGTTCATGACCGGGCTCGAGGACGGCATCTTCCCGCACATGCGCTCGCTCGGTGACCCGGAGGCGCTCGAGGAGGAGCGCCGCCTCTGCTACGTCGGCATCACCCGCGCCCGCGAGCGCCTCTACCTCTGCCACGCCTGGTGCCGGCAGCTGTTCGGCGCGACCGACTACTACCCGCCGAGCCGCTTCCTGGCCGAGATCCCCGAGGAGCTCGTGCAGGCGCAGGGCGAGCCCCGAGCCGGTCGCGGGTCGGGGTCCGGCTTCGGCGCGCATCGTGACGCCGTGGTCGCGGCAGCGGTCGCGTCGGGCGGCGGAGGCGGCGCGACGGGTGCGGTCGGGAGCCGGGGCGCGGAGCAGCTCGGCCTGCACGTCGGCGACGACGTGACCCACGAGAAGTTCGGCGAGGGCGTGATCATCGACGTCATCGGCGAAGGCGACAAGGCCGAGGCGGTCGTGCGATTCCGCGAGGCGGGGGAGAAGCGCCTGCTGCTCGCCTGGGCCCCGCTCCAGCGCGTCGAGCCCTCGTAGCCCGGACGACGACCGTGGAGCCCGGCCCGCTGCTCGCGAGCGGGCGCGACGCCGACATCTTCGACCTCGGCGACGGCACGGTCCTGCGCCGGACCAAGCGCGGCCGGAGCATCGAGCACGAGGCCCGCATCATGCGGCACGTCGCGGAGCACGGCTACCCCGCACCGGCGGTGCACGACGTGCGCGCGGACGGCACCGAGATCGTGATGGACCGGGTCGACGGTCCGATGATGATGGATCCGATGCTGAAGCGGCCGTGGACGATGCCGCGGCTGGCCGGGGTGCTCGCCGACCTTCACGACGCGCTCCACGAGATCCCGGCGCCCGACTGGCTGCCCCAGCTCGACGACGGCGATCGCGTGCTGCACCTCGACCTGCACCCACTCAACGTCCTCATGTCGCCGAACGGCCCCGTGGTGATCGACTGGTCGAACGCCGCGCGCGGTGACGCGCTGACCGACGTCGCGAGCACCTACGTGCTGTTGACCGCGCCGAACATGCCCGGTCCGAAGCTGCTCCGGACCGCGGTGCAACCCCTGCGCCGGCGCCTCGGGCGCAGCTTCACCCGCCGGTACCGCGGCCCCGAACTCGACACCCGCATCGCCGACGCCGCCGAGCGGAAGACCCTGGACCCCAACATGGCGCCCGACGAGATCGAGACGCTCCGCCGGCTCGCGGCGCGCATGCGACGGCACGCTCGCTGAGGCCGGTCACTTCTACGGTTCGAGGTCGAACCGCACCGATGTCAATTCGGTGCCGAAGCGCCGGATCGTGGCTTCGTGCGCGCGCCGACCGAAGGTATCGAGCCGCGCCTGCGGGTCGTCGTCGTCGACGATCAGTGCCCGGGCGCGCCGCCAGTGCCGTCCGAGGCGGACCCGGACGTCCGGGTTCGCCTCGAGGTTGCTGACGTAGCCGGCGTGGCGACCCTGCTCGGCGATGACCCAGCCCGTGCTCCCGTCGAGCTTCATGCCGACGACGTTGCGCCGCCGCTTCCCGGTGTGCCGCCCGGTCGTCTCGACGAGCGCGTAGCCCGGCGCGAGCCCCGCCCACACGGCCACCTTCACCGGTGGGTTCAGCAGGTACCGCTGCATCCACCGGATGCGCTTGCGACGGTCGGCGTCTCCGTCCATCCCGCGATCTTCGTCCGCCCGGCCGCCCGATGCACGGGCCACCCGAGCCCCGTTTCGGTGCGACTTGCACCCCCTCTGGGGGGCGTAACCCGCACCGAAAGCAGGCAGGAGGCCGCGGTCAGCCCTCTTTGACCACCGAGTACCAGACCCGGTGCGCGACCCGCACCAGGCTCTCGCCGATCCGCGAATATCGCCGGTACAGCTCCCGCTTCACGGTGACGAGCTTCAGGTCGTCGACGTCGGTGA
>DASXYP010000117.1:0-44166 GCA_036502405.1 Acidimicrobiia bacterium
CGGCCGCCGCGGCCGTCGAACCCGACGCCGAAGCGGCGTTGTTGCACTGCGCATCGGTCGACGGGGTCCGCGGCTTGAAGCGCGCGTGCGCGCGCGTCGAGGCCGCGGCCTCGACCAACCAGATGCAACGCTACGAGACCGTGCGCATCGCACGGTTCGCCCGCCACCGTGCGGTCTCCGACGTCGAAGGACTCGTCGAGATGCGCGGCCCCATCGACCTGACCGCACGCTTCATCGCCGCGCTCGAACCCATCGAATCCGAGCTCTTCGACCAGGCCCGCGCCTCACAACGACGCGAACACCCCGACGCGATCGCCTTCGACGCCATGATCCAGATGGCCGACGACTCCGCACACGTCGCCACGCAGGCGACCGGCCACCGCGCGCCGGCCACGGTCGTCGTGCGCGTCGACCACGCCGCACTGACCCGCGGCGTCACCACGACCGGCGAGACGTGTGAGATCGCCGGGATCGGGCCAGTACCCGTCCCCATCGCGCGCAAGCTCGCCGACGACTCCATCCTCAAAGTGCTGGTGCACGACAGCAGCGACGTCCGCGCCATCAGCCACGCCGGTCGGACCATCCCCGCCCGCCTGCGCACCGCGCTCGAAGAGCTCTACCCCGAATGCTGCATCGAGGGATGCCACGTCGACCGCCACCTCGAGATCGACCACAACATCCCCATCTCCGAAGGCGGACCCACCGCCCTCTGGAACCTCACCCGCCCCTGCCACCACCACCACGATTACAAACACGCCCACAACCTCCGCATCGTCGGCGAAGGCACGCGACGCCACTTCGAACCCGCGCCCGCGGCAGCCGACCGCGCACCACCCGATCCATGACTCGCGCGCTACTGGAGCGCCTGGTCCCGCAGCGCGGGGAAGACCTTCGACACCTTGTCGAGCAGGTAGTCGCCGTAGGTGCCGTCGAAGTCGAACACGCTCGCGCCGTCCCAGCGGTCGGCGCCGTCGTGAACGTCGAGCACGTGCGCCGGGTCGAGAATCGGGCGGACCTGTGCGTCCCAGCCGGGATCGAAGAAGAACGGGCACGCGATCCGGTCGCGCCCGACCGGTGGCCGCACCCGGTGCGGGGTCGAGCGGTACGCGCCGCCGGTCATGCGCTCGAGCATGTCGCCGAGGTTGCACACGAGCGCACCGGGATGCGGCGGGACCTCGACCCAGCCGTCACGGGTGTGGAGCTCGAGCCCGCCGCCGTCGTCCTGGTACAGGATCGTGAGCAGGCCGTAGTCGGTGTGCTCGGCCACGCCCCACCCCGACCCCGCATCCCCGTCCGTGCCCGAGTCGGTGCCGAAGCCGGCGCCCGGCTCCGCGCTCGCGCCTGCACCGGCGAGGGCCGGGTAGTGGAAGATCCGGAACAGGATGACCGGGTCGGCGGTCAGGGCGCGGTCGAACCAGCCGGCGTCGAGGCCGAGCGCGAGCGCGAAGCCGGTCATCAACCGGTGCCCGAGGAACGTGAGCGCGTCGAGGGTCTCGAGGACGGCGGTCCGCAGCGCAGCGGGTCGGGCAGGGAAGAGGTTGGGCCCGTGCAGCGGGAGCCGCGCCACGACCCGCGGGTCGTCGGGCGTGAGCTCCTCGCCGAAGTACACGCCCTCCTTGCGGTCGGGGACGCCGCTGGTCAGCTCACCACCGAGCGGGAACCATCCGCGCCACGCGCGCCCGCCGCGCGCCATCGCGATCGCTGCCTTCTCCGAATCGTCGAGCGCGAAGAATTCGCGCGCGAGCGACTCGAGCCGGGCCAGGAGCGCGGGGTCGATCCCGTGCCCCACGATGGAGAAGAATCCCTGGTCGCGGCACGCGACATCGATGTTCCGGGCAACGTCAGCTCGGGCGTCGTGGTCGGATGCGAACAGCGGCGAGACGTCGATGACCGGGGGCTCGCGGCTCGCCATGGCGCGCGACCCTACGTCGTCGCGGCGCCGGTTCGGGCCGCGTCGGCACTGTTCGGTCGGCGCGTGCAACAATGCGATGCCCGGCAAATCGGGCACCGGTGGGGCCGGAGCGGATGCCGGTCGGGGACGAGCAAACGCACCCAGGGATGGAGATCGCGTGTCAGGTCGACTGGACGTCGCGTTCGACCGCAGCCTCCCGCTGCTGATCGTCAAGGTCGGGCACTACCCCCTGCACCACGGCGGCGTCGGAGCGATCCGCACCCTGGGAAGCGCAGGCGTGCCCACGTACGCGATGACCGAGGACCGCTTCACTCCGGCCGCGGTCTCGCGGTACCTGACCGGTCGCTGCATCGCACCGACGGACGGGCACGAGGACGACGACCGGCTCCTCGAGATCATCTCGGGCGTCGCCCGCCGGCTCGGGCGGCCGGTGCTCGCCCTCCCCACCGACGACGAGGCGGCGGTGTTCGTCGCCGAGCACGCCGAGGACCTCGCGCCGTGGTTCGTGACCCCTGGCGTCGAGCCGGGGCTGCCCCGCCGGCTGGCCAGCAAGCGGGGGCTGCACGACGCCTGCGTCGAGCTCGGGGTCCCCGTCCCCCACGCCGTGTTTCCGGGCTCGCTGAAGGAGGTCCAGGCGTTCGCCGAGGGGGCCACGTTCCCGGTCGTGGCCAAGAACGTGGACCCGTTCAGCCGCCTGCGCGATCCCGCGGTCGGCGTCAGCACCGTGGTGAAGACGCCCGAGGCGCTGCTCGCGCTCGCCGCGACCTGGCCCGACCCACCATCGGTGATGCTCCAGGAGTACATCCCGCGCGAGGTGGCCGAGGACTGGATCTTCCACGCCTACTGCGACGCCAGATCCGAGTGCGCGGTGGCGTTCACCGGCGTGAAGTACCGCTCGTGGCCCCCCCGCGCCGGGGTCACGAGCTTCGCCCGGACGGTCGACAACTCGGGGCTGGACGAGCGGTCACGGGACCTGTGCCGGCGCCTCGGCTTCCGCGGCATCGTCGACCTCGACTGGCGCTACGACCGGCGCGACCAGCAGTACAAGCTGCTCGACTTCAACCCGCGGGTCGGCGCGCAGTTCCGCCTGTTCGAGACGACGGCCGGGATCGACGTCGTCCGGGCGATGCACCTCGACCTCACCGGTCGCCCGATCCCCGCGGGCCGGCCCGTGCTCGGACGCGGCTTCGCGGTCGAGATCCTCGACGCGCCCGCGCGCGTCGCGTACCGGCTGCTCGCATCGGACGCTGGCGCGCCGGTCCCGCACCCGCCCGGGCCGGTCGAGCCGGCGTGGTTCCGGCGCGACGACCCGTTGCCGCTGCTCGCGGCGTCCGTGCGCGCGGCCGCACCGCTCGCCCTGCGCATCGGCCGGCTGAGCCGGCAGGGCGTGCACCGACTTCAGGCGGGAACGCGGCTCCGCCGGGCCGACACGCCCGCACCGATCCGCCGGGCCGCGAACTCGGAACCGTGGACGAACCGCAACAACGGCCCGAACGTCGCGGCCGCGGTGAGCCCGGAGAAGTACAACCCGGGCACCGAGGACTCGAACGAGGCGTCGAGCAACGGCGAGCCGGAGCCGCTGACCAGGCGCAACGAGGTCTTGAGCTCGGGACCCATGAAGCCGAGGGCGTCGAGCCCGACGCGGTAGCCGGTCGCGGCCAGCACGTGGTCGACCTCGAGCGTGTCACCGCCACCGTGGCGCGCCGCGAGCGACAGCTGCACGCCGGCGCCGCCCGGGAGCGCGTTGGCAGTGTGCACGCTGACCCCGGTGCGGATCGCCACCCGGCCGTCGACCCGGTCGCGCAGCCACCACGCGCCCGACGGACCGAGGACCGACTTGACGAGCGAGAGCCGCGCGCGGGCGGGGAGGTGACGCACCAGCCCGGGGACGTCGCTCATGCTGCGGGTCGACCAACCGTCGCCGAGCGCCGACGGCGGCTTGAGCATCCGGTGCAACCCCGACCGCGGACCCGGGATCGGCGTCGCGCCCCAGAGCACCTCGGGCCCGCGAACGAGCAGCTGGACGTCCGCACCCGCTTCGGCGAGCAGCGCGGCGCTCTCCAGCGCGGACTGCCCCGCGCCGACGATCGCGACCCGGCGCCCGGCGAAGACCGAGAGGTCCGGGTGCTGCGCGGCGTGGGACAGCACGCCGTCGGCGGCGGGACCGCCCGGCGAGAGGCTGAGCAGCTCGGGCGGCGTGTACGCGTACGGGATGACGCCGCAGGCCACGACCACCGAGTCCGTGCGCAGCTGCTCGCCCGAGGCGAGCTGCAGGTCGAAGTCGTCGCCGGCGCGGGTGAGCGAGGTGACGGTGTCGGCCTCGACGTCGGGGACGTGGCGCTCGGCGAACCAGAGCCCGTAGTCGATGAACAGGTCGATCGGGATCGCGTCCTCGTCGGTCAACGCGCGCGACCCGATCTCGTCGCAGTAGTCGAAGATCGTGGAGCCCGGCTTCGGCGACGACAGGCTCGAGGCATCGGGAATCGACTTCAGGTACATGCCGGCGGGCATGTTGCGACGCCAAGCCGACATGAGGTCGCCGAACACCCGAACGCCGACTCCTGCCTCTCGCAGGTGCGCGGCGATCGAGAGCCCATAGGGCCCCGCGCCGATGACGACGACATCACCCATCTATGTCCTCCTCCATGAGGGCCCCGCCCCGGCAACGGAGAAGCAGGGTACGGCCGCGCGACGGCGTGCAGCAAGCCGCGCCGATCTTCCTGGAACAACATTTACCCACACCTCAGACCGACTCCAACACCTGATGCACGTTGTGGGACACCCACACGTCACTCGGACGGTCGTCGGCCGCGTGGCGGGTGTAGGCGTGCACGTGCCGCAGCCACATGAGCAGCACCGCGGTGCGAGTCGAGAGCTCGTCGGCTCCCGCCGCGGCGCTGATCAGCTCGGCCTCATGGCCCTCGAACGCGCCCGCGGTGAGGACGTCGCGCACCACGGCCCCGAGCTCGCGCCGCTCGACCACGGCCCGCGTCGTGCAGACGAGGTGGACGAGCTCGAGCACCGGCATGTCGACGCGGCTGCGCTCCCAGCCCACGAGTGCGGTCACCCGCCCGTCGCCCGGATCGCAGACCGCACTGCCCAGCCAGAGGTTGCCGTGCACGAACGCCGCGGTCACGGTCGAGCCGACGAGGTCCGCCCGCAGCTCGGCGTGCAGCTTCGCCAGGCTCGACTCGTCGGCCCGGAGGCGGAGACGCGAGCTCGGGAGCACGTCGGTCACCGCGAGGGGCAGGCCCAGGAGCTCCGGGAGCTCGTCACCGATGGTCACGGTCGTCGCGGTCGCACGGTGCAGCCCCGTGGCCAGGGTCGCGAGCGCTCCGGTCAGGCCCGCACGCACCCGGTCGTCGCCCACGACCGTCCGGCCGCTCACCCCCGGTCCCCACCGCTCCAACGTCCAGCCCGCGCGCTCGGCCTCGAGCCCCACCGGCTGTGGCAGGACCGCGGCGAGCTCGGGCGGCGCGACCCCGCGGGCGTGCTGCAGCCCGACGACGTCGCGGCGCAGGGCGTCTTCGGCCCGGGCGGAGGTCGCGACCTTCAGCACCGCCTCGTCGCCGAAGTGCCGGTTCCGGAGGCGGACGGTGCGGATCCCGTCCGGGTTCTGCTCGGACGCGAGCGGCTCCCAGTCTGCGGGCGCGAGGCCGGCGACGTGGAGCGCCTCGCCGCCTTCGGCCGTCGCGTCACGACGCGAGCGCAGGTCACGCGCCGCGCGGTGGGACGTCACGAAGCCGAACCGGCCGGTGTGCACGTAGGGCAGCCAGACGGTGCGGAGCTCTCCGAGCAGCAGCACCGCCGCCACCGCGCACTGCGAGACGAACCACCCGACGCCGACCGCGGCGATGCCGATGATCGGCGCCAGGCTGATCGCGATGACGAGCACCCCCGCGGCCAGCGCCGCCGTCGTCGTGATCACCGCCTTCATCCGTCGTTGGACGCGGGTGATGTTGAGGTAGGTGAGCGTGACCGCGTTGGGGATGGCGGAGAGCGCGAGCAGCTGCAGCAGCCGCGTGGCGTGGTGGGAGTACGCGGGTCCGTAGATGCGCAGCACCAGGGGTGCGCTGATCGCGATCAGCAGCGCGAGCGGCGCGACGATCCGCAGGGAGTGCTTGATCGTCTTCCGTGCGTATTCGACGATGCGCTCGGGCGATTTCGAGGTCTCGGTGATGAACGACATCCCGACGCCGATGCTCACCAGGTAGAGGGCGTACGCGATCGTCCATGAGAGGTAGAGGTAGGCACTCGCCGACGGCCCGAGGATCGAGAGCATGATCACGGGCATGAGGCCGATCGTGGCCGACAGGGTCAGGGTCGCGACCATGTCGAAGCCGACGTAGTGACGGACCACGCGCGCGTCGACCGCCTCCAGCGGCTCGTTGGCGCGCTGCGGGACCACGCGCTTGAAGATCAGGCCGTTCACGGCGATCACGGCCACGATGAGCGGCAGCGTCCACGCGGCGTAGACGCCGAGGGCCGGCAGCGAGGCCGCCACGAAGAACAGCAGCCCGATCTTCACGATGCCGTAGAGGACGTTCTCGACGAACACCCACTGCGCTTCGCCCAGGCCCGTCAGCACGGCGTCCTGGAGCGCGAACACCGTCCACACCACGGTGCCGAGGACGAACCAGATCGCGTAGGCCCAGTGGTCGTGGAGCAGCGAGAGGCGGGGCGCCCAGAGGTTGATGCCGAGCACGAAGACGCTCGACGCGATGCACGCGGTCGCCATCGTCGCGAGGTAGCCGATGACGACGAGCCGCCGCGTGCGCACCCCGGCGACGGGAACGAAGCGGTTGAAGCCGTTCGTGAGGTTCAGCTGCGAGATGCTCGAGAGGAAGAGCATCGTCGAGATCAAGGCCGTGTCGCGTCCGACCTCCTCCTTGGTGAAGAGGCGCGCGGCGACGATCCAGAAGATGACCCCGAACCCCGACGTCGCGAGCGTCGAGCCGACCAGAGAGTACGCATTCCGGACGAACGGGACATCCAGCTGATCACGCAGCCGACCGACGCGACGGCGCACGGACGCGGCCGCGGTCACCCGCGCCACCGATCGCGACAGCACTCGCGTCCAATCATCCGGGTGACCGCCATCGACCCTCCTGGAAACGTCGGTGCATCGCGACCGACGGACAACACGTCACCCTCCATGACGACCCCAGCAGCATAAGAACTTTGGAGACCACACCGCCACTGCACGCGCGCGGACGCTCGAACGCGCGCGGTGACCGCGAAGATTGAACACATTGTCGGTGCGAACCGTGACAACGGGTGAACGCGCGCGTATGCTCCGTGCCGGGCGAGAGTGCAGAGTTCTGCTGACGCAGGGGCACCGCATCGTCTGACATCCGGGGCTCGACCGCTTGGATGATCGCGCCCATGGACGGGACGTAACGGCACACGGCAGGCAATGCCGTACCCAGGGATGGGGAGCATGACAGACGTAGCAGCAGCGCCTATGGCGTTCGATCCAGTCGATGCGCCGACCACGACGGACGCCGGTGAGCTCCTGCCGGACATCCCGTCGGTCAGCGTGGTGATCCCGACGTTGAACGAGGCGGGGAACCTTCCCCACGTGCTCCCTCGCCTCCCGGCGTGGATCCACGAGCTGATCATCGTGGACGGCCTCTCGACCGACGACACCGTCGCCGTGGCGAAGTCGTACGTGCCGCGCGCCAAGGTGGTGATGGTCAGCACCCCGGGCAAGGGTGCCGCGCTGCGGGCCGGCTTCGCGGCCGCGACCGGCGACATCGTCGTGATGCTCGACGCGGACGGGTCGACCGACCCCCAGGAGATCCCCGCGTTCGTCGGGTTGCTCCTCTCCGGCTCGGACGTCGTCATGGGCTCGCGCTTCACGATGGGCGGGGGCACCGACGACATGGAGCGGCACCGCCGGGTCGGCAACTGGGCGTTGACCCGACTGGTCCGCCTGGGCTTCGGCGCCCGGTTCTCGGACCTCTGCTACGGCTACACCGCGTTCTGGCGGGACGTGCTGCCGGTGCTGAACGGCCCGTTCCGCGGCTTCGAGGTGGAGACCGTGATCCACATCCGCGCCGTCCGGGCCGGGCTGCGCATCGCCGAGGTGCCGAGCTTCGAGTCGATCCGGATCTCGGGCACGACGAACCTGCGCACGGTGCGGGACGGCTTCCGCGTGCTGCGGGCGATCGGCACGGAGTTCGCACTCGAGAAGGTGATCGGGACCGACCACCGGGTTCGGCCCGAGCACCGCCACGCGCGTCCGGTCCAGCACCCGCCCTGGCACTCGCACGGTCGCTCCCTGGCGCGTCACGGGCACGCGGAGGGCGGTGCGCTGATCCGGAGCGTTCCGCAATGAGCGCAGCGTCACCCAGCCTCTCGGTCGTCATCTGCGCGTACACCGAGGACCGCTGGTCCGACCTCCGAGCCGCCGTGGCCTCGGTTCGGCACCAGGATCCCGCCCCGGAAGAGATCGTCGTCGTCACCGACCACAACGATGCGCTGCTCGCACGGGCCCAGGTCGCGTTCCCCGAGGCGCGCGTCGTCCCGAACGCCGAGGACAAGGGTCTGTCGGGCGCACGCAACACCGGGATCGCCGCGTCGTCCGGCGCCGTCGTCGCGTTCCTCGACGACGACGCCATCGCCGAGCCCGGCTGGATCCGGAACCTGCTCGAGCCCTACGCGGACCCGCTCGTGATCGGCGTGGGCGGACGTGTCGTGCCCCGCTGGGACGACGACCGCCCCTCGTGGTTGCCCTCCGAGTTCGACTGGGTGGTCGGTTGCACGTACGCAGGCCACCGCGACGAGCCCGGACCGGTGCGGAACCTGATCGGCGCCAACATGTCGGTGCGACGCGACGTCGTGACGAAGATCGGAGGGTTCCGCCATTCGCTGGGCCGCACCGCCTCGCTGCCCGCGGGGTGCGAGGAGACCGAGCTCTTCATCCGCGCCGCGCAGCAGCTCCCGGATGGCATCGTCTGGTTCGAGCCCGCGGCCGCGGTCTCGCACCGCGTGCCGGCGGCGCGCGCCACGGCCAAGTACTTCCGCGCCCGCTGCTTCGCGGAGGGCATCTCGAAGACGCAGATCTCCCGGCTCGTCGGCACCAGCGACGGGCTGGCCAGCGAGCGGGCCTACACGATGCGGGCGCTCCCCCGTGCGGTGCGCCGCGAGCTGGGCCTGGCGGTCCGGACCCTCGATCCGTCGGGCGTGGCCCGCGCGGCCACCGTGGTGACCGGCGTCGTGACCACCGCCGGCGGGTACGCGGCTGCCCGGGTGCCGGGATCGCTGCGGTGGCTCCCGTCCCGCAACGGCAGCGCCGCGCCGGCGCGCCGCCCCACCGACGAGCTCGGCACCGACAGCTTCGAGCCCGCGCTCGTCGCGCAGATCGACCTCGCGGACGGGGTGCAACCCCTGTCCGCGCTCGACCCGCGCACCGGCATCACCTACGGACGCGCCGTCGTCCTTGTCCGCGACCACGGTGCACCGGTCGGCATCCTGCGGGTCGAGCTCGGCCCCTACGGCCTTTCTGCGGACGCGCTGACCGACGAGATCCGCCGCGCGCTCGGCGTCGACGTCCCCGCCACCCGGGTGCCGGCCGCCCCGGCCGTCGCCCGCGAGCGGGCGGTGCTTCCCCGGGTCTCGGTCGTCATCGCGACGCGCGACCGGGCCGAGAGCCTCGGCCGCTGCCTGGAGTCCCTGCAGCGTCTCGACCACCGGGCCGCCGAGATCATCGTCGTCGACAACGCATCTGCCGGCCGGGAGACCGCGGAGCTCGTCCGCGCGCTCGCGATCGACGACCCGCGGGTCAAGTACGTCCGTGAGGACCGGCCCGGCCTGGCCCGGGCGCACAACTGCGGGTTGGAGCACGTCACCGCGCCGTATGTCGCGTTCACCGACGACGACGTCGTCGTCGATCCCGCGTGGCTCGACGGGCTGCTGGCCGGCTTCGCGAGGACCGAGCGCGTCGCGTGCGTCACCGGGATGATCTTCCCCTTGGAGCTCGAGACGCCGGCCCAGGACTGGCTCGAGCACTACGCCGGGTTCAACAAGGGGTTCGCGCCGCAGGTGTTCGACGCCCGCCGGGGCTCCTCCGACCCGTTGTTCCCGTACACCGCGGGCACCTTCGGGTCCGGCGCCAACATGGCGTTCCGCACCGACGTCCTGATCGGGATGCGGGGCTTCGAACCTGCCCTCGGAGCGGGCACCGAGGCCAAGGGCGGCGACGACCTCGCCGCGTTCTTCGACGTCATCGCGGCCGGTCACGCGATCGCGTACGAGCCCGGGGCGATCGTGTACCACCAGCACCACCGCACCTTCGAGGCGCTGCAGCGCCAGACCTTCGGGTACGGCGCCGGCCTCACCGCGTACCTCACCAAGACCGTCGTCGACGAGCCGCGCCGGGTGCTCGACATGCTGGCCAAGGCCCCGGGCGCGGCGCGGCATGCCCTCAGCCCGTCGTCGGCGAAGAACGAGCGGCTCCCGGGCGACACCCCCCGGGTGCTGGTGCGGCGCGAGCGCCTCGGCATGCTCGTGGGGCCCGCGCTGTACCTCCTCAGCCGCTGGGACACCCGCCTCGACGAACGGCCGGGCGCGTCCGAGCCGGTCGCCGCGATCGAAGACGCGCCGCAGCCCGCGGTCGTCGGCACCCCGGACATCGACCTGGTCGAGCTCGAGCTTCGCGAAGCGAGCGTGGCGCCATGACCCGACGCACCATCCTGCCCGTCCTGCTGTACCACTCGATCGAGAAGCACGCGCGGCCCGAGCACCAGGGCTGGGTCACGTCGCCCGAGGTCTTCGCCGAGCACATGGCGTACCTCCACGACCAGGGGTACCGGACGCTCACGGTGTCCCAGTACGCGGAGATGCTGGCCGAGCCGATGGTGGAGGCGCCCGAGCGCACCGTCGCCATCACGTTCGACGACGGGTTCGCGGACTTCGCCGAGCACGCCCTGCCGGTGCTGACCCGTCACGAGATCCGCGCCACGATGTACGTCGTCACCGGCTGCGTCGGCTCGACGAGCACGTGGCTCGAGTCCGTCGGCGAGGGCGACCGGCAGATGCTCAGCTGGTCCGAGATCGAAGCCCTGGTCGAAGCCGGCATCGAGGTCGGCGCGCACACGCACAGCCACCCGCAGCTCGACATCATCAGCCGCGACGCGGCCTGGGAGGAGATCCGGCGCAGCCGCGGGGTGCTCGAGGACCGGCTCGGCCACGAGGTGCCGAGCTTCGCGTACCCGTTCGGCTTCCACGGGCCCCGCATCCGCGCGCTGGTCGAGCGGGCCGGGTTCCGGTCCGCGTGCGCGGTCAAGGACGCGCTGAGCGGCCCGGGCGACGACCCGCTCGCCATCGCCCGGGTCATCGTCCCGGGCGACACCAGCATCGGGACCCTCTCGGACCTCCTCGCGGGCCGGGGTCGCCCGCCGGCATGGCGGGGCGAGCGCACGTCGACCAAGGCGTTCCGGGTCGCACGGCGCAGCGCCGCTCGTGCCCGCAGTTTGCGAGCGGGCTACGGGCGGACTCCAATGGGAGGCAGGATTCCCGGAGAGAGTGCGCAGCCACGGAGGCCAACGCACGGACCATGATCAGCACGGAAGCCGAGCCCATGGTCCCGAGAACTGCTCGGCGCCAGCGCCGCCGCACCGAGCTCCGACGGGCCCGGCGGCATCGTCGCGTGCTGATGCTGCTGGCGGCGCTGGTCGTCGTCGCGATCGCGGTCTCGGTGTTCGTGGTGCGCAAGAACGCGGTCGCTGACGGCCCCGACAAGGGCGTCCTCCTGTTCGACGAGCCGTTCAGCGGCAACGCACTGGACGCCAACCACTGGTCGCCCTGCTACGAGTGGTCCGCCAACGGGTGCACGAACATGGGCAACCAGGAGCTCGAGTGGTACGTCCCGAAGCAGGTGACGGTGGCGAACGGCGCGGCCTCGCTCCAGGCGAAGCCGCAGACGGTCACCGGGGTCGACGACAAGCAGTTCGACTACGTGTCCGGGATGATCTCGGGTCTCTCACCCGACCGCACGCTGTTCTCCTTCCAGTACGGCTACGTGGAGTCGCGGGTCCAGATCCCGAAGGGCCAGGGGCTCTGGCCCGCGCTCTGGATGCTGCCCGCGACCCGCCAGTCACTGCCCGAGATCGACATCTTCGAAGCCGTCGGTGAGCAGCCCGACGTCGCGCAGCTCCACACCCACTGGCTCGAGGACGGCGAGCGCAAGAACGCCGGCACGAGGTGGCACGGCCCGGACCTCACCCAGGGGTGGCACACGTTCGGGCTCGAGTGGAAGCCGAATTCTCTGACCTGGTACGTCGACGGCACCGCGCGTCTGCGGGTCACCGACCCGAAGGAGATCCCGCACGAGCCGATGTACCTCATCGCGAACCTCGCGGTCGGTGGGACCTTCACCAAGCCGCCGAACGCGAGCACGCCGTTCCCGGCCACGTTCAAGCTCGACTACGTCAAGGTCTGGGGAACCTCGTGACCGCGCCGAGCACGTCCGACGTCGACGCCGCGCAAGGTCGCCTCTACCAGGTCTTCGCGGCCCGGCGGACCGCCCCGCCGACGGTGGAGGGACCACCGGACGTGGCGCCGGGCGACCCCGACGACGGCGCCCCCGAGCGTCGGCCCTGGAGCTCCCGACCCGCGTTCCACGGCGTGCTGCTCCTGCTCGCCCTCGTGCTCTGGCTCTGGTCCCTGTCGGCCACGGACCTCGCCGACATCGGCGACTACGGCCTGCTGTCGGCGTTGCACGCGACCTTCTTCGTCGCGCTCGGGGTCCTCACGGTCGGCTTCCTGCTGGGGGTGCGCCGCGAGGCGCCGAGCTGGCTCCTCGCCGCCTACCTCGTCGTGTTCATCGCGATCGTCCATGCGTCGCCGGTCGTGCTGTACGGCACGCTCCGCTATGCGTGGGCGTGGAAGCACGTCGGCGTCGTCGACTACTTCATGCGGACCCACACGGTGAACCCGCACCTCTCGTTCCTCCCCGTGTACCAGAGCTGGCCCGGGTTCTTCGGCCTCGCGACCAGCCTGACCGAGGCGGTCGGGTTCAAGAGCGCCCTGTCGTTCGCGGCTTGGTCGCCGCCGGTGTTCGAGCTGCTCAACGTCCTCGCGCTGTGGTTCCTGTTCGGTGCACTCACCGACGACCGCCGCGTCCGCTTCACCGCGTGCTGGTTCTTCCTCATCGCGAACTGGGTCGGGCAGGACTACTTCGCCCCCCAGGCGTTCGTCTACTTCCTCTACCTGATGTCGATCGGCATCGTCCTCAACTCGCTGTCGAAGCGCCCGGCCGCGCCGCGGCTGGCCCGCAAGCTCGTACCGACCCTACGGTCCACCGCCGCGAAGGCGGCACCCGCCGCGGTCACGTCGTCGACGCTCGGGACCGTCGCGATCCTCGCGGTCATGTTCGCGGTCGTCGCCACGAGCCACCCGCTGACGCCGATCGTCCTCACCGCGGCGCTCGTCGGGCTCGCGGTCTTCGGAGTGCTCCGGGTGCGTGCCCTCCCGGTGATCATGGGCGTGATGACCGTGGGCTGGCTGCTCACCGGCGCCCGCACGTACTACTTCGCGAACACCACCTCCATCTTCAAGAGCTTCGGCTCGTTCTCGTCGAACCTGAGCAGCAACCTGGTCCAGCTCAGCCACGTCACCCACAGCCAGCAGGTCGTCGCGCAGATGGGCCGACTCCAGGTCGGTCTCGTCGCGCTCCTCGCCGTGGGCGGGATCCTCCGCCGGCTCAGGCACGGGAACTGGGACGCCGCGGCTGCGGTCCTGCTCGTCTGCCCGATCGTCATCCTCGTCGGCGGCAACTACGACGGCGAAGCGCTGTTCCGCGTCTTCCTCTTCGCGCTGCCGTTCGCCGCGCTCTTCACGGCCCATCTGCTGTTCCCCAGCCGCGAGGCCGGTCGCGGCTGGATCACGCCGGTCCTCGCGATCGCGATGAGCGGCCTCGTCCTCGTCGGGTTCCTCTTCGCCTACTACGGCAAGGACGCCTGGTCGTACTTCACCCACCGCGAGGTCAGCGCCGCCGAGGCCGTGTACGACCACGCGCCGCCCCACACGCTGATCGTCGAGGGGACCCACGACTACCCCAACCAGTTCCGGGACGCCGAGCGCTTCACCTACACGACGATCGAGAACGAGCCGAAGCAGTCGATCGACAGCGTCCTGCACCACCCGGTCGCGACGCTCGGCGAGTGGCTGGCCGACCCCCGCTACCGGCAGGCGTACCTGATCATCACCCGGGCGCAGAAGGAGCAGATCGACGCGATCGGCCCGCTGCCCCGGGGATCGCTCTCCCGGATCGAGCGGGTCCTCCTCGCGCATCCCCGGTTCAAGGTCGTCGTCCACAACCGCGACGCGGTCGTGTTCCGGGTGGACCGCCCGGTCGCGACGGCCGGCCCGAAGCGGCAGGCAACCGGATGACCGAGGACCGGTGGGTGCAGCTGGTCGGGGTGTCGAGCGCGCTCGCGCTGCTCGCGACGATCGCCGCGACCGGCGACGCGCTGTCGTTCGTGCCGTTGCTCTGGTTCCTCGCGGTGATCCCGGGCCTGCCCTACGTGCGGCTGGTCCGCAACGACCACGACGCCATCGCGTTCTGGTTGACCGCCGGCGCGCTGTCGGTCGCCATCGACGCGCTCGTCGCCGAGACGCTGCTGTACGTGCACGAGTTCAGTGCGATCGCGGTCGTCTCCGCGCTGGTCATCATCGCGTGGGCCGGCGCGGCCGTCGGCCGGCTCCGGGCCTCGGACGACGCGCCCGCACCGCCGGCGCGGCGGGCCTGACCCGAGGGCACCCTCGCACGCGCCCGCCTCAGGCGGCGGGCAGAGCCCCGCTCACGATCGGGTTGCCGGTCGGGGCGATGCTGCCGCCCTTGGGTTCGCTCGTCACCGCGAGCCGCGTCGTGGCCGGCGCGACCCGGAACCGGTGGACGTCGCCGCCGTGCACGAGCCCGATCGAGACCGGGCCCTCGGGCGTGATCGACCAGACCTGGAGGTCACGCCCCGCGGCCGCGGTGGGCATCGCCGCGGTGGAGAGGTACCCGATGCCGTCGGGGAGCACCGCGACCGGCGCCGAGTAGCGGCCGTCGGTGGAGCGCAGGATCACCGTGCGGGCCTTCGGGTTCTGCTCCGCGGCCTGGAACGCCGCCGACGGTGACCGCGAGCTCGTGCCGCCGCCGACGAGGGCGATGACCCCAGCCGTGCCGAACAGCAGGACCGCGACGACCGCCGCCGCGACGAGCCACCGGGGGGCCCACTGCGGCCGCCGCAACGCGCGCGCGCTCGACTGCGGCTCGGGTGCGACGGGTGTGGCCACGACGGCGCCGTCGTCGTCCATCCGGGCGGCGATCGCCTGCCACGCGGACTCGGGTGGCCGGAGGCTGGCGTGACCGAGCCACGCCGCGGCGTGCTCGAGCTCGTGCAGCTCGGCGCGCGCGGACGCATCGGCGAGCAGGAGCTCGTCGACCTGGGCCCGCTCGTCAGGATCGAGCGCGTCGAGCGCGTAGGCACCCAGCAGCTCGCGCAGCTCCTCGGGATCCCGTTCGGGCGTCATGACGCGTCTCCGATGTCGGCCGCGACCAGGCGGTCCCGCATCCGCTTCAGGCCGGTGCGGATCCGGCTCTTCACCGTGCCTTCCGGCTGACCGAGGATGGTGGCGACCTCGCGGTACGTGTGGCCGCCGTAGTACGCCAGCTCGATCGCCTCCCGCTCCATCGGCGTGAGTGCGTCCAGCGCGTCACGAAGGTGCCCGGCCACGACCACGTCCCACATCTCGCCGCCGATCTCCTCGTGCCGCGGCGGCTCCACCAGGCGGACCGTCCGCTCCTCGCGGCCGCGCCGGGCCGCATCGCGGCGGACGAGCTCGATGGCGCGGGCGTTGGCGTCCATCAGGAGGAACGATCGCAGCGCGCCGCGGGTCGCGTCGAACCGCTCCGGGCTCCGCCACAGCCGGAGGAAGACCTCTTGGAGGACCTCCTCCGCGTGCTCGGGCACACCGGTGACCCGGCGGGCGACGCCGAACACGGCGACCGAGTGGCGCTGGTAGAGCTCCTCGAGCGCCTCGGGCCGGTGCTCGGCCACCGCCGCGACCAGCTGGGGGTCGGGCCGCGCGTCGAGGGGTCCCACACGAGGAGTTCGCCGCCGAGTCCCGGCCGGATGGAGGTTTTCCCCCGCCGGCCTTGCCCCGACGGCCCGACACGCCCGAAGATGCGACCTTCGCAGGGAACCCTTGGAGGAGCAATGGCGGACACGCGCGCGACCGACGAGCTCGAGCTGCCGGGATTTCGAGGTGAGCTCATCTCCCCGGAGTCCGACGGCTACGACGCGGCCCGGGCTGTGTTCAACGGCATGATCGACCGGTACCCGGCGCTGATCGCCCGGTGCGCAGATCCCGACGACGTCGCGGCCGCGGTCCGCCTCGCCGGCGGGCAGGCCCTCGAGGTGTCCGTCTACGGCGGTGGGCACGGGGTCACGGGGTCGGCCGTGTGCGATGCCGGGATCGTGGTGGACCTGCGCGCGCTGAAGGGGATCACCGTCGACCCCGAGGCGAAGACGGTGCGCGCCGAGGGCGGCGTCACGTGGGGCGAGCTCGACGCCGCGACCCAGGAGCACGGGCTCGCGGTCACCGGCGGTCGGGTCACGACGACCGGGATCGCCGGGCTCACGCTCGGGAGTGGCAGCGGTTGGCTCGAGCGCAAGCTCGGGTTCGTGTGCGACAACCTCATCGCGGCCGAGGTCGTCACCGCCGACGGGGAGCAGGTCGTCGCGTCGGAGACCGAGAACGCCGACCTGTTCTGGGGGTTGCGAGGCGGGGGCGGCAACTTCGGGATCGTGACCGCGTTCCACCTGCGCCTGCACGAGATCGGCCCGATGGTGTTCGGCGGGATGCTCATGTACCCCGCGGCGATGGGCAACGACCTCCTGCGCTTCTACCGGGACTTCATGGAGGCGGCACCGGACGAGGTGTGCGGTGGGCTCGCGTTCGTGACCGCACCGCCCGAGGAGTTCGTCCCCGAGCCCGTCCGCGGCCAGCCGGTGATCGGGGTCGTGTGCCTGTACGCCGGTCCCATGGAGGACGCCGAAGCGGCGTTCCGGCCCCTGCGCGAGTTCGGCCCACCGGGCGTCGACCTGACCGGGCCGATGCCGTACGTCGCGGTGCAGCAGCTGCTCGAGGGCTCGAACCCGCACGGCCTGCAGAACTACTGGACCGCGGACTTCCTGGGCGAGCTGCCCGACGAGGCAATCGACGCGCTCGTCGAGATCGCGACCAAGCCCGTCTCGCCGATGAGCGACGTGATCGTCGTGCCGGGTGGCGGCGCGGTCGCGCGGGTCGACGACGAGGCGACCGCGTTCGGGCAGCGCAACGCGCCCTGGAACATCCACTACCTCTCGATGTGGGTCGACCCGGCGGACACCGAGCTGAACATCGCCCACACCCGGAAGCTCGCGGCGACGATGAAGCCGTGGACCACGGGTCGCGTGTACCTGAACTACATCGGCGACGAGGGCGCCGGGCGGGTCGAGGCCGCGTTCGGTCCCGAGAAGTACGCGCGGCTCCAGGCGCTCAAGGCGAAGTGGGACCCGGGCAACCTGTTCCACCACAACCAGAACATCCAACCCGGCTCGTAGGAGATGGAGCGGCGCGAGCTCGGGGCGCTCGGCCCGGTGAGCGTCCTGAGCCTCGGCGGTGGTGGTCTCGGGCAGGTCTGGGGGCCGACCGACCGCGACGAGGCCGTCGCGACCGTCCACGCCGCGGTCGCCGCGGGCATCGACCTGCTCGACCTCGCGCCGGCGTACGGGCGGGGGGAGTCCGAGCGCGTCGTCGCCGACGCGTTCGGAGGGAAGGTGCCCGCCGGCGTGCGCGTCTCGACCAAGGTGATGCTCGGCGACCCCGTTGACGAGCCCGCGCCCGACCGGATCCGGCGCTCCGTCGAGCGCAGCCTCGAGACGCTGCAGCTGGACCGCGTCGACCTGTGCTTCCTGCACACGAACATCATCGACGACGGCCGGGTGCTCCGTGGGCTGGGCGAGGACCAGCACCGGCGGGCGACGAGCTGGAGCACCTACACCGGCAGCTGGCGCCCGACCATGGCGGCGCTGGTCGACGAGGGGGTCGTCGGCGCGTGGGGCGTCACGGGGACCGGGCCACCCGCGACCGTGATCGCCGCGCTGCGCGACGAGCCCCGCCCCGCGGTCGTCCAGGTCATCGCGAACCTGCTCGACTCCGGTGGCAACATCCGGCGCTACGACGAGTCCGAGCGACCCCGTGACGTCATCGCGACCGCGCGTGAGCTCGGGATCGGGGTGCTCGGGATCCGTGCCGTCGCCGCCGGGGCGATCACCGATGCGCTGGATCGCGATGTCTCCGACGACCCGGCGACGGCGGCCGACTTCGACCGCTGCGAGCCGGTCCGCGCGCTCGCACGGTCACTGGGGATGACGACCGCGGTGCTCGCGCACCGCTACGCGCTCACGATGCTCGGAGTCGACTCCGTGGTGCTCGGCGTCAAGAACCGGGCCGAGCTCGAGGAGTGCGTCGCGGCCGCGGCCGCCGGCCCGCTCCCCCGCGACGTCGTCCACGCGATCGACGCCCTCGCGAGCTGACCTGCTTCGAGGTCGGGGTCGGGGTGGGGTCGGGTCAGGCGGCGCGGCGGTAGCGCCGGACGGCGAGCGGTGCGCAGAGCACGATGATGCCGGCGATCCACGCGATGGCCTGGAGCACGTAGCTGACCGTCGGGCCGCCGAGGGTGAGCGCACGCGCGGCGTTGCACACCGCGGTGACGGGTTGGTGCGCGGCGAAGACCTGGAGCCAGCCCGGCATCGAGCTCAGCGGGACGAACGCGGAGGACGCGAAGACGAGCGGGGCGAGGATCGGGAACGACGCCGCCTGTGCGGTCTCGGCGTTCGACGCCGTGAGGCCGACGATCGCGAACACCCACGAGAGCGAGTAGGCGAACGCGAGGACGAGCGCGAGCGCGGCAAGCAGCCCGAAGACGTTCGTGTCGATCCGCCAGCCGACGAGGAAGCCGACCACCGCCATCAGCACGACCACGAACACGTTGCGCACCAGGTCGGCCCACGTCCGGCCGACGAGCACAGCCGAGCGCGCGATCGGTAGCGAGCGGAACCGGTCGATCAGGCCCTTGCCGAGATCCTCGGCGAGGCCGACGCCGGTCGTGAGCGCGCCGAAGGTCACGGTCTGCACGAAGATGCCCGGCATCAGGAAGTCGACGTACGGCACCGGCTTCCCGTGCCACGTCGCGGCGATCGCGCCACCGAAGACGTAACGGAACATCAGCACGAAGATCACCGGCTGGATCGTGGCGAACACCAGCAGCTGGGGGTTCCGGCGGATGTTGAGCAGGTTCCGCCACGCCATCGTGACCGAGTCGGAGATCGGACGGGGTGCGTCCTCGCGCAGCTCGAGCGAGACCGGTGTGGTGGTGGTGGCGGTGGTCATGAGGCACTCCGGGCGCGTTGGGCAGGTGCGTCGACAGGGGCGTGGTCGTCCTGCACCGGCTCCTCGGCCTTGTGGCCGGTGAGCTCGATGAAGACGTCGTCGAGCGTGGGCTCGCGCAGCACCATCGTGATCGGCACGAGCTCGGCGCGGTCGAGCACCCGCACGATCTCGAGCATCGCGGTCGGGCCGTCGGAGACGCTGACCCGCAGCATGTGACCTTCGGTCCCCACCGGGCCCACCGACCCCAGCTGCGTGGCCGCGGTGCGGACCGTCTCCTCGTCGCTGAACCCCAGCTCGATGAGGGTCTCGCCGAGCCGGGCCTTCAGCTGCGCGGCGGTCCCCTCCGCGATCACGGACCCGTGATCGATGACGACGATGTTGTCGGCGAGCCGGTCCGCCTCCTCGAGGTACTGAGTGGTGAGCAGCACCGTCGTCCCTCCGGAGACGAGGTCCTCGATGACCGTCCAGAGCTCGGTCCGGCCCTGGGGGTCGAGGCCGGTGGTGGGCTCGTCGAGGAACAGCACCGGCGGCTCGTGCACCAGCGCCGCGGCCAGGTCGAGCCGGCGGCGCATGCCGCCCGAGTAGGTGCGGACGAGCCGGTCGCCCGCGTGCACCAGGTCGAACCGCTCGAGCAGCGCCGCGGTCCGCTCCTTGATCTGCGCGTCGGACGCGTGGGTGAGCCGGCCGACCAGGCGGAGGTTCTCCGCCGCGGTCAGGTTCTCGTCGACCGCGGCGTACTGACCGGCGAGCCCGATCGACGCGCGCACGCGCGTCGGCTCCGCGGTGACGTCACACCCGAGCACCCGCGCCTGGCCGCCGTCGGGCGGCAGCAGGGTCGTGAGCACCCGCACCGCGGTCGTCTTGCCCGCGCCGTTCGGACCGAGCAGCCCGAGCACGCGGCCCGCCGGCACCTGGAACGACACCCCCTTGAGCGCTTCCAGGTCGCCGAAGCGCTTGACGAGGTTGTCCACGACGATCGCCGGCTCACCGGCAGCGGAGGAGTCCACCCGGGTCAGGCTAGGACCTCGGCGACCCGACCCTGGTTTCGCTCGCGACGGTAGGCTCCGGTCTCTCTCTGGGGGTCGGATGGCAACGTCGCAGCTCCACGTCGACCGGTCCGTCGACAACATCGTCTCTGCGGTCCGACATGACGGGTACGCCGTGGTGGACGGCCTGCTGTCACCCGAGGAGGTCGCCGCCCGGCGCACCGAGCTGCACCGGATCCTGGCGGCGACGCCCGAGGGCCGCGACGACTTCGAGGGCCGCAAGACCCGCCGGGTCTACGCGCTCTTCGCCAAGACGCGCCTGTTCGACGGGCCGGCGACACACCCGGTCGTCCTCGAGGTGCTCGACCGCGTGCTCGGTGAGTACCAGCTCAGCGCGCCGACCGGGATCGCGATCGGCGCGGGCGAGGTCGCCCAGCCACTGCACCCCGACGACGCCCTCTACCCGATCCCGCGCCCGCACGCGGAGCTCGTGGTCAACGTGATGTGGCCGCTCGACGACTTCACCGAGGAGAACGGCGCGACTCGCGTCGTGCCCGGCAGCCACCGCTGGGTCCACGAGCGACCCGACACGACGACCGAGACCGTCGGGATCGAGATGCCGTCGGGTGCCGCGTTGATCTACCTCGGCAGCCTCTGGCACGGCGGCGGCGCGAACCGGACCGACCGCGCCCGGCTCGGTGTCGTCCTGCACTACGGCGTCGCCTGGCTCCGTCCGGTCGAGAACCACGTCCTTGCAGTCGCTCCCGATGTGGTCGCGTCGCTCCCGGTCCGGATGCAGGAGCTGCTCGGCTACAACATCTGCTCACCGTTCCTGGGCTACGTCGACGGTCGTCACCCGCGTCGCCTCCTGGAGCCGCACACGCCGCCCGATCCTGCGTGACGCGCTGACCTCCGGGTGAGCGCCCGACCCGCCGGCTCGGCGCCGGCCGCCGTCTCGACAACCCGCCCGACCGCGCGCCGGCGCAGCTTCGCACTGGTGCTGACGGTGATCGCGGTCGCCGCGCTCACGATCCGGGTCGTGTACGTCCTGGTCATCGCACGCGGGCTCCCGCTCGGCACGGACTCGACGTGGTATCTCCTCGTGTCCGGGCCGTTGTCGGACGGAAGGGGGTTCCTCAACCCGTCCCAGTTCTTCTCGGGGCACGTCGTCGCGACCGCGGGCTACCCGCCGGGATACCCGACGTTCCTTGCGCTGGTCACGCGGCTCGTGGGCTCGGGCCGCGACACGTTCACCGTCGCGGGCGCGCTGATGGGGACGATCACGGTCGTCCTGACCGGGTGCATCGGTCGGCGGCTCGCCGGCAGCGCCGTCGGTCTTGTCGCGGCCGCGCTCGCGGCGCTCTACCCGATGCTCATCGCGGTCGACGGCTCGCTCATGAGCGAGACGCTCTCGATCCCCCTGCTCTACGCCGCGGTCTTCGTCGCCATCACGGCCATGGACCGTCCCGGGTACTGGCGCTGGGCGCTCGTCGGCCTGCTGCTCGGGCTGGTCGCGCTCACCCGGGCCGACGCGGTGGTCACGGTCGTCGTCCTCGTCGGGGCCTGCGCACTCGCGCTCCCCACCCCACTGCGCACCCGCGTCCTCACGGCCGGGGTGACGCTCGGGGTCGTAGCGCTCGTCGTGCTGCCGTGGGTGGTCCGCAACGACCAACGCGTCGGTGAGCCGACGGTCGCGACCATCAGCAGCTCGGCGACGATCGCGGGCGCGAACTGCGCGTCGACGTACTCGGGCTCGCTCAAGGGGTACTGGGACTTCGATTGCATGGACGCAGCGCGCCAGAACACCCTCGGAGAAGCACGCTGGACGCGCTTCGCCCGCACGCAGGGCATCGACTATGCGACCGGTCACATCGCCGAGGTCCCGCTCGTCGTCGCCGTGCGCGAGCTGCGCCTGCTGGGCCTGTACGACCCGATCGGCCAGATGAAGCTCGAGACCATCGAGAGCCGCTCGCGGACCTGGCTGACGATCGGGTGGGTGGTCTGGCTCCCGATCATGGTCCTCGGCGCGTTCGGCCTGCCGGCGCTGGTCCGGATCAGGCGCCGAGCGGTGCCCCTGCTCGCGGTGATCGGGTCGACCGTCCTGGTCGTCGCGGCGAGCTACGGCAACCAGCGGTTCCGGACCGCGATCGAGCCCGCGGTCCTCGTCGCAGCCGCGCTCACGCTCACCCGGTGGATCCCGGCGCTGAGCCGCCGCATCGAGGCGCGCGTCGACGACGCGCCGGATCATCGAGCTGTCTAGCTCGCGAGCGAGCGCTCGATCGCGGCCGCGGCGGCGTCGACGTACCCGCCGCCGAACTTGATCGCGTGCACCACGAGCGGCGCGACCTGGTGGAGCGGGACCCGGTCCTCCCAGCCCGCGGCGAGTGGGTACGCGTCGGCGTAGGCCGCGAAGCACTCCGGCGCGAAGCCGCCGAAGAGGCGCATCATCGCGAGGTCGAACTCGCGGTGACCGCCGTGGGCAGCCGGGTCGACGAGCCAGCTCGCGCCGCCGGTGTCGACGAGCCGGTTGCCGGCCCACAGGTCCCCGTGCAGCCGGGACGGCGGCTCGTGGTCCGGGTCGAACCGGTCGAGCTCGCCGGCGAGGCGCTCGAGCGACGCGATCGCGTCTTCCGGCAGCGCGCGTCCGTCGCGCGCGAGACGGGCCAGCGGGAGGAGCCGTTGCGTGCCGTAGAACTCGGCCCAGGTCGCGCACGGGTCGTTCGGCAGACCGCGGCTCCCGGTCGTGCGCCGGTCGGTGCGCCCGAAGGACGGCGCGCCGGAGCGGTGGAGCCGGGCGAGCGCCGCGCCGAGGTCGGGCTCGGTGTCCCGCCGGCTGGGGCCCTCCTCGATCCACTCGAGCACGAGGTGGTTGGGCGCCTCGTCGGACACCGCGAGCACCTCGGGGACCGCGATCGCCCCCGCGTCCCGCAGCCAGGTGAGCCCGGCGGCCTCGGTGGTGAAGAACTCCGGGGGCGCGCCCGGGTGCGTCTTCGCGAACGCCCGCCGACCGTCGTCGAGCGTCACGGCGAACGCGATCGCGACGTCGCCGCCCCGCACCGGCGCCGCGCGCACGATCGCCGCGCCCAGCACCCGCTCCAAGACCGAACGGAGCTGCTCGTCCATGGGTCGAGCCTAGGTACCTCCCTTGCCCAAGTTCTCCGGAGGGCGACCACCGCGAGTCGGTGTGGCCGGGCGCCCTCCGGCGGCTTTCCAAGGTCTCCGGAGGGCGACCGCCGGAGCCGGAGTCGACCGGGCCCCTCCGGCGGCGTGCCCGGTACCCTGCGGCCATGTTCGAGCGGGGGCTGGAAGAGGTCGCGGACGGCGTCTGGGCGTACCTCCAGCCGGACGGCTCGTGGGGCTACAGCAACGCCGGGCTCGTCGCCGGGGACGGGACCTCGCTGCTCGTCGACACCTTGTTCGATCTCCGGCTCACGCGGGACATGCTCGACGCGATGCGCAGGGTCACCGACGGCGCACCGATCGAGACCGTCGTGAACACCCACGCGAACGGCGACCACTGCTACGGCAACCAGCTCGTGCGCGACGCGCGCATCGTGACGTCGGACGCGGCCGCGGGCGAGATGGACGACGTGCCTCCCGCGCTCCTGCACGCGTTCAAGCAGCTGGACCTCGGCGAGGAGGGCAACGCGTTCGTCGCCGACGCGTTCGGGCCGTTCCGATTCGACGACATCGAGTCCGTCCCGCCGACGGAGACGTTCTCGGGCTCGGTGACGATGGACGTCGGGGGCCGACCGGTGACGCTCGAGGAGGTCGGACCGGCCCACACCCGGGGCGACGTGATCGCGTTCCTCGACGACGGCGACGTCGTCTTCACCGGCGACATCCTCTTCCACGGGTCGACGCCGATCATGTGGGCGGGCCCGGTCGGCAACTGGATCACCGCGTGCCGGCGCATCCGTGCCCTCGAGCCGAGCGTGGTCGTCCCCGGGCACGGGCCCCTCGCCGACGCGTCCGGTGTCGAGCAGCTCGAGCGCTACCTCGGCTGGCTCGAGGGCGAGGCAACCGCTCGCCATGAGGCCGGGATGTCGGCGATCGACGCGGCGTGGGACATCGAGCTGGGTGACTACGCCGGATGGGGTGACCGGGAGCGCACCGTCGTGAACGTCGACACGATCTACGCGGGCCTCGACCCGGCCCACGAGCGCATGAACGCGGTCAAGGCGTTCCGCGAGATGGGCCGCTACCGCGCCCACCGGTGACCCCGTCCCCGTTTCGGCGGGACGTTGCGTGGCCGGAGCGACGCGAAGTCACGCCGAAAGCAGGTGCGGGTCCTACGCCGACGCGCGGGCGTGCTGCGCGGCGACCATCCGGCGCATGCCGTCGCGCCAGTCGACCTCGGTATGCCCGACGAGCTCGTGCATCTTGGTGGTGTCGATCACGACGCTGCTGACCGTCTGCTCCGTCTCGACGAACGAGACGTCTCGCCCGACGACCTCGGCGAGGAACGCGCTCCACTCCTCGATGCTCGCGGTCTCGCTCCCGCCCCAGTTGACGGTCGTCGCCGGGACGCTCGCGAGCTCGAGCAGGCGCGGGATCATGCGGATGATGTCGTCCTCGTGGATCGGGTTGAAGGTGTTCGGACGGTCCGGATGGATCGGCACCGCCTGGCCCGCCTCGATCATCGCGAGGTGGAAGGCGGGCCATCCGCCGTTGTCGCCGTAGGGCACGTTGAGCCGGGCGATGGTCACCGGCAAGTCGAATTGCCGGGCACCGAGGCGGGCCACGGTCTCGGCCGCGATCTTCGCGATCGAGTAGGTCTCCATGATCACGCGGTGGTTGTCCCCCAGCGAGTCCGTCTCCCGCAACGGATGCTGCCCCGCCGGCTGGTACACGCCGGTCGACGAGCACTGGAGCCACGCCTTCGCGTTCCGGCAGTGGGCCATCAGCAGCCCCGTGGCCTCTGCGTTCGCGGCGAGGTCGACATCCCAACGGTTGCTCTTCACCACCGCGAGGTTGAGCACGTAGTCGACGTCGGCCGGCACGCCGTCGAAGACGCCGTCCGCGAGGTTGGCCTCGATGCAGGTGACGCCGCTCGCCTCGAGCTCGGCCCGGGCGTCGGCGTCGCGGAAGCGGGCGATCCCGAACACGTCGTTGTCGGCCGCGAGCGCGCGGGTGACGGGAAGGGCGACCTGACCCGTCGGGCCGGTCACCAGGATGCGAGCACCAGTCAGCATGGGCGCACGCTACCGCCGGTCCGGGACCGGCTCCGGAGCCGCGCCGCTACGCCTGCAGGGCCGCGAGCATCGCCGGCGTGTCGATGAAGAGCTCGGCGGCGACGACCCGACCGTCGCGCAGCGTCCATACGTGCACCTCGGCAACGTCGAAGGTGGATCCGCTGGCCCGAACCGTCCCCGCGGTCCGCCCTCGCTGCACCACGCGGTCAGCCAACACCGCGTCCAGATCCGCCCCGGCCGTCGCGGCGTAGATCGCGGCCACGACGTCCGCGTTGCCGGGCGCCGGAGCCATCGGCTACTTGATGTGGATGCCGGAGATCGCACGCGCGATCACCAGGCGCTGGATCTCGGAGGTGCCCTCGAAGATCGTGTAGATCTTCGAGTCGCGGTGCCACTTCTCGACCGGGTAGTCGCGCACGTAGCCGTAGCCGCCGAGGATCTGGATCGCCTGCTCGGTCGCCCAGACCGCCACCTCGCCCGACTTGAGCTTGCTCATCGAGCCTTCGCCGGCGACGAACTGCTTGCCGTTGCGCGCCATCCAACACGCGCGGTAGACGAGCAGGCGGGACGCGTCGATCTCCATCTTCATGTCCGCGAGCTTGAACGCGATCGCCTGGTTCTCGATGATCGCCCGTCCGAACGCCTTGCGCTCCTTCGCGTAGTCGAGCGCGTACTCGTACGCGGCGCGTGCGATGCCGAGCGCCTGCGCGCCGACCAATGGGCGGCTCGCCTCGAACGTGCTCATCGCGGCCTGCACGCGGGTGTGCTTGCCCTCACGGGCGCGGGCGAAGCGATCGTCGAGCTTCTCCTTGCCACCGAGCAGGCACGAGCCGGGGATGCGCACGTCGTCGAGGACGACCTCCGCGGTGTGGCTCGCGCGGATCCCCATCTTCTTGAACTTCTGCCCCATCGTGAGGCCAGGCGTGCCCGGTGGGATCACGAAGCTCGCGTGGCCGCGCGCCTTCAGCTCGGGCTCGACCGACGCGACGACCACGTGCACCGTCGGGACCTTGTCGATGCCGCCGTTCGTGATCCACGTCTTCGTCCCGTTGATCACCCACTCGTCCTTCGCCTCGTCGTAGACGGCACGAGTGCGAAGGCTGCTGACGTCCGACCCGGCGTCGGGCTCGGTGACCGCGAACGCCGCGAGGTGGATGTCGTCCGGGGTGCCGAAGCACTGTGGGATCCACTCGCCGATCTGCTCGGGCGTCCCGCTGCCGAGGATGCCGGAGACCCCGAGGGTGGTGCCGAAGATCGCGAGCGCGATGCCGGCGCAGCCCCAGGTCAGCTCTTCGCTGATGATCGGGAACGTCAGGCCGGTCGGGTCGCTGAAGAAGCTGGTCATCGCCTCCTGGGAGTACAGGCCGATGTTGGCCGCCTCCTGGATGACGGGCCAGGGGGTCTCTTCCTTCTCGTCGTACTCGGCGGCGACGGGGCGGATGACGTTCTCCGCGAAGTCGTGGACCCACTTCTGCATCTGCAGCTGGTCCTCGTTGAGATCCAGCGAGAAATCGCTCATTCCGGGCTCCTTGGACTGACCCCGCCGGTGGCGGACCCTCAAGTTACTACCGAGTAACCATGATAGCCCCGAGCCGATGGGTCGCAAACCGTGCGGGGCGATCGAGGGTCCCGTGCGACCATGGGCACATGTTGCAGGTCCGCGACCTCCGCATCGAGATCGGGAACCGGGTCACGCTCGAGGGCGCGTCCTTCAAGCTGCGCGCGGGCGACAAGGTCGGGCTCGTCGGCCGGAACGGCACGGGCAAGACCACGATGCTCAAGGTCATCGCGGGCGAAGGGCCGGCCGCCGGGGGCGTGGTCCTGCGCTCGGACGAGCTCGGGTACCTGCCGCAGAACCCGCAGCCGCGCGGCTCGGGCATCGACAACACCGCGCTCTCGCACGTGCTCTCGGGCCGCGGTCTCGATGCTGCCGCCCAGCGGGTGGAGAAGCTGCGGCTTCGCATCGAGGAGCACCCGACGGACAAGGACGTCGCGAAGTTCGCGCGCGCCGAGGAGGAGTTCCGCGACGCCGGTGGGTACGCGGCCGAGTCCGACGTACGGCGGATCGCGGCCGGTCTCGGTCTCAGCGAGGGCCGGCTCGATCTCCCGATCGACGCGCTCTCGGGCGGGGAGCGCCGGCGCGTCGAGCTCGCACGCATCCTGTTCGCGGGCAGCGAGCTGCTCCTGCTCGACGAGCCCACGAACCACCTCGACAACGACGCGAAGGAGTGGCTCGTCGGCTTCCTGCGCCAGTACCGCGGCGCGCTGCTCGTCGTGAGCCACGACCTCGAATTGCTCGACTCGTCGATCACCCGGGTCCTGCACCTCCACGACGGTGTCCTCACCGAGTACCGCGGCACCTACTCCCAGTACGTCACCGCGCGTGCCGCCGACGAGGAACGGCTCGCCCGGCTCGCGACGCGCCAGGGCGCCGAGATCGACCGGCTCCGCACCCTCGCCGACTCCATGCGCGGCCAGAGTGCGAAGCGGGCCAAGACGGCGAAGGCGTTCGACACGCGCGTGAGCAAGCTGCAGAAGGATCGCGTCACCGGACCGAAGCGTGAGAAGCAGATCGCGGTGAAGTTCCCGGACCCACCTCGCGCCGGCAACGTGGTGCTGACCGTCGACGGGCTCACGAAGGGGTACGGCGGTCCGCCCGTGTTCACCGACGTCGAGTTCACCGTCGGCCGGGGCGAGCGGCTGCTCGTCATGGGCCTCAACGGCGCGGGCAAGACGACCCTGATGCGGATCCTGGCCGGGCACACCACCGCGGACGCAGGGACGGTCGATCTCGGGCACAACGTCTCCGCGGGTTACTACGCGCAGGAGCACGAGGGCATCACCGCCGGCAGCGAGGTCCTGGGCCTGTTGAGCGACGCCGCCGGCCTCCCGCCTCAGCAGCTGCGCACGCTGCTCGGCACCTTCGGGCTGAGCGGCGACATCGCGTTCCAGGACGCGGGCACGCTCTCGGGGGGCGAGAAGACCAAGCTCGCCCTGGCCCAGCTCGTCGCGGGCAAGCACAACCTTCTGCTCCTCGACGAGCCGACGAACAACCTCGACCCGCCGTCACGCGACGCCATCGGCCGCGCGCTGCGGACCTGGCCGGGCGCGATCGTCCTCGTGAGCCACGACGCCGAGTTCGTCGAGTCCCTCGAGCCCCAGCGGGTGCTGCTCATGCCCGAGGGCGACCTCGACTACTGGTCCGACGACCTCCTGGACCTCGTCGCCCTCTCGTAATTCCGAAGATCCCCTGCGGGCCGCTCTTCCGAAGATCTCCTGCGGCCGATCGCCGGACCTTCGTCGGATGGCGGCCGCAGGCGGCCCGTCGCTGCGACGAGAACCCGTTTCGGTGCGACTTGGACCCCCTCTGAGGGGTGCAACTCGCACCAAAGGCGGCTCGGGTGGGTCAGGGGCGGGTGGTGGTCGTGGTCGTCGAGGTCGTGGACGACGTGGTCGTGGTCGAGCTGGTCGTGCTCGTGCTGGTGGGCGGCGCGGCGGTCGTCGTGGTGGTCGGGATGGTCACCGTCGTCGAAACGGGCGGACGCGTCGTCGTGGTCGTCGTCGTGCTGGACGTGGTCGGGGCCGCAGTGGTCGTCGTCGTGCTCGTAGTCGTCGTCGTGTCGTCCGCCGTCGCCGCGCCGACGCCCAGCCCGACGCCTCCGCCGGTGAGTAACAGGAGGAAAGCGATCAGCCAGACGCGACCAGTGGTCATTCGCGGGCCATCGCCATGAACGCCTCGAGCTCGCGCGGGATGTCGGAGCCGATGGGCGCGTAGAGGATCTCGGACATCCCGGCGGCCGCGGTCGCGTCGAGGCGCTCGCGCAGCGCGGCGGCGTGGCCGGTCCACGTGAAGCTGGTGATCCCGTCGCCCGAGAGCAGCGGACGGTCGCGGTCGGTGACGTACACGACGTGGTCCTCGTGCAACGCGAGGTGGCGTGAGTGCGACGGGACCTGCTCGATCGCGGCGCGCCACTCGACCCCGCCGGGCAGCGACTCGACGAGCTCCGGATCCGCCTCGTACATGCCGTGGTACACGACGGTGAGCGCGGGGCCGGCGGCGTCGTAGACGCGCGGCGAGTCGGGCACCTCGTCCGGGTCGAGCACCGTCCCGAACGCGAGCAGCGTGCACCACGGGAACTCGGGGTTCGTCCCGCCGATCGTCATGATCCCGTCGCCGAGCTCGCGGGCGACCTCGAACCCCTTGGGGCCGTTGGCCGCGACGATGATCGGCACCGAGATCGGCGCCTCCGGGAGGAACCCGCGAGGCGGGATCATCTTCACGACCGCCCCGTCGATCACCATCGCCTCGCCCTCGAGGAGGCCGCGCACGGCGGCGATGTAGGTGCGGGTGTCGGCCCACGGCATGGCTCGCTGGCCGAGGGCCATCCGGCCCGTGAAGCCCGTCCCGATCGCCACCACCACCCGGCCCGGCGCGAGCGACTCGAGCGTGGCGATGGCGGTCGCCTGCACGAGCGGGTGCCGGAGCCCGGGAACGAGGACCGCCGGGCCGAGCCCGACGCGCTCGGTGTGCTCGGCCACCCGGGCGAGCGCGACCCAGACGTCCTGGTACAGCGCGGGCGAGTCGAAGAGCCACACCCGCTCGTAGCCGAGCTCCTCGGCCAGCTGCGCGTGGCGCACGACGTCGGGCCCCGGCGCGAAGCCACACGAGATCTGGAGAGCGGTCACCGTTCCTCCGGCCAGTCGTAGGTCCCCGGCCGCCGGTTGGCGAGGCTCGGGATGCGGGTGCGGACGTCCTCCTGCGCGGCGAGATCGAGATCCGCGGCGATGAAGCACTCGGTGTCGGGCGCCTGCGCGAGGACGACGCCCCACGGGTCGACGATCATCGACCGTCCGTGCCACTGCAGCTTCGGTGTGCTCGCGCCGCGCTGATCCGGCGCGATCACGAACACCTGGTTCTCGATCGCTCGGGCGCGGAGCAACGGCTCCCAGTGGTCCTTGCCGGTCGGTGCGGTGAACGCCGAGGGGAGGGTGACGATGTTCGCGCCGCGCAGCGCCTGGATGCGGAACTCCTCGGGGAAGCGCAGGTCGTAGCAGATCGACATCCCGATGCGGAGCGGCCCCGCGTCCGCCACGACGATCTCATCGCCCGGCACCACGGTCGCCGACTCCCGGTACGCGAAGCCCTCGACGTCGACGTCGAACAGGTGGATCTTGCGGTACGTCGCGACGATGTCGCCGTCGGGTCCGATCAGGCACGACGTGTTGGCGTGCAGCTCGGAGCCCTCGATCCGCTCGGTGATGCTCCCCGCGAGGAGCCAGATGGCCCGGTCGCGCGCCCAGGCCCGGGCCGCGGTCAGCGTCGGGCCGTCGAGTGGCTCGGCCGCGGCGCGCAGCTCGCGCGCGCTCCCCCAGCAGTTGAAGAGCTCGGGCAGGACGACGAGCTCCGCGCCCGCGTCCGCCGCGGCGGCGACAAGGGTCCCGGCGACCGCGACGTTGCGGTCCTTGTCGGGCGTCGAGGTGAGCTGGACCGCGGCGACGCGCATGCCGGGACGTTATGCGGATCGCCGCCCCGCTACCCGGGCGCGAGGCAGGGTGCGCCGGCGCACGTGTCGACGAGCGCCCCGTCCGGCTGGAGGAAGTCGGACTTCTGGAGCTGGGCCGCGGGCGTGCGCCGCGGGTTCTCGTGCGGGTCCTGGCCGTAGGCGGGCTCGGTGGGCGCGACGTTGCCGAGCGGCGCGGGCGGGTTGCCACTGTCCCAGATCACCATGGCCGATCCCGTCCAGGGCAGCGACGGCACCGCGGGGATGCCCCAGTAGGGGACGACGTCCGGGCTGCGGCCCGGGGCGAGCGCGGGCTGCAGGATGCGAGCACCGATCGTGCGCGCCTCGACGTCCGCGGTCACGTTCGCGACCTGGTGGTCCCCGAAGGCGACGTGCATCAGGACGGTGTGAGCGGGTGTCCCCGGGTACGGGTGATCCGTCATGTGCTCGGCGTACCCGTCCGCCTCCGCCCGGTCCCAGAGCATCTGCACCACCGAGAGGATCACCATGCGGTCCATCTCGTTCGGGTACGCGGGATCGAGGATCGTCTCGTAGGTCGCGAAGTCCGAGCTGCGCTGGAGCAGCGTGCTGTAGTTCATCCCGGGCACGCCGAGAACCGCTCGCGTCCACTCGGTCGAGATCGCGGTGGCCGCGCCGCCGAGGATGCCGCCCTGGCTGTTGCCGTCGTAGAAGACGGTGCCGTCGAAGACCGGCGTGTGCGCAGCGCCGGCCTGGAACGCCGGGCTCGACGCGAAGCCACGGGAGTCCTTCTCGAGCCGGGCGAGGAAGAGGAAGTTCAGGAACCCCTGCTGGGTTCGGTCGGCGACCTTCGGGAAGTTGCTGAAGTCCGTGAGCGACGCGACCGCCGCGCCGAGGTCGTCCTCGGAGAAGCCGGCCCACTTCGTCGCGCAGAAGACGAAGTTGTGCGCGTTGCTCATCGTCTCGACGTTGCCCGCGTTGACCTCGTCGTTGCTGCCGAGCAGCCCGTGCCCGTACACGCCGCCCCGCGCCGGGTGCACCGGGTCGCTCCCGTCGGCCGTCGCGGCGCGGGGGATGTTGCAGATGAACCCCGCGGTCTGGTCTCCGTTGCGCAGGGGGAGCGCGTCCGGGCCGGCGCCGGGGGCGTAGTTGAAGCCGTTGCCCGCACTGCCGTTCCCGGTGAGGTAATTCGGGATCGTGAAGGTCCCGGTCACCCGACGGAAGATCTGGTCGTTGACGTTGTCCTGGACCTGGGTGACCGTGAACTGCGGCGCGCCACCGTGGAGCGACGCGAATGCGTCGTCGCGGATGTGGAGGACCCGCGAGGCGAGGCTCTTCGTGCTGGCGACGGTGAAGTCCCATGCGAGGTCGAGGTCACCCCTCCGGATCCCCGCGTGCTGCAGGTCGGCGAACACCCGCTCGAAGCGCGGGCGCCGACCCTCGAGCGCGCCCGAGAACGTCGGGATGCGGTCGCGGTACAGCTGGAAGCCTCGCGAAGCGGGGATCAGGGCGCCGGACGCGTCGCGCAGGTCGCGAAGCGCGACGACGTACCGGTGGCCTTCGGTGAGGTTCTTGGCCGGCCGGATGATGAGCGAGTGCGGATCGGTGGGCGCGCCCTGCGAGTCGAGCTCGGCGAAGAACGGCCAGCGCTGCCCGGTCGTGGCGTCGAGCAGCACGATCGGCTGGTCGGCGCGCAGTGAGGCGCCGATGTCGGTGATGGGTGCTGCGCCGGTGCGGGCCAGGTCGAGGCCCGGGATGTAGCTCAGGATCATCGAACCCGGGCTGAACCCGTCGTTGCGGTTCCACTCGGCCGGGTTCACCCGAACGCCGGAGGCGTTCGCGTTCATCGACGCGGGATCGATGTGCACCCGTCGACCGGTCGGGGTCGTGCCGTCGGCGACCGTGTAGAAGTCGTTCGGGAACGGCATCAGGCACTCGATCGCCACGGTCACGTCACAGCGGTTCGCAGTCGAGAGATCGACCGCCGGCTCCCACGAGAAGGTGCTCGCACCTAGGTCGGTGCTGCCACGGCCCTGGTCCCGGCCCCGGTCGCGGGTCGCGACGGCCTGGACGGTCGTCAGTCCGGGTTGCAGGTCGGCCGCGTGGAGCGTCGCGGTCGCGCCATGGTCGTCGCGCACGAGGCGATCGGTGACCTCGTGGCGTGCCTGGTGCCACGACGGCCCGGTCAGCAGCCACACCCGCAAGGAGTCGGCTCGCAGGCCCGAGTCGAGCCGGACGTCCACCGGGACGTCCCCCGATGCCGGGGCCTGGCTGCGGTCAGCCGGCGCGACCACGTGGACTCCGCCCGGACGGCCACCACCGCCGTGGTGCAGATGGCAGCCCGCAAGCCCGATGGCCATGGCCACGACCACCGCACCCGCGAACATCATGCGGCTTCCGACCGTACGCATGGCAGCTCCCCCCGGTGCCCGCCGCGCCCGAACGCGGTGGGCGAGACACCCGACACTAACGGCGCGTGGCGGCAATGGGCCAGAGCGACGCGATCCCGACGAAGCCGCGCCCACGCCACGCCCCGGTAGCCTCCCGCCTCGTGCGTCGACCCCTCGCTGCCCTCATCGTCGCGGCCGTCGCCGCCACCGCCCTCGTCGCCGTCGCTCCGGGGGCCGGTGCCGCCACGAAGCCGCTGCAGGTTCGGGCGGTCTCGACCAAGGCGCAGTACGTCACCGGCGGCGACGTGCTCGTGCGCCTGCAGCCCGCGTCGGGCACACCGAAGTTCACCGTCGCGGGCAAGGCCGCCGCCGCGCGGTCGCTCGGCAAGGGCGACTGGCTGGTGTCGGGACTCCCGGACGGGCCGAGCCGGATCGGCGTGACATCCGGTTCCTCCAAGGCGAGCCTCGCGGTGGTCGACCACCCGACGTCCGGCCCGCTCTTCTCCGGACCACACCTGCCGTTGCTCTGCACCGCACCCACGACCGCGGCGTCGGCGAGCGAGGACGCGACCTGCGCCGTGCCGCCGACGGTCGAGATGCAGTACCGGACGACCGGTGGTGCGTTCGAGCCCCTGCCGGCCGGGGCCCCACCTGCGGACGAGGCGTCCGTCACGGTCAACGGCGTCGCGGTTCCCTACGTCGTGCGCGTCGAGCACGGTGTCGTCAACCGCACGCCGTACTCGTTCGCGGTGCTGTCGGGGGCCGGCGGCTGGAACCGCCGTCTCGTCTACGAGTTCGGCGGTGGGTGCGGGACCACCTACTCCCAGGGTGATCCGCTCGGGACCAACGTCGTCGACGACTCGCTGCTCAGCAAGGGCTACGCGGTCGCGACCGCGAACTTCAACACGTTCCAGACGTCCTGCAACGACGTGCTGTCGGCCGAGACCGCGACGATGGTCAAGGAGCACGTGGCGGAGACGATCGGCCAGCCGCGGTTCACGATCGGGGCGGGCGCGTCGGGTGGCGCGATCCAGCAGCTGATGATCGCCCAGAACTACCCGGGCATCCTCGACGCGCTCTCTCCGGTCATCCCCTTCCCCGACGCGATCTCGGTCGCGCCGGGGGTGTCGGACTGCGGTCTGCTCGCGCACTTCTACGCCGGACCGGGCAAGAGCTTCACCACCGCGCAGCAAGCCGCGGTCAACGGTCACCGCACCGTCGGGACCTGTGCGCTCTGGATCTCCTCGTTCCTCGGCACGATCAACCCGTACACCGGATGCGACCCGCGCATTCCCGCCGCGGAGATCTTCTCGGCGACGAACCCGAAGGGGATCCGCTGCACGCTGCAGGACCTCAACCGCAACGAGTTCGGCATCGACGCCAAGACCGGCTTCGCGAACCGGCCGCTCGACAACGTCGGGGTGCAGTACGGGCTCAAGGCACTCAACACAGGCACGATCTCCGTCGACCAGTTCCTCGACCTCAACGCGGACATCGGGGGCTACGACGTCAACGGCCAGCCGGTGACCACGCGCGAGCAGTCGACCCCGGCGCAGAACCGGCGCGCGTACGCGACCGGGCGCGTCCTGGCGGGCGGCGGCACGCTGCGCACCATGCCGATCATCACCGTCAACCTGTACAGCGACCCCTACGGCGACATCCACGACCGCTTCCGCCTCTTCACCATCCGTGAGCGCCTGCGCGGGAAGGACGGGAAGGTCGACCGCAACGAGGTGATCTGGACCCGTCCGTCGACGGGGAACATCGCGGCCGAGCTCACCGGCAACGCCTTCAACCCCGCGGATGCGATCGCCCTGCTCGACCGGTGGCTGAGCACCGGGTTCCGGCCGAAGGAGGCAGTGGACAACTGCACGGACGCCAACGGCCATCTCGTCAGCGGCCCGAACATCTACACGACGCCCGGACCCTGCCGCGACCTGTACCCGGTCTTCGGCGACCCGCGCACCGCGGCCGGCGCGCCGCTGATCAACAACCGGCTGAAGTGCCAGCGCACGGCGGTGAGCCTCACGCAGTACAAGGTGAAGCTCACGGCCGCGCAGGCGGCGCGGCTGCGCCGGATCTTCCCGATCGGCGTGTGCGACTGGCGCAAGCCCGGCGTCGGCCAGGTCCCGCTGGCGAAGACCTGGATCAACTACAGCCGCCCGCCCTTCGCCCCCACCACCGGATAGCTCGAGGCCTTCCGCCGTCTGTCCGATGACGGCGAGCTGTGAGCGGTCTTCGGACGAACCGGCGGTCGAGCCGGGCGAGGTCAGGGGAGGCGGGCGGCGTCGCGGGCGAGGCCGCGGGCGAAGCCCGTGAGCGTGGTGCGCAGGAACCAGCCGAACCAGGGGCCGGACCAGGACCACTTCGGCACGAAGCGGCCCCGCCAGGTGATCAGCGTGCCGTCGCCGTCGGCCGAGAGGGTGACGTCGGCGCGGTACTCCGCGAGCGGGAGCCCGGACAGGAGCACGTAGGCGAAGTGCCGGGGCGGCTCGAACCCCACGACCTCCTCGCGGCTGCCACGGCCGGCAACCCCGAGCGCGCGGATCGAGCCCACGCCGTCGGGCGCGGGAACTCCCTCGCGCTCGCGGACCGCGTGCGGGATGCGCGACCACCGGCTCCACGCGGTCGCGTCGACGAGGTCGCGCCAGACGTCCTCGGGCGGTGCCGCAGACCGCGCGTACGCGGTGACCTCGCGCGCCTCGGGCACTAGCGTCCGCGCCACTCGGGGTCGCGCCGCTCGTGCGCGGCACGCATCCCCTCCGCAGCGTCTTCGGTCGCGCCGACGACGCGGCGCATCGACTCGCCGAGCCGGAGCCCGTCCTCCCACGGCAGGTGCGCACCGCGGGCGGCCATCTCCTTCGTCGCCCGCTGCGCGAGTGGCGCGGCGCGCACGAGGCGGGCCGCGAGGCTCCGGGCCTCGGCGAGCAGTTCGTCGGCCGGGACGACCCGCCACACCAGGCCCATCGCCCGCGCCCGCTCGGCATCGAAGCGCTCTCCGGTGAGCAGCATCTCCATCGCGTCCGACCATCCGACGCGACCGGGGAGGCGCATCGCGCCGACGATCGTCGGCACCCCGAGCCGGACCTCGGGGAAGCCGAACTCGGCGGTGTCGCTCGCGATGACGAAGTCACAGCGGGCGACGGTCGTGAGCCCGTAGCCGAGGCAGTAGCCGTTCACCGCCGCGATCGTCGGCTTCCAGACCTCGAGGCCGCTCTCGAACGAATTGATCGTCGGGATCTCCCAGAAGCTCCCGGGCCACTCGCCGACCGCGCCGCGCCCGTCCCGGAGGTCCGCGCCGACGCAGAACGCGCGTCCCGCGCCGGTGACGATCCCGACCCACGCCTCCTCGTCCTCACGGAACCGGTTCCACGCCGCGTTGAGGCCCTGGCGCAGCTCGCCGTTGATCGCGTTGAGGACATGCGGCCGGTTGTAGGTGATCGTCGCGACGTGACCGTCGCGCTCGTAGAGCACCGCGTCAGCCATCGACGGGCGTCGCTCCGTAGGAGTCGTACTCGCGGCCGGTCGCTTCCGCGGCCTCCCGTCCGTGCGAGTACTGGAACGGCGAGATGCCGCCCGCCTCCCATGGCGTCACCGAACCGGCCGCAAGCGCCTTGGCCGACTTCGCCGGCACGCCGAAGTGCCGGCGCACGTCGGGCAGTGACCAGTCCGCGAACTCGAACCAGTCAGTGGCCAGGAAGTCGGTCTCGTCGTCGCGACCGTGATCGTCGAGGAACCACGCCGCGTTCGCACCCCGGGCCATCGCGTCGGCGAGACGCACCGCCATCCGGTCCGCGTCGCGCGAGAGGTGGCCGCGGTCGTACTCGAAGAAGCCCTTGGCCGCGTTGAACAGGTATCCGGTCTCGAAGAGGCCGAGGACCATCGCGAGCAGCGCGAACGCGGCCGGGTCGTCGTTGGCGCGGGAGATGAAGCCGAAGACCTCGATCTCGCACTCGACCGTCGAGCCGAAGTCCGCGAGGACGTGGATCCAGTCGTGCTGGGCCAAGGTCGGAGGCGCGCTCCCCGCGCTTCCCGGGAACGTGAACCCGCGAGCTTCGTAGAAGCGCCAGACCCCCCGGCCGAGCGAGCCCTCGGGGCAGTGCTCGAGCGCCTCCCACCGCGCCGCGAGCTCGGGGTCGTCACCGACGCCCTGCCACGCGTCGTCGAGCGCGGCCGCGGTGTGCAGGTGCGCGGGTGGGCGTTCGAGCATGGTCTGGAAGTAGCCGCTGCGCTCGAAGTCGATGAGGGCGAGCCCGAGCGATCCCCGCGCGATCCGGTCCGTGACCCGCAGCATGTGATCCTCGACGCCGAGCGCGGCCGCGTACTCCTCCACCTGCTTCGTGACCTCCGGCGGCAGGGGGACGAGGAGCAGCTCGAGCAGGAGCATCACCTGGACCATGCGCTCGCGGAATGCGAGGTTCCGACGCCGCATCACCTCCGCGAACTCGTCGGGACCGAGCGGTGCGAGCTCGGCCACGTCGAGCTCGTACCCGCTCATGGCCTCGACCGTCGCGTTCACCACCGCGCGCTGGATCTCGGTGATCCCCCCGGGACCGGCCGCGGCGGTGGCCACGGCCCGGGCGAGCTGCTCGGTCTCCGCGGCGTCCGGGGGGACGAGGTTCACGGTCTCCGCGTCGGGCAGGGGGACGGCCATGGGCGGATCCTACGAGCGCGCGCTCGGCCCCGGCACGGGGGATCGGCGGTTGCCGGGTTCGATAATAATCGTTATCGTGGTGGCATGACCACAGTGGCGACCGAGGCCAGCACCCGCGACCGGCTGGTCACGGCGGCGATCGAGGTGTTCGTCGACCAGGGCTACGAGCAGGCGCGGGTGCAGGACATCGCCCGGGCCGCGGGGCTCACGACCGGCGCGATCTACGCCAACTTCCGCGACAAGCGCGAGCTGCTGCTCGCCGCGATCGCCGACCGAAGCGCGGCCGAGGTCGAGACGCTGCTGCAGGCGGCGGCGAACACCCCGCCGCGAGACCTTCTCGCCGCGCTCGGATCCCGGATCGCGTTCCGTGAGAACGACCGTCCGCTGCTCCTCGATGCAGTCGTCGCATCCGAGCGTGACGCAGACCTCGCCGTCCTGCTGCGCGATGCGCTCGCGCAACGCCACGGCCGGATCGCCGACCTCGTCGAGCACGGCAAGTCCGATCGCACGATCGACCCCGCGATCGACACGGACGTGTTCACGCGCTTCTGCCTGACGCTCGCGCTCGGATCGCTCGTGGTCCGGGCGCTCGCGCTTCCCCAACCCGATCCTGACCAGTGGGGCTCGCTGATCGAGCGACTGCTCGACGCGTCGGCCCCGACGGAGGTTCCATCATGACCATCGCGAAGATCGACTCCACCACGCTCGAGCAGGTGCAGGCGAACGTCGACACCACGTTCACCTGGGACTACGAGCGTTCGCGCCCGGCTCTCGGCAAGCTCTACGAGAAGGCCAAGACCTCGCAGTGGAACGTCACCACGGACCTCGACTGGTCCATCGACGTGGACCCGGAGAAGGTCGCAGCCGAGCTGAGCGGTGGCACGACGATGCGCTTCCGCACGCTGCAGAACGTCGACGACTCGCCGGTCCGGCACTTCGGCGAGAAGGAGTGGAGCGAGGTCGGCGTGCAGATGCAGAACTCGCTGCTCTCGCAGTTCCTCCACGGCGAGCAGGGCGCGCTCCTCTGCACCGCGCGCATCGTCGAGACCGTGCCCTGGATCGATGCCAAGTACTACGCGTCGACGCAGGTCATGGACGAGGCCCGCCACGTCGAGGTCTTCGCCAAGTACCTCGACGAGAAGCTGACGAGCCAGTACCGGATCAACGACAACCTGCGCCTGCTGCTCAACGACATCCTGGCGGACAGCCGCTGGGACATCACCTATCTGGGCATGCAGATCATGGTGGAGGGCCTCGCGCTCGCGGCCTTCGGGATGATGCAGCACATCACGAACGAGCCGCTCCTCAAGCAGCTCCTGCGGTACGTGATGGCGGACGAGGCGCGCCACGTCGCCTTCGGCGTGCTGTCGTTGCAGGAGTACTACCGCGAGCTCTCCGACGCAGAGATGCGGGAGCGCCAGGAGTTCGCGTTCGATGCCGCGAGCCGGCTCCAGCAGCGGTTCATGCAGGCCGAGGTGTGGGAGCGCATGGGCGTCGACCCCAAGGCCGTGCGCAGGGCGCTCGACGCCAACAACCCGCCCGAGCAGCAGATCTTCCAGCAGATGTTGTTCTCGAAGATCGTGCCGAACTGCAAGAAGCTCGGGCTCCTCGACGCGGCCGACGGGTGGCTGCGCGAGCGATTCACCGAGACCGGCGTCATCCAGTTCGAGGACTGGGTCGACACCGGCGAGGAGTACACGGACCTCGACGCCGTCGCCCAGGATCGCGCCTCGGCCTAGCCCTCACCCGTTCTCGGCCCGGTGAACCACACCAGATGGGGTCGAGCGTGCCGAGAAGGCGCAGGGTCGATCAGGCGGGGAAGCCGGGCGGCCAGTTGTACTCGGTCCAGCCGGTGCCTTCGCGGCCGTCGCTCGTGGTGTAGCGGCACATCGCGCGCGGGAAGCGCGTCTCGCGCCCGTCGGGTGCGACGAGCAGGATCGGCGCGTGCCCGACCGGTTCGGTCGTGAACGTCACCGGGCCGATCTGCTGACGGGCCGCGGTGGGGAGCTTGTCGGCGTCGATGTCGACCTCGTTCTCGACGATGTCGGCCGGGGTGAGCACGCCGTCGGTGCCGATCGTGTACCCGGTCGCGAACAGGTCGAGGCCGGGGATGATCGACCGGGCCGCGTGCACGAAGGATCCGTCGTCGAAGTGGCCGGACGTCCAGTTCCAGGGGAACTGCCACCAGTCCCGCACGCCCCACGAGTGATCACGCTGGCCCGCGCAGTCGACGACCATCGTCTCGTCGCCGACCGTCACCGTGCCGGTGACCCACGACGAGACCTCGTAGCGCGTCGTCATCGCGTACGGGAACGCCTCGGACCGGCTTGCCCACTCGAGGTCGAGCCGCACGGGCACCTCGGGGCCGACGAGTCCGTGGAACGCCCGCGCCGGGTCGGCCAGCTCGACGCCGACCGCCTCGCTCACGACCCGGAACCGCTTCCACGGGTCGGGGACCGAGAGCTCGACGCGCGTGGTGCCGGCGGACGGGGCGAGCGCCGCGTCGCCCTCCGGGCAGGGCAGCTCGTGGTCCACGACGAGCACGAGGGGACGGTCGCGGCCGACCAGCGCGATCCACCACCACGAGAGCCCCAGGTTCGGGTACAGGCCGAGCCGCACGTAGCCCCCGGCCGACGCGTCGGGGGCGGCCCAGTCCAGGTACCAGGACTCACCCCACAGCTCGTCGGTGTCGGGTGGGTGCCGCCCCTCGTCCGCCGCGCTGAGCTCGGGCCACTCCCCCACGGTGCTCCTACTCCGGTCCCGGGAGCGAGCTGCGGCCACCCGTCTCCCAGTACGACGCGGTCACCTGGAGCCCGGCCCGCCCGGCGCGCGTCGAGATCTCCTCGAACACCCGCTTGTAGGTCGTGCGCGCGATCTTCCACGCGCCGTCGACCTTGACGTAGTCGTCCTCGTAGAACGCGGCGCCGTGGATGTCGAGGCCCCACTGGAGGTCGATGACGATGTCCTCGAGCGCCCAGACGCCCGCCGCGGTGTCGGGGCCGGTGAGGCCGATCTCGGGGTGGTGGGCCTTGTGACTCGACAGGAAGCTCTGGCGGCCCATCGCCTTGCGGAAGAACTCGACGATCGCGTCGCGACCCTCGAACGCGTACGCGCCGCCCCCGTACGACGCCGAAGCGTCTTCGGTGAACAGCTCGCGGATGTCGTCCCACTGCTTCAGGTCGAGGTTCCGGAAGTACGCGTACTTCACCCGCTTGATCAGCTCGATCTCGACGAGGTCGTCCGGGGTCAGCGGTCTCGCTTCGTTCATGACTTCCGCTCCCGGACCTGCGGTCCGGGCCGCGTGGGCCCCACGCCGCTCGTCCATCGGCTACCGGCGCGACACGTGCCCGCTTCGTTCATGAGTAGCGGGCCTCCACCCCGCGGGAGTCGCCGTGGTGGGCGACGGCGTCTTCGAGGTCGGCCACGAGCTGGTCGACGACCGCTCCGTGGGCGGGCGAGAGCATGAGGTGGAGCCCGGGGGGCTCCGTGTTGCGGTTCAGGTTCCAGCCCTTGTCGTCCATGACGTCAGCGACCGCGGAGAGATCCAGCCCGTCCGACCGCAGCGCGAGCACCGGACCGATCGGGTCCCCCACGATCTCGATCCCCGCGATCCCGTCGACCCGGTCCCGCACCCGCGCGGTCGTCGCCATGAGGTCGCGCATGATGTCGACGTAGCCCTGCTCCCCGAGGTACGTCAGCGCGGCCCACGCGGTCGCGATCGGCGCCGCGGGGCGCGCGCCCGCGATCCCCGGTGACCCGTAGAGCCCCGAGCCCCAGTCGTCGTAGAGGAACACCTGGTGGCCGAACCAGTCGTCGTCCCGGTGCAGGATCACCGAGGCGCCCTTCGGGCAGTAGCCGTACTTGTGCACGTCGGCCGAGATCTCGGTGACGCCGGCGACCCGGAAGTCCCACGGCGGCACATCGTGGCCGAGGCGCTCGAGGAACGGCAGCACGAACCCGCCGATGCACGCGTCGACGTGGCACCCGACGCCGTGCTCGGCCGCGAGCGCCGCGAGGTCCTCGACCGGGTCCATGATCCCGTACGGGTACGAGAACGCGGATGCGACGACGACTGCGGTCGAAGGCCCGATCAGCGACGACGCGGCGCCTACGTCCGCGCGGTAGCGGGCGTCGAGCGGGACGCGCACGACGTCCATGCCGAAGTAGTGCGCGGCCTTCGAGTACGCCGGGTGGGCGGAGACGGGGGCCAGGATCTGGGGCCGTTCGACCCCGCGGAGGTAGGCGCGCTCGCGGTTCACGAGCATCGACATCAGGATCGACTCGGTGCCGCCGGATGTCATCGTCCCGCCGCCACCCTGGCCGTGGTGCAGCAGCCCGCCCGTGATCGAGACGACGTCGTCCTGGAGCGCGGCGAGCTCGTGGAACTTGAACGGGTTCAGCGCGTTGCCGAAGAGGTAGCGCCGGTTGACCTCCTCGAGCAGGTCTTCGAGGTCGACGCGCGCGGTCGGGTAGACGAGCCCGAAGAGCCGGTTGCCGTGCACGTCCGGCTCGCGCGCCTGGCGCTGCGCGAGGTCGTCCAGGATCGCCGCGGCGTCCCGGCCCCGAGCCGCCAGCTGCGCGCCGGAGCCGGCGGGGATCTCGATGTCGTCCACTGTTCCCGACGCTAGACCGCGGTCGCCCGATGATGCTCCGGAGCCGCCGCCGGCCCTCACAAGACCGCGCCCCCGCGATCGGCCGGCGGAGATCTTCGGAAAGCCGCCGCCGGCCCTCACAAGACCGCGCCCCCGCGATCGGCCGGCGGAGATCTTCGGAAAAGCCGCCGCCGGCCCTCACAAGACCGCGCCCCCGCGATCGGCCGGCGGAGAACTTCGGAAAAGCCGCCGGCGGACTAGTTGTTGTGCCCTGCCAGGTTGGTGACGCGGCTGGCGGGTGTGCCGTTGATGGCGGTGTGGTGTCGGTGATGGTTGTAGCGGTGAAGGAATCGGTCAAGGCCGCGGGCTCGGCTGGTTTCTGATCGCCAGAGCCGGGCGTAAGCCCATTCGTCGACGAGGGTGCGGTTGAACCGTTCGACTTTGCCGTTGGTGGCGGGTCGGTAGGGCCGGGTGCGGGTGTGTCGAATGCCGAACTCGGCGCACAGTTGCGCCCAGTCTCGGGACTTGTAGCCGTTGCCGTTGTCGGTCAGGACTCGTTCGACGGTGATGCCGTTCGCTGCGAACCAAGCGATGGCGCGGGCGAGGAACGCGACACAGTTGGCGCGGTTCTCGGCGCCGGCGAACTCGCTGTACGCGAGTCGTGAGTACGCGTCGATCGCGGTGTGGATGTGCGTGTAGCCGCGTCCTTGTTTGCTCATCGATCCGTTGCGGGTCCCACTGCGACCATGGATCTTGTGCCCACCTCCGTTGGGGACCCGAGCGAGTTTCTTCACGTCGATGTGGACCAGCTCACCGCAACGACTGGTCTGGATCCGGCGGACAACTCGACCCGTGGGGCGGTCCATCCACCGCAACCGGTTGACGCCGTGACGGACTAAAACGCGATGCACCGTCGAAGCCGGCACCTGCACGATTCCCGCCAACCGGGCCGGACCGAGCTTGCGAGACTGACGCAACGCCACGATCCGTCGCTCCACGCGCGCGGGCGTCTGATGCGGACACGAGAACGGGCGGCTCGAGCGATCCACCAGCCCGGCGGACCCCTCGTCCTGATAGCGACACCACCACTTGTGCGCGCACTGCCGCGAGATGTTCATCGACTCGGCCGCCGCCGCGACCGTCCAACCGTCTTCGATCCGATGGCAGAGCCGAAGCCGACCTTCCGGGGTGAGTGGAGCGTTACGGTGCATCGAAGCCCTCCTGGGTGGGTGGGTTGCCGTCAAGCAGCTCCACACTCGCCCAGGGGGCACTTCACTCAGCGGATGTCAACAACGTCCCAAGGCACAACAGCTAGGTCGCGCGGCGTCGCGCCCGTCGGCGGCGGACAGGACAGGGCATCCGGGCGCCCCCCGCCCGGGTGGTCCCCCGGCTGGGTACCCTCGTCCCCGTGTCGAATGGGGCGGGGGTGCTCTACCAGCTCTCCGACGAGGCGCGACGCCGTGTGCTCACGGCCGCCTCCCGGCGCCGCTTCGCGCGGGGCGAGGTGATCTTCCACGAAGGTGACCC
>DASXYP010000118.1:0-48585 GCA_036502405.1 Acidimicrobiia bacterium
ACCTTGACGAGCTTCGACTCGCGGTAGCCGGCCGGCTCGTAGTCGAGGCTGGCGTAGCCCTTGGTGCGCGACTTCATCTGGTCGAAGAAGTCCATGACGATCTCGCCCAGCGGGACGACGTAGACGAGCTCGACGCGCTCCTCGGAGAGGTAGTCCAGCTTCTGCATCTCGCCCCGCCGGCCCTGGCACAGCTCCATGAGCGTGCCGACGTACTCGGAGGGCGTGAGGATGGTGACGGTGACGTACGGCTCCTCGATCGACAGCACGTCGTTCAGGGGCGGCAGCGCCGACGGGTTGTCGACGACCTCCTCCCCGCCGTTGGTCGTGTGCGCGAGGTACTCGACGTTCGGCGCAGTGGCGACCAGCGCGAGGTCGTACTCACGCTCGAGCCGCTCGCGCACGATCTCCATGTGGAGCAACCCGAGGAAGCCGCACCGGAAGCCGAAGCCGAGCGCGCCGGACGTCTCGGGCTCGTAGGTGAACGACGAGTCGTTGAGCCGGAGCTTCTCGAGCGCCTCGCGCAGGTCGGCGTACTCGTCACCCTCGACCGGATAGAGACCGCAGAACACCATCGGCTTCGGGTGCCGGTACCCCTGGAGCGGCTCGCCCGGCCGGGCCGCGGTCGTGACCGTCTCACCGACGCGGGCCTCGCCCACGTCCTTGATGCCGGCGATCAGGTAGCCGACCTCGCCCGGTCCCAACGTGGCGACCGGCGTCGGCACGGGCAGGCGCACTCCGATCTCCTCGGCGTCGTGCACCGAGCCGGCCTGGAGGAACTTGAGGCGCGCGCCCGAGCTCATCGTGCCGTCGAACACACGCAGCGCGCTGACCACGCCGCGGTACGGGTCGTAGTACGAGTCGAAGATCAGCGCCCGGAGCGGCGCGTCCGCGTCGCCCTTGGGCGCGGGGATGGTCTCGAGCACCGCGTCGAGGAGCTCGGGGACACCCTCCCCCGTCTTGGCCGAGATCCGCAGCACGTCCTCTGCCGCGAGGCCGAGGACGCGCTCGATCTCCTCCGAGACGCGGTCGGGGTCCGCGGCGGGCAGGTCGATCTTGTTCACCGCGGCCACGATCGCCAGGTCGTTCTCGAGCGCGAGGTAGCAGTTCGCCAGCGTCTGGGCCTCGATCCCCTGGCTCGCGTCGACGAGCAGGACCACGCCCTCGCAAGCGGCGAGGCTGCGCGACACCTCGTAGCCGAAGTCCACGTGGCCCGGGGTGTCGATGAGGCTGATCTGGTGGTCCTTCCAGTGCAGCCGGACGTTCTGGGCCTTGATCGTGATGCCCCGTTCGCGCTCGATGTCCATCGAGTCCAGGTACTGGGCCCGCATGTCGCGCTTCTCCACCGCGCCGGTGATCTCGAGGATCCGGTCCGCGAGCGTGCTCTTCCCGTGGTCGATGTGGGCGATGATGCTGAGGCAGCGGAGCCGGTCGAGGGGGATCATCCGGCCAGCATTGTCCCTCGCGCGACCCGCCTCACCGCGAACGGACCCGAATCCGGGCCTCCTGATAGCCTCTTCCGGTTCCCCTGACGCACTGCGAGGTCGCGACACCCGATGGCCAACATCAAGAGCCAGAAGAAGCGCAACATTCAGAACGAGAAGCGGCGGGTCCGCAACCTCGCCGTCCGCTCCGAGCTGAAGACGCGGATCAAGGGTGCCACCGTGGCCGCGGAGAACGACGCCGAGGATGCGGCCGACCGTGTGGTCGTGGCGCAGAAGCGCCTGGGCAAGGCCGGCGCCAAGGGCATCATCCACAAGAACGCGGCGGCCCGCCGCACCTCGCGCCTGATGAAGGCCGCGAACAAGGCCCAGGCCGACTCCTAGGTCCGGCCACCGGCCACCGGCCGCCGCCGGCCTCCCGGTCCCGCTAGCGGCGGGCGCCGGTCCGGCCCCGGCTCCGCGAGTGGAGCGCGGCCAGCCGGGCGACCAGCACCTCGAGCACCGCGTCCTCGGGCATCGCGCTCGCGCCCTTGAGGTCGAGGTCCGCCTGGTGCAGCGAGTCGATCGCGCGCCGCAGCCCGTCCGTCCCGAGGGCCCGGGTGGCCTCGAGGGCCTTCTGGGCCGGGTAGGTGCTGCCCTTGCCGCCGAGCGCGGCATGCGCGTCCTTGGTCGTCCGGATCGACGGGTCGTCGACCCTCAGCAGCTTGCGGTAGCGCGACTGGAGCAGCCCGAGCACCTGGAGCGGGTGCATCGGCTTCGGCTGGCGCGCGCTGGTGACGTGGAGCAGCCGGTCGAGGATCGACAGCGCGGCGGCGACCTTGCCCTCCTCGATCGCGTTCGTGAGCTGGAACACGGGGACCGAGCCGGCCTCGCCGAGGTACGGCTCGACCTCGGCGGCGCCGAGCGTCGCGCCGGGCCCGAACGTGGCGCCGAGCACCTCGACGAGCGATGCCGCGCGCCCGGCGTCGTCGCCGAGCCGCTCTGCGGTGATCCGTGCCGCGTCCTTGTCCATCGTGATCTCGGCCCGGGCGAGCTCGGCGCTCAGCACGTCCACCGTCTTCTCGGAGTCCGGCCCCGCGACTCTGGAGTCCTTCAGCGCGTCGGCGAGGCTCTTCGGCGCGCGTCCACCACCGGCGACGAACACGAAGACGGTGGTGTCGAGCGCGTCGGCGAGCACCGCGGCGATGGGTGCCGCCTCCTCGGCGTTGAGCTGCTCGTAGTCGCGCACGACGACGATGCGCTTGCTCGTCATGAACGGCGGGCTCTGCGCCGCGTTCACGATGGCCGTGACCATTGGCAGGCGCGATCCGTCGTCGGGTGCCGAGGGCGCCGTGCCCTCCTCGGTCCCGCCGCGGGTCTTGGCCGGGACGACGAACTCCTCGACCACGAGGCTGCGGTCCTCCCCCGCGAGCAGCTCGTCGATCAGCTCGTGCGCGGCGCGTTGGCGCAGCACCGGATCGGTCGCCTTCACCAGGTGGACCGCGGTCACGAGACCACCACCCGACGGTGGTCGAGGATCGCTTGCATCATCCGGACGACGTGGACCGATCCCCGGACGTCGTGGACCCGCACGATCCGGCAGCCGTGGGCGACGCCGTAGGCGACCGTCGCGAGCGACGCCTCCCGCCGGACGCCGATGTCGAGCCCGAGGAGCTCGCCGAGGAACCGCTTGTTGCTCGACGACAGCAGCAGCGTGTACCCGAGGTCCGCGAGTGCTTCGCTCTCACGCAGCAGCACCGCGCTCATCGCCGGCGTCTTGCCGAGGTCGAGGCCCGCGTCGACCGCGATCTGGTCGGCCGCGAGCCCTGCCGCCTCCGCGCGCTCCGCCCGTTCCAGGAGGAACTGCCGCACATCCGCGACGAGGTCGTCGTAGACCGGCTCCGGGTCGGGGACACGTGGGGCGAGCCGGATGTGGGTGGCGACCACCGAAGCCGAGTGCTTCGCCGCGACCGTGAGGTACTCGGGGTCGCCGAACCCGCTGATGTCGTTGCCGACGACCGCACCGGCCGCGCACGCGGCGTCGAGCACCGTCGCCCGCCACGTGTCGCACGAGATCGGGACGTCGAAGCGCGCGTGGACCGCCTCGATCGACGGGATGACGCGATCCAGCTCCTCGGCCTCCCCCACCTCGGGACCCGGACCGGCCTTCACTCCGCCGATGTCGAGGAGGTCGGCACCCTGCTCGACCAGGTCCCCGGCCCTGCGCACCAGCGCGTCGAGCGCGAACGTCTCGCCCGCGTCGTAGAACGAGTCGGGGGTCCGGTTGATGATGCCCATCACGAGCGTGCGCGTGGTCAGATCGGTGACGACGTCACCGAGGCGGAAGCGCGGCATCGCGGCCGAGCCTACGTGTCCGCCGTCGGCCGCCCGTCAGCCGCGTTCCGGCGATCGGCCGGCGGAGACCTTCGCAGAGCCGCCGTCGGCCGCGTTCCGGCGATCGGCCGCGTTCCGGCGATCGGCCGGCGGAGACCGTCGGAGAGCCGCCGTGAACGCGAGGAGCACGCAACCGACCGCGCCGAGGCCGAGCACACCGCGCCCGTCGAGCGCACCGGGCGAGGACGCCGCGGTGCGGGCCACGGTCTCGACCCAGCGCAGGAGCGAGAACGTCGGGAGCTGGAGCACGTGCGCGACGCCCGGGCCGGCCAGGCCGCCGACGACCCCGGCCACGAGACCCCAGACGGTGAGCGGCCCGACCATCGGCGCCGCCAGCAGGTTGGCGGGGAGGGCCACGAGCGGGACGGTGCCGAACACCGGCAGGAGGACCGGCAGCACGCCGAGCTGGGCGGCCGCGGTGACGCCGAGCGCCTCGCCGAACCACTTCGGCCCGGGAACCCGGGCGCTGATCGCGGGCCCCAGCCCGACGATGCCGGCGGCCGCACCGCACGAGAGCAGGAACCCGACGGAGTGGATCAGGAACGGGTCGGCCACCAGCAGTCCGATCACCGCGAGCACGAGGATCCGGCTCGCGGGCACCGGCCGGCCGAGGAAGGTCGCGGCCATCGCCAGGCCCGCCATCGCGCACGCGCGCAGCACCGACGGCTCCCACCGCGTCATCGTGCCGAACAGGATCAGCACCAGCACGCCGACGACGAAGCGACTGCCGAGCCGCAGCCGCACGAGCAGGGGCCCGGCGACCGCCAGGACGAACGCGACGTTCGCGCCGCTCACCGCGAGCAGGTGGCTCAGGCCCGCGTTCCGGAAGTCGTCGACCAGGTCGTCCGGGATGGCTCGGGTGTCACCGAGGAGGAAGCCCGCGAGGACGGCCCGCTCGGTCGCCGGGAGGCCGTCGGCACCGCGCAGCACCGCGGCGCGGGCCTGGTTCGCCACCCGGTCGAGGGGTGAGTGAGGGCCCGCGAACGACTCGAGATCGCGCACGCGCAGCTCCGCGACGGCATGGCGCCACCGGTACCGCGTGTCGAAGCCGTGCAGGGGCTCGAGCGTGCCGGTCACGGTCACGCGGTCCCCCGCCTCCAGCACGCGGAGCTGGGTCGTGACGTCGCCCGCGCCGACGAGCACCACCGTGCGGCTCCCGGCCCCCGCTCCGTCGACCCGCTGCAGCCGGGCGAGCGCCTCGACCACGAAGCGCGGGCCGGACGGGTCGTCGACGAGCGAGCCCTCGACCCGCACGTCCTGGCGCCGCGCGACGGGGCCCGACAGGGGCGACACCTCGAGCCCGTGCAGGGCGCGCTGCGTGACCGCGCCACCCAGCAGCGCCGCACCGACGAGCAGGAGCACGAACCCGGCGCGCCCGCGCACGAGCAACGCGCTCGCGAGTGACGCGAGCGCGGTGCCCAGCGCGACGGACGCCGGTCCCGGTCCGAGTGCCTGACCGCCGAGGATGCCCGCCACCAGCGCGACGAGCGCGCACCAGGGGCCGATGGTGGTCACACCGAGACGAGGTCCTTGATCTCGGCGAAGCGCATCTCGCCGATCCCGCGCACGTCCTGGAGCTCGCCGACCGCCTTGAACCCGCCGCGCTTCTCGCGCTCCGCGATGATCGCGGCCGCGAGGCTCGGACCGATCCCCGGCAGCTCCTCGAGCTGGCTCTCGGTCGCGGTGTTGAGGTTGACCGGCCCGGACACGGCGCTGCCGTCACCGCCTCCGGCCCCGTCCGGCGCGGCACCGTCCACCGCGGGTGGGGTCGGCGCACCGACGACCGCGACCGCGATGCGCTGGCCGTCGACGACCTTGGCCGCGAGGTTCAGCCGGTCGAGGTCCGCGCCGGGCGCGCCGCCTCCGGCGGCCTGGATCGCATCGACCACCCGCGCGCCCGCGTGCAGGGTGACGACGCCCGGGTGGACGACGGCCCCGGCGACGTGCACGACCGCGGTGCCGCGCGGCTCGCTCGTCGTGGACGCGCCCGGCGCGTCGCCGGGGGCCGTCGAGCGTTCGGTGGCCGGAGCCGTGGTCGGCGCCGCCGCGCTTGCACCCGCGCCCGCGCTGGCGGTGCCGCGCACGCCGAGCTGGTACCAGACGAGACCGGCGACCAGCGCCGCGACGAGCAGCGCGGCGATCCGCACCCGCGGATCACCCCACCGGTCGCGCAGGCGCTCGAGCACCGAGACCGCGGGCAGCGGGCGCCGCGGTTCGGGGCGGGGTGGAACAGGGACCGTGGGCTCGACCATCGCAACCTCCGGGCGCGTGAGGGCACACGGAGGAAGTGCGAGGGGGAGGGAGCGCTCACGGTACCAGAGGCCCCGAGGACGGCCCCGCCCCCCGTTCTCGGCACGTTCGACCGCACCTGAGGCGGTTCAGCGTGCCGAGAAGGCGCGTGGGGGGTCGGGGGTCAGGCGCCGCTGCGGGCCCGAGCCTCCTGCTCGAAGGAGATCGCGGCATAGGCGCGCCAGTGCGGCTCCCCGGCGACGCGCAGTCGGAGGTAGTCGCCGAGGTAGCGGGCGAGGAAGCGGGCCGCGCCCCACTCACGCCACTGCTGCACGTGGACCAGCTCGTGCGCCACGAGTCCGGCGTTGGTCTCGTGGCCGCGTCGCACCAGGATCCACGCGCCGAGGGTCATCGCTGCGACCCCCGGCGTGAGCCGGGGAACGACGACGATGCGGGCGCGGGCGCGGTCGACCTCGGGCACGTGGTCGAAGGCGGCGACGGCTTCGGGCGAGAGCCGCCGCGCGCGAACCGCGGTGATGCTCACCCCACGACGAAGTTGACCAGCCGGCCGGACACGACGATGACCTTGCGCACGGCGAGACCGTCGAGCAGCCCGGCCACGCGCGCGTCCGCCCGGGCGGCCGCCTCGGTCGCGGCCTCGTCGAGCCCCGCCGGGACGGTGAGGCGTGCCCGGACCTTCCCGTTGAGCTGGACCGCGATCTCCACATTCTCGACCGTGAGCCACAACGGGTCCGCCTGCGGAAAGTCCTCGTACGCCAGCGTGCGCTCGTGACCGAGGCGCTCCCACAGCTCCTCGGCGACGTGCGGGGCGAGCGGCGCGGTCATCAGGACCAACGGCTCGACGACCTCCTCGGGCGCGGCGCCGGTCTCGGCGACCACCTGGGTCAGGCGGTTGTTGAGCTCGAAGAGGCGGGCGACCGCGGTGTTGAAGGCAAGGTCGCCCATGTCCGCCCCGACCGCCGCGATGGTGCGGTGCAGCACGCGCCGGGTCTCGTCGTCGCACGGTTCCGGGGTGACCCGCACGTCGCCGGTGACCTCGTCGATCACGTTGCGCCAGAGCCGCTGGAGGAACCGGTGCACACCGACGATGTCGGCGGTGTTCCACGGACGGCTCGCGTCGAGCGGACCCATGAACATCTCGTAGAGCCGAAGCGTGTCGGCCCCGTAGTCGCGGTAGATGTCGTCCGGCGCGACCGCGTTCCTCAGGCTCTTGCCCATCTTCCCGTTCTCGCGCCGCACCTCGTCGTCGCCGTGGAAGAACCGACCGTCGCGCTCGACGACCTCGCTCGCCTCCACGTACGAGCCGCGCTCGTCGACGAACGCGCCGGCGAGGATGTAGCCCTGGTTGTAGAGCCGTTGGAACGGTTCGGGCGTCGAGACGTGGCCCAGGTCGAAGAGGACCTTGTGCCAGAAGCGTGCGTAGAGGAGGTGCAGCACCGCGTGCTCCACCCCACCGACGTAGAGGTCCACACCACCCGGACCCGGCTCCATCCAGTAGCGCTCGGCGGCCTCGGACACGAACTCGTTCTCGTTCGTCGGGTCGAGGTAGCGCAGGTAGTACCAGCAGGACCCGGCCCACTGCGGCATCGTGTTGAGCTCGCGCCGGTAGATCTTCGGGCCCGCTCCGCCTCCGGCCCAGTCGGGCCGGGGCAGGTCCAGCTCCACCGTGACCCATCCGTCGGCGCGGGCCAGCGGCGGCTCGGGCACGCTCTCCGCGTCGTCCGCCACGATCTCGGGCTCGAAGTCCGTGATCTCCGGGAGCTCGACGGGCAGCAGCGACGCGGGCAGCGCGACCGGGAGCTCCTCCTCGTCGTACACGATCGGGAACGGCTCACCCCAGTAGCGCTGGCGGCTGAACAGCCAGTCGCGCAGCTTGTAGGTGATCGCGGCCGCGCCCAGCTCGTTCGCCTCGAGCCAGGCGGTGATCCTCGCCTTCGCATCGCTCACGTCGAGCGCGTCCAGCGAGACCTCGTCGTTCGACGAGCTCACCGCGACGCCGTCCCCCACGAACGCGCCGGGCCAGTCGACGGGATCCGCCTCAGGGTCGGCGCCCTGCGCCTCGAACCAGGCCAGCGGCGGTTGGATCACGACGTGGATCGGCAGGTCGAACTCCTGCGCGAACTCGAAGTCGCGCTCGTCGTGCGCGGGGACGGCCATGATGGCCCCGGTCCCGTAGCCCATCAACACGTAGTCGGCGACGAAGATCGGGATCGGAGCGTCGTTGACGGGATTCGTGGCGAACGCGCCCGTGAACACCCCGGTCTTCTCCCGGCCTTCGGCCTGGCGCTCGAGGTCGCTCTTCGGGCCGACGAATTCGCGGTAGCGGCGGATCGCTTCGGCGGGCCCGGCCTCGGCGCCGAAGATCCCCCGCCACGACGGCGGGATGTCGTTCACGTCCTCGCCGAGCGTCGCGCCCGGCCACTCCGCCGGCGTGATGTCGTCGACCAGCGGGTGCTCGGGCGCGAGGACCATGTACGTCGCGCCGAAGAGGGTGTCCGGGCGGGTCGTGAACACGGTGATCGTCGTGTCCTCGTGACCTTCGACGCCGAAGTCGACCTCGGCCCCCACGCTGCGACCGATCCAGTTCCGCTGCATCACCTTGATGGAGTCGCTCCAGTCGAGCAGGTCGAGGTCCCCCAGCAGCCGCTCGGCGTACGCCGTGATGCGGAGCTTCCACTGCTCGAGCGGGCGGCGGTACACGGGATGGTTGCCGCGGTCGCTCCGACCCTCGGCCGTCACCTCTTCGTTCGCGAGCACGGTTCCGAGCGCGGGGCACCAGTTCACCATCGCCTCGTCGAGGTACGCGAGCCGGTTCTCGTCGACGAGCTCACGTCGCTCACGGGTCGAGAGGCCGGCCCAGCCCACCTCGGGGTCGGCTTCGAGGATCGGCACGAGCTCGGCGATCGGACGGGCTCGCTGCGCGTCCTCGTCGTACCAGGACTCGAACAGCTGCAGGAAGATCCACTGCGTCCAGCGGTAGTACGCCGGGTCGGTGGTCGTGACGCTCCGGCGCGGGTCGTGACCGAGGCCCAGCGCGCGGAGCTGACGGCGCATCGTCGCGACGTTGTCCTCCGTCGTGACGCGCGGGTGCTGGCCGGTCTGCACCACGTACTGCTCGGCGGGGAGACCGAACGCGTCGTAGCCCATCGCGTGCAGCACGTTCCGGCCGCTCATCCGCTGGAAGCGGGCGTAGACGTCGGTGCCGATGTACCCGAGCGGGTGGCCGACGTGGAGGCCGACGCCGCTGGGGTACGGGAACATGTCGAGCACGAAGAGCTTCGAGCGGTCGGCGACCGCGTCGAACCCCTCGCTCAGCGGACCGTCCGGGTTGGGGGCCCAGAAGGTGTGCTCGACCTCCCACCGGTCCTGCCACTTCGCCTCGATCTCGTTGGCGACGCGAGCGTCGTACCGGTACCGGGGGAGCGCTTCGTCGGCTCGCTGCTCTTCGGTCTCCACAGGCTTCCTTCGTCCGCTCGTCGTCTTTTCCAAGATCTCCGGAGGCCGACCGCCGGAACGCGATTGCCGGACGGCCTCCGGCGCTTCTTCCAAGATCCCCGGAGGCCGACCGCCGGAACGCGATTGCCCGACGGCCCCCGGCGGTCTCGTCGAGCGAGCGTACGCGCCACGCCGCTCGGGCCACCGCACGAACTGCTCGGAGGCGGCTGCTACCTTGGAAGTTCCCTCTGGGGCTGTAGCTCAGCTGGTAGAGCACTTGCATGGCATGCAAGGGGTCGTGGGTTCGAGTCCCATCAGCTCCACGCTCACGGTCGCCCGCCCGACCTCGCCCGCCGTCCACCGCCGGACCGGTCCGCGACGAAGCCGGTCCCGGCACCCGGCTCGCGCGGACCTGGATCCGGGGCCGCCGGACCTAGAGTCCAGGCCCGGATGGCAGATGGGGCGGGCGGCGTCGAACGCGAAGTCGGGCAGGGTCCGAGCCGGTTCGTCCTCCCCACGCTCCTCGTCCTCGCGGTCACCCTGCTGCTGTACGGCTGGCCGGTGCCCCGGCTCAGCGAGGAGCTCTACCTGCCCCTGGTGAAGCGGGTCGCGGACCCGAGCTACCTCCGGGGCGACTGGACGTTCGGGGGGAGCTTCGGCGAGCACTGGCTCTTCGACCACCTCTTCGCTCCGATCGCCGGCGTGCTCTCGATCGACGCGTTCGGATGGCTCGGCCGGCTCGTCTTCTGGCCGATCCTCGGCTTCCTCCTGATCAAGCTGGGCACGCGCTTCGGGCTGCGCGCCTGGCCCGCGGCGTTCGCGATCGCGTTCTGGCTGCTGAGCAACCAGGCGTTCGTGGGCAACGAGTGGATCCTCGGCTCGTTCGAGGCGAAGACCGTCGCGTACGTCTGCCTGCTCGGCGCGTTCCTCGCGATCACGAAGCGGCGGATCCCGCTCGGGCTCGCACTGCTCGGGCTCACGCTGAGCTTCCATCCGGCGGTCGGTCTGTGGGGGGCGTGGGCGACCGGGCTCGCGCTGCTGGCGCTCCCCGAGACCAGGGTGCGGACGCTGAAGTGGTCCTGGCTCGCGATCCTGCTCGCGATCCCGGGCATCGTCGGCGCGCTGGCGGCCGAGGGCCACGCGTCGGCGGCGATGCAGCGGTTCGTCGTGCTCCAGGCGATCCCGTACCACACCGACCCGTTCTTCGGCGGGGAGACGCTCGCGGGGTGGCAGGTCGTGCTCCACGTCGGCGTGCTGGCCGCGATGCTCGCGTTCAACCTCTGGTCGTACACGAGGTCCGACCGCGGACTGACCCAGCGCTTCTTCGCCGCGTTCCAGATCGCCGCGGCGATCCCGTTCGCCCTCGCGTACCCGGCACGCGCGCTGGACCTCTGGGGCTACCTGCGGCTCATGCCGCTGCGCTCCTTCCCGATCTTCATCCCGCTGATCTTCTTCATCCAGGTGTTCCGCTTCGCGGCCGAGCTCTCCCGCCGCAACGGTGACGAGCGGCGCGAACGGCGCCGACGCGGGCAGCGCGACGCGACCCTCGTCATCGCGGCGGCGCTCGCGATCGCGATCTTCCCGACCTCACCCCTGCTCGCCGCCCCACGGATGATCCGGCGCAACTACGCGGCGTGGACCACGGTCGACCACATGGCCCGCGCGTTCGACTGGGTTCGGGAGAACACACCGACCGACACCCGGTGCATCTTCCCCGTCGATCGTCAGGACGCGTTCGACCGGTCGGAGCGGCCGGAGATCGCGAACTGGCAGGCGATCCCCTACGACCGCCTCGACGAGTGGAAGCGCCGCATCGACGGCCTCGTCGGGGGCTCGGAGTACTTCGCGGGATCGAAGTACCACGGCGACCTGCCGAAGCTCCGCGCCGCGTACAACCGCCTCACCACTGCGCAGATCGACGCGCTGGCCGCGAAGTACCACGCGAGCTGCCTGGTCAGCGAGACCGAGTACCCCTACCAGGTGATCCACCGCGACGGTCCGGTGCGCGTCTACGCCCTCAAACCGTTCTGACCGACCGGCCCGCATCCGTAAACTCTGCCTCTTGAAGATCTCCGCCGGCCGACGTCCGCAGCCCCGACCACACGACGGCCGGCGGCGGCTCCCGAAGATCTCCGCCGGCCGACGTTCGCAGCCCCGACCACACGACGGCCGGCGGCGGCTCGAGAGTCTCCAGGGTGGGCCGGCGGCGTGATCGGGGTCATCGACTACCGGGCAGGGAACGCGCCGAGCGTGATGTACGCGCTCGGTCGCCTCGGCCTGGAGGCGCAGCTCGTCGCCGAGCCCGCGGGGTTGGCCGGCGTCGACCGGATCGTGCTTCCGGGCGTCGGGGCCGCGCGCGCCACCCTGGCCTCGCTGGCCGGGTCCGGGTTCGTGGAGCCGCTCGCGCGGCGCGTCCTCGAGGACCGGGTGCCGTTCCTCGGCATCTGCATCGGCCTGCAGATCCTGTTCGAGCGCAGCGAGGAGGGCCCGGCGGACGGCCTCGGCTGGCTGCCGGGTGAGGTCCGCCGCTTCCCCGCGACGAACCGCGTGCCCCAGATCGGGTGGAACGCGGTGCGCCTGTCCCGGGCGCACCCGGTCACCGCGACGCTGCCCGACGCGGCCTACTGCTACTTCGTGAACTCCTACTACGCGGTCCCCGCCGATCCGGCCGACGTGCTCGGCAGCACCGAGTACGGCGTGGACTTCTGCTCGATCGTCGCCCGCGACAACCTGATCGCCACGCAGTTCCACGCGGAGAAGAGCGGCGAGCTCGGATTGCGGCTGTTGCGCGGGTTCGCGGCGTGGGACGGTGCCGGGTGCTGACGAAGCGACTCATCGCGTGCTTCGACGTGGTCGAGGGCAGGGTCACGAAGGCTCAGCAGTTCCAGGACAACATCGATGTCGCGCCTGCCCCCGAGCTCGGTCGACGGCTGTACGACGACCAGATCGACGAGATCGTGTTCTACGACATCAAGGCGAGCGCCGAGCGCCGGCCCATCGACCTCGAGACCGTACGTCGGGTCGCCCAGCACGTCTTCGTCCCGTTCACGGTCGGCGGCGGGATCCGTTCGGTCGACGACATGTTCGACGTGCTCAAAGCCGGCGCCGAGAAGATCAGCATCGACTCGATGGCCGTGCGCGAGCCGGAGATCATCCGTGAAGGCGCCGAGGCGTTCGGCCGCCAGTGCATCGTGCTGAGCACCCAGGTCAAGCGGGTCACGCCCTCGTCGACGGTCCCGAGCGGGTACGAGGTGTTCATCGACGGCGCCCGCGTCGCCACCGGCATGGACGCGATCGAGTGGGTGCGGCGGGGCGAGGAGCTCGGCGCAGGCGAGATCGTGGTGAACAGCATCGACAACGACGGGACCGCGTCGGGCTACGACCTCGAGATCACGCGCGCGGTCAGCGACGCGGTCAACGTGCCGGTCATCGCGTCCGGTGGGGCCGGGACCGCGGAGCACATCGCCGACGGGCTCACCGCGGGAGGCGCATCGGCGGCGATCATCAGCTCGATCCTCTACTCCCCCAGACTCCACCGGAACATCGGGGTCCGGGAGCTCAAGGACGCGTTGACCGACCATGGCGTCCCCATGCGGCCCTGGGTGCAGACCGCCGCCGGCTGACGTGCGCCGTCAGCTCGCGGCGCGGGCAGACTCCCAGGCGATCCGCGGTGCATCGGTCCACAGCCGCTCGAGCGCGTAGTACTCGCGCGTCTCGGCCAGGAAGACGTGCACGACCAGGTCCCCGTAGTCCATGAGCACCCACGACGCGTCGTGCAGGCCCTCGATGCTGCGTGGGCCGGTGCCGTCTTCCGCCTTCATGGCCTCCTCGATCTCCTCGCAGATCGTGCGCACCTGCCGGGTGTTCGTCCCGCTGGTGATCACGAACGTCTCGGTGATCCCGATGATGTCGCCGACGTCGAGCACGAGGGTGTCCTCGGCCTTCTTCTCGGCGGCGGCTCGTGCGGCGGTGACGGCCCGACGGTGGGAGTCCAGCTGGGGTCCTTCCGAGGTCACGGTCCGGGGGGTGCCCCGGTCGCGAAGCAGTCTGCCCCGGCGATGATCGTCACGTCGACCACCCCGATGGGGGTGCCGGCGGCCTTCAGTGCCCCACACCCGAGCGCGGCCAGCATCCGCCGGGCGGCGGCCCGGTCGTGGCTCCGGTAGTAGACGACCTGGGTCTTGGCCACGCCGAAGCCCGGCACGTTCCCGGTCAACGTGACCTGGCCGCCGGCCGGGACGACGTGCGCCGAGATGCCCTGGGCGAGGCCGACTGCGCCGGTGCCGTTGAGGATCTCGACCCGCGGTCGCCGCCCGGCGTCGAGCTGCGCGCCCGGGAACGCGGTCGCGACGGAGCGCCGGACGTCGCCGGACCGGACCTCGAACTGCTCCCCGCCGCCGGTGGCGACCGACTGCACCGGCAGGGTGTCGGTCCGCCGGTCCGAGGCCCGCGCGGCGGCGACCAACGCGGCGAGCCCCGGTTGCGCCGCGAGCGTCCGTCGGGCCACCGCGGGGTCGCGCAGGCGTCGCATCCACCCCTCGACCACGTCCTGGACCGTGACCAGCCGGTCGAGCTCGCTACCCGGCTGGCGCCCGACGAGCAGGCGGGCCGCATCACCGGTCGGGACCTGGTGCGCGCCCGCCGGGATCGCGGCGTCGCGGCTGCCCGCGAACTCCACCGAGTGGTGCAGATCGACGGGGATCGGCGCCGCGGCCGCGAGCGCTGCGTCCAGGTGGGCGTCGTCGAGCATGACCGTCTTCGCGATCGCCACCCCGAGCACGTTCCCGACCGTGGTCTGCACCAGAGCGCCGTTGCCGTCGTCGGGCAGGTCGGCCAGCGCCTGCGGGCCGAGCGACGGCACCTCCACCTGGGTGGCCACCGGCAGCATGAGCACCGACGAGCTCGAACCCTGCGACCCGACGACCAGGAGCAGGTCCAGCCGGCCGTCGGCGCCGCGGTGCCCGAGCAGGAGGGTGCCGGAACCGCGCGAACGGCCCGGTGGGGCAGACCGAGCCGGCGCGGCCGCACCGCCGTCGTCGCTGCGCAGCACCGCGCCCAGCGCCACGACGAGCGCGAGCGCCAGGGCGACGGCGGGCATGAGCACCAGCCAGAAGCGGCGGCGCTCCGATCGGGAGCGTCGCGCCTGGCGCCCGCCGCCGGACGGCTCCGCGCGAGGGCCGCGGTGGCGCATCTCGGAGCCACGCGATCGACCCGCCGCCCCGGAGGTTCGCCCGCGCGCGGTGCGGTCGGTCCGCGGGGGCTCGTCGAGCACCGCGCCGCGGGGACCTCGCGCCATCAGGGAAGAGTGTAGAGGTCCTCGTCCCGGATGAAGCCCACCACCGCCGGTGGCGTGAGACCGTCGATCGGCAGCCCGAGCCCCACCCGGCGCCGGATCTCCGACGACGAGACGTCGAGCCGGGGGATCGTCACGTGCTCGAACCGCCACCCGGGACCCGGAGGCACCGCGTGCTCACCCGCCCGCTCGATGACCGCGATCCCCGCGAGGTGGCGGGTCTCCTCGAGCCGGCGCCAGGTCGGCATGTTCGCGACGGCGTCGGCGCCCAGCAGGAGCACCAGCTCGCGACGGTCCGGCTGCAGCCGCTCGAGGGTGTCGGCGGTGACCGACGGGCCGGGGGCGTCGAGCTCGACGCGGGACACCTCGATCCCGTCGAGGTCGCGGCACGCGAGCGAGACCATCGCCAATCGCTGCTCGGGCGATGCGACCACCTGGCCCCGCTTCTGCCAGGGATCGCGGGCCGGGACCATGAGGACGCGGTCCAGACCGAGCGCGGCGCGGACGTCCACCGCCGCGACCACGTGCCCGACGTGCACCGGGTCGAACGTGCCGCCGAGGACCCCGAGACGCTCCCCTGCTGGGCCCATGGCCGGAGCATACGAGCCGCCCAGTTCACAGCTTCGTAATCCGGCGGTTGCCTGAGGTTCCGTAAGGTGGTGTGCATGGCTGAGTCAGCAAACGTGCTGGTGCGCGTGTGGCTCCCGGACCGCCCCGGCGCGTTGGGGCTCGTCGCTTCCCGCATCGGCGCCGTGCGCGGTGACATCGTCGGCATCGACGTCCTCGAGCGCGACCAGGGCGTGGTCATCGACGAGTTCGCGGTTCGGCTCGCCGACCTCGACCTCGTCGCCGTGCTCGTGAAGGAGGTCGAGGAGGTCGACGGTGCCTCGGTGGAGGAGGTGCGGATCGTCCAGCGCTTCCCCGACCCGCGGCTCGACGCGCTCCAGTCGGCGGCGACCCTGTGCGAGGCGCCGAGCACGGAGGCGCTCGGCGCGCGCCTCGTCGGCCAGATCCGGCGCGAGTTCCTCGCGGAGTGGACGGTGCTCCTGCGCGAGAGCGTGCTGCTCGCGTCCGAGGGCGAGTCCCCGAGCGCCGACCACCTCCAGGCGCTCGCCGCCGGGACGATGGCGTCGCCGTCGGTGGCCGAGGGCGAGACCGGGCCCGGCGACCTCGCGATCGCGACGCTCGAGCACCTCGGGGCGTTGCTGATGGTGGGTCGCGACGGTCAGGCCTTCCGCCTGCGCGAGCGGGCGCAGCTGTTCGCGCTGGCCCGGGTGGCCGACCGCGCCTGGCAGCTCCTCGACGCCGGCGGATGAGGATGGCGGGTGACGAAGGCGGGTGACGAAGGCGGCAGGGCGCGTCGGTAGGCTGACCGTCCCGTGGACACCGTCACGATCGAGCCGTTGGACCGGGCGCGCGTCGACGAGACCGCGCGGATGCTCGCCCGCGCCTTCGACGACTCACCCCTGTTCGAGTTCCTCTTCCCCAAGGGCCCGGCCCGCCTGAAGATCACCGCCGGCACCTTCCGGGGCACGTTGCTCGACGCGCTCCCGTTCGACCAGGTGCACGTCGCGAGGGACGCGACCGGCGTCATCGGCGCGGCGTGCTGGCTCCCACCCGAGGGCTACCCGATCACCCCGCGCCGGCAGGCGTTCATCCTCGCCCGGATCGCGCGCCTGGTCCCGTGGGCGCCCAGCCGGCTCCCGGACTCGATGCGCTACCTCGCCGCGACCGACAGGGTCCACCCCAAGGACCTGCACTGGTACCTGAGCCTGCTCGGGGTCGACCCCCGGCGTCAGGGTGAGGGCCTCGGTGGGCGGCTCGTCGACCACGTCCTCGAACGGCTCGACCGTGAGGGCATCCCGTCGTACCTCGAGACCGACAAGGAGCGGAACCTCGCCTGGTACGCCCGGCGCCGGTTCGCGCTGCGCGAGACCCTGCAGCCCGTCCGCGGTGGCCCACCGGTCTGGACCATGTGGCGCGACCCCCGCGAGCCGTAGCTGCGCCCCCGGGTATCCCTCCCGCCGTGAGAGCCGCGGGCGGGAGCGGAGGGGCGGGAGCCGGTGACGGAGGCGGAGCGCAGGCGTGAGCGGGCACGCAGTGCGACCGCCGGAGCGACCCGCAGTGCGGGAGCCCCGCAGCGACTCGGGAATTACGCCTCGACTTCCTGGGTCGGCTCCGGCTCGGCTGCAGGCCGCGAGCGCGGCTGCCCCGCCTACGCCTCGACGACCGCGGTGACGAAGCGCTGGAGCTGGCGGAGGTTGCGGCACTCGTACACGCCGTCGCAGTAGACGCCGTACTCGGAGACGATCGAATCACCGGTGTCCCAGTAGCCGCGGGGCTCCGGGTTCAGCCAGTACAGGCGCCGGGCGCGCAGCCGCAGGTCCTTCAGCACCGTGGCCTGGGCCGCGTGGTAGTTGTTGCGCGCGTCACCGAGCAGGATGATCGACGTCTTCGGCGTGACCTCGGTCAGATGGCGCTCGCTGAACACCTCGAACGCGTGCCCGTAGTCCGAGTGCCCGTCGACCCACACCACGTCGGCCTCGGTGTTCACCCGCTGGACGGCCTCGGTCAGCTCGTCGGACTCCTGGAAGAAGCGGGTCACCTCGTCGATGCCGTCGATGAAGACCCACGACCGGACCTTCGAGAACTGCCCGGCGATCGCGTAGACGAACTGCAACGTGAACCGGGCGAAGCTCGCCACCGATCCCGAGATGTCGGCCACGACCATGATCTCGGGCTTGGACGGGCGCGGGCTCTTGAACTTCGGCTCGGCCGGGACTCCCCCGTACGACAGCGAGTGCCGCACGGTCGAGCGGAAGTCGAGGTTGCCGCGGTTCTTGCGCTTCCGCCGCTGCGCGAGACGCGCCGCGAGCGCGCGCGTCAGCGGTTCGATCGCCCGCTGGAGCTGTTGCATCTCCTCGCGTGACGCGTGCATGAAGTCGATGTCCTCGGGCAGCGGCTTGCGCAAGGTCCGGGCCATCGCCTCGACGCCGCGGTCGGCCACGAGCCGGCGCCGGATCTCCGCCTCGATCATGTCCCGGAGCTCGCGCAGGCGGCGCTCGTACTCCTCGCGGGCGAAACGGGCCTGGAGGTCGTCCTCGGCCTCGCCCTCACCCTCGCCGCGCGACTGCTGCGCCCGCTCCATCATCCGGCCCGCGAGCGCGTCGAAGTCCAGCTGCCGGAGAGTCCGGTAGAGGTAGTAGGTCCCGCCGACGGGCCGGCCCGGCTCCATTCCCGCGAACCGCGTGACCGCCATCGCCGCAAGCTGTCGGAGCTGATCCTGGTCCATGTTCATGAGCGCAGCCATGAGCATCTCGGCCAGCTCTTCGTTGCTCATGCCCTCACCCGAGCCGCCACTGCCCTGCTGGCCCGGGACGCCGCCGGCCTCGTCCATGTCGCCGGCTTCGCCGCCCGGCTCACCATCGCCGTCGACGCCCCCGGTGTAGAGGGAGAAGTAGACGTCGAAGACGGTGTCGAACGCGCGGCGGTGGCGGAAGCTCTTCACCAGCGTCGCGGCCAGCACCTCGCGGAACGCCTCCCGCTCGGTCAGGGGGATCTGCTCCACCCCGCGCATCGCGTCGAGGTTCTCGGTCATGGAGACCGGCAGGCCCGCGGCGCGGAGCTCGTGCACGAAGCCCTGGAGCACGTCGAGCATGACGCCGCCGCCGACGCCCGACGGGACCTCGAGGTCGTTGCGGCTCATCGCGTGACTGAGCTTGGCGAAGTGCACAGCATCAGCCGCGCGACGCGGGAAGCCCCGTGCCCACCTTCGGAGTGTCCACCAGCTCCTTGCGCGCCTTGGCGATGTCGGTCTGGTACTTCAGGAGCACGTGCAGCGTCTCGTCGATCACCTGCGAGTCGATCGCACCGTGACCGAGGTACAGCAGCGTCCGGGCCCAGTCGATCGTCTCCGAGATCGACGGTGCCTTCTTGATGTCGAGCGCCCGGATCGAGCGCACCACCTGTGCGACCTGCTCGGCGAGCGCATCGTCGATCTCCGGGACGCGCACCCGGACGATCTCCTTCTCGCGCTCGAGCTCCGGGTAGTCGATGTGCAGGTAGAGGCACCGGCGCTTGAGGGCCTCGGAGAGCTCCCGGGTGTTGTTCGACGTCAGCAGCACGATCGGCCGCTGCCGCCCGACGATGGTGCCGAGCTCCGGGATCGAGACCTGGAAGTCCGAGAGGACCTCGAGCAGCAGCGCCTCGGTCTCGACCTCGACCCGGTCCACCTCGTCGATCAGCAGGACGATCGGCTCCTCGGCCCGGATGGCCTCGAGGAGCGGCCGGGTCAGCAGGAAGGGCTCGGCGAAGATGTCCGCCTCGACGGTCGCCCAGTCGGTCTCGTGCTCGCGGTCGGCCTGGATCCGCAGCAGCTGCTTCTTGTAGTTCCACTCGTAGAGCGCCTTGGACTCGTCGAGCCCCTCGTAGCACTGGAGCCGGATCAACCGCGACCCGGTGACCTCGGCGACCGCCTTGGCGAGCTCGGTCTTGCCGACGCCGGCGGGGCCTTCGACGAGCACCGGCTTCTCGAGCCGGTCCGCGAGGTACATGACGCCGGCGATGCCGGTGTCGGCGAGGTAGTCCGCGGTCCGAAGGCGCGTGACCACATCGTCCACCGAGCTGAATCGTTCTGCCACTTAGATCCTCACCTGTCCATCCACTCAGGTCCTCACCTGTCCGTCGCCCCATATCAGGTACTTGTAGGTCGTCAGCTCGCGCAGGCCCATCGGGCCGCGCGCGTGCAGCTTCTGGGTCGAGATCCCGATCTCGGCGCCGAAGCCGAACTCCTCGCCGTCGGTGAACCGCGTCGACGCGTTCACCACGACGGCCGCCGCGTCCACCTCGTTGGTGAAGCGCCGGGCCGCGTCGAGGCTCTTCGTGACGATCGCCTCGGTGTGGCCGGTGCCGTAGCGGTTGACGTGGTCGATCGCGGTCCCGAGCGAGTCCACGGTCGCGACGCTCATCCGCAACGAGAGGAACTCGCGAGCGAAGTCGTCCTCGGTCGCGACGCCCATGGCCGGGACCCGTCGGCGCGACGCGTCGTCACCGACGAGCTCGACGCCATCGGCGAGGAGCGCCTCCGCCACGCGCGGGAGGAATCCGTCGGCGATCGCCTCGTGCACGACGAGCGACTCCGCCGCGTTGCAGACGCTCGGACGCTGCGTCTTCGCGTTCACGACGATGTCGAGGGCGACCTCCGGGTCCGCGGCCTCGTCCACGTAGACGTGGCAGTTGCCGTCGCCGTCGATGATCACCGGCACCGTCGCGTGCTCCCGGATGCTCCGGATCAGCGCCGGGCCGCCCCGCGGGACCAGGCAGTCGACGTACTCGGTCAGCTGCATCACCTCGACGGCCGTCTCGTGCGACGGGTCGTCGACCAGCACGAGGCCGTCCTCGGGGAGACCGGCTTTGGTCAGGCCCTCCCGGATCGCGGCGGCGATCGCCCGGTTGCTGCGCAGCGCGGAGCCGCTCCCGCGCAGCAGTGCGGCGTTCCCCGCCTTCAGGCACAGCCCCGCCGCGTCGGAGGTGACGTTCGGACGGTTCTCGTAGATGATCGCCACGACGCCGAGGGGGACCCGAACCTTCTGGATCTCCAGCCCGTTCGGGCGCCGCCAGCCGTCGAGCACCTCGCCCACCGGGTCCGGACGGGACGCGACCTCGCGCAGCCCCGTGGCCATGGCCCGGATCCGGTCCTCGGTCAGCCGGAGCCGGTCGAGCGGACCGGGCTCGGTGCCCGCCGCCTGCGCCGCGTCGAGGTCGGCCCGGTTGGCCGCGAGCACCTCGGGGGCGCGCTCCTCGAGCAGGTCGGCCGCGGCCAGCAGGGCGGCGTCCTTGGCGCCCGTCGATGCGGTGCCCAGGATCTTCGCCGCGGCCCGGGCCCGGCGGCCCATCTCGGTCACTGCGGCGACGGGCATGGCCCGAGCATAATCCTTGACCAGCCGGTCAAGTTTCTGAATACCGCGCCGTCGGCGCCGCCACGACGGCGCCGCCTCGTCCCGCAACCGCCCGGCAGCGGCCCTCCGGAGAACCTCGGAGTGACACCGCCGGAGGGCGCCCGACGGGACGCGGCCCGGCAGCTGCCCTCCGGAGAACTTTCGGAGTGATGTCGCGGGCGGAGCCGCAGCGACTGCGTCAGCTGCGGCTCCGCGCTCCCCGTCCTACCGTGGGCCTGGTGCGCCCCGATCCCTCTCGAAAGCGGAGATCACCAGGCCTCCCCCCGTTCCGGCAGGCGAGAACAACGCACAGTGTGACCGACGCCACAGCGAAAGGCAACAATTTCCTCGCCTTTCGCAAACCTCGCCACATTCCGTGAACGCCGCGCCGGGGGCGCGAGCGAGCCGAAACGCGGACCAGAGCGACCCGAATCGCTGAGGCCGGTCAGGTGAGCACGACGAGGTCGTCACGGTGGACGACCTCGGGGGGCGAGCCGTCGGGGAGCTCGCCCGAGCGGCGGCCGGCGACCGCGCGCAGTCCGGGCGCGGAGTAGCGGGCGAGGCCCTTGGCGAACACCCGGCCGTCCTCGCCCACGATCTCGACCGCCGCGTCCGCTTCGAACGCGCCTTCGACGTCGCGTACGCCGGCCGCGAGCAGGGAACGGCCCTGGGAGACGAGCGCCCGGCGCGCCCCGTCGTCGACGATCACCCGGCCCTCGGCGCCCACCGCGAACGCGATCCACAGCTTCCGGCTCGGCAGCCGGTCGGTGTGCGGCGCCACGACGGTCCCCACCGACAGGCCCGCGAGCGCGTCGGTCAGCACCCCGGCCTGCCCGGCCGCGGCGATCACCGCGCGCACCCCGGACCACGACGCGATCTTGGCCGCGGCCAGCTTGCTGGCCATGCCACCGCTCCCCCGCACCGAGCCGGACCCGCCCGCGACCGACTCGAGCGCCTCGTCGACCGCGCTCACCTCCTCGATCAGCGATGCGTCGGCATCGAGGCGGGGGTCCGCGGTGAAGAGGCCTGCGGTGTCGGTCAACAGGACGAGCATCTCGGCCCGCACCATGTTCGCCACGAGCGCGGCGATGCGGTCGTTGTCCCCGAACCGGATCTCGTCGTCGGCCACGGTGTCGTTCTCGTTGACGATCGGGATCACGCCGAGCTCCAGGAGGCGGCGGAGCGTGTCCCGTGCGTGCAGGTACTGCGCCCGGTGCACGAAGTCGAACGGCGTGACGAGCACCTGGCCCGCGACGACACCGTCCTCGGCGAGGATCGCGCCGAAGCGCTCCATGAGCAGCGGCTGGCCCACCGCGGCAACTGCCTGCAGCGTCTCGACGTCGGTCGGGCGGCGTACGAAGCCGAGCGCGGGCATCCCCGCCGCGATCGCGCCGGAGCAGACCAGCAGCACCTCGTGGCCCGACGTGCGCGCCGCGACCAGCTCGCCACACAGCTTGCGGAGGGCCGCGTCGTCGAGCGCGCCGGAGTCCGCGGTGATCGACGACGTGCCGACCTTCACGACTGCGAGCACGCGTGCTCCGTCCGGTGACGTTGGTGATGCACTAGAGCCCCTCGACGTACTCGAGCTCGACCGGGCCGATGCGCACGAGGTCGCCCTCCTGCGCGCCGGCCTTGGCCAGCGCCTTCTCGACCCCGAGCTTGCGGAAGCGCTCCTGGACGTAGGCGAGCGCCTCCTCGTTGGTCATGTCGGCGACCGCGACGACGCGCTCCGCGACCCGGCCGCGCACCCGCCAGGACCCGTCGTCGTCCCGCCCGACCGAGAAGCCTTCCTCCTCCGGGCGGTACACGACGTACGGCACCGGCTCCGGCTCGACCCGGCGCGCCTCGTCGATGAGCGTGCCGAGCTGTCCGAGGAGCTCGTCGAGACCCTGGTGGGCGACGGCCGAGATGCAGAACCCGTCGTACTCGTGGGTCGCGACGTCCGCCTTGGCTCCGATGACGATCCGGGGGCGGTCGAGGAGCTCGGGCCGGTAGCGGCGCAGCTCGTCGAGCAGCACCGCCTCCTGCTCGGACGGGTCCCGCCCGTCCATCGGGGCGAGGTCGAGCAGGACCACGAGCACCCGCGCCCGCTCGACGTGACGAAGGAACTGGTGCCCCAGCCCGCGACCTTCGGCCGCGCCCTCGATCAGCCCCGGGATGTCGGCGAGGACGAACTCGTGGTCCCGGAACCGCACGACGCCGAGGTTCGGCTCCAGCGTCGTGAACGGGTAGTTCGCGATCTTCGGCTTCGCCGCGCTCACAGTCGAGATGAGGGTCGACTTCCCCGAGTTGGGGAAGCCGACCAGCGCGGCGTCGGCCATGAGCCGGAGCTCCAGCTCGAGCCACTGCTCCTCGCCGAACTCACCCTGCTCGGCGAAGCTCGGCGCCCGCCGGGCGTTCGAGAGGAAGCGGGTGTTGCCCCGGCCGCCGCGCCCGCCGTGGGCGGCGAGCCAGGTGTCGCCGTGGCGGACGAGGTCGGCGACGACCTCGTGGGTCTCGTGGCTGCGCACCGTCGTGCCCTCCGGGACCGCGACGACGAGGTCGTCGCCCCGGGCGCCGTGGCGCTGGTTGCCGGCGCCGTGCGTGCCCGACTTGGCCTTGCGGTGCGGATGGTCGCGGAACGCGAGCAGCGATGCGACGTTGCGGTCGGCCTTGAGCCAGACGTCGCCGCCCTTGCCGCCGTCGCCGCCGTCGGGGCCGCCCTTCGGGACGTGCGCCTCGCGCCGCATCGAGACGCACCCCGCGCCCCCGTCGCCGCCGCGCACGTTCAGCTGGGCCTCGTCGACGAACCCCCGGTGCGCCCGGTCACCCCGACTCATGCGAAGAGGGTATTGCCGCGCCCGGAAGCCGCGACGTCCATTGCACGACCCCGACTCATCTGAGCGGCCTCAATCCATCTCGCCGCGGTCGCGGTTCGTGCTGATGCTTCCCGCCCGCCGAAGCACGGCGCCAGGGCCGCTCAGGAGAAGAAGAAGCAAGCCGCCAGGGCCGCTCAGGCCGACGAAGCCGGCGGAGTGATGTCCACGAGCTTGCGGCCCTTGCGGAAACCGAACTGCACGGTGCCGTCGGCCCGGGCGAACAACGTGTCGTCCTTCCCCAGGCCGACGTTCTCGCCCGGGTGGAAGCGGGTGCCGCGCTGGCGCACGATGATCGTGCCCGCGCTCACGGTCGTGCCGCTCGAGACCTTGATCCCGAGGCGCTGCGCGTTGGAGTCGCGACCGTTGCGGGAGGAGGCTGCGCCCTTCTTCTTCGACATGTGACCTCAGCCCTTCGTGATCGCGGTGATCTCGATGGTCGTGTACTTCTGGCGGTGACCCCAGCGGCGCCGGTTGTTCGACTTCGGCTTGTAGGTGAAGCCGTCGATCTTCGGGCCCTTGCTCTCGCCCACGACCTTGGCGGTCACCGTGGCCCCACCGAGCTGGCTGGGCGTGGCGAGCACCGAGGCGCCGTCCACGAGCAGGACGGGCCGGAGCTCGACCTCGCCGTCGTCGGCGCCGAGACGCTCGACGTCGAGCACCTGGCCCGACTCGACCTTGTATTGCTTGCCGCCGGTGGCGATCACTGCGTACATGGCGCGTGAAGTCCTCAGAACTCGCGGGGGAACCCGGGAACTTTACAGCATCGACTCGTCGACGAGGAATCCCCGGCCCCCGCAGACGGTGCAGGTCTCCGAGAACGCCTCGACCAGGCCTTCGGAGATCCGCTTCCGGGTCATCTCCACGAGGCCGAGCTCGGAGATGTCGAAGACCTGGGTGCGGGTCTTGTCCCGGGCCAGGGCCTCCCGGAACGCCTTGATCACCTCGTCCCGGTTCTTCCGGATCTCCATGTCGATGAAGTCGATGACGATGATCCCGCCGATGTCCCGGAGCCGCAGCTGGCGGGCGACCTCGTCGGCCGCCTCCAGGTTGTTGATGAAGACGGTCTCCTCGAGGTTCGACCTGCCGACGTTCTTGCCGGTGTTGACGTCGATGACGGTGAGCGCCTCGGTGCGCTCGATGATCAGGGAGCCACCCGACTGCAGCCACACCTTCCGGTCCAGGGCCTTGTGGAGCTGCTCGTGGACGTGGAACCGCTCGAAGATCGGGAGGTCCGGGTCGTCGTAGAGCTCGACGCGCTCGGCGAGCTCGGGCGCGATCGCCTCGACGTAGGACTTCACGTCCTCGTAGAGCGCCGGGTCGTCGATGACGATCGAGCGGTACTCCTTGGTGAACTCCTCGCGGATGACCCGCACGACGAGCGGCGGCTCCTTGTAGAGGAGCTTGGCCGGCTTGCCCCGCTCGACGAGGCTCGAGATCTGCTTCCACTGGTCCTGCAACCGGGCCAGGTCGCGCTCGAGCTCCTCGGGGGTCGCGCCCTCGGCCGCGGTTCGCACGATGAGGCCTGCGTTCTCGGGCCGGATGCCCTCGAGCACCTTGCGGAGGCGCCGGCGCTCGTCGTCGGGGAGGCGCTTGGAGATGCCGTAGGTCGCGGGCTGGTTGGGCACCATCACGACGAAGCGCCCCGCGAGGCTGACCTCCTGCGTGAGGCGGGCGCCCTTGGCCCCGATCGGGTTCTTGGTGACCTGCACCAGGACGGCCTGACCGTTCTTCAGCAGCCGTTCGATCTTGGGCTGGGCCTCGTCCACCTCGGACTCGTCGAACTGCACGTCGCCCCGGTACAGGACGCCGTTCTTCGGCGTGCCGATGTCGACGAACGCGGCCTCCATGCCCGGGAGCACGTTCTGGACCTTGCCCAGGTAGATGTTGCCGTCGATCGACGTGTCGTCGTCCTCGGTCCGGCTGACGTAGTGCTCGGCGAGGACGCGGCCCTCGAGCACCGCCATCTGGATGACCCCGTTGTCGTCGACGTGCACGACCATCTGGTAGCGGCCCGTCGGACGGCCCTTGCGGGTGCGGCCGCGGCGTCGGGCCAACGTCTCGTCGTCGAGGTCCTCGAGCGCGAGGCTCTCGTCGGCGGAGAACGCCGCAGTCACGACGTCGCGGTCCCGGGCACCCGTCGGCGCGGGCCGGGTCCCGGTGCCGGTCCCGTTCCCACCCCGGCTGCGGCCCTTGCCACCACGCCGGCGCCGCTTCCGCGGCGCGCCGCTGCGGGCGTCGCCGCTCTCACGCTCGGCGTCGCCGGCGCCGTTGCCCGCCGCGGCGTCATCCGCCGCCGGCGCCGCGGGACGGGAGTCGCCGATCCGCGGCCGGGGTGGCGCGACCTTCGGGACCGGGCGGGTCTCACCCACGCGCGGCGACCGGAGCCCGGCGTCCTCGAGCGCGGTCTCGGCGAGGTCGTCGGTGGTCAGGCCCCGGTCGGCGGCGGCGTTCTCGTCGTGGCCGCGCCGCTGGTCGTCCGGGTCGGAGGCGTCACCCGGGCCGGACCCGGCCGCGCGCGCACCGGTCCCCGCACCCTCTCCCCCGGCGCCGGTGCCGGCCGGCCGGCGGTTGCGCCCGCCGCGAGAGCCGCGACGACGCCGCTTGCGCGGCAGCCCGTCGGGACCGAGCACCGGCGCGCGCTCGCCGCTCTCGTCACCCGCGCCGCCGGCACCCCCGTCACCCGGGTCGCTCGCGTCGCCCTCGGCGGCGTCGGCCGCTCGTGGCCCGTCGCCCCTCCCGCTCCGAGCGGGCGCGACCGGGTCGGCCGCGGTGGCGGACCCCGAGGGATCCGCGGGCGTGGTGGGGGTCGCGGTCGGCGGCTCCGGCTCAGCGCGCGGTGCGCGCCCGGCTGCCGAGTGGTCGTCGGGCTCGGAGGCCCGACCGGCCTCTGCCATCGTCTCGTCGGACATCAATTCCTTCTCTCATGACGCGCGCGCCTCGACGGCGCGGCGCGGGTCGGCGGCAAGCGGCTCCAGCCGCGCGCCACCGCGCTCGATCCATTGCCCGGTCCGCAGGACCCGACGCTCGGCCAGCTCGTCGCCCAGCGCGGCGAGCACCTCGCCGGCCCGGACGCCCACCGGCTGCGTCGACACCTCGACCTCGAGGAGGACACCGTGCTCGGAAGCTCCGAGCACCTCGATCCGCCGCAATGCGGGGCGGATGTCCGCCTCTGTCTCGCGGCCCTTGCGCGTGCGGAGCACGCACACGGACGGTGCTGCCATCGTCGCGGCCGCGAGACGCGCCACGACGAGCGGTGCCGGCGCGTCACCATCGGGCGCCGTCACCTCGATCTGCCACTCGACCGCGGTCACGGCCTCCTGCAACGCGGGGGCCCGGTCCGCCAACGCCGCGATCCCCGTGACCACGATGCCCTCCGGCAGGGCATCGGTGAGCGCCTCCGGCAGGCCGTCGAGATCGATCGGCTCGCTGAGCTCGACGTCGAGGAACTCGGCGTCGGACTCGTGACCGACCGAGAGCGCCAGCCCGAAGCTGACCTTGGGCCGGGGCGAGAAGCCCAACGTGAACGCGAGGGGGAGCCCGACGATCCGGAACGCCCGCTCGAAGCCCCGGGCCACGTCGCGGTGGCCCACGAAGCGCACCTTGCCGCGCTTCGAGTACCGCATCCGGACCGGGAACCCGCTGTCGCCCCTCATTGGGTCGCTCCGGCCTGCGCGACTCCGGGTCGCTCCGTGCCCGCTCCGGCGCCGCGGGTCTCGAGCAGCACGACCGGCACCGAGTCGCCCCTGGACAGATCCTGCCCGGTGCCCTGGCTGCCGCCCGCGGGCGGGACCGGCGAGGCGACGATGTGCTCGATGGCGTAGTCGGTGCACACCCCGCAGTCGTAGCACGGCGTCCACCGGCAATCGGGGAGGCCGTGCTCGGCGAGCGCCGCCTGCCAGTCCTGCCACAGGAAGTCCTTGTGCAGGCCCGCGGCGATGTGCTCCCACGGGAGGATCTCGTCCTGGGTGCGGTGGCGCGTGACGTACCAGTCGGGGTCGAGGCCCTCGGCCGCCATCGCGTCGGTCCAGCGGTCGAGGCGGAAGTGCTCGCTCCACTCCTGGAACGTCCCACCGTCGCGCCAGACCCGCTCGATGACCCGGCCGATCCGCCGGTCGCCCCGTGACGCGAGCCCTTCGGCGAACGTCGCGTCGGGATCGTGCCACTTCACCTGCGCGCCCGTGCGCTTCAGGTCGTCGCGCAGCAACCAGATCTTGCGCCGCAGCTCCTGCGAGCCGTTCTGCCCGAACCACTGGAACGGGGTGTGCGGCTTGGGGACGAACCCGCCGACGGACACGGTCGCGCTCGCCTGCTTGGTGTGCTTCCTGCCCACCGCCACGACCTGGCGGGCCAGCTCGGCGATGCCCAGCGTGTCCTCGTCCATCTCGGTGGGCAGGCCGACGAGGAAGTAGAGCTTCACCCGCCGCCACCCCTGCGAGTACGCGGCGTCGACCGCGGTGTAGAGATCCTCCTCGGTGATCAGCTTGTTGATCACCTGGCGGATCCGCCACGAACCCCCCTCGGGCGCGAACGTCAGGCCGGTCCTGCGGACCTTCTGGATCTGGCTCGCCACGCCGACGGTGAACGCGTCCACCCTCAGGGACGGGAGCGAGAGCCCGACGTTGCCACACCCGCTCTGCTCGTTGATGAGGTCGCCGACGAGCGTGTCGATGCCCGAGTAGTCCGCACTCGACAGCGATGTGAGCGCGACCTCGTCGTAGCCCGTGCGCTCCAGGCCGCGCTCGACCATCGTGCGCACCTGGTCGGCGGGCCGCTCGCGCACCGGACGCGTGATCATCCCGGCCTGGCAGAACCGGCAGCCGCGAGTGCACCCGCGGAAGATCTCGACGTTCAGCCGGTCGTGCACCACCTCGATGAGCGGGACGAGCTGCTGCTTGGGATACGGCCACTCCGCGAGATCCGCGACCGTGCGCTTGTCGACCACTGCGGGGACGTCGGCGTAGCGCGGCGTGACGGAACGGATCCACGCGCCGTCGTACTCCACGTCGTACATCGACGGCACGTAGACGCCCGTGATCGTCGCCAGGTCGTGGAGCACTGCCTCCCGGCCGCCGACCCGTCCGCCGCGCTTCCACGCGTTGACGACCTCGGTGATCTCGCCGACCGGCTCCTCGCCGTCCCCGATGACGAACGCGTCGACGAAGTCCGCCAGGGGCTCGGGGTTGAACGCGCAGTGGCCGCCGGCGAGGACGAGCGGGTCGAGGTCCGCGCGGGCCTCGGCCCGGACCGGGACCCCGGCGAGGTCGAGGCAGTTCAGGAGGTTCGTGTAGACGAGCTCGGCCGAGAGGTTGAAGGCGAGGACGTCGAAGTCCGCCGCGGGCCGGTGGGTGTCGACCGAGAAGAACGGGACGCGGGCGCCGCGCATCTCGCCCTCGAGGTCGAGCCAGGGCGCGTAGGAGCGCTCGGCGACGGCGTCGCGGCGTTCGTTGAGGATCTCGTAGAGGATCTGGAGCCCCTGGTTGGGCAGGCCGATCTCGTACGTGTCGGGATAGACGAGGAGCCAGGCGACCGCATCGGGCCGGTGCACCGGCTGTCGGCTCCCCCGCTCCATCCCGATGTAGCGAGCGGGCTTCTCGACCCTGGCCAGGAGCGGTTCGATCCGCGGCCACAGGTTGGACATCTCGGAGCAGTCTACTCGGAGCGCCTCAGGCCCCTTGAGCGGTAGGAGCAGAGGCCGGAACCGGTCACGGAGGCGGAGTGACGGCGCGAGCGGGACGAAGTGCGAGCCCGGAACGACCCGGAGTGGGTGCAGGCCGGAGCGACCAGAAATTACGTGAAGCGGCGCATGTGGATGTTGGCGACGAGGCCGATGCACGCGAACGAGACGATGACCGACGACCCGCCGTAGCTCATCCAGGGCAGGGGGATGCCGGTGATGGGCATGATCCCCATGGTCATCCCGACGTTCTCGAACACCTGGAACACGAGCATCGCCAGGACCCCCATGCAGCACAGGGTGCCGAAGAGGTCGTTGGCGAGCCGGGCGGCTCGCCAGGTGCGCCACACGATCAGCGCGAACAGCGCGAGCAGCGTGGCACCGCCGACGAACCCGAGCTCCTCCCCCACGACGGTGAAGATGAAGTCGGTGTGCTGCTCGGGGACGTACGCGCCCGTCGTCTGCGTCCCCTCGAGATACCCCTGGCCGTCGAAGCCGCCGTTGCCGATCGCGTTCTTCGACTGGGTCTGGTTGTAGCCGGAGCGCTCGGCGTCCTTGCCCTCGTTGGCGAACGAGGTCAGGCGCTCGATCTGGTAGTCCTTCAGCACGCCGAGGTTGACCGCCGCGATCGCGACCGTCGCCGCGAGCAGGAGCAGGATCACGATGTGGCGGCCACGCGCGCCGGCAACGGTGAGCATCGTGAGGACGATGAACATCAGCACGAGGTCGGTGCCGAGGTCGGGCTGCAGCATGATCAGGCCCATCGGGACCCCGGCGATGATCAGCGCGACCACGAGCCGCCGGACGTCGAGGTCACCGCGGTGCATCGCGAGATAGCCCGCGAGCACCAGGATCACGAAGAGCTTGGCCAGCTCGCCCGGCTGCAGCTGGAACGGACCGACGTCGAACCGGGCCTGGGCGCCCTTCACCTGCACCCCGACGCCGAGCACCGCGACCAGGAGGAAGACAGTCCCCGCGTACCCGAAGAGCGCCAGCTCGCGCAGCCGCCGGTAGTCGATGACGGTCATGATCGCCATGGCGACGATCCCGATCACGATCGCGATCGCCTGCTTCTTCACGAAGCTCAGCGGGTCGGCGCCGGCCTGCTCCAGCTTCGTGTGGGTCGCCGAGTAGATCATCAGCAGCCCGAGGCCCGAGATGAGGATCGGCGCGGTCACGAGCGCGAGGTCGAGGTGCCGCAGCGGCGACGTCTGGAGCCGCGCGCGCCGGTCGGTGAGGACTGCGGCCATCAGCGCTCCGTCCGGTGGCGCCGGCGATGTTCTCGGCGAGCCGGGGGCGGGAACGCGGCGATCGTTGCCGGTCGGAGCACTAGTTGCCGTCCGCGGGGGGAAGGGTGACGACGTCGGTCAACGGCAGGTGGTTGAGGCCCTGCATGATGCGCCGGACGATCGGCGCCGCGGTCTCCGCGCCGTAGCCGCCCTCCTCGACGACCGCGAGCACGATGTACTTCGGCGCGGCGGCCGGGGTCATGCCGACGAACAGCGAGGTCGGCTGCTTGCCCTGGACCTGGGCGGTGCCCGTCTTCCCCGCGACCATCCCGGGCGGGAACCCCTGGAACACGTTGACCGCGGTGCCACCCTTCGCCTCGGCGACCCCGGTGAAGCCCGCGAGCATCGCGTCACGTGCGGGCACCGGCGCCTGGCCGGTCGAGATCGCCGGAAGGTCGCGGACCTTCTTGCCCCTCGCGTCGAGCACCTCGGATGCGATCCTCGGCTGGTGGACGGTCCCGCCGTCGGCGAACGATGCGTACGCGTTGGCGAGCTGGAGCGGTGTGACGAGCATGTCGCCCTGGCCGACGGCCGAGAGGATGTTGTCGCCCGGGAGCCAGTCCGGGTACGGGAACCCTGCGGGGTTCGCGTCGTGGATCTTCTTCTTCCACGCGGCGTCGGGGACACGGCCGCTCGCCTCGTTCGGCAGCGCGATGCCGGTCGCCTTGCCGAACCCGTACTGGCGCGCCGTCTCCTGCAGGGCGTCGCCGCCCGGGATCGCGTGGCGCTGCCGGTAGTAGAGGTCGCCACCGATCGTGTAGAAGTACACGTCGCTCGACACCGTGATCGCCCGCGGCAGGTCGACCCGCCCGTACCGCGCACCGTTGTCGTTGTTGAAGAAGCGCCCGGGGTCCGTCGGGTACGCGTACCGACCCTTGTCGTCGAGCGTCTTCGTCGGGTTGATGTCGCCGCTCTGGAGCCCGGCGATCGACGTGACGAGCTTGAACGTCGAACCCGGCGCGTACTGACCTGCGACCGCCCGGTCGACCAGCGGGTAGTGGCTGTTCGGGTCGTTGAACTGCGTCCACGTCGACGTCGGGATGCCGTTGACGAACTGGTTCGGGTCGTACGTCGGGTTGGACGCCATCGCCACGACCGACCCGTCCGTCGCGTCGAGCACCACGACCGATCCGGCGGGCGCGGCGAGCATCGTGAACTTCTTCTTGTCGCTCTTGTCCTGGGTCGCGCGCGCGGCGGCGAGGCCCTGGCCGAGCGAGTCCTCTGCGAGCTTCTGCGTGTCGAGGTCGATGGTGAGCTTCACGTCGTGACCGGGCTTCGGCTTCGTGCTCGAGAGCGTCCGGAGCACGCGGCCGGTGCTGTCGACCTCGACCCGGTCGCTGCCCGCCGTGCCCCGGAGGTCGGACTCGTACGTCAGCTCCGCCCCCGCCTTGCCGATGGTGTCGCCGAGCTCGTAGTGCGCGGACTTCGTCTGGGCCTTGAGCTCTTGTCCGTTGATCTCGCCCACGTAACCGAGCACGTGCGCGGCGACCTGGCCGTCCACGTAGTTGCGCACGGCCACCGGCTCGGCCTTCACGCCGGGGAAGTCCTCGCGGTGCTCGCTCACGTACGCGAGCACGGAGTACGGGACGTCCGAGGCGACGGGGACCGGGGTGTAGGGCGAGACGCGCGGGTCGTCGAGCTTCTTGCGCAGCTCGGCCGCCGGCACGCTCAGCAGCTCGGCAAGCCGGTTGACGACCATCGTCCGCCCGGCGGTCGAGATGTTGCGGTCGATCGTGATCACGTTGGCGATCCGGTTGTCGACGAGCGGGCGGCCCTGGTCGTCCAGGATGCGCCCGCGGATGGGCGGCTCGTTGACCACCCGCACCGAGTTGCTGGACGCGGCTGCGGCGTACTGGCTGCTCGCGGCGACCTGGAGGTACCAGAGCCGGGCGAAGAGCGCGCCGAACAACGCGAGGACGATGACCCCCACGATGCTCATCCGGACGCGGCTGTCGTTCACGACCGTTCCGATCCTTCGAAGTGGCACGCGGGCACCGGTCCCGGGCGCGGTCGAGCCTGGGCAGGGGACGCCATGACGGTCACCATCCTGGCCTGCTGGCTTCGCCGACGGTGCGCGGGCTCTCGGTCCCGACGACAAACGTCACAATTGGGAACATGATCGGCGCGACGATCGCGTCGTACAGCGAGGCCAGGAGCACGATCCGCACCGACCGGAGCACGAAGAGCTGCTCCTGGCCGACCAGGGCGCCGATGCTCACGAACAGCAGGCCACCGAGGATCCCGCCGATCGCGCCGAGCGCCGGTGCGGTCCACCAGGCGTTCCGCAGCAGCCCGCCCTGGAGGATCCCGATGAGGTATCCGGTGAGCGCGTAGGCGAGCGCCGAGAGCCCGAGGGGCGTCTGCAGGAACAGGTCCATGCTCAGGCCCGCGGCGAACCCGAAGATCGCGCCGGTCTCGGGGCCCTCGCGGTACGCCACCGCGACGGTCGCGACGAGCCCGAGGTCGGTCACCACGTCGGCCACGCGCAGGTACGGGAGGATCGTCGTCTGGACCAGGACGATCGCGACGAGCAGGAGGGCCAGCCGGCCGACGCGGATCAACCCGCCTGCCCGCGGAACTTGAGCACGCGCACGACCGACGAGCGCGCGATGTCGGCCAGGGGCTGCACCAGGATCGTCTGCTCGATCGCCCCGGGCGACGTCTTCACCGACGCGACCCGCCCGACCGGGATGTTCGGCGGGTACCGGCTGCTGTCCGCGGTGGACACGAGCTCGTTCTTCGTCACCTTGAAGGTCGGGTTCACGAAGTCCAGGCCGAGCAGGTTGCTGCCCGCGCGTCCGCTCGCGACACCGGTCCCGCCGCTCTTCTCGAGCCGCACCGCCACCCCGGAGCTCGGGTCCGTGAGCAGAAGGACCGTCGCGCGCTTGCGCGACGCCTGGACGACGCGACCGACGAGCCCGTCACCGGTCACGACGGGCATCCCCGTCGCGATGCCCACATCGCTTCCGCGGTCGAGGGTCACGGTCGACTCGAAGTTCCCGGGGGATCCGGCGATGACCTGCGCGTTGACCCCCGGAAGGTTCTGGGTCAGGGGGAGCTGCGCGAGCTTGCGCAGCTCCTGGTTCTCGCGGCGCACCGCGCGCGACTGCGCCGCCTCGCCCCGCGCCTGCGCGAGCTCGCGACGCAACGTGCGGTTCTCGTCCTTCAGGTTCCCGCTCTGGGCGACACCGTCGAACCAGTCGGCCACCGGCGACAGGACGTCGTCGACCGCGGACTGGACCGGGGCCATGGTGTCGCGCGCCGCGTCCCGCACCGTGCGGGTGACCCCTCCACCGTTGCTCCGGGCGTCGATCGTGATCAGGGTGATCGAGGTCAGGACCAGGAGGATCAGCACGGAACGCCGGCGGCTGGTGCGTCGGTAGACCGCCATGATCAGGGGCTCGCTCTCGGGTCCGTCAGCCCCGCTGCGAGGACATGAGCACCTGCTTCAGCGCGTCGAACTCCTCGAGGCACTGACCCGAGCCGATGACCACGGAGTACAGCGGGTTCGGCGCCACGACGATCGGCATGCCGGTCTCGGAATGGAGCCGGTGGTCGAGACCGTGCAGCATCGCACCACCACCGGTGAGGACGATGCCCTTCTCCATGATGTCGGCCGCGAGCTCGGGCGGCGTCTTGTCGAGCGTCACCTTGACCGCGTCCACGATCGCGGACACCGGCTCTTCCACTGCCTCCCGGATCTCCTCGGTCGACACGACGATCGTCTTCGGCAGACCGGTGACGAGGTCGCGGCCGCGGATCTCGGCGTAGAGCTCTTCCTCCAACGGGTACGCGCTCGCGAGCGCGCACTTGATCTCTTCCGCGGTGCGCTCCCCGAGCGCGAGCGAATACTCCTTCTTGACGTAGGTGATGATCGCCTCGTCGAGCTCGTCGCCCGCGATGCGGATCGACTCGCTCGCGACGATGCCCCCGAGCGAGATGACCGCGACCTCGGTCGTCCCGCCGCCGATGTCCACGACCATGTTGCCCGCGGGCTCGTGGACCGGCAGCCCGGCACCGATCGCGGCCGCCATCGGCTCCTCGATGATGTAGGCCGGCTTGCGCGCCCCGGCGTACTCCGCTGCCTCCTGCACGGCGCGCTGCTCGACCCCGGTGATGCCCGACGGCACGCAGATCACCATGCGGGGCTTGGCCCAGCGGCGGGAGTGCACCTTCTGGATGAAGTAGCGGAGCATCTTCTCGCAGATGTCGAAGTCGGCGATGACGCCGTCCTTCAGCGGACGGATCGCCTGGATGTGACCGGGCGTGCGCCCGATCATCCGCTTGGCCTCGGCACCGACCGCGAGCGGGCGCCCGTCCTTCACGTTGATCGCGACGACCGACGGCTCGTTCAGCACGATGCCGCGCCCGCGCACGTAGACCAAGGTGTTGGCCGTGCCGAGGTCGACCGCCATGTCGCGGCCGACGATCGACGAGTACCAAGGTTCGGACACGGGGAAGCCTCCCGGGGCGGGCCGGAGGGGACAAGCGTACGGGCTGTCCGGACCATGATCCAGCCCGGCGAGCGTCCGCGCGCGGACCGTCGGGCACGCCGGGTGGCCGGCGGCGGGATGTCAGGACAGACCGGGGAAGAAGAGCTCGATCTCCCGAGCGGCCGATTCGGACGAATCGGAGCCGTGGATCAGGTTCTCGGTGAGCTCGATCGCGAGGTCGCCCCGGATCGTGCCCGGCGCGGCGTCACGCGGGTTGGTCGCACCCATGAGCGTGCGGACGACCGGCTGTGCATCCGCACCCTCCACCACCATCGCGACCAGGGGGCTCCGGGTGATGAACTCGACCAGGCTGTCGAAGAACGGCTTGCCGTCGTGCTCCTCGTAGTGCACCTGGGCGACGTCGACCTCGAGCGTGCGCAGCTCGAGCGCGACGATCGTGAGGTTCTTGGCTTCGATCCGCCGGATGATCTCGCCGACGAGCCTGCGCTCGACCGCATCCGGCTTGCAGAGGACAAGGGTCCGGTCACTCATGCTTCCTGCTCTCGGCTGGCGCCGGGCCACTCGGCCCCATGCCGCTGGCCTGGCCGCACAGGACCGTCGATGCCTTCCGCTCCACTCATGAGCCGGGCACGCTACCCGCGCCTCGGACCCCCAGGGGAACCGGGCTCAGGCGCCCGGCACGAGGACCGACCGTGCGGCACCCACGGTGTAGAGCGACCCGGTGACGATCACCTCACCGTCCGCCGGCGTGACCTCGAGCGCACGGGCGACCGCGTCGGGCACCGAGTCGATGACGTCGATCTGGTCGGTGTCGATGCCCAGGTCCATCGCCGCGTTCGCGACCTCCATCGGGTCGAGCGCTCGGGGGCTCGGCGCGCGCGTGCAGACGATGCGTCGCGCGTCGGCGACGCCGAGCGCCTCGAGCATCTCGTGCGGCTCCTTCTCGCGCAGCAGACCCACGACGAGCGTCCGCGGCCCGGAGGCAAACTCTTCGTCGAGCGCCGCGAGCAACGCACGCGCGCCGGCGACGTTGTGCGCACCGTCGAGCAGCAGCAGTGGCTGTCGACCGACGACCTCGAGCCGGCCGGGCGAGCGGATGCCGGCGAACGCCTCCGCGACGACGTCCGGCGCGATGCGCTCGCCGATGAAGCACTCGGCGGCGGTGAGCGCGAGCACCGCGTTGTCCGCTTGGTGCGCGCCGTGCAGTGGGAGGTAGAGCTCCTCGTACGGCCCGGTCGGGGTCACGAGGTCGAGGAGGCGCCCGCCGTGCGCGAGGTGCTGGGACCGGACCGAGAAGTCCCGATCCCGCAACAGGATCTCGGACGGGAGGCGCGCGGCGAAGATCTCGACCAGGTCCGGATCCGTCTCCCCCAGCACCAGCCGGGCGCCGGGCTCGACGATCCCGGCCTTCTCGCTCGCGATCTCCGCGACGGTGCCCCCGAGGTACTCGACGTGGTCGACGCTCACGTTGGTGATCACGGCGACCGGCGCCTCGACGATGGTCGTCGCGTCCCAGGTCCCGCCGACCCCCACCTCGACCACGGCCACCTCGACCGCCTCCACCGCGAACCAGTCGAACGCCGCCGCGGTCAGGATCTCGAAGTAGCTCGGCCGGTCCGGCACGAACTCCTCCACCAGCGCCACCCGGCTCAGCGCGGCTGCGAGCTCCTCGTCGCTGATCGGCACGCCCCGCAGGGCCATGCGCTCGTTGACCCGGGTGAGGTCGGGGCTGGTGTACGAGCCGGTCGAGAGCCCGACGGCGTCGAGCAGGGCCGCGACCATGCGGGTCGCCGACGTCTTCCCGTTCGTCCCCGTCAGGTGCACCGCGGGGAACTCCAGCTGCGGCGACCCGAGCAGGTCGGTGAGCGAGCGGATCCGTTCCAGCGTGGGGGCGGTCTTGCGACGGTCGACGCCCGACGGCACGCCGATCCCGGACTCGAGGTTGACGTGCGCGGTCAGCCAGGCGAGCGCCTCGGTGATGTTCACGTCTTCGACAAGCCGCCGTCGGCCACCCGCCGCACGCGGCCCGACAATCGGCCGACGGAGATCTTCGACATGCCGCCGTCGGCCACCCGCCGCACGCGGCCCGACGATCGGCCGACGGAGATCTTCGACATGCCGTTACGCCGCGGGCTCGTCGGCAAGGTCGACGACGACCGCGAACGCGTCGCCGGGCGCGGTGTCGAGCGCGGCGATCGTGCCGGCGCCGCGCACGTCGGCCTCGATGCGCGCGAGCGCCTCGAGCCGATCCGGAGTGTCGGTCACGGCGACGTGGGTGACCTCGGCCCGCATCGACCGGCGCGCCTCGGACTTCACCTTGCGGACCGCACCGAGCACCTCCGCGGCCACCACGTAGTCGAGCGCGTCGGCACCGGCCGCGTGCCCGTCCGCGTCGCCGGGCTCCGGCCAGGGCTGACGGTGCACCGAGCCGTCCTGCCACCAGGACCAGACCTCGGCGGTGACGTAGCAGAGGAACGGCGCGAACAGCCGCTGCAGCACCGCCAGCGCGGTGGCGAGCGCGGCACGTGCGGAACCGGCGCCGCTCTCGCCGGTCGTGCCGTACGCACGCTGCTTCACCAGCTCGAGGTAGTCGTCGCAGAAGCCCCAGAAGAAGCGCTCGGTCCGTTCGAGGGCGCGGGCGTAGTCGTACTCCTCGAACGCGGAGGTCACGTCCCGCACGAGCTCGCCGAGCGCCGCGAGCATCGAGCGGTCGAGTGGCTCGGTCACGGGCGCGTCCGTCGCCGCGTCCCCGATGACCCCGAGCGCGAACTTCGAGGCGTTGAGCAGCTTGATCGCGAGCCGCCGGCCCACCTTCATCTGCCCCTCGTCCAACGCGGTGTCGGTGCCGGGGCGGCCGTTGGCCGCCCAGTACCGCACTGCGTCGGCACCGTGCTGCTCGAGCATCGGCATGGGCGTCACGACGTTGCCCTTGCTCTTGCTCATCTTCTTGCGCTCCGGATCGAGGATCCACCCGTTGATCGTGGTGTCGCGCCACGGCAGCGAGTCGTGCTCGAAGTGCGCGCGCACGACCGTGTCGAAGAGCCACGTCCGGATGATCTCGGGACCCTGGGGGCGCAGGTCCATCGGGAAGGTACGGGCGAACAGGTCGTCGTCGTCGCCCCAGCCGGTGGCGATCTGGGGGGTCAGCGAGGAGGTCGCCCAGGTGTCCATCACGTCGGGGTCGCCGATGAAGCCGCCCGGCTCACCCCGCTGGTCGGCACGGAACCCGTCGGGGACGTCGCTCGACGGGTCGACCGGCAGCTGGTCCTCGGTGGGGAGCATCGGCGCGTCGTAGTCGACCTCGCCGTCGGGCCGCAGCCGGTACCAGACCGGGAAGGGCACGCCGAAGAAGCGCTGGCGGCTGATCAGCCAGTCCGTGTTCAGCCCCTCGACCCACGACTCGTACCGCTGGCGCATGTGCGGCGGGTGCCAGTGCAGCTCGCGGCCCCGGGCGAGGAACGCGTCGCGCAGCTCGGGCTCACGGCCGCCGTTGCGGAAGTACCACTGGCGCGACGTGACGATCTCGAGCGGGCGCGAGCCGCGCTCGTAGAACTTCACCGGGTGGGTGATCGGCTTGGGCTCCCCCACCAGCTCGCCGGACTCCTCGAGGAGCTCGACGATCCGCGCCTGCGCCTGCTTCGCGGTCTTGCCCGCGAGCTCGGCGTAGCGCTTCGCAGCTTCGGGGCCGGCCGGGCCCCAGTCGGGCGGGTCGGCGACCAGGCGCCCGTCGCGGCCCATGATGTTGCGCGTGGGGAGCTGCAGCTCGCGCCACCACACCACGTCGGTGGTGTCGCCGAAGGTGCAGATCATCGCGATGCCGGAGCCCTTCTCGGGATCGGCGAGCGCGTGGGACAGCACCGGCACCGTGACGCCGAACAGCGGCGTCGTCACCTCGGTGCCGAACCGCGACTGGTAGCGCGCGTCATCCGGGTGGGCGACGAGCGCGACGCACGCGGGAATGAGCTCGGGGCGGGTCGTCTCGATGACGATGTCGTCCGCAGCCCCGATCCCGTGGAACGCGACCCCGTGGTACGCACCGGCGAGCTCGCGGTCCTCGAGCTCGGCCTGCGCGACCGCAGTGCGGTCGTCGACGTCCCAGAGCGTCGGCGCCTCCGCCTGGTACGCCTCACCCCGGGCGAGGTTGCGCAGGAACGCCCGTTGGGACGCCCGCCGGGAGCGCTCCCCGATCGTGGTGTAGGTCATCGCCCAGTCGACCGAGAGGCCGAGGCCGCGCCAGAGCTCCTCGAATTTCTTCTCGTCCTCGACCACGAGCCGGTCGCAGAGCTCCACGAAGTTCCGCCGGCTGATCGGCACTGCCTGCTTCCCGGGCTTCTCGGGCGGGACCAGGTCCGGGTCGTACGGGAGCGACGGGTCGCAGCGCACGCCGTAGAAGTTCTGCACCCGGCGCTCGGTGGCCAGCCCGTTGTCGTCCCAGCCCATCGGGTAGAAGACCTCGTCGCCGCGCATGCGGCGGTACCGGGCGATCGTGTCGGTCTGGGCGTACCCGAACACCGAGCCCATGTGGAGCGATCCGCTGACCGTCGGCGGCGGCGTGTCGATCGCGTAGACCTCGGCGCGCGCCTTGGTCCGGTCGAACCGGTAGACCGCGCCGTCGTCCCAACGCGCCGACCACTTCGCCTCGAGCCCGTCGAGACTCGGCTTCTCGGGGATCTCCATCCGCGGCAGTCTACGGAACGCCTGTTCCGCTCTCGGGACTGCGTCCCGGGCCGCTTGGGCCACGCTTCGCTCGTCCATCGGCTGAGAGCTCGCGATGGCTCCGCTGCGCTCTGCTTCTCGGCACGTTGAACCGCGCTGGGCGTGGTCGAGCGGGCCGAGAACGGACGGGTCAGGCGGTGCGGCGTTCCTCGTCGTCACCGGTGACGAGCGTCGGGGTGACCCGGTCCACGACGACCGAGCGGTCGACGACGCACTGGGTCACGTCCGAGCGGCTCGGCAGGTCGTACATCACCTCGAGGAGCACCTCTTCGAGGATCGCCCGCAGGCCGCGCGCGCCCGTGCCGCGTGCGAGCGCCTGGTCCGCGACCGCCTCGAGGGCATCGTCGGTGAAGTGGAGGTCGACGTCGTCGAACTGGAAGAACTTCTGGAACTGGCGCAGCAGCGCGTTCTTCGGGACGGTGAGGATGCGCATCAGCGCGTCGCGGTCGAGGCTGTGCACCGCGCCGATGACGGGGAGCCGGCCGACGAACTCGGGGATGAGCCCGAACTTCAGCAGGTCCTCGGGCATGACCCCGCTGAGGATGGCGCCGACGTCGCGCTCCTCCGAGGTCCGGACGTCGGCCCGGAAGCCGATGCCCTTGTTCCCCTGGCGGCGCTCGATGATCTTGTCGACGCCGGCGAACGCGCCGCCACAGATGAACAGGATGTTCGTCGTGTCGATCTGGATGAACTCCTGGTGGGGGTGCTTGCGGCCGCCCTGCGGGGGCACCGACGCCGTGGTGCCCTCGAGGATCTTCAGCAGCGCCTGCTGCACGCCCTCGCCCGAGACGTCGCGGGTGATCGACGGGTTCTCGGCCTTGCGGGCGATCTTGTCGATCTCGTCGATGTAGATGATCCCCGTCTCGGCCTTCTTCACGTCGTAGTCGGCCGACTGGATCAGCTTCAGGAGGATGTTCTCGACGTCCTCGCCGACGTAGCCCGCTTCGGTCAGCGCGGTCGCGTCGGCGATGGCGAACGGGACGCGCAGCAGCCGGGCGAGCGTCTGCGCGAGGAGGGTCTTGCCGCAACCGGTCGGGCCGATCAGCAGGATGTTGGACTTCTGCAGCTCGACGTCGGGATCGCCGTACGCGCCGGCCTGCACGCGCTTGTAGTGGTTGTACACGGCGACGGACAGGATCTTCTTCGCCTGCTCCTGTCCGATGACGTAGTCGTTCAGGTACTCGTAGATCTCACGCGGCTTCGGCAGGTCGTCGAAGCGCACCTCGGTGCTCTGCGAGAGCTCTTCCTCGATGATCTCGTTGCACAGGTCGATGCACTCGTCGCAGATGTACACGCCCGGTCCGGCGATGAGCTTCTTGACCTGCTTCTGGCTCTTCCCGCAGAACGAGCACTTGAGCAGGTCGCCCCCGTCTCCGAACTTCGCCACGTCCCCTCCCCCTGGACCGTTCAGCCGCTAGCTGACACCTGCCGGCACCGGCACCGCGGCCAGCTCCCGGTTGGAGATCACCTCGTCGACGATGCCGTACTCCTTGGCCTCGTTCGCACCCATGATGAAGTCGCGGTCCGTGTCCTTGGCGACCTTCTCGACCGTCTGGCCCGTGTGGTGGGCCAGGATCTCGTCGAGGGTCTCACGCATGCGCGTGATCTCCTTGGCCTGGATCTGGATGTCCACCGCCTGGCCCTGCGCACCACCGTGGGGCTGGTGGATGAGCACCCGGGAGTGCGGGAGGATGAAGCGCTTGCCCGGCTCGCCGGCGGCGAGGATGACCGCTGCCGCGGACGCCGCTTGGCCGATGCAGATCGTCTGCACCGCCGGCTTGATGAACTTCATCGTGTCGTAGATGGCGAAGAGGCCGGTGATCTCGCCGCCCGGGGAGTTGATGTAGAGCGAGATGTCCTTGTCGGGCTCTTCGCTCTCGAGGTGCAGCAGCTGCGCCATGATCAGGTTGGCGACGTGCTCGTCGATCGGGGTCCCGAGCAGGATGATGCGCTCCTTGAGGAGCTTGCCCAGGAGGCTGGTGGTGCGCTCGCCGCCGTAGGGGGTCTTCTCCCAGACCTCGGGGACGTAGAAGGAGTTGTAGATCACGCTTGGGGCTCCTCTTGGACTGAGTCCGGTGATTCGTCGGTTTCGGAGTTCGGGGTTTCGGCTTCGTCGGATGGGTCGCTTGCAACGGCGGGATCGGGGTCCGCATTCCGGTCCGGCAGGGTCAGGTCGATCGGCTCTCCCTCGTGATCGACGACCGCCGCGTGATCGATCAGGAACTCCAGCGCCTTGCCACGAGCGATGTCAGAGCGTACCGCCTCCAGCACCCCCCGCTTCCCGAGATCGCGTCGCACCCGATCGGGCTTTTCGCCCATCCGCTCCGCGAGTCGCTCGATCTCGGCGTCCAGCTCCTCGTCGGTCGCCTCGATCTCCTCCTGGGCGACCACCGAGCGCAGGCCGAGATCGGCGAGCACCGCTTTGATCGATCCCTCGCGGATCCCGTTCACGAACGTCGCCTGGTCCTGGCCGGTCGCGGCGAGGTAGCCGGGGATGTCGATGCCCTGTGCCTCGAGCCGGTGCACGAGGTCGTGCAGGCGGCGCTCCATGTCCTGCTGGACGAGCGCCTCGGGCGCCTCGACCGGGACGAGCCCAGCCAGCTCGTCGAGCACGCGGTCCCGCAAGGCCATCTGTGCCTGCAGCTTGCCGATCGTCGCGATCCGCTCGCGGCTGTCGTCGCGCAGCGCGTCGACCGTCTCGAACTCGGTCACCTCGGCGACCCACTCGTCGGTGAGGTCCGGCAGCACCTTGCGCTTCGTGTCCTTCACCAGGACCCGGAACGCGACCTCCTGGCCCGCGAGGTCGCCGAAGCGCTCGGGGAGCACGTCGGTGAACTCGACGATGTCGCCCGGGGTCTTCGCCCGCAGCGCTTCGTCGAGCGCAGGGGTGAGCCCGTCCGAGCCCACCTCGTAGAGGAAGTCCGTCGCGGTCATCGCGTCGACGGGCTCACCGTCGACCGACCCGCTGATGTCCATCTCGACGTAGTTGCCGTCGATGAGGGGGTCGGTCGACTCCTCGAGGTCACCGAAGCGCTCGCGCAGCCCGGCGATCTGCGCGTCGACGGCATCGTCGTCCGGCGGCGTGTAGTCGAGCTCGACGGTCAGGGAGTCGTAGCCCGTGAGGTTCACGACCGGACGCACCTCGACGACCGCGTCGAACTCGACGTCGCCGTCGTCCTCGCCCGCGGTGATCTCGATCTCGGGCGGGGCGATCGCGTCGATGTCCTCCGCGACGACCGCGTCCGCGTAGAAGCCGGGCAGACCGTCCTTCAGCGCCTGCTCGCGCGCGACGTCGGAGCCGAAGCGGGCCTCGAGGATCCGCCGCGGTGCCTTGCCCGGCCGGAAGCCCGGGATCCTCACCTCGCTCGCGAGCTTCCTGAACGCTGCGTTGACCGCGGACTCGAACTCCTCCGCCGGGACGGCGACGTGGAGCTTGACGCGATTGTCTTCCAGGGGCTCGACCGTGGTCTGCATAGGGCTGATCACAGTACTTCCTGGGTCGCTGCGGGCTTCGCTTCTGCGCGTCGCTCCGGCGTCGTGTCCGGTCGCGACGCCGTCGGCACTTCGTGCCCGCTCCCGCCTCCGCTCCGGCTCCGATCTCGCTCCGCCCTCCGCTCCGGCCGAAGACTCCGCGCCGGGCGGTGTCCGTGGACCTAGCCTCGACGGGTGCCCGGCGTAGGAGCAGTCCGGCTCGCCGACCCGTCGATCTCGTTCAGCTCGATCCTCGTGGTCACGATCGTCGCCCTGCTCGCGCCGGTCCTCGTCAACCTCGCACCCAAGGTGCGGATGCCGGCGGTCGCGCTGGAGATCGTCATCGGCGTGATCGTCGGGCCGTCGGGGCTCGGTTGGCTCGACATCGACCTCCCCGTCGTCGTGCTCTCCCTGCTCGGGCTCGCGTTCCTGCTCTTCCTCGCCGGGCTGGAGATCGATCCGTCCCGCCTGCGCGGCCGCATCGGGACGATCTCGATCGCGTTCGTCGTGTCGTTGGGACTCGCGGTGGTCGTCGCATTCGCGCTCCAACCGGTCGAGACGATCCGAAATCCGCTCTTCGTGGCGATCATCCTGGCGTCGACGTCGTTGGGGCTCGTCGTCCCCGTCATCCGCGACGCCGGTGAGAGCGAGACCGAGTTCGGCCAGACCGTGCTGGCCGCGTCGTCGCTCGCCGAGTTCGGCACGATCCTGCTCGTCTCGCTGTTCTTCTCGACGAGCTCGTCGGGAACCCCGGGCCTGGGATCCAACGTCTTCCTGCTGGTCGCCTTCGCGGTCCTGGTCGCGGTGATCGGGCTCGGGATGATGGAGGCGGGCCGCTCGCTGCACGTGTCGTCCACCCTCAGGGCGCTGGAGGACACCTCGGCGCAGCTGGGCGTGCGCGCCGCGGTGCTGCTGCTCGTCCTGTTCGTCGCGCTCGCGAGCGGCCTCGGCGTCGAGACGATCCTCGGTGCGTTCGTCGCCGGCGCGCTGCTCCGGTTCGTGGATCACGAGGAGCACCTCGTGCACGTCGAGTTCCGCCGCAAGGTCGAGGCGATCGGCTACGGCTTCCTGATCCCGGTGTTCTTCGTCAGCAGCGGCGCCCGGTTCAACGTCGATGCACTCGTCCACTCCCCCGGTCACCTCTTCCTGATCCCGCTGTTCCTGCTCGCGCTCCTCGTGGTCCGTGGCGTGCCCGCGTTGCTCTACCGGCGGTACTTCCGGACCCGGCGGGTGATGGCCGCGGGGCTGCTCCAGGCGACGTCGCTGACCTTCGTCGTGGTCGCGGCCCGCCTCGGGCTCGAGCTCAAGGTGTTCGACGAGGCCGCGGGCGCGGCGATCGTCGCGGCCGGGCTCCTCTCGGTGATCGTGTTCCCGCCGATCGCGCTCCGTCTGCTCGGCGACGGGGACCTGAGTGCGGACGACCTCGACGCCCCCCTCGGCGACGAGCTCGGCGGTGCGGCCCCGACCTGAGCCCGGATAGGGTGCAGGGCGGACGAACTGCTGCGAACGAGCAGCTGCGAAGAGACCATGGGAGTCGGTGCTGTGCAGAGCTACGAGACCTTGTTCATCGGCGGAGAATGGGTGAAGCCGGAGACCGGCGACCTCATCGACGTGATCTCGCCCCACAGCGAAGAGGTCATCGGCCAGGTGCCGGACGCCGGCCCCGCCGACATCGACAAGGCCGTCGCGGCGGCCCGCAAGGCGTTCGACGCCGGCCCGATCCCCGTCGAGGAGCGCGCCGCCGGCCTCTCCCGCCTCTCGGCCGCGCTCCAGGCGCGCAGCGAGGCGATCGCCGACCTGATCTCGAGCGAGATGGGCTCGCCGAAGTCGTGGTCGATCATGGGCCAGGTCTTCTCGTCGACGATGGTGCTCGACACCTACGCGGCGCTCACACCGGGCTACGAGTGGGTGGACGAGCGCCCGGGTGCGCTCGGCGGGCGCCTGCAGGTGCGCCGGGCCCCGGTCGGCGTGGCCGCGGGCATCATCCCGTGGAACGTCCCGCTGTTCATCATCGCCCTCAAGCTCGGCCCCGCGATGGCGGCCGGTGTGCCCATCGTCCTGAAGCCCGCGCCGGAGACGCCGCTCGACTCCTACCTCTTCGCCGAGGCCGTGATCGAGGCCGACCTGCCGCCGGGCACCATCAACATCGTCCCCGCCGGTCGTGAGAACGCCGACTACCTCGTGCGCCACCCCGGCATCGACAAAGTGAGCTTCACCGGCAGCACCGCGGTCGGCAAGCACATCGCGTCCGTCTGCGGCGAGCAGCTGAAGCGGGTCACCCTCGAGCTCGGTGGCAAGTCCGCGGCGATCGTCCTCGACGACGTCCAGCTCGACGACTCGCTCCTGAACGAGATGATCATGTCGGGGCTCATGAACAACGGGCAGGTGTGCGGCGCGCAGTCCCGCATCCTCGCGCCGCAGTCCCGCTACGACGAGGTGGTCGACGCGCTCGCCGACAAGGTCGGCGCACTGGTCGTCGGCGACCCGCTCGACCCCGCGACCCAGATCGGCCCGCTGGTGGCCGAGCGCCAGCAGAAGCGCGTCGAGGGCTTCCTCGAGGCGGGCAAGGCGGCGGGGGCACGCGCGGTCACCGGCGGCAACCCGACCGACCAGGAGTCCGGCTGGTACATCACGCCGACCGTCTTCGCCGACGTCGACAACGACATGAAGATCGCCCGCGAGGAGATCTTCGGCCCGGTCCTCTCGGTGATCCCGTACTCGGACGAGGAGAACGCGATCTCGATCGCGAACGACACGAACTACGGCCTGTGCGGCTCGGTATGGACCGCGGACGTCGACCATGGTGCCGAAGTCGCGGCGAGGGTCCGCACCGGCACGGTCGCGATCAACTCGTCGATGATCCTCGACTTCAACGGCCCGTTCGGCGGGTTCAAGCAGTCCGGCCTCGGCCGGGAGCTCGGCCCGGAGGGCATCGCGCCCTACACCGAGCTGCAGACCGTCATCCTCCCTGCCGGCTGACCGGCGGGGCACCGCCCTCCTACGCTGGGGGCGGACGCGGCCCGGCCGCGGCACAGCACACGGGGAGTGGCGCAGCCCGGTAGCGCACCTGCTTTGGGAGTAGGCGGTCGGGGGTTCAAATCCCCCCTCCCCGACGTGAACACGCGCGACGCGAGCGCCGAGGTGGTCTCGTTCCGCCCCCTCGGCCACGCGGACCTGCGGGCGCTCACCCGCTGGCTCAACGCTCCGCACGTGTACGAGTGGTGGGGCGCGGCGCGCGCGGAGGGGAACCTCGGTGGCGCCGGCGCCCACGCGGCGACGGTCGACGACGTGCGCGCCGAGTCCGGCACGGGGATCGACCAACCCGGGTCCACCGCGTACTTCGTGATCGAGGCCGACGGCGCGCCGGTCGGCATGATCCAGTGGTACCGGCTCGTCGACGAGCGGGACTACGCGAAGGAGATCGGTGAGCCGGCCGAGGGCACCGCCGGCATCGACCTCCTCATCGGTGAGGCAACCGCCGTCGGACGCGGGCTGGGCCCGCGGGTCATCGACGCGTTCGTCCGCACGGTCGTGTTCGCCGACGACGATGTCGCGCGCTGCATAGCCGGCCCCGAGGTCGGCAACGCACGATCGATCCGCGCGTTCGAGAAGGCCGGCTTCCGGGCCCAGCGCGACGCGGTGGTCGGGGGCGAGCCTGAGCCCGAGCGCGTCATGGTGCGGGAGCGGGAGCCCACTGCCGGGACCTCGGAGCGGTAGCGTCTCGGTCCTCGCGGGTGTAGCTCAATGGCAGAGTCCCAGCCTTCCAAGCTGGTCATGCGGGTTCGATTCCCGTCACCCGCTCCAATGCGAGAGACCTGATCAGCGCGTACGTACAGACATCCAGTAGGTCTGTACGCATCCGGCAGGGTTCCTTCGTAGCCTCTCGCGAAGCCGCATCCAACGTCGACCGATCTGCTCGGCCTCGTCGGCCCAGCATGAGAGGGCGAGCACCGTGACCCGGACAACGATGCACCTCTCCGAAGCTCTGGACTCCTACGACCCATCGAACGGGCAGGAGCTCGCCGACCTTGCACGCATTCGCGCGGCGCTCGAGGCGGAAGACATCTTCTCGCGCTCCTCAAGGCTGCACGTCACGGCCTCGGCTCTGGTGGTTCATCCACCCTCGCAACGCGTGCTCTTGCGTTGGCACACGAAGATGGAGCGATGGATGCAGGTCGGCGGTCACTTCGATGCGGGCGAGACCGATCCGCGACAGGTCGCACTACGCGAGGCGCACGAGGAGACGGGGCTGAGCGATCTCGAATCAGCCAAGTGGCATCGGCCGGTGCAAGTCGTCATCGTTCCCGTCCCCGCGTACGGCGACGAGCAAGCTCACGAACATGCCGATTTCCGCTACGTCTTCGTGAGTGACCAGCCGGACCGCGCGCGGGCTGAATCGAGTGCGGCGAGGCTCCGATGGATACCGCTCGCAACCGCAGGCTCGGAAGTTCGCGAGGAGAACCTGCGCGTGTACCTGGCGCGAACGTCAGCGATGATCGAGTCTCAGCGACTGCGTGAGTGACGTCTCGTACGCCCTCGCCTCCGCCCCCCAAATCGGGCACTCTGGTTGCCGGCCAGGTGTCGTGTGATTCGGGGAGGAAAGACGGATGAGTGAGACGGCGAGGGTGATCGAGGCGTTCACCGACGCGACGAACCGCCACGACCTCGACGCGATGCTCGCGCTGGTATCGGAGCAAGTCGTCTTCGAGACCACGACGCCACCGGACGGGGACCGGCTCGAGGGCAGGGCGGCCGTGCGGGCAGCTTGGAGCCAGCTCTTTCGCGAGTCGCCCCACGCATACGTCGAGACCGAGGAGCTCATCGTTTCCGATGATCGCGGTACCGCCCGGATGCGCTACGTCTTCGATCGCGAGGATCCGGAGGCGGGCCACGTGCGTGCCGTCGACGTCCTGCGTGTCACCGCGGGTCTGATCTCGGAGAAGCTCTCCTACGTGAAGGGCTGAGCCCGAGCAGCACGAACCCGTGGGCTCAGCGGGCCCTCAGCACGCGAAACAAGCACGCACCCTCCGGAACGGAGATCACCACGGGCGACCACGGGGTCCGCGACGAGTCGGCGACCTGGATCATCGAGGCCCGCAAGCCCTGACCGGCCGCCAGATGCACGGCGCACGCCGGTTGCGTTCGGCCGGCTTCGGCGAACCAGCACAGCTACGTCAGGATCCGGACCGGCACGCGCGACGCCGACACCATCCGACCGGCCCGAGGGCCTCGATGACGGGTGCCTCAGGTGGCCTTCGGTTCCGTCCGATAGGAGGAGGTGGTCCCCCAGTCGGATCCTGAGCAGCTCGATGCCTTCCTCCGCAACGCGTTCGTCCACGTCCCGGCCGCGATCGCGGCGATCGGACTGGACGGACGCCTGATTGCGTGCAACCCCGC
>DASXYP010000119.1:0-4995 GCA_036502405.1 Acidimicrobiia bacterium
CATCCCGCCGATCGCCTTGGCTCGTGCCGCCTCGGTCGTCATGTCGTAGAGCGCGTTCCCGCTCTTCGCCGCGGCCTTCCGGCCCGCCGCGCGCTGGTTGCGGCTGATGATGTTGATGTGGATCGCGACCGGCAGGCCCTCATCGACGGCCGCGGCCCAGAACGGGTCGTCCTCCGACGAGAGGCTCGCCCCGCCGGAAGGCCAGTTGGAGATCAGCACGCCCTTCGCACCGCGCGCCTTCGCCTTGCGCAGCGCGTCGATCGAGGTGTCGATCCCGAGCGACGGGATCTGCGCAAGCCCGATGAGCCGCTTGGGGTCCGGGGCGCAGAACTCCTCGAACAGGAAGTTGTTGTAGGCCTCGACGCCGGCGAGGACGAAGTCGTCGTCGTCGTCCCCGAGGAAGTGGCTCATGGTGCGCTGCGGCGGGTAGAGCACCTCGGCGTAGACCCCGTCGGTGTCCATGTCCTCGAGCCGCGCCGCACCGTTGTAGCAACCGGTGCGCGCCTCCTCGTAGGTGACGCCGAACCAGCGGAACTCGTCGAACGGCATCCCCGGCGTCGCCACGAGCCCGATCGGGTCGGGATCGCCGCCCACCGCGGTCAGCCACGCGTCGCCGCCCTGGCCGTCCTTCACCAGCTTCGGCGCCTTGTCCGCGTACTTCTCCGGCAGCCAGCTGGTCCAGATGTCCGGTGGCTCGAGGATGTGACAGTCGGCGTCGACGATGCGGGGCTCGGACATCCAGGTCCCTCCTGATCCGGCGGCAGGCGCAGCGTAGACTGACACGAACGTCAGGAACGGCGGAGCACGGTCGGAGCGGCCCGGGAGAGGTGGAGCTGGTCGTGGAGCACGGACAACCCGGAGAGAGCCTGCTCGACGGGGTGCGCGTGGTCGACCTCGCCGGCGAGCCCGCCGCCATGGCCGGGCGCATCCTCGCCGACCTCGGCGCCGAGGTCGTCCTGGCCGAGCCGCCCGGCGGTCACCCGCTGCGCGCGGTGCCGGACCGGTGGGACGCGTGGGCCGCGGGCAAGCAGTCGGTCGTCACCGAGGACGGCGACGACGCGCCGTTCGTCGAGCTGCTCGCGAGTGCGGACATCGTCATCGACACCCCGGGGTTCCCCGGCGCCTTGACGCTCGATCCGGGCCTGGCCCCGGGCGCGGTCTGGGTCAGCGTCACGCCGTTCGGGCTCACCGGACCCCGTTCGGGTTGGCGCGCCTCGGATCTCGGGGTGATGGCTGCGAGCGGGAACATGTACTGCACCGGCGACCCGGACCGCGAGCCGGTCCGTTGCAGCGAGCCGTCCGGCTACGCGCACGTCGGCGCGGAGACCGCGTTCGCGGCCCTGACCGGGCTCGCGAGCGGGCGCCCGCAGCACGTCGACGTCTCGATGCAGGAGGTCGTGTTCATCGCGAACATGGCCACGCCCGCGCGGTACCCACAGACCGGGTTCCGGGGCAGCCGGCGGGGCGCCAACATCGGCCGCACGCGCGAGATCTGGCCGACGTCGGACGGCTTCGTCAGCTTCGGCCTGCGGGGCGGGAAGGCCCGGGTCCCGAGCCTCGAGACGCTCACCGGCCTCGTCGACACGCCGACGCTCAAGGCCATGGACTGGGCGTCGTTCTCCCCCAACACCGCCGACGACGAGACCTTGCGCGCCATCGAGGCGGATGTTGCCGCGTACTTCGCCCAGCACACGATGCAGGAGCTGTACGACATCGCGTGCGAGACGAACCTGATGCTCGCCCCGATCAATTCGCCGCGCGAGATCCTCGAGAGCGCCCAGCTCGCGGCGCGGGACTTCTTCGGCCCGCTCGGCACCTACGAGCGGTTCCCGTCCGCGTTCGTGACCGTCGAGTCCGCCGACGGTCGTGCGGCCCGGGTGCGCCCGTCGGTGCCGGCCCCGCGCCTCGGCGACGCGACGCTCCGTGCCCGGCACGCCAAGCCCGTGCCGGCCACCGCGGCCGCCGCGACGACCGGCGCCTGGGCGGGCACGAAGATCCTGGAGTTCGGCTCCGGCGCCGCCGGACCGATCGCCACGCGCTACTTCGTCGAGCACGGCGCGACGGTGCTGCGGGTCGAGTCCAAGAGCCGCCCCGACTTCCTCCGCGTCTACGCGCTCGGGCCCAAGAACCCGCACGGGCTCGAGGGCGCGCCGATGTACGACGGCCTGAACGTCGGCAAGGGCGACGTCACGTTCAACCTCAAGCACCCGAAGGCCGTCGACCTCGTCCGCCGGCTGGTGGTCGAGTGGGCGGATGCCGTGGCCGAGAACTTCGCGCCACGCGCGATGCGCGGCTTCGGCCTGGATTACGCGGCGCTCGCGGCCGACAAGCCGGACCTGGTGATGGTGAGCGCGTGCCTCAACGGGCAGACCGGCCCTCACCGCCACTACCCCGGGTTCGGCGGCCAGGGCTCCGCGCTCGCCGGGTACAACTTCCTCACCGGCTGGCCCGACCGTGAGCCCGTCGGCCCGCACGGCACGATCACCGATTCGCTCGCGCCCCGCTTCGTCGCCACCGCGCTCGCGGCCGGGCTGCTCTACCGCCGGCGCACCGGCCACGGTGTCCATCTCGACATCTCCCAGGTCGAGGCGGCGATCTACTCGCTGTCACCCTGGCTGCTCGACTTCCAGGCCCGCGGCGAGGCTCGATCGCGCACCGGCAACGCCAACCCGCGGGCGCGCTTCCACGGGGTCCTCGCGTGCGAGCCCGAGGAGATCGACGGCACCGTGGTCGAAGACCGCTGGGTCGCGGTCGCGGCGTGGACCGACGACGAGCTCGCGCGCCTCATGGAGATCACCGCCGGCGACCCGGGCGAGTACGCGGCGTCACGGACCCGCATCGCGGTCGCCGATGCGCTCCAGGCCGCGGGGATCGAGGCGGTGCCGGTCGAGGACTTCGGCGACCTGCACGCTGACCCCCAGGTGGCGCACCGCGGCCACTTCGTGCCGCTGGTCCACCCGTTCATGGGCGACGGCGACTACGAGCGCAACGGGTTCCGGCTCTCGGACGCCCCCGGGGGCTACTCGCGCTCGGGCCCGACGCTCGGCCAGGACCAGGACTGGGTGCTCGACGAGCTCCTCGCCCTCGGCGCGGACGAGCGCGCGGCCCTGGCCGACGAGGGTGCGTTCGACTGATCACGCGCGCCTGACACGTCCCTCACGTTCCGGGCGTACCTTCGGGGCGTGCTGTTGCGAGCGCTCATCGGCTTCCTGCTCCTCGCGATCGTCTTCATGCCGCTCGAGCGGCTCTGGCCCGCGCACTCCGGCGCGCGCTGGTTCCGACCCGGCTTCCGCACGGACGTCCTGCACTTCTTCTTCACCGGACTGCTGACGACCGCCGGTCTCGTCCTCGCCGCGATCCCGATCGTCGTGGCGATGAACGCGCTGACCCCCGCGGCGATCCGGGACGCCGTGACCGCCCAGCCGGAGCTGTTGCAGTTCCTCGAGGCGCTGCTGATCGTCGAGCTCGTCGGCTACTGGTCGCACCGCATGATGCACACGGTGCCCGCGCTCTGGCGGCTGCACCGGGTGCATCACAGCAGCGAGCGCATGGACTGGCTCGCCGCCGCGCACCTGCACCCCTTCGACGGATCGCTCGGCCGGTTGCTGGCCGTCATCCCGTTGGCGTACCTCGGCTACAGCCGCGCCACGTTCGGCGGCGCGCTCGTCCTGCTCCAGCTCCACGCGATCTTCCAGCACGCGAACCTCCGCGTGCGGTTCGGGCCGCTGCGCAACGTCATCTCCTCGCCCCAGTTCCACCACTGGCACCACACCAACGACGCGCAGGCCCGCGACCGGAACTTCGCGGGGCTGTTCCCGTGGATCGACGTCCTGTTCGGGACCTTCCACCTCCCCGACCGGGCGTGGCCGGCGACGTACGGGGTCGACGACCCGATCCCCGCCGGGTACCTCCGCCAGCTCGCGTCACCGTTCCGTGGCGTGTCCCCCGCCGGCGCGCTCCCGGCGCCCCTCCCGGTACCATTGGGGACGTGCGCAGCGCCGTCCTCGACGATCCCGACGTCATCGAGCTCGAGGTCATCGACCTGACCGACCCGGGTCACCGCGGGTCCGGGACGGTCGCCGACCCGCGCAGCTTCGAGGAGCGCTACGCGACCCTCGCGTTCGGGCTCGGCACCGTGCCCCGGCGCCAGCACACCGACGATTCCATCTGGCAGCGCCCGGCCGGCCTGCTCGTCGGTGTCGCGGCGGTCCTCTCGCTCCTGATGGTGCTGAGCACCGCGCACTGAGCCACCGCGTCTGCTCGCGTGGCTAGCGTGCCACGAGCAGCTCTTCGATTCGCTCGTTGAGGGCCGGCTGGTCCGCCACGTGGACGTAGACGTCGTGCTTGCGGTCGGCACTCCGCTGCCAGGAGAGCCCGCCCTGCGAGTTCACGACCGCGGCACCGCCTCGACCCAGCTCGGAGAAGACCCGGGGGACGTCCCCGACCGCGTACAGCAGCGCGGGCGCGTCCCAGTCGCCGTCCTTCGGCGGCCCACAGCCGAACAGCGACTCGTAGACGATGCGCATCGGCTGATCGGCGGCGACCGCGGTGCAGAGCGTCGCGCCGACCTTCGTCGCCACTCCGGTGGCGCCGTCGACCCAGGCGATCGGCACCGGCCAGCTCTCGCCGCCGACGACTGCAGTCGCGGCCGCGAGGTCGATCTGCTGGTTCGTGAACGCCGGGCCACCACCCGGGAAGAAGCCGTCCTCGATCACGAGCCGCTTGGTCTTCTTGGCCACGAGGGCGCGCCCGCCGAGCGGGCTGCCGTGACCGCCCGACGAGGCGAGCAGTCCGGCCAGGTTCGTGTACCCGCCGATCGACACGATGGTGACGCTGTGGTCGGGTTGCCCGGCGAGCAGCTTGCGGTACAGCGACACCGCGTTCGGCACGCCCTTGCTGTTGTCGATGGAGTGCGGCAACTTGGCGACGACCTCGTCGGTGTAGCCGTGCTGGAAGGTGTCGGCATCGCTCCCGGTCACCGCGCCGATCGGCGTC
>DASXYP010000120.1:0-22725 GCA_036502405.1 Acidimicrobiia bacterium
CGGCACCCGTCGCGCCGGTCGCACCCTGAGCACCATCGGCACCCGTCGCGCCGGTCGCACCCTGAGCACCGTCAGCGCCAGTGGCACCCGTCGCTCCCGTGGCGCCGTCAGCACCCGTCGCACCGGTCGCACCCTGAGCACCATCGGCACCCGTCGCACCGGTCGCACCCGCGACACCGTCAGCACCCGTCGCACCGGTCGCACCCTGAGCACCGGCGGCACCAGCTGCACCCGCGGCACCGTCAGCGCCGGTTGCGCCCGTTGCGCCGGCGGGACCCTGCGGACCAATCGGGCCGGCCGGACCCTGCGGACCGATCGGACCCACGGCTCCGGTCGCACCGGCTGCTCCGTTGGCACCCGTCGCCCCGGTCGCCCCGGTCGCCCCGGTCGCACCCGTGGCACCAGTCGCACCCGTCGCACCCGTTCCGGTGCTCGTCACGTCTGCGCTGAGGGAGAGGTCGAAGCTCAGGTCGGGGCTCGATGCGAACTCCTGGTGCACCTCGACCGCGAGCGTGTTCGTTCCGGTCACGAACGCCGAGCTGGGAATCGAGTACTGGAAGAACAACGTGTGCTCGGCGTCACCGCCGACGTGCGTCGACGCGTCCGTGGTGTACGTGATCGCGCCGGCGGGCATGTTGCTCCGCACGATCTCGTTGCCGTTCAGGTAGACCACCGCGCCGTCGTCGCGCAGCAGGTTGAGGGTCGCGGTGTTGAGCGCGTTCGCATCCGCCACGTTGAAGGTCCGGCGGAAGTACGTGGTGATGTACTTGTTGCTCGAGCTGGGGCCGAACGGGACCACGGTCGCCTCGTCACCGTCGCCGTAGCCGAGCTGCGCCGCCCCGGAGGGCCAGGCCCCGTCGTTGAACGCAGAAGCACGCCAGGACGTGCCCTGGTTGGTTCCGTTCGCGAGGTACTTCCACGACGATCCCGCCGACAGCAAGGTCGACGTCGCAGCTCCTGCCGATCCTCCGGACAACGCCAGCGGCGCCAGTGCCAGCGCCACTGCGCTGGCGGCTCCGACCGCGCCCAGACGTCGCCCACCCTTCGAGTTCTTGCGCATGCCCTTCGCCCCTCTTGAGTTCGCTTCCCAGACAGGCGACGTTGTAACACCGAGAGTGGTCGGCCGTCCAGACAAACCTTCATAAATCGCTCAAGTCGGACGGCAAATGGTCCGATATACCCACCTTTGCCAGCGCCCAGAGTGGCTCTTGCCGGTGGACGTGGCAGGGACGAGCGGGTGGCGCCCGGGCCGCTCAGGCCACGGAGCTGCGCACCGCGGCGGCGACCGCATCGACGACGCCGAGGCGCAGACGGTCGAAGTGGGCCTCGACCACTCCCGTCGCGGCCGCGAAGGCGATGTCCCCGTCGAAGCGGGTCGCGACGGGGCGCACGGCACGTGCGAGGCCGTCGTGCGCGCTCTGGGCGAGCAGCTGGCACCCGACCTTCGAGCACCGTGCGTCGGTCGCGACGACGACCAGCGTCGTGCTCTCCCCGGGACCCAACGGGGGGTCGGGGTACGGGCCGGTCCCGGGTGGCGCCGTGGACCCGGCCAAGATCGAGCCGTCATCCGCGACGACGTCGCCCACGGCGTTCACGACCGCGAGCGCCCCGATCGTCGCGTCACCGACTCGCACGGACGCGGCGCCCAGGCCACCCGGCACCCCGTGTGCGGCCCCGCGCCACTTGCCGACGGTCGCGCCGGTGCCCGCGCCGACCCTTCCCGTCTCGAGGGCGGCGCCGGCTACCGCGGCCGCCGCGGCGGCCGCGCCGTCGTCAGCGGTCGGGTGCGCACCCTCCGACGCGACGAGGTCGAAGATCGCCGCGGTCGGCACGATCGGCACCGGTCCCGCAGTCGAGCGGAACCCGCGCCCGCGCATCGCGAGGAACGTCATCACGCCGTCGGCCGTCGCCAACCCGAACGCCGACCCTCCCGTCAGCACGATCGCGTCCGCGTGCTCGACCAGCTTCGTGGGCTCGAGGAGCGCGGTCTCGCGCGACGCCGGCGCGCCCCCGCGGACCTCGCACGACGCGGTCGTGCCTTCAGGCAGGAGCACGACGGTCACGCCGGTCCGGTCGCGGGTCATATTGCCTACGGCCACCCCGGCGACGTCGGTGATGGACCCGGTCACGACGCCTCGTCGGCTCGGACGGCCCGCCCGTCGCGCTGCACCTCGTGGGCGAAGTCGACGATCAGCCGGTTCACGACCTCCGCCTGCTCGAGCATCGCCATGTGACCGGCGTCAGGAAGCATCTCCAGCCGTGCGCCCGGGATGCGCGCAGCGATCCGCCGGGACTCGGCCGGTGGGGTGAGCACGTCGTTGGTCCCGCAGATCACCAGCGTCGGGACGGCGAGCTTCGGCAGCTCGGCCGAGAGCTCGAGCCCGAACAGCGGACCCGCCGCCTGCCGTCGGGTCTCCGACGCGCACGCCAGGATCATCTGGCGCGTCAGCTCGACGTGGCTCGGCTGCGGGTCGCGTCCGAAGCCGATGCGCGCGATCAGGAGGCCGAGGTTGGAGAACCCGAGCACGCCCACGGCGTCCGGGGCCGACGACGCGAGCCGGTCGACGAGCCGCAGCAGGCGCGGGCTGCCACTGAGCGCGGTGCGCGACAGCGTCGAGAGCAACACGATCCCCGCGACGCGCTCGGCCGCGATCTCCGGGTAGCGGAGGCAGAAGAGCTGCACCGCGACGCCGCCCATCGAGTGGCCGACCAGCACCGCATCGCGCAGGTCGAGACCCTCGACGACGGTGCGGACGTCGCTCGCCAGCGTCTCGAGCGTGTGACCGTCGGTGCCGACCGTCGACGCGCCGTGCCCACGGTGGTCGAACGCGACCGCCCGGAACCCGGCCGCGGGCAGCGCCTCCATCTGCTTGACCCACGTCCGCACCGAGAGCGTCACCCCGTGCGACAGGAGGATCGGTGGACCCTCGCCCCGGCTGATCACGCTGATCGACCCCTCGTCGGGGCTCGGCAGGCTCCGGATCTCGTCGAACGGCGGCACCAGGTCGGCGGCCAGGTCCTCGTCGTCGTGACGGCGGAGGCGCGAGGCGGCGACGCGCTCGGCCGTGTACGCCGCGCCGGCGAGCGCGGCTGCGATGCCTGCGGCCACCCCCGCCGTGCGGATGATGCGTCCCGGCATCAGCGGTACCGCCGGGGCGCGCGCGGCCCGATGCCACACACGATCTCGTAGGCGATGGTGCCGAGCCGGTCGGCCCACTCCTGCGCGGTCACCTCGGCGTCGCCCTGGGCTCCGATCAGCACCACCTCGTCGCCGACCTCGACGGCATCCGCGCCGACGTCGACCATCAGCTGGTCCATCGTCACCGTCCCCGCGACCGGACGCCGCCGGCCCTTGACCACGACCTCACCGCCGACCGCGGCGAGGTTGCGGGGCACGCCGTCCGCGTAGCCGATCGGCACGGTGGCGATCCGGCTCGGCTCGTCCACGCGGTACTGCAACCCGTACGAGATGCGCGCCCCGGGCTCGACCGTCTTCACGTGCGAGACCCGAGCGCGCAGCGACAGTGCGGGCCGCAACGCCACCCGTCCGGCGAGGGCGGGCACGGGCGGGATCCCGTAGATCGCGATGCCCACCCGCGCGAGGTCGAACCGGGACTCGGGGAACGCCAGGAGCCCCGCCGAGTTCGCTGCGTGCACGAGCGGCGGCCGCAACCCCTCCGCCTCCAGCGCGTCGAGCACGTCGTGGAACCGAGCGAGCTGCTCGGCCGTGTAAGGATCCTCGGGCTCGTCGGCCACCGCGAAGTGCGTGCACACGCCCTCGAGCCGGAGCTCGGTGCGCTCGCTCACCCGCCGGGCCAGCGCGACGGCGTCGGCCGGCGTGGCGCCCACCCGGTGCATCCCGGTGTCGACCTTGAGGTGCACCGGCAACGGGTCGTCACCGCCCAGGTCCGCGACCGCCTTCGCCAGCGCGTCGATCCCGCCCTCGGTGTAGACGACCGGCGTGAGCCCGTGCACCACGACGGCGTGGGCGGCGTCCGGCGCGGGCTCGGAGAGCACGAGGATCGGTGCGTCGATGCCGTCGGCTCGCAGCACGACGCCTTCCTCGACCAGCGCGACACCGAGCCAGGTCGCGCCGGCTTCGAGCGCAGCACGCGCGATCGGGGCCGCGCCGTGCCCGTAGCCGTCCGCCTTCACGACCGCGAGCACCTGCGCCGGCGCCGCGAAGCGCGCGAGCGCGGCGACGTTGTCGCGCACCGCGCCAAGGTCGATCTCGACCCACGCGGCGCGGAACCGCTCGCTCACGTCGTCGTGGCGAGGTACCGGACGATGTCGCCGCGCGCCACGATGCCCACGACCTTGTTGTCGTCCACCACCGGGACGTGCGTGACGTCGTGCTCGTGCATGAGCGAGGCGACGTCCTCGATCGTCGCGTCGGGCCCGACCTGCTTGAAGTGGCGCTCCATGACATCCGCGACGGTCGACGACACGGCCTTCTTGAGCTCCTCGTCGTACTTGCGCACCGAGCCGGGCAGCGTGAAGTCGATCCCGGGCAGGATCGTGATCGTCGTCGGGAGGTGCAGCCGGGCCTCGGAGATCAACAGGTCCTCGTCGCGCAGGAGCCCGATGATGTGGCCCAGGCCGTCCACCACGGGCACCGCCCCGTATCCCTTCTCGGCCAGCAGGTCGGCCGCGGCCGGCAGCGAGGTGTCGGGCGACATGGTGACGACGTCCTTCGTCATCACCTCGGTCACCGGGGTGCTGCTGGGCATCGGACCTCCAGGGTCGGGGCGGTCGGGGCGGTCGGGCCGACGGGTGTCGGGTCCGGTCGACCGCTAATTCTCCCCCATCGGGGGCAGCGCGGCCGGGATCGCGGCCACCAGGTCGCCGGCGATCATCCCAGTATGCCCGGCCCGGTCGGCGGCCCGTCCATGGACCCAGGCGCCCGCCGAGGCGGCTTCGAACGCCCCCGTGCCCCGGGCGAGGAACGCCCCGATGATGCCCGAGAGGACGTCGCCGGTCCCCGCGGTGGCGAGCCACGGGCCGCCGGTCGTGTTCACCGCGGTCCGGCCCCCCGGCCCCGGCTCGGCGATGACGGTGGCGGCGCCCTTCAGCAGCACGACGGCGTCGGCGGCGGTCGCGAGGCGGCGCGCGGCCTCGATCCGGTCGACCCCCGGCGGCTCGCCCACCAGACGCGTGTACTCGCCGTCGTGGGGCGTGAGCACGGTCGGCGCGGCCAGCATCGTGTGCCGCACCCGCAGCGGCGAGAGGTCGCCGCGCAGCGCGTTGAGCCCGTCCGCGTCGAGCACCATCGGCACCGGCGCGTCCGCGACGAGCTGGCTCACGGTGGACTGCACCCCTTCGTGGCCGCCGAGCCCCGGGCCGACGACGATGGCGCCGAACCGCCCGAGGTCGCGCAGCACCGCGCCGGCCGCGCGCGCGTCGAGCGATCCGTCGGGTGCCGCGGGCAGGGCGACGGTGATGACCTCGGTGCCCGAGCCCGCCGCCGCGGCCGCAGAGCCCGGCACGCCGCACCAGACGATGCCCGCGCCGGCTCGCATCGCCGCGTGGCTCACGAACATCGGCGCGCCGGTCATCCCGGTCGTGCCGCCGACCACCATGAGCCCGCCCACCTCCCACTTGTGGGTGCTGGGCTGCCGCGGGGGGAGCCACGCCGCGACGTCGGACTCCTCGGTGATCCCCGCGGCCGCCGGCGCCACCGCGATGCCGATGTCGGCGACGGTCACCGTGCCCGCGTGTGAGCGGCCGGGCTGGAACACCAGCCCGGGCTTGGTCGCGGCGAAGGTGACCGTCCGGTCCGCGTCGACGACCGGCCCGTCGGTCGCGCCGGTCAACCCGTCGACGCCCGAGGGGATGTCGACCGCGACCACTCCCACCGGCGCGGCCGCGATCGCCTCGGCGATCCACGCCGCGTCGCCTTCGAGCGCGCCGTGGAAGCCGGTGCCGAACATTGCGTCGACGACGACGTCCGCGCGCCCGAGCGCGCGCGAGAGACGCACGCGGTCGATCCCGGACTCGAGCGCGAAGACGTCGACCCGCATCCCCCACGCGCGCAGCGCCCGTGCGGTGACCAACCCGTCACCGCCGTTGTTGCCCTTGCCGCAGACCACGATCGCGTGGCGTGCGTAGGTCCCGCCGCACCGGCTCCGGACGGCCCAGGCGACTGCCCGCCCCGCCCGCTCCATGAGCACGGACTCGGGCGTGCCCGAGGCGATCGTGCGCCGGTCCGCCTCGGCCATCTCCGCCGGGGTGACGAGCGGTCTCATGCCAGCGCCACGGCGATCGCGATCGCCATGCCGTCGGTGTGCGACAAGGTGAGGAGCCACCGGGTGACGCCGCGATCGGCCGCGAGCGCGGCCGCCTTGTCGTGGAGCGCGACCTCGGGCTGGCCGCTCGGCAGGCGGACGACCTCCACGTCACGGAGGGCGAACTTCCAGAGCCCGACGCTCATGGCCTTCATCACCGCCTCCTTGGCCGCGAACCGCGCGGCCAGGGGTGGCACCGGCTCGCGGTGGCGGAACGCGTACTCGCGCTCGGCCTCGCTGAAGAGCCGTTCCGCGATGCGGGGGCGCCGCTCGAGCGCGAGCCGGAACCGGTCGCACTCCACCAGGTCGGTCCCGATCCCGAGCATCGCCCCACTCATACCCCCTCCCCACCCCTCTGTTCGTCCGAAGACCGTTCACTGTGACCGGAATTCGGACAATCGGGGGATGGCGGGGTCACCCGGCGGCGCGCCAGCGGTCGGCGAGGACGTTGACCGGGACGGTGAGCAGGTCGACGAGGTCGGTGTCGGCCAGCCGCTGGTCGTCGAAGCTGAGCTCGGTCTCGGTGAACGCCCCGCGCAGCGCCGCGTACCGGTTGCGGTACCCGGAGAGCACCGCGTGGGCGACGTCGGCGGGGACGCGCTGCTTCAGGTCGATGTGCAGCAGCGTGAGCCCGACGGTCTGGACCCCCTTGACCTCGGGGACGATGAGCACGGTCCGGCCGTCGCTGCGGCCCCGGATGACCGTCACCTCGCGCTCGGCCGCCGCGACCTGCTTGGTGCCGCGCAGCGTCGGGTTGTCCGCGGTCCGGGAGCGCAGCCCGCTCGCGCTGCCCCCCTGGTCCAGCACGCCGATCGTGGCGTCCTCGGTCGCCGGGTCCCCGTCGATGCGGTAGCGGGTGTATCCCGTGACCTCGGCCACGCCCGCGTCGAGGTCCACGAGCGTCCGCAACGCGCGGTAGCTGAGCGCGTCGCGCGTCGCGCCCGCCGCGAGGACCTGCTGCACCAGCGGCACCTGGAGCAGGGTCTCGTCCGAGCGCGAGATGCCGACGGTCACCGTCTTCGCCTGGTGCTTGATCGCGTCGACCGGGCGGGTCAGCTCCTCGATCGCGCTCGTCAGGGCCCCGGTGAGGTCCTCCACGACCGTGCCCGGCGTGCCGACCTTGCCGTACTCGACCTGGAAGGCGTCGAGCGGCAGCACGCGGGTCGCGTACCGGAACAGCGAGGCGAGCCGCACCGCGGTGCCGGCCTCGAGCGAGCCGTCGTAGGTGCCCGCGCGCAGCTGGTCGAAGAAGCGGGTGGCCGGCCCTTCGAGCTGCTCGGCCAGGCGGTCCATCGCGTACCGGCTCGGCGCGCGCGGCGCGGTGACCACCGCCTCGATCGCGGCACGCGCTTCGCGCAGCGGGCGCGCCGACGCGTCGATCGCGAGCGCGGCTTCGTACCCGAAGAGGTGGCCCGCCATCGCGGACAGCACGAAGGCGAGCGCGGGATGCACCGCGGGCACCTCGATGGTCTCGAGCGCGGCACCGAACCGCGCGTCGCCCTCGTCCACGATCGCCACCGCCGCCGCCTTGTGGGCCCGGTAGATCGCGAGCTCCTTGGCGACGTCGTCCGCGTTCGAGCCCGACAGGCCGGCCCCGCACACCAGGATCAGGGGCTCGGCCGAGAGGTCGATGTGCTTCTTGTCCTCGGTGCCGTCGCAGGCGATCGACTTGTAGCAGAGCTCGGAGAGCTTGATCCGCACCTCGTGCGCGGCGATGCGGTTCGCTCCGTTGCCGACGACGGCCCAGTAGCGCCGCCCCGGCGCGAGGCGCTGCGCGACCGCGCCGATCGACCCCCGCCGAGCCAGCACCTGCTCCATCGCGGTCGGGAGCTCGCGCAGTGCGTGCAGCAGCGCGACCCGGTCCTCCGAGTGGCCGAGGGTGAGCTCATCGGCGATCGCGAACGCGAGGAGGAACCCCGCCGCGACCTGCGCGTAGAAGGCCTTCGTGGACGCGACGCTCATCTCGACGTCACGCCCGTCGGACGTGTACAGCACGCCGTCGGTGCGGTCGACGAGGTCGCTGTTGCGCCGGTTGACGATCGCGAGGACCGTCGCGCCGCGCGCCCGCGCGAGGTCGACGGTGCGATTGGTGTCCGTGGTCGTACCGCTCTGGCTGATCGCGATCACGAGCGTGTCGGACATGTCCGTGCCGAGCCGGAACCCCGAGAGCTCGGTGGCGAGCACCGCTTCGACCGACACCGCGTGCGACGGGCCGAGCGCGCGCTGCAGCGCGGCGACGAGGCTCTGCCCTGCCACCGCCGCGGTGCCCTGGCCGATCACCAGGACCCGGCGCAGCTCGCCGGCTCGCAGGCGCGCCCGCAGGGTCTCGGAGAGCGTCTCGTGGGGCAGCTCCACCACCGGGACCCCGTCGCGCTCGGCGATCTTGCCCCGCAGCGTCTTGCGGAACGATGCCGGCGCCTCGGAGATCTCCTTCAAGAGGTAGTGCGCGAAGTCGCCCCGGTCGATGTCGCGGGTCGTGATCTGGGGCGTGACCAGCTCGTCGGCCCGGACCGGGAGCACGGTGCCGTCGTAGGCGATGCGCCCGATGCCGGCCACCGTCCCCGCGGCACCGGCGTCGAGGACGACGATCTGCCCGCGGCTGGCACCGGGGTTGTCCGGGTTCCCGGGGGTCTCACCATCGAGGCGGAGATAGCTCGAGGTCTCCTCCACCAACCCGTAGGGCTCGCTCGCGACCACGAAGCAGTCGTCCGCGACCCCGACGTAGAGCGCCTGGCCGCTGCCCCGGAGGGCGAGCAGCACACGATCGGGATCGTTCGCCGCGTGCGCACCGATGGCGACCGAGCCCTCGAACGCGGCGACGGTCGCCCGGAACGACTCCGTCACATCCTCACCGGCCTCGATGCGCCGGCGCAGGAGCGCAGGGATGACCTTCGCGTCGGTCGTGATCTCCGGGGCGATCTCGAGCCCGTGGAGCGCCACGAGCTCCGCGAAATTGTCGACGTCGCCGTTCAACGCGGCGGTGACGTACGCCCCACCCGGGCCCGCGCCGCGCTCCTCGTGGTTCAACGGGTGCGCGTTCGCTTCGGAGATGATCCCCACGCTCGCCCAGCGCGTGTGGCCGAGCACCATCACCCTCGCGGTCGCGTTGTCGAGCGCGCGGTGCAGCAGCGCGTCGTCGGCGATCGCGCGGCGCAACGCCGCGACGTTGTCACCGAGCTCGCCGATCTCGGCCGCAGCCTTGTACACGAAGCTCAGCGCGCCGCCGGGTACGCGCACCGCGCCCGACCGGAACAGTGGGTCGGTGGTGCGAGCCGCGAGCGCGGCGGCGTTCTCGTCCGCGCCGAGGTCCAGGCCGTGGTCGCGCACGTAGAGGTGCAGCCCGGCCGAGTCGCGGCCGCGCACCTCGAGCCGGTCGATCGCCGAGAGCGCGACCTGCACGGACGTGAAGCCCTCGATCGCCGCGGGCGCGGTCGTGCCCGCGGCGAGCGCCTCGACCTCGCGTCCGGCGCGGAGCCGGTCCCGGGCCACGGCCCAGACCGCGTCCTTGGCCCGGACGAGCGCCGCGTTCACGGTCTCGAGCGCGTCGGGGTCGACCGCGCCGTCGGTGTCGAGCCGGGCCTCGAGCTCGGCCAGCCGGCGCTGCTGGGCATCGAGCTCCTTGGCCAGCACCGCGACGCCGTCGGGGTCGTCGATCAGCGCGCGGACGCCGGGCACGCCCCGCAGTGCCGCGTCGACCGCCTCCACGTGCGCAGCCGCCTCGTCGAGCGGGCCCGCCGCGGCGACCGCGCCCAACGCCTGGTCGAGGTGCTCCGAGGCGCGTCGCAGCTCGGTCGCCAGCTCACCGAGGGAAGGGGGCGTCCGGTCGGAGGGGCGCCGGACGACGGCGACGATTCCGCACATGGAACCTCCGAGTCTACTGGTCGGCGTCGCGGTTGAGCCGGGCGTGGATCGACTTGGTGCGCCGGTAGTAGGCCCGGAACTCCCGGCTCAGTGGTCGGTAGACCGCGGTCGCCTCCGGGTCCGGGCGGGACACCGCGCCGATCGCGACGGTTCGACCGAGGTCCGCGAACGTCGCCCGGCCCAGGCCGACGAGCCCGAGGAACCCCGCCCCGCGGACGTTCGCGGCCTGCGGGTCCTCGACCAGCTCGATCGTCCGCTCGAGCACGTCGGCGTGGATCTGGCGCCAGAGCCCGGAGCGCGCCCCGCCACCGATGACCCGGATCGGGTCCAGGCGCCGGCCGACGAACTTCTCCACCGCGCCGAGGAGCCACTTCGTGTTGTACGCGACGCCTTCGAGCACCGAGCGCACCTGGTCTGCCCGTGTCGTCGAGAGCGACTGGTTGATCCACGCGGCACGGATCGTGTGGTCGTCGACCGGCGTGCGCTCGCCGTTGAGCCACGGCGTGAAGATCACCGAGCCGCTCCCGGCCGGGGCGGTCGCCGCCAGCGCGTCGATCCGGGCGAACGCATCCTCGGGCGCCGGGCCGGTGCCGAGCCCGTCGTCGGGCCAGAGCACGTTGTCGCGCAGCCAGCCGAGGCACGCACCCGCCGTCTCCTGGTCGTTGCCGACGAAGTAGCGGTTCGGGATCGCCGCGGGCAACGACGCCATGTTCGAGAAGAGATCCGTCTTCTTGAACGGGACGTGGCACGTGATCCACGACGACGTGCCCAGGTAGAGGTGGGCCTGGAAGTCCGCCAGTGCCCCGGAGCCGATGGTGGCCGACTGGACGTCCGGGGTTCCCGCGATCACGTCGATCCCGGCGGGCACGCCGAGCTCGGCCGCCGCGTCCGCGCGCAGCGGCCCGACGGCGTCGACCGCGCGCACGAGCTCCGGCAGCATGCCCCGGTCGAGCTCGGAGAACTCGATGAGCTGGTCGTCGTAGGTGACGTGGTCGAGGTCGCGGTTGTCGGTGACGAAGTGCCCGGCGATCGAGTCCACCGAGGCGACCGCGCGCCCGGTGAGGCGGAGGTTGAGGTAGTCCTTGGGCTCGAGGAACGTGCGCGTGGCGCGGTACACGTCGGGCCGGTGGTGCTTGATCCAGAGGATGTGCGCGGTGGGGTCCTTGCCGGAGTGACCGGGCGCGCCGCCCGACACCTTGATCCAGCGAGTGATCTTGCGCGGCTCGTAGCCCTGGATCGTCACCGTCCCGCCGGTGATGTCCGGCATGTACGGCGCGCCGCGCGCGTCCATCCAGATGATCGCGTTCATGAGGGGGCGGCCGTCGTCGCCGATCGCGACGGTGCCGAGCCACTGCGCGGTGCAGCACACGCCGATCACCCGCTCGGGCGCGACGGCCTGACTGTCCATCATCCGGCGGGTGGCGACCGTGATCGCGCGCCACCAGTCGTCCGGGTCCTGCTCGACCCCGCCGTCGTCGGTGAGGATCAGCCGGGTCGGCTCGTATTCGCTCGCGACGACCGCCCCGTCCTCGGCCACGAGCGCGACCTTCGGCCCGGACGTCCCCAGGTCCACCGCCAGCACGACGTCCATTCCGCTCTCAGCCCTTCGGGCTGGGCCGACGACCGTGTCCCCGGCGCAACGCTTCGCTCGTAGATCGGCGACGAGCGCGCGGTGTCCCCGCTTCGCTCTTGCCTGGTGTCGGCGCAGTCTTGGCCGGAAGATGCATCACGATGGGGAGCCGAGCTCGGTGAGGAGCGCGGCGGTGAGGCGGTCGGCGGCCGTGGTGGCGACGGTCTCGTCGCTCGCCTCGACCATGACCCGTACGACCGGCTCCGTCCCCGAGGGCCGCACCAGCACCCGGCCGTCGGCGCCGAGGTCACGCTGGACCGCGCGCACCTCGGTCCAGAACCCGGCCGCGGCGTCGAGCCCGTCGCGACGGCCGACCCGGACGTTGCGCAGGATCTGCGGGTACTTGGTGACCACCGCCGCGAGCTGGGAGAGCGGCGCGCCCGCGCGCACCACCGCGTCGAGCAGCAGGATCCCCGCGAGCGGGCCGTCGCCGGTGACCGCGTGCTCGCGGAAGATCAGGTGCCCGGACTGCTCGCCTCCGAGCACGAGATCGTGCTCCTCCATCGCGCTGAGCACGTTCCGGTCCCCGACCGGAGTCTCGATCATCGTGATCCCGTTCGCTGCAAGGGCGCGCCGCAGGCCGAGGTTCGCCATGACCGTCGTGACGATGGCGTTGCCGCGGAGCATGCCCCTGGCCTGCAGGTCGAGCGCAGCGATGGCCAGGATGTGGTCGCCGTCGACCAGACCACCGCGCTCGTCGACCGCGACGAGCCGGTCCGCGTCGCCGTCGAACGCCAGGCCCGCGTGGGCCGAGACCTCGAGCACCGTGCGTACGAGCCCACTCGGGTCGGTCGAACCGCACCCATCGTTGATGTTGGTGCCGTCCGGCGTGGCATTGAGCACCACGACCTCCGCGCCGAGGTGCTCCAGCGCGCGCGGCGCGGCGGCGAAGGCGGCGCCGTTCCCGCAGTCGGCGACGATCCGCAGGCCGCGGAGGCCGTCGGGGGACACCGCGGAGACGATCCGCTCCACGTAGTCGCCGGTCGCGCCCGGCACCGGGACCGCGGTGCCGATCCCCTTCCCCTCATGCGGCACCCTGCCCACTTCGAGCAGCGCGGTGAGCTCGGCCTCGATGCGGGCCTCGGTCTCGTCGCGCAGCTTGCGGCCGCCGGGCTCGAAGAGCTTGATCCCGTTGTCCGGGTACGGATTGTGGCTCGCGGAGATCATGGCGCCCGGCGCCCGAGCGACGACGCACGCACCGGCCAGCCCCGGGGTGGGGAGCACGCCGAGGGTGCGCGCCGAGCCGCCTTCGGCACAGATCCCGGCGACGAGCGCGGCCTCGAGCATCGGCCCCGACCGCCGCGTGTCGCGCGCGATGAGGAACGGCTCGTCGGTCCCGAGCGCGCGCACCGCGGCACGCGCGAGCTCGACGGTCAGCTCGACGGTCAGCTCGACGCCCGCGACGCCGCGCACGCCGTCGGTCCCGAACTTGAGCGTCATCGGCCGGACTCCGTGGGCGCCGGGCGAACGCGCGCCGCGGCGGTGGGGCCGCTCACGACACGGTCAGCGCTTGGAGTACTGCGGAGCCTTGCGGGCCTTCTTGAGGCCGTACTTGCGCCGCTCCTTCTCCCGCGCGTCACGGGTGAGGAGCCCGGACTTCTTCAGCGCCGGGCGCGCCTCGGGGTCGAGCGTGACGAGCGCACGGGCGATGCCGAGGCCGAGGGCTCCGGCCTGGCCGCTGATGCCGCCACCCTGGATCGTCGCGTCGACGTCGTAGACGTCTGCCGTCTGCGTGATGCGCAGCGACTCGGTCGCGGCCATGCGGTGCGTGGCGATGCGGAAGTACTGCTCGATCTCCTTGCCGTTGACCACGAGCTTGCCGCTGCCGGGGCGCAGCCGCACACGCGCGACCGCCTCCTTGCGGCGGCCGGTGGTCTGGATGAGGGGCTTGGTCAACGCGACGTTCCTCTCGGGAGATCTACGACTGCGCCCGCGAGGCGAGCGGGTGCGGCTGCGGCATCTGGGCCGCGTGGGGGTGGGTGGGGCCGGCGTACACGCGCAGCTTCTTGATCATCGAGCGGCCCAGGCGGGTCTTGGGGAGCATGCCCTTGACCGCCAGCTTCACGACCCGCTCGGGCGAGCGCTCCATGAGCCGCTCGAGCGGCTCGGACTTGATCCCGCCGGGGTAGCCGGAGTGGCGCCAGTAGAGCTTGTCCGCGCTCTTGCGCAGCGAGACGTCGAGCTTGTTCGCGTTGATCACGATCACGTGGTCGCCGACGTCCGTGTTCGGCGCCCAGATCGGCTTGTGCTTGCCGCGCAGCAGCGTCGCGACCTCGGTGGCGACCCGTCCGAGGCGCTTGCCGTCGGCGTCGACGACCAGCCACGCGCGCTGGACATCGGACTGCTTGGGGGTGAAGGTCCGCACGGGTCCTACTCGTTCTTCTGAGATCGGGGACCGGCTGGCCCACGGGGTTGACGGCGCCGGCGCGGGCCCCTGCTCTCAGGGCTCGGACCGGGGTGCTCGGGCCGGAGGACAGGCTCCGAACGCGACCGCAGATGCTACTCGCGCGGGCCCCCGGGCGGCAATCGGCGGCGGGTGCTCCGTCCGGTGGCGGAGGCGATGTTCCCGGCGAGTCAGGGGCGCCGGCTCGCAAGGACGCAGCGACGTTGGCGCAGTGGGCTTCTGCGTCGAGGACGAGGACGCCGCGAACGGGGCTCCTGGCCGGCGGGAACGCGGCAAACGCCGCCGGACGGGGCACTAGCCTGACGCGGTGACCTCCACCGACGCCGCCCACCGGCTTCCCACGCACCTCGAAGCCGAGGCGGACCGGGCGCTGGAAGTGCTGCTCGACGCCGCCCTCGATCCGATCGTGGACATGGTGCTGCTGAGCCGGGACGGCGCGTACGAGGCGCTGACCCACGACGGCGGGACGGTGTTCCGCCGCACCGGTCCCGGCCCGGACGGCTACGAGCGGGTCTCGTCGACCGGCGCCGACCCGCTGGCCGACCAGTCGACCGACAGGTTCTCGCCGCTGCCCGACGAGGTCGCGCACAAGTACCCGACCCGGACCGAGAACGCCTATCCGTGGGCCTACGACACGATCGCCCAGCTCTTCGACCACCCGGCCGCCCCCGATCTCTGCGTGATCCACTCCGCGGCGCACAATTGGGAGGATCAGGGCGGGCACCGGGGCGAGCACGGCTCGCTCGGTGTGGTCCAGGCCCGGGCGCCGTTCGTCATCGCGGGCAAGGGCGTGCGGGCCGACGGGCTCGTGCCCCGCGCCGCGCGGCTCGTCGACGTCGCCCCCACCGTCTCGCACCTGCTCGGGTGCGCGCCCCGCGACGACGGGACCTACGTCTCGGGCCAGGACGGCGAGGTGCGCCACGACGTCCTCGAAGTCGAAGCCGGCCGGCCGCGGCACGTCGTCGGGTTCCTCTTCGACGGCACCAACCCCAACGTGCTCTACGCCATGGCCGCGAGCGGCGAAGCGCCGAACGTCGCCCGGCTCATCGAGATGGGCACCGCGTTCGAGCACGGGGCGATGGCCGGGCTCCCGACGGTCACGCTCGCCAACCACACGTCGATCATCACCGGGCGGCTCCCGGGGCACCACGGGATCCTCAACAACGCCTGGTTCGACCGCGCGACCGGCGAGCAGATCATCACGAACTCGTCGGCCACCTGGCCCTGGGCGATGAACACCGTCTCGGCCGGCACCGAGTCGATCCACACCGCGGTCACCCGCACTTGGGACGATGCGTTCACCGCGTCCGTCAACGAGCCCTGCGACATCGGCGCGGGCTTCTCGACCTTCGACTTCTTCCGCCGCGGCGAGGTCCCGCCCATCCCCAAGGACCCCTTCGGCCTGCCGCACACCACCGAGCGCTTCGTCCGGCCGTCGAAGGACTACCAGTGGTCATCGGTCGTCGACCACATGGGCACGGAGCAGGCGGTCGGCATCTGGAGCGGCCACTACCGCGACGTGGACTACCCGGCGCCGCGGTTCATGTGGGTCAACTTCACCCTGACCGACTCCGCGATGCACGAAGGCGGCCCGCACTCCGAGATCGCGGCCGCGTCGATCCGCGACTCCGACGCGCGCATCGGCGAGGTGCTGCGCGCGGTCGAGGATGCCGGTGCCTTCGACGACACCGCGTTCGTCCTCGTCGCCGACCACGGCATGGAGGAGAACGACCCTTCGGTGCGCGGCGACTGGGACGTCAACCTGCGCGAGGCGGGCCTGCAGTTCCGCGACGAGGCCTACTCGTTCCTGTACCTGGGCGAGGTCTGATGCGCACGTCCGCGGGCCGAGGGCTCCGCACCGCGGTCGCCATCGGCGGGATCTTCGTGGTGACGGGCTGCGGCCTCACCGGCTGCGGCGGCGGCAGCGGCGCGCAGGGCTTCAACCAGACCATCCGGGGCGAGAACGGCAGCGAGAGCTCGGTGAAGTTCGGGCCCGGCGCCAAGATCCCGAAGACGTTCCCGAGCGGCGTGCCCCTCCCCCATGCCGGCGCGCTGCGCTCGGTCGTGGCCGAGAAGAACCCGCCCAACGCCTCGTACACGATGACGTACGCGCTCGGCGGCCGCGACGGGATCAAGGTCGGCGACCAGTACCGGTCCGCCCTCGACAAGGCCGACTTCTCGATCAAGCACTACAGCTCGATCGGCGGGAGCGACGGCGGGATGGTGCAGTACGACGCGCTGGGCAAGCACTGGGACGTCGCGGTCGTGAGCGGCAAGGCCAGCCCCCGCGACCGGGCCACGCTCTCCGTCCAGGTGCACACCCACGGCCAGGTGACGAGCGGGATCAGCGGGATCGGCGACACGTCCCCGTCGACCGCCGGCTCGGGCTCGACCGGCACGGCCACACCCTGACGTGCGGCGTCTTCTCTCCGCAACGGGCGCGGGCGTGCTGGCGTTCGGGCTGCTCGCGGGGTGCAGCTCCGGGGGCGACGCCGCCGGCAACGTCAAGGTGAACAAGGACAAGCATCAGATCACCGCGACCGACGGTGACAACTCCATCAGCGTCGGTGCCGCGACGATCCCCGCGAGCTTCCCGAACGACGACGTGCCCCTTCCCGCGGGCGCCTCGCTGAAGGCGGCGATCGCCGCGGGGAAGTCCGGCCACCGCGCGTACACGCTCTCGTACTCCGTACCCGGTGGCGACGTGGCGCAGGCTGCGAAGGACTACCGGGACGCGCTGACCCACGCCGGGTACCGCATCGAGAAGTCCGCCTCGGCGGGCGCCGCGGCCGCGGTCTTCAGCGCGTACACGGCACTCGGCGAGCAGTGGGACGTCATCGTCTACAGCGGCGGCGCGACCGGCGCCGACGCGCTGCTCGCGCTCCAGGTCACCCCCCACGACCGCAGCAAGGACCCGGTGGGGTCCGGCGACGCGGGCGGCGCCACCACCGGCTGACCGGGGTCGACGTTCTCGGCACGTTCAACCGGCTCCAGCGCGGTCCAGCGTGCCGACAAGGAGCGGGGCCGGTCAGTCGTAGCCGACGTCCCAGAGACAGAGGCCCCGGCCGGGCGCGGGCTCGGCGACCGAGCCGCGCTCGCGTGTGCGGAGGATGCCCATCACGTCGCCGGGCGTGCCGCGCCCCAGCCCGATGTTCACCATCGTTCCGACCATCGACCGCACCATCTGCCAGCAGAACGACGACGCGCGCACCTCGTAGCGCAGCAGCCCGTCGCCGAGGTCCGTCCAGTGCGACGCGAAGACCTTGCGCACGAGCGAACCGCTCCCCGTCGTGGGCTTCCGGCAGAACGACGTGAAGTCGCGCGTGCCGACGAACGGGTCTGCCGCGAGCCGCAGGAGCGACCGGTCCAAGGGCTCACGCACCCACCACGCGTACCGGGCCAGGAACGGGTCGGGCACCGGCCGGTTGACGACCGTGTACCGGTAGCGCCGCCAACGCGCGCCCCGGCGGGCGTCGAAGCCCGGCGGTACGAGGTCCGCGTCGCGCACCACGATCTCCGGGCCGAGCATCCCGTTGAGCGCGCGCTGCAGGAGCGCCGGCTCGAGCCCCGGTGTGGCCTCGAAGGAGACGACCTGGCCCCAGGCGTGGACCCCCGCGTCCGTCCGGCCCGCGCACGTGAGCGGGGGTTCGTGACGCAGCACCTGGTGCAGCGCCTTGCCGAGCACGCTCTCGACCGTGCGCTGGTCGGGCTGGGTCGCGAAGCCGCGGAACCCGCTCCCGTCGTAGGCGAGCACCAGCCGGCAGACCGCCGGGCCCGCTCCCGGGTCTGCATCTCCACCGGCGCCGGCTTCGAAGAGCGTCACGACCGAGCCTCCCCGCCGCTTCTCGGCACGATCAACGCGCTTCCTGACGTCTCAGCGCGCCGGGGACGAGGTGGCTAGACGAGCTCGATGCGCGCCATGGGCGCGTTGTCGCCCGGGCGCGGACCGAGCTTGAGGATCCGCAGGTAGCCGCCGTTGCGATCGACGTAGCGCGGCGCGATCTCGGCGAACAGCTTGTGCGCCACGGCCTGGTCGTGAATGGTCGACACGACCTGGCGCTGCTGGTGCACGCCGCCCTTCTTGGCCTTGGTGATGAGCTTCTCCGCGTAGGGGCGCAGCGCCTTGGCCCGCGACACCGTCGTGGTGATGCCCTCGGCCTCGAACAGGTGCGCGGCGAGGTTCGCCATGAGCTGGCGTTGGTGCGCCGGCGTGCCGCCGAGGCGTGGACCCTTCTTCGGTGCCGGCATCTCGGGTCAGTCCTTCATGCGCAGCGACAGGCCGCGCTCGTCGAGCTTCTGGATGACCTCGTCCAGGGACTTCTGACCGAAGTTCGTGATCGCGAGCAGGTCGTCCTCGGTCTTCTGGACCAGCTGGCCGATCGAGTCGACGCGGGCGCGCTTCAGGCAGTTGCGCGGGCGCTCGGACAGGTCCAGCTCCTCGATCGCGAGCTCGAGGTCCGGGGAGGTCGCGGTGACCGGCGAGACCTCGCCGAGCTCCAGGCCTTCCTGCTCCGCCGACAGGTCGCCGACCAGCGCGACGAGGTTGCGCAGCGTCGCACCGGCGGAGGCGAGCGCCTCGCGCGGCGTGATGGAGCCGTCGGTCTCGATCTCGAGCGTGAGCTTGTCGTAGTTCGTCGCCTGCTCGACCCGGGTGGGCTCGATCTCGAAGGCGACCCGGCGCACGGGCGAGAAGATCGCGTCGACCGGGATCTCACCGATGGGCGCACCGGCGCGCTTGGTCTTGTCCGCCGAGGCGTAGCCACGGCCCTGCTCGACGCTGAGGTCGAGGGCGAGCCGGCCGGTCGCGTTCACGGTGGCGATCCGCAGGTCCGGGTTCAGGATCTCGACGTCCGAGGTCGTCTGGATGTCCCGGGCCGTGACCTCCTTCGGGCCGCGCACGTCGAGGCGAAGCGGCACCTCTTCCTCGGAGGTGCACGTGAGCACGAGGTCCTTCAGGTTCAGGATGACGTCGGTGACGTCCTCCTTGACCCCCTTGATCGTGCCGAACTCGTGCAGCGCGTCGTCGAAGCGCACGCGGGTGACCGCGGCGCCGGGGATGGACGACAGGAGCGTGCGGCGCAGGCTGTTGCCGAGCGTGTGACCGAAGCCGGGCTCGAGCGGCGAGATGATGAACCGCTGCGTGGTGCCCTCGGGCTCGAGGGCCTCGATCTCGGGGCGCTGGATGATGAGCATGGGAACTCCTCGTGGGTGGGCGCGCCGGTCGCGCCCGGGAGGCTGGGGGGTTACTTCGAGTAGAGCTCGACGATGAGCTGCTCGCGCACCGGGACGTCGATCTGCTCCCGGAGCGGCAGCTCCCGCACGGTGACCTGGGCGTCGGCCGGCAGCGCGTCGAGCCACTGCGGGACGGCGCGGTCGATCGTGTCGACGTTGTGGCGCACGATGATCATGTTCCGACCCTTGGGCGAGAGCTGGACCACGTCGCCCTTGCGCACCTGGTACGACGGGATCGTCACCCGCTTGCCGTTGACCGTCACGTGGCCGTGGCGCACGAACTGGCGGGCCTGGTTGCGGCTCGACGCGAACCCGCCGCGGAACACGACGTTGTCGACCCGCTGCTCGAGCATCCGCAGCAGGTTCTCGCCGGTGATGCCGGACTGGCCGGCGGCCTGGGCGTAGAGGTTGCGGAACTGCTTCTCGAGCAGGCCGTAGATGCGACGCGCCTTCTGCTTCTCGCGCAGCTGGAGCATGTACTCGCTCTCACGGATGCGGCCGCGACCGTGGATGCCGGGCGGGTAGGGGCGCCGCTCGATCGGGCACTTCATCGTGTCGCACTTGGCGCCCTTGAGGAACAGCTTCATGCGCTCGCGCCGGCAGAGGCGGCAGACGGGACCGGTGTACCTGGCCATCAGACGCGCCTCCGCTTCGGCGGGCGGCAACCGTTGTGCGGGATCGGGGTGACGTCCTTGATCCCGAGGACCTCGATGCCGGTGTTCTGGATCGAGCGGATGGCGGTCTCGCGGCCGGAGCCCGGGCCCTTCACCACGACGTCGACGCGGCGGACGCCGTGCTCCATCGCGCGCCGGGCCGCGGTCTCGGCCGCGAGCTGCGCCGCGAACGGCGTGCTCTTGCGCGAGCCCTTGAACCCGACGTTGCCGGCCGAGGCCCACGCGAGCGTGTTCCCCTGCTGGTCGGAGATCGTGATGATCGTGTTGTTGAACGACGACTTGATGTGCGCGATGCCGTGGCTGATGTTCTTGCGCTCACGGCGGCGCGGGCGTCGTCCACCCGGTGCAGGCTTGGCCATCTCTTTGCGCTCGCTCTCTACCTCTGGTCAGTGTTCTCAAGTCGGGCTCTGGAGCCCATTCGCCCGCTGGGGCCGGCGCCGCCCGTCTGCTCGGCCTACTTGCGGGCCTTCTTGCGGCCGGCGACGGTGCGCTTCGGACCCTTGCGGGTGCGCGCGTTCGTCCTCGTGCGCTGGCCGCGCACCGGGAGGTTCCGGCGGTGCCGGATGCCCTGGTACGTCCCGATCTCGATCTTGCGCTTGATGTGGCCCGCGATCTCGCGGCGGAGGTCACCTTCGATCTTGAGGTTCGCGTCGATGAAGGTGCGCAGCTGCGCGACCTCCTCCTCGGTGAGGTCGCGGACCCGGGTGTCCGGCGAGAGGCCGGTCTGCTGGCAGATCACGGCAGCCGTGCTCCGGCCGATGCCGAAGATGTAGGTGAGCGAGATCTCCAACCGCTTCTCGCGAGGGATGTCGACTCCGGAGATGCGCGCCATCAGTCGACCCTCAACCCTGGCGCTGCTTGTGGCGGGGGTTCTGGCAGATCACGCGCACCGCGCCGTGGCGGCGGATCACCTTGCACTTCTCACACATCGGCTTGACCGACGGACGGACCTTCATCTTGGTTCCTTCGACTACTTGTAGCGGTAGGTGATCCGACCCCGGCTGAGGTCGTAGGGCGTGAGCTCGACCTGGACCTTGTCGCCCGGGAGGATCCGGATGTAGTGCATCCGCATCTTCCCGGAGATGTGCGCGAGAACCTTGTGTCCGTTCTCGAGCTCGACGCGGAACATGGCGTTGGGCAGGGGCTCGATGACCGTCCCCTCGACGAGGATCGTGTCGTCCTTGGGCTTGGCTACGGTGCACCACCGGGGCTGGGGGCGCGCGCGAGGCACGCCGAGAAACGTTGGGGCGACCCGGAAGGATACATCCGCAGGGGCTCCGAGGGAAATCTAGGGCCCGATTTCCGCGCCCGATGCGAGCCAGGGCCGGGTCCGGATCAGCCCCGCGACCGGGACCGTGACCGGCGCCACAGCACGAAGGCCACGGCCGCGACGCCCAGACCGAGGACGAACCCGCCCAGACCGGCCGCGACGGAGCCGGCCGTGTCGCCGCCACCGTCGGCGCTCGCGGCGGGGATGGTCGGGGCGGGCGTGCTCGGCGCCGACCCGGGAGGGCGCGCTTCGGTCGCCGGTGGGGCGGCCGGCGCGGCGGCCCCGCACGCCCGGACCACCTCGTGCTCGGTGCTCGCGCCGGGGAAGTCGTTCCCGCTCAGGGTGAGCCCGCAGACCCGGTCGGCCGAGACCGCAGGCACCCCGGCCACCCGCTGGTGGTTGCCGCGGACCTCGACCTGGCCGAGGTTCACGAGCTGCAGCAGGCCTCGCAGCCCGGTCCCGCCGGCCGGGCGCGCCTCGCCGGTCCCGGTGTTGTCGAGGATGTGGAAGCCGGTGCGCGCCTGGCGGGTGACCCCGGCGAAGACCGAGACCCCGTGACCGCCGTCGACCTGGTTGGCCTGGAGCCAGACGTCGCCGACGCCCGGGCCCGCCCCGCCCGCCGCGAGCAGGAAGTTGCCGTAGGCGCCGACCCGGTTGCCCTGGAGGTGGACGTCCCGGACCACGGCCCGCGGCGGCGGTTCGAGGTCGAAGACCGACCGGGCGACGTCGCGGATCACGTTGTCGGCGATGGTGACGTGTTGGGCGCTGACGACGGCGACGCCCTGGCGACCGGTGCGCTCGAGCGTGCTGTTGCGCACCATGACGTTGGTGGCCCGCCCGGTCACGTACACCGCGTCGCCGTAGGTGTTGGTGACGTGGACCGCGTCGAGCGTCACGCCCGTGGCGCGCTGCACCGCGATCCCCGCCTGGCCCTCGAGGCGCGGCACGTACGCCCCCGTGGTCGCGCCGCCGTTCGCGTTGGCGCCGCGCACGGTGAAGTCGTGCAACGTGATGTTGGCGCCGCCGCGGATCCGCCACTGCTGGCGCAGCCGCGGCCAACCCGCGCGCTGACCGCCGCGCGGCGGCGTGACGCCGGAGCCGTCGGTCACCGCGAAGAACGTCGAGCCGCGGCCGTCGACCGTGAGGTCGCGCCGGTTCGTGAGCACGATGGTCCCGTCGACCCGGTATCGACCGTTCGCGGGGAGCTCGACCGTGGCACCGGGACCGAGGCCCGCGAAGAACGTGGTGAGCGCATCGGTGACGTCCGTGGCGCCGGTGCGGTCGATCGTGTCCGGAACCGAGACGGTCGTCGCGGCGACCGCGCGCGGAGGCGCGACCGCGATGACCGACGACGCGACGAGCACCGCGCC
>DASXYP010000121.1:0-14719 GCA_036502405.1 Acidimicrobiia bacterium
GCGACGGGCAGCCCGTGGCCGTGCCGGTCGAGCCCCGCGATGCGCCCCGGTTGCCACGAGAGCGTCGCAAGCACCTGGTGCAGGGTCATGATCCCGGGGTCGACGAGCTGGGTGATCGCCACCCCGAGCGCGGTCTCCACCCCGAGCATGCCCGGTGGCGCCTCCTCGAACGGGAGCTCCTTGGTCTCCGGCGCGTGCGGCGCATGATCGGTCGCGATCGCGTCGATGGTCCCGTCGGCGATCGCCGCGGTGAGCGCGGCGACGTCCGCGTCGGAGCGCAGCGGCGGGTTCATCTTGAAGACCGGGTCGAACGACGCGCAGGCCGCGTCGGTCAGCGACAGGTGCTGCGGTGAGACCTCGCAGGTCACGCGCACGCCCTCGGCCTTCGCCGCCCGCACCAGGTCGGCCGACGCCCCGGTCGACATGTGCAGCACGTGGTACCGGCCGCCGGTGAGCCGCGCCAGCTCGAGGTCGCGGGCCACGATCGTCGACTCCGCGGCCGCGGGGCGCCCGGGGATGCCGAGGCGGGCCGACCACTCCCCCTCGTGCATGTGGCCGCCGCTGACGAGCGCCGGATCCTCCGCGTGCTGCGCGATCACCGCGCCGGGGAGCGCGGTCGCGTACTCGAACGCGCGCCGCATCACGTTGGCGTCCGCGACGCAGTCGCCGTCGTCGGTGAACACGCGCACCCCGAGGTCGTGCAGCTCTCCCATCGGCGCGAGCTCGTGACCGGCGCGGCCTTGCGTGATGCAGCCGGCAACCGTGACGAGGCACGCGGCCCGCCGGCCCTTCTCGAGCACGGCCGCGACCACCTTGGCGTCGTCGAGCGGCGGCGTGGTGTTCGGCATCGCGACCACCGCGGTGAACCCGCCGAGTGCCGCGGCCCGGGCGCCGGTCTCGATCGTCTCGGCCTCCTCGCGACCGGGCTCCCGGAAGTGGACCTGGATGTCGACCAGCCCGGGTGCGACGACGCACCCTTCCGCGTCGAGCTGCCGCGCGCCCGCGGGCACATCGACGCGCGGGCCGACCTCGACGATCAGGCCGTCGCGCACGAGGACGTCGGCGACGCGCTCGCCGGTCTCGTCCAGCACGCGACCGCCACGGACGACGAGCTCGTCAGACAACCCGGCCTCCCGACCCGATGAGCGACCAGAGCACCGCCATGCGGACGGCGACCCCGTTGGTGACCTGCTCGCGCACGAGCGACTGCGGCCCGTCGACGACCTCGGTCGCGATCTCCGGACCCCGGATCATCGGGCCGGCGTGCATCACGAACGTGTCCGGCTTCATCCGGGCCGCGCGCTCGGCGGTGAGGCCGTAGCGCGCGTAGTACTCCCGCATCGTCGGGACCAGCGCCTGGCCGAGCCGCTCGGCCTGCACCCGCAGCACGTAGGCGACGTCGATCTCGCCCAGCACGTCGTCGAGGTCGTGGGAGACCTGCACCGGCCACCCGTCGAGCCGCTCGGGCAGCAGGGTCGGCGGCGCGACGAACGTGACGTCCGCGCCGAGCGTCGCAAGGCAGCGCATCGTGCTGCGGGCGACGCGCGAGTTGCGGATGTCGCCGACGATCGCGACCCGGCACCCGTCGAGGGACGGCCCGCGGTGGCGGCGCAGGGTGAACGCGTCGAGCAGAGCCTGGGTCGGGTGCTCGTGGCGGCCGTCGCCCCCGTTGACCACCGAGGCGTCGATCCAGCCCGCGATGCGATGCGGCGCGCCGGCGGCGTGGTGGCGCACGACCATCGCGTCGATGCCCATCGCCTCGATCGTCCTCACCGTGTCGAGAAGGCTCTCGCCCTTCTTCACCGACGACGAGCCGACCGTGAACGACATGGTGTCGGCCGAGAGCCGCTTGGCTGCGGTCTCGAACGAGAGGCGCGTGCGGGTGGAGTCCTCGTAGAAGAGCGAGACGACCGTCTTGCCCCGCAGTGCCGGGATCTTCGGGATCTCGCGGGAGAGGACGTCGAGGAAGCTGTCGGACTGGTCGAGCAGCTCCTCGATGCCGGGCCGGTCCAGGTCGTACATCGAGAGCAGGTGCTTCACCGGCTCACCCCCGTCATGTCCGCGGTCTCGGGCGCCCAGAGCTCGATCGCATCCTCACCGACGTCGTCGGTCTCGGTCAGGCGGACCCGGACGTCCTCGCCGACGCCGGTCGGCAGGTTCTTCCCTACGAAGTCGGCCCGGATCGGCAGCTCGCGGTGGCCGCGGTCCACGAGCACCGCCAGCTGGATCGCGCGGGGGCGCCCGAGCTCGGTCACCGCGTCGAGCGCGGCGCGGATGGTGCGCCCGGTGAAGAGCACGTCGTCGACGAGGACCACCACGCGACCGGTGATGTCGACCGGCACCTCGGTCGGGCCGAGCGGCTGCACCGGGCGCAGACCGATGTCATCGCGGTAGAAGGCGACGTCGAGGGTCCCGACGGGGACGTCGGCGTGCTCGAACGACTCGATGGCCGCGGCCAGCCGGCGGGCGATCGCAGGGCCGCGGGTGTGGAGCCCGACGAGGACCAGGCCGTCGGCGCCGTGGTTGCGCTCGACGATCTCGTGGGCGATCCGCGTGTGCGCCCGGTGGAGGTCCGACGCGTCGAACACCTGGGTCCGGAACACGAAACGACCCCCTGGCGAGGGGGTCGACGGGTCGGATTCGGGTGTGGCGCGGCGCGCCGGGCTCTCGGCCATGCGTACTCCTCCGTGGGGCCCTCACAGGAGCCCCTTGACGGCGTCGTCCGAGGGTAGCAGGCGCCAACCCGCGTTTTGCCGATCTTCCCGCTCAGAACGCGAAGCGCGTCGCGGTCGTCGGGAAGTCGGCCTCGGTCCAGGCGAGCGCGGTGTCGGGGCGCAGGACGTACACCCCCGCGGCCTCGCCCATCGCGCTCGGGCGCACGTCGTACTTCACCTCGTACCGGTCGTCGAAGGTCGCGAGCGTTGCGGCGTCCGTGACCCGTTCGGCCCGGCCGGTGAGGATGCAGACCTCGTCGCCGCTCTCGAGGTGGACGACGATGTCCGGGCGCTCGGCCAGGTTCCGGCCCTTGATCGACGTCGGGTCGGTCGAGAACCAGACCGCGCCGTCGGACCACAGTCCCCACACCGGCATCGCGTGCGGCCGGCCGTCGGCGCGCGTGGTCGACACCCAGTAGTTGTGCGCCGCGGTCAGCCAGTCGACGACCTGCGACCAGGGCAATGCGGAGCCATCGGCCGGCGCGTCGCCCAGCCCGTAGCCGTCGACGATCTGCACCGGGCCCGGCACCGGTTCGGTCGGGGTCATGCGGTCTCCCTCATCTCTCGTCGTCCGGGATGTCGATGTCGGCCAGGAGCTGCTGGACGAGCGAGCCCTGGAGCCAGGTCAGCCACTGGTAGACCTCGAAGCCCGGTCGGCGGGGGTCGTCCCGGGCGAGCCGCGGCTCGTCCTCGCTGACCTCGAGCACCACTCCGAGGGCGAGGCGGACGTCGTTCACGGCCGCGACCCACTGCTCCACCGCCTCGGGCGTGAGCGTCACCGTCAGCGTGTCCTTGCGGCCGGCGACACCGAGGTCGAGCGACTCCACCAGTGCCTCGACTGCGGCGCTCTTGTCACGCACCAGGTCCTCGTGCACTGCGCCCTGCCACTCGCTCTCGGCGGTGTCCTCGGTGGGGTCGAGGTACGCGCGGGGGAAGAGGCGGTCGCGGGTCTTGTCCCCACCGCGCTCGGGGACCCCGCCCTCGAGCAGCGATTCGAGCTGGCCCGCGAGATCGCGCAGCATCTCGACCTCGGCCGGGTGCAGCACGAGGACGATCCCGGCTTCCGTACGGCGGATGCTGTCGACCACCGATCGATGATGGCACGCAGGTGGGACGGCTTGGTCAGCCGGGCGGCGCCACGGTCGGGGGCTCCGTCTCGGGTGGCGTCGGCACCTCAGGTGAAGGCACTTCGGGTGGAGGCACGCCCGACGGCAGCCCGGACACATCTCCGAGTGACGGCGGCTGCGGACGGATCGGGCTCCGGTCCTCGCACGAGTAGCCGATCGAAGGCTGGGAGTTCGGTCTCGGCAAGGTGCAGACGATGTCGTGGCCGGGGATGTCGGGAGCGATCGTCCGTACGACCTGGTGGGCGTCGAGCGCGACCGTGAAGAGGCCGCCGGTCGGCACAACGTGCAGGACGTGCCCGTCGTCGAGGTGCATCGTCAGGCCGCGCGTCGACGGGTCCACAGTGCCGAACAGCAGCACCATGTCGTGGGCGAGGAGGACTCCCGACGGGGACAGCAGAGGCCATCGGCTCGGGATCTGTCCGGTCGGGTCGACCGGGTCGTCCGGAGCGGGCGTCTCGCACGCGTCGACGGAACGACCGCGACGCTGCGGAAGCAGTCCGTCGAGCAGACCGGGCGGCTTGGCCTCATGGGCGAAGCACGTCCCGCCGTCCGCCTCCGGCGCGCGATACAGCTTCCAGTCCACGGCGTCGCCCGCGCGCCCCTGTGCCGCGAGGTCCCAGTCCCCGCTGACCTGCCAGATGTTCTCGACCCGGACCTGGTCCGCCGGGGGCGCGGCGATCGTGACCGGTGCGCCGAAGTCGAAGTACTCGATCTCCAGATGGTTCTGCGGGTCCGACCCGCGCACCAGGCGGCGCATTCGTTGCTGCGCGTCCACCCAGATGTCGTAGGTCACCGGCGCCGGAGCCGAGAACGATCCCATCGCGACGAGCTGAGCCGGGATCGGGTATGCGGGGATCGAGTACCGGTAGTGCGTCGTCTCGACGCCCCGCACGGCCTCGGTCCCCACCTGCTCCCCCGGACCCCCGAAGTGCTCGAGCTGCGAGAACAGCTTCGAGACGTCGCCTGCGCTCTCGGGTGAGACGTCGAGCGGCGTCGGGAACGCCTCGATCCGGGTCCAGGGCTTCGCGGCCGTCGCCGGGTCCTCGGGATCCGACACGCCGACCCCGCCCTCGTAGTACTCGTAGCCGCCGAGACGTACCCCGTGCGTCGTGGATGGCGCGCCGGACGTGTCGTGACCCGTTCCGTTCCAGGTCGACGCGCCGCGGGTGAAGTCGATCTCCCCGGTGAAGTTGGTGTCCTCGACCGGGAGATTGCCCGGACCGTTCGAGCGCATCGAGCCGATGTACCGGGCCGTGCCCGCGTCGACCGTGCCGCCGGCGACGGTCGAGATCCGGAAGCCTGACGCCGACCCGGTCGATCCACTCCCACACGCGGTGGCACAGAGCGCGACCACGGCGGTCACCGCGACCAGCCGTGCCCTGCGTTGCCGATGCACCTGCGCTCCTGCCCCTCGTCCGTCCCCGACCGCCAAAGTCCAGCATCCGGTCCGGATCTGGACAAGCCACGCGGTCCGTCAGTTGCGGTCTGGCGGGTCGAGGTACCAGAGCGCGGTGACCGCGTGGTCGAGATCGAGACGCTCGCCGGCGCGCCAGGCAGGGACGATCGTGTCCGCCTTGATCCGGACCGCAGTCGCGGCATGCGTTCTCCGAATCGCGTTCGAGTCCGTTCGCGCGGGTAGCGCCGGGACCTCGGGCATCGGTCGACCCCGAGGGTCGACGAACGTCACGCAGCCGTTGGCGTCGCCCCGCGCGTGCCAGCCGCCCTCGTGGAGCACCTTGTGGTGGTAGAGGCAGACGAGGAGCAGGTTCGCAGGCTCGGTACGGCCACCTCGGGACCAGGGTTGGCGGTGGTGGATCTGCAGCCGCCCGCAATGCGTGCATCCGGGGAACCGGCAGACGCCGCGATCCCGATCGACGATCGCCCGCCGCAGGGCCGGCGGGATCGAGCGGGTCCGGCGACCGACGTCGATGGTCGAGCCCTCGCGTTCGATTGCGAGCCGCACCCCGGCGTCGCACGAGAGCCGCTCGAGCGCGAGCGCGGTCAGGCTCGGTCCGCCCTCGATCTCACATCGACCGGGTTGCTGCTCCGCGAGCGTCTCGACGTCGGCGTGCACGACGAGCTCGGTTGCCGGGGCCGCGCGTGCGTCCGGCTCGAGGTACACGCGTGCCACGTGCTCCAGGGCGTCGAATCGGCGCGCCGCACCGGGAGCGTCGGGATCGTCCACGGGATCGGCAAGGACCGTGCTCGCGGCGTCGATCGCCCGCAGGATCGCCTGCGTGGCGTCGGCTGCGCCGCGCACGGTGATCGTGACCATGCCGTCCTCTGCGGTCTCGTACCAGACCCCGCGGCGCCGCAGCTGGGCGCGGGCCCGGTCGGGATCGACGTTGCGCTGCACCGTGCAGTAGCCGGCGACGATACGGTCGATGTGCGCGGCCGTGCCGTGCCGAGCGACCTCGACGAGATCCGATTCGGTCCTCGACGTCGCCACTCGCGTCATCGCGCGCACCTTCGAATACGAGAGCCGGCCCGCGCCGAACGCCGCGGTCATCACCGGGAGCTCCTCCAGGGCGCGACCGACGCGGACGTAGTCCTGCGCAGTCCGGCGGCTGATGCCGCACTTCCAGCTGAGCCAGTGCGCGGCGCTGAGGCACTCCCAGCTGCGCCAGCCACCGCGACGGTCGAACTCCGCGACCAGGAGCAGGAAGCGACAGGTTGCTGCAGCGATGTGGCCGGCGAGCGTGCAGATCTCTGCTTCCAGCCATTCCGTCGGTCGCTCGTCGGTCGAGTCGATCGGGTCGATCTCGGTGATCGCCATCCGCCCTCCTCGGTGTGAACGTCGTTGGACTCTACGAAGAGGTTGGGACAGCAACGCCCCGGCCGAGCGCCCCGCGGAACGCCGTCCACAGGCAGCGTCGGGACACCGACTCAGACGAACACGAGCAACACCACGGCTCGCGTGCCGGATCGACGCAAAGCCGCAGCGGCAACTCGTCTGGCCCGACCCGTCTCTGGCCCCGCCGAGGACCGGAACCGGTGCCCCTCCGCCGAGCGAGTCGGGTGAGCGAAGCGAACCCCTCGTCTGAGCGAACGGAGGGTGCCGGTGGAGGTCCCGACCCACGGCCGCACCGCGGGACGCCATCCGCCGCGAGGCGGCCTACGTGCTGTCGTGCTCCATGGTGGCCCAGAGGCCGTGGGCGTGGAGGCGGGCGACGTCGATCTCGGCCTTCTCCCGCGAGCCGTGCGCGACCGCGGACTTGCCGTCGCGGTGCACCTCGAGCATCAGCTTGGTCGCCTTCTCGCGTGAGTACCCGAAGAGCTTCTGGAAGACGTAGACCACGTAGTCCATGAGGTTCACCGGGTCGTTCCACACGATCACGACCCACGGACGGTCGGTCCCGACCCACTCCTCGAGGTCCGGCTCGTCGATCCGGACCGGAGCCTCGATCGTCTCCGGCACCGCTACGGCACCCCGGCGGCCCGAGCCGGCATCATGCCGACGGTGACGGCGTCCGCACCTGCTCCGCGATCCGCGCCAGCAGACCGTTCACGAAGCGGCCGGAGTCCTTGGTCGAGTACTGCTTGGCCAGGTCCACCGCCTCGCTGATCACGACCGCGGTGGGCACGTCGGGCTCGTGGGCGAGCTCGTAGCAGCCGAGGCGGAGCACCGCGCGGTCCACCGCCGGCATCCGCTCGACGGCCCAGTGCTCCGAGTACTCGGAGAGCAACCGGTCCAGGTCCTCGCAGTGCGCCTCGACCCCGCGCAGCAGCTCCAGCGCGTACTCGTCCGGCTCGACGGGGAGGTCCGAGAGGAGGTCGGTCACGGTGATGTCGCGCACCTCGAGCTCGTAGCAGAGGCCCAACGCTCGCTCTCTGGACTCCCGCCGGGGTGCCACGTCAGCCGCGCCAGTGGTGCGTCTGGTGATCGACGGGGTGGGCACGGCGAGGCGGGGGCGGTGTTCGCAAGGACGCAGGACGAAGGCGCAGTGGGCTTCTGCGTCGAGGACGAGGACGCCGCGAGCGCCGTCTCCGCCCGGCGTGACCCCCCGCAGTGATGGCCGGACGCACCACTAGGCGCGTGTGAGGTAGTCGCCGGTGCGGGTGTCGACCTTGAGCTTCTCGCCGGTCTCCACGAACAGCGGCACCTGGATGACGTAGCCCGTCTCGAGCGTCGCGGCCTTGCGCGCGCCGGAGACCCGGTCGCCCTGCACGCCCGGCTCGGTCTCGACGACCGTCAGCTCGACCGCGGCGGGGAGGTCCACGCCCAGCACCTCGCCGTCGTAGATCGGCAGCACCGCGGCGTCACCTTCCTTGAGGTAGCGCGTCGCCTGGCCGAGCCGGTCGGTCGGGACCGGGAGCTGGTCGTAGGACTCGTTGTCCATGAACACGTAGTCGGTGCCTTCGCGGTACAGGAACTGCATCTCCCGCTTGTCGATCACCGCGTGCTCGACCTTCTCGTCGGCCCGGAACGTCTTGTCGACCACCGCGCCCGTGCGGACGTTCTTGAGCTTGGTGCGGACGAACGCCCCACCCTTGCCCGGCTTCACGTGCTGGAACTCGACGACGGTCATCAGCCCCTCGGGGAGGTTCAACGACATGCCGTTCTTGAGGTCGTTCGTCGAGATGCTCACAGGACGAGATCCTTCGGGAATTCGGTGAGGGCGACAGGCCCGTCAGCGGTGACGACCACGGTGTCTTCGATGCGCACCCCGCCCACGCCCGGCAGGTACACCCCGGGCTCGACGGTCACCACGTGGCCGACGGCGAGGGTACCACTCGCACTCGCGGCCACCCGCGGGTCCTCGTGGATCTCGAGGCCCACACCGTGCCCCGTTCCGTGCAGGAACGCGTCGCCCCATCCCGCGTCGTCGATGACCTCCCGGCAGGCGTGGTCGACCGCGGCACACTCGACGCCCACCGCGACCGCGTCCCGTCCCGCCCGCTGCGAGCGCAACACGGTGTCCCAGACCCGGCGCGCCTCGGGGCCGGGGTCCCCCACGCTGACCGTCCGGGTCATGTCCGAGCAGTACCCGTCGACGATGCAGCCGAAGTCGATCACCACGAGCTCGTGCGGCGCGATCGGTCGCTCGGACGGGCGTGCGTGCGGCTTGGCCCCGTTCGGGCCCGATGCCACGATCGCGTCGAAGCTCACGCCGCTCGCTCCACGCTCGCGCATGCCGAGCTCGAGCTTGAGCGCGAAGTCGCGCTCGGTGGGCGCGGTGGCAAGTGTCGGCAGCAGGTCGGCCAGCGCGTCGTCGGCGATCGCGCACGCCGCACGCACCCGGGCGACCTCGCCTGCGTCCTTCACCATCCGGAAGTCCTCGACCAGGTGCTCGGTCGGGACCAGCGCCGCGCCGGGGAACCACTCCGCGAAGCTGCGCTGCTGGGCCCAGGTCACGCCCTGCGCCTCGAGCCCGAGCCGGGCGATGCCGACCGCGGCTTCTCCCAGGATCTCGCGCTGGCGCGCCTGGGTCGTCCCGATGCCGACCCGGGCGTCGGCACCCGAGGCCGCGACCTGCTCCGCCGACTGGGTCTGGTAGCGGCCGTCGGTGACGAGCAGCGCGTCGGTCGGCGTGACGAGCACCATGCCCGCCGAGCCGGTGAAGCCGGTCAGGTAGCGGACGTTCGGGAGGCGCGTCACGAGCAGCGCGTCCACCCCGGCACCGGCGAACCGGTCCCGCAGCCGTGGGATGCGACCGGCGACATCCATCGCCGGCAGGGTCTCGAGCGTCGTGGTGGTCACCATCGGTGTCCTCTCGCCGGTTGCGCGGTCACAGCTTCGACACCGCGGCTTCCACCGCGAGCCGGTACCCGGCGCGGCCGAAGCCCGAAACGGTGCCGGTCACGTAGGGCGCGACGACGGACTTCCGTCGCCACTCCTCACGGGCCGAGGGGTTCGACAGGTGCAGCTCGACCTTCACCCCGTCGAACGCCGCGAGCGCGTCGGCGAGCGCGTACGACGAGTGGGTGAACGCGCCGGGATTCATGACGATCGCCGCGCTGCGACCGCGCGCCGCGTGGATCGCGTCGATGAGCTCGCCCTCGTGGTTGGACTGGAAGTGCTCGAGCTCGTAGCCCGCCGCGCCGGCCGCGGCGCGCGCGTCGTCGACGCAGTCCTCGAGCGTGTCCGTGCCGTAGATCTCCGGCTCGCGCTCGCCGAGCAGGTTCAGGTTGGGCCCGGAGAGCAGCAGGATCGTGGCCATGCGCTCCTATCCTCCGATCTGGGCGTCGATGCCCACCGACGAGAACGCGTACCGGAGCGCGTGCTCGGGCGGGTCGTCGACCCGCTCGATGCCGTTCGGGCCGGGGAGCACGAAGGTCAGGCCTCCGCTCGCCTTCTTGTCCCGACGCATGAGCGCGAGGAGCTCGTCCGGGTCCACGTCCTGACCGCCCGGGACCTCGGTCAGCAGCCCCAGCGTCGCCGGCACGGCCTGGAAGCGGTCCACGACATCCGGGCCGACCCGCTCGCACCCGCCCGCGAGCGCGCCCGCGAAGACGAGGCCGATCGCGACCGCCTCGCCGTGGGTCAACCCGTAGCCGCCCGCGGTCTCGAGCGCGTGCGCGAACGTGTGACCGAGGTTGAGAGTCGCGCGCACGCCGGTGCGCTCCTCGGGATCCCGCGCGACGACATCCGCCTTGATGCGCACGCAGCGCGCGACGAGGTCGCCCAGCACCTCGGCGTCGCGAGCGAGCACGTCGGTGGTGTGCATGCGCAGGAGCTCGACCAGCCCGGTCGGATCGGCGACGACATCTCCCATCAGCGCGTACTTCGCGACCTCGCCCAACCCGGACCGGTACTCGGCCTCCGGCAGCGTGCTGAGGGTGTCGGTGTCCGCGAGCACGCCGACGGGCTGATGGAAGGCGCCGACCAGGTTCTTGCCCTCGGGGAGGTTGACGGCGGTCTTGCCGCCGATCGCCGCGTCGACCATCGCGAGCAGCGTGGTGGGCACCTGCAGCACCGCGATCCCGCGGTGGTACGTCGCGGCCGCGAAGCCGGCGGTGTCCCCGACGACCCCGCCACCGAGCGCGATCACCGCGTCGCCACGCAGCAGGCCCCAGGTCGCGAAGCGCCGGCAGAGGTCCTCGACGGTCCCGAGCGTCTTCGCCGCTTCGCCCTCGGCCATGAGGAAGACCTCCGACTCGGCGTCGAGGCTGTCGCGCACCGCGTCCGCGTAGCGGTCCGCGACCGTGACCTGGCTCACCACCGCGACACGCCGGTAGCCCGCGAGCGCGCGGCCCGCGTCGCCGAGCGCACCCGGCGCGACCACGACCTCGTAGGGCGGCGCGACGTCCACCTGGATGCGGGTCACGGTGCGTACGCCTCGAGCACCGCATCGGCGACGTCGGCCGCGGCGCGTCCTTGGGTCTCGATGCGGACGTCCGCGGCGGCGTCGTACGCGGCGGCACGCACGTCGGCGAGGCGAGTCAGCGTCGCGGTTCGGTCCCCGCCCGCGAGCAGCGGGCGCGAGTCGTCGGGCCCGAGCCGGGCTGCCAACGCCTCGGCCGGCGCGTCGAGCCAGACGACGAACCCGGTCTCGCGCAGCGCCGTGCGGTTGTCCGCATCGAGCACCGCACCGCCGCCGCACGCGATGACGAGCGCGTCCGGCGACGCGGCCGCGTCGCGCACAGCGGTGCGCTCCCGCGCTCGGAAGCCGGACTCGCCCTCGTCCGCCCAGAGGTCGGCGAACGGGATCCCGGCCGCCGCGACGACGAGCCCGTCGGTGTCGACGAAGGCCCGACCGAGGCGGGTCGCGCACAGCCGGCCGACCGTCGTCTTGCCCACGCCCATCAGACCGACCAGCACCAGGTGCCGCGAGGTCACGTCGCGCTCACGAGAGCGACGCGAGGTATCCCGCGTGGTTGCGGACGAACTCCTCGAGCGAGTCACCGCCGAACTTGCGCAGCGCCTCCGACGCGAGGACGAGCGCGACCATCGTCTCGCCGACCACCCCGGCCGCGGGGACGGCGGTCACGTCCGTGCGCTCCTTGAACGACACGGTCTCTTCCTTGGTCTCGACGTCGACGGTCCGCAGCACGGGGCGGTTGAGCGTCGCCAGCGGCTTCATCGAAGCGCGGGCGACGAGCAGGTCACCGGTGGTCATCCCGCCCTCGGTCCCCCCGGCACGGTGCGAGCCGCGTGAGTAGCTGTTGGTGTCCGCGTCCCACAGGATCTCGTCGTGCGCGTCGCTCCCCCGCCGGGCCGCGGTCGAGAACCCCTCGCCGAGCTCGACGGCCTTCATCGCCTGGATGCTCATCAGCGCCTGGGCCAGGAGCCCGTCGATCCGGCGGTCCCAGTGGACGTGCGATCCCAGGCCGGGCGGCACGCCGTAGCCGAGGACCTCGACCACCCCGCCGAGCGAGTCGCCGGCCTTCGCCGCGCCTTCGATCTCGGCGATCATCGCCGCCTCCGCGGTCTCGTCGAAGCAGCGCACCGAGGACTCGTCGACCCGCTCGAGGTCCGCGGGGGTCGGGCGCAACGCATCCGGCGAGACCGATGCCGCCCCCATCCGGACCACATGACTGATCACGGACGCGCCGAGGTGCGAGAGCAGCGCCTTGGCCAGGGTCCCCGCGGCGACCCGCGCCGCGGTCTCGCGCGCCGATGCGCGCTCGAGCACGTTGCGCGCGTCGTCGAAGCCGTACTTCTGCATGCCGACGAGGTCCGCGTGCCCCGGCCGGGGCGCGGTCAGGGGCTTCTCGGTGACCCCGGGGCCGGGCGACATCTCCTCCTGCCACTTCGGCCACTCGGTGTTGTGGATCACGATCGAGACCGGGGAGCCGAGGGTCGCGCCGTGGCGCACCCCGCCGAGCAGCTCGACATCGTCTCGCTCGAAGCGCATCCGCGGGCCGCGGCCGAAGCCGAGCCGCCGGCGGGCGAGCTCGGCGCCGATCTCGTCGACGGTGACGGGGAGGCCGGCCGGGAGCCCCTCGACCACGACCACCAGGGCCGGGCCGTGCGACTCCCCGGCCGTCAGGTAGCGCAACATCGTGGGTCCAGCGTACTGGGAGCCTCCCTCCCGCCCGAGCCCAAACACCTCGGAGCGACCGCCATCGGCCACCGACGCACACCGGGGTCCGGCGATCGGCCGATCGAGATCTTCGGAAGCCGCCATCGGCCACCGACGCGCACGCGGGTCCGGCGATCGGCCGATCGAGATCTTCGGGAAGGCGTTACTTGATGACCTGCTCGCCCTCGCAGAGGCTGAACGGCGAGTCGCCGAACAAGAACTGGCCACAGGTCCCCGAGAGCGAGACGACCTTGTAGCTGCCCGCGAAGACCTGGCCCGCGGCGACCGTGTACTGGGTCGAGCCGACCTGCACGACCGCGACGGTCGTCGCGCCCTGCTGGAACACGTCGATCACCGCGACCGTCGTACCTGCCGAGGGGTTCTGGCTCGGGGCGACCGTGGTGGTCGTCGTCTCGGTCCCCGCCGACGTGTCCGGAGTCGTCCCCGCACCGGACGGCGTCGTCGTCGCGGTGTCGGTGGACGGCGTCACCTCGATCGCGGGCTCGAAGGGGTTGCGCGTCGCGAAGACGTCGAACTGGCCGTTGGGCAGGCTCGGCTGGCCCGGGGTCGTCGTCGTCGGGATCGTCTGGTCACCGCCGTGGGACCCGTCGTCCGCGGTCGCGGTCGACGGCGTTCCGAGCGTCGACGGGCCGTTGTCGCCGCCGCCGCCCCCGCTGAACAGGCTGTACGCGGCGAACAGCGCGATGACGACGCCGCCGATCGCGAGCAGGATCGTGAGGTTGCGGTTGTTCGGCCCGCCGGCGGACATCAGGAGCTCGATCCGGAGCTGGAGGCGGGCGGCGTCGTCGGGGTCGTGCTGCCCGGGGTCGTGGTCGGGGTCGTGGCACCGGGCGTCGTCGGCGTCGCGGCGCCGGGAGTCGCGCCCGCGGTCGCCGACGGCGGCGCGCTGGTGAACATCCGTCCGGACAACGTCACGCTCAGGTCGGGCGCGCCACCGGACGTGTCGCTGCTGCTCGCGCTGGTTGCTCCGGTCGAGCCGCTGCTCCCGGTCGCGCCGGTGCCTGCGGCACCGCCCGCGGTGATGTTGATCGTGTCGACGAGCACGAGGCGCTCCATCCCCTCGAGCCGGTTGAGGTAGTCGAGCACCTCGAAGAACCCGCCGTCGACCTGCATGGAGAGCGCGACCACGGTCGGCGGCCCGCCCGCGGCGTTGGCCGCGGGCGGCGTCGGGGAGATCGAGAGCCAGTCGATCCCGGCCGCGGTGGCGATGTCGTTGGCCTGCAGGATGAACGACGCGAGGTCCGGCGTGGGCGGCACCGCGGCGCGCAGCGTCCGGAGGGTCGCCTGCTGCTGCGCGGCGTTGCTGCTGAGCTCCTTGAGCCGGCGGACCGCGTCCTCGAGCTGCTGGCGCTGGCTCTGGGCCTGCGCGACCTGGCTCCGGGTGTCGTCGAGGTCGCTCGACGTCGGCGCGAACAGCACGAAGTACCAGAGCAGCACGAGCACCACCCCGCCCGCGATGAGCCCGACCAGCAGCCCCCGCTTCACTTCTCGCTCCGCTTGAGCTTGTCGAGGCGATCCGAGCGCGCCGCGGGGGTGATCGTCGCGGTGGACGAGAAGTTCACGAAGCTCCGGCCACTGTCGGTCGCGGTCTCGCTCCCCCGGCTCGCGTTCGGGACCCAGAGGTTGCTGAACGACGGGATCTGGGTGCCGATGCGTTGGATCCAGGCCGCGACCGAGCGGAAGTCGAGGCCGACCACCGTGAACGTGGCCGTCCCCGCGATCGTCGTCGGCGGCGCGACGGGGGCCGCGGGCGTCGTCGGCGTGGTGCTCCCGCCGGCGGCGGCCGTGGTCGTCGTCGTCTCGGTGCTCGCGGCCGTCGTGGGGGTCGTCGGCGCGGTCGGCGTGGGCGTCGACGCGCCGGCGCCGTTCGGCCCCGCACCGTTCGACGTCG
>DASXYP010000122.1:0-43541 GCA_036502405.1 Acidimicrobiia bacterium
ACCAGAAGCCCGCGAGCGGGAAGACCCCGGCGAGCGCGAGCGACCCGATCATGAAGGTCACGAACGTGATCGGCATGTACTTGCGCAGGCCGCCCATGTCCTTCTTCATGTCGAACGAGTGGTGCGACCCCGAGTGGCTGACCGAGCCGGCTCCGAGGAAGAGCAGCGCCTTGAAGAAGGCGTGCGTGAAGAGGTGGAAGACCGCACCGGTCCACGCCCCGACGCCGAGTGCCATGACCATGTACCCGAGCTGGCTGATCGTCGAGTACGCGAGGACCTTCTTGATGTCGTCCTGCACGAACGCGAGCGCGGCGCCGATCAGGATCGTGACCCCGCCGACCAGCGCCATCAGGTTCACGCCGCCGGCCGAGATCGAGAAGCCCTCCCAGAACACGCCGTAGACGCGTGCGCCGAGGTAGACGCCGGCGACGACCATCGTCGCGGCGTGGATCAGCGCGGACACGGGGGTCGGGCCGGCCATGGCGTCGGGGAGCCAGGTGTGGAGCGGGAACTGGCCGCTCTTGCCGATGATCCCGAGGAGCAGGGCGCACGCACCGACCAGCCAGATCGTGTGGCCGCCCTTGACCGCGATCGCGGCCTCGTTGATGCCGACGATGTTGAACGTCTGACCCGCGGCGAAGAACGTGATGATCACACCGATCATCAGGCCGATGTCGCCGGTTCGAGTGGTGAGGAACGCCTTCAGCGCGGCGCTCGAGTTTGCGTGCTCCTCCCACCAGTGCCCGATGAGCATGAACGAGCAGAGACCGACGAGCTCCCACCCGACGAGCAGCTCGAGCGTGTTCGAGGCGACGACCAGGGTGAGCATCGAGGCGCTGAAGAGGCTCAGCGCGGCGTAGTAGTACGTGAAGCGGGTGTCCCCGTGCATGTACGCGGTCGAGTAGATGTGCACGAGCAGCGAGATGAGCGTGACGACGAAGAGCATCATCACCGCGAGCCCGTCGATCTGGGTCCCCACGGTGAACTTCACTCCGCCGTTCTGGAACCAGGTGACGGTGTTGATGACCGGCTTCACCACCGTGTCGTGCTCGCCGCCGTGGGCGAAGAAGCCCTTGCCGAACGCCTGGAGCGCGCCGCCCGCGGACTTGCCTTCGGCGTCGTTCACCCGTTGGATCCACTGGACCGCGGTCACGCACGCGAGCACGAAGGACACGCCGACCGCGGCGATGCCGATCTCGGAGCCGTGGCGCGGCATCTTCTTGCCGAAGAACAGGATCAGCACGAACGAGGCCGCGGGAATCGCAGGGATGAGCCAGGCGTAATCGAGCATCTTCTCCGTCAGCCCTTCAGCTGGTCGACCTGGTCGAGATCGGGACTGTGGAGGTTCCGATAGATCAGCAGGACGATCGCCAGGCCGACACCGACCTCGGCCGCCGCGATCGTGATCACGAACAGCGCGAACACCTGGCCGGCGACCTTGTGCAGGTACGCCGAGAAGGCGATCAGGTTCAGGTTGACCGCGTTGAGCATGAGCTCGACGCTCATGAGTACGAGCACGCCGTTGCGGCGTGCGAGCACGCCGTACACACCGATGCAGAAGAGCGCCGCGGCGAGGACGAGGAACTGGTTCAGGATCATCGCTTCGCCCCTAGTCCCTTCGCGCGATCACGACTGCGCCGACCAGCGCGGCGAGGAGCAGGACCGAGATGACCTCGAAGGGCACGACGTAGGTCTTGAAGATGAGCTGGGACACCTGCGACGTCTGCGTCGGCGAGTGGAGCTTGATCTTGGCGTCCGAGAACGCGTCGATGAGCAGCGTCGCGAGCACACCGAGCAGGAACACCGACACGACCGCGGCGGGCCAGCGCTGGTCGTTGTCCAGGTCCGTGTCGCCGCCCATCGGCGCACGGGTGAGCATGATCCCGAACAGGAACAGGATGATCACCGCGCCGATGTAGATGAGCACCTGGACCCAGGCGACGAACTCCGCGGCGAGGAGGATGTACTGCGCGGCGCCGCCGCCCAGCACCACCACGAGGTAGAGCGCGGCGTGCACGACGTTCTGCGAGCGGACGACGCCGATCGCGGCGAGCACCATCGCGACCGCGAGGATCCAGAAGGCGATGTTCTGAACGACCACTTACTTCTTGCCCTTGACTTCGGCACCGAGCTCGAGCGGCTCGGGCTCGGGCACCGTCTCCATCCACTCGCCGAGCTTCTGCTTGTCGTGCAGGAGCTTGGCGATGTTCGGCTCCGAGTACTCGTACTCCGGGCTCCAGAACAGCGCGTCGAACGGGCACACCTCCACGCAGATCCCGCAGTACATGCAGAGCGCGTAGTCGATGTCGAAGCGGTCCAGGATGCTGACCGTGCGCGGGCGCCCACCTTCACGACGCGGCGGGCGCTGCTCCTTGTGACCCTCGATGTAGATGCACCAGTCGGGGCACTGACGGGCACAGAGCATGCAGACCGTGCAGTTCTCCTCCTTGAGCGCGATCACCCCGCGCGCGCGGGTGGGCGGATCCTCCCGCTCGTGCGGGTACTGCACCGTGACCGCACCCTCGAGCATGGTGCGGAACGTCACGCCGAGGCCGCTGATGACGCCGGGGAGCTTCGGGCGGGCCACGGCTAGAACGCCACCTTGAGGATGCCGGTGACCACGATGTTCGCCAGCGCGAGCGGGATGAGGAACTTCCAGGCGACCGCCTGGAGCTGATCCTCACGCAGCCGCGGGTAGGTGAAGCGCACCCAGAACATCAGGAAGGCCACGAGCATGAGCTTGGCGAAGAGCACGAACGGACCGAGCAGGTCGGCCATGCCGCCGTGCACACCGGGGATGGCCCAGCCGCCGAGGAAGAGGGTCGCGGCAAGCGCCGCGAATGCGAACGCGGTGCCGAACTCGCCGATGAAGAAGAAGAGGAACCGGAAGCCGGTGTACTCGACCATGTAGCCCGCGACCAGCTCGCTCTCGGCGACGGGCATGTCGAACGGGGTCTGGGTGAGCTCGGCCTGCGCGGCGACGAGGAACAGGAAGAAGCCGACGAACTGGGTGAGGATGTACGGGTTCCCGATGAAGTCGACGCCGAAGATCGAGCCGTTCTGCTGGGCGAGCACGATCCCCTGGAGGTTCATCGTGCCCGCCTGCACGACCACGCCGACGACCGCGAGCAGCAGCGGCAGCTCGTAGGCGATGAGCTGGGCGGCCGCGCGCAGCGCGCCGATGAGCGCGAACTTGTTGGCGCTCGCCCACCCGGCCATGAGCACGCCGATCACCGACAGGCTCGAGACCGCGAGCGCGTAGAACACGCCGACGTCGAGGTCCTTCACCACGAGGCGAGGGCCGGTGGGGATCACGAGGAACACGAGGAACGTCGAGAGCACCACGACCGCGGGAGCGATCGCGAAGACCCGGCGGTCCGCCTCCGCCGGCATGATGTCCTCCTTCTGGAGGAACTTCATGCCGTCACCAACGAGCTGGAACCAGCCGTGGAAGCCACCCGGGTCCATCGGCCCGAGCCGGCTCTGCATGTGGCTCATCATCTTCAGGAGGAACGTGTACCCGAGGATCAGCGCGCCGAGGGGAATGATCGCCAGCACCACGATCGTCTTGATCGCGAGCGTCGTCCCCCAGCCGATCTCGAGCGCCAGACTCATCGGACTGTCACCGGTCAATGTCTCCGAGGATGAAGTACAACGATCCGAGGATCGTGATGACGTCCGGAACGTAGACCCCGCGCAGCAGCCAGGGCAGGATCGAGACGTTGCTGAAGCTGGCCGAGCGGATCTTCACGCGGAAGGGCCCGGTCGCGCCCTTCGAGACGATGTAGTAGCCCATCTGCCCGAGCGGGTTCTCGGTCTCGACCCAGACCTCGCCCTCGGGGACCTTGATGATGCGGGGCACCTTCGCCATGATCGGGCCCGCAGGCAGGTTGTCGAGCATCTGCAGGACCATCCGGGCGGACTCGCGCGTCTCCTGGAGGCGCACCCAGTACCGGGCGAACGAGTCGCCGTCGCCGTGGGTCCAGACCTTGAAGTCGAGCTCCGGGTACACGAGGTACGGCTTGCCGTCGCGGCGGAGGTCCCAGTCGATGCCGGACGCGCGCAGGTTCGCACCTGACAGCCCGTAGGCCGCGCCGAGCTCGCCGGGGATGATGCCGATGCCACGCGTGCGGGCCTCGAAGATCTCGTTTCCGACCAGCACGTCCTCGAAGTCGTCGCACCCGTCGAGGATCCGCTTCATCGCCTCGCGGCAGTCGGCCACCCAGCCCCACGGGAGGTCGTCCTTCAGCCCGCCGATGCGGTTGAAGTTCGGGTGGAACCGGCCGCCGGTCGCGCCTTCGATGAGGTTGAGCACGTGCTCACGGTCGCGGAAGCCCCAGAACGCGGGGGTCAGCGCGCCGACCTGGAGGCCCATCTCGCCGAGGAACAGGTAGATGGTGGCGATGCGGCTCAGCTCGGTGAGGATCGTGCGGATGTACTGCGCCCGCGGCGGCGCCTCGAGCTCCATGAGCATCTCGGCACCGTGGATGAACGGGACCTCGTTGGCGAACGAGCTGAGCCAGTCGATCCGGTTGACGAGCGTGGTGATCTGCGGGTAGGTCCGGAACTCGCTCAGCTTCTCGTAGCCGCGGTGCATGTATCCGATCACCGGGTCCGCGGCGACGACGCGCTCGCCGTCGAGGCGGACCACCAGGCGCAGCGTCCCGTGGGTCGCGGGGTGCTGCGGGCCCAGGTTGAGGATCATGTCGCCGGTGTCGAGCTCGACACCGACGGCCGCGTCGGCCAGGTGGCGCAGCGCGCCCGGCTCGATCTCGAAGTCCGGCACCGTCGTCGTGGTGTCGCTCATGTCGTCCGCTCCGCCGCTCGGGGCCGCTCCGCGCTCCGCACTTCGCTCATGCGTCCGCTCCCTCGACTGCGGGGGTCTCGGCCGGTGCGTCCTCGCCGGGCATCGGCTCGACGTCGACCAGGCCGGGCCAGGGCTTCACGTCGCGGGCGAGCAGCGGGAAGTCCTTGCGCAGGGGATGGCCCTCGAACTCGGCCGGCAGGTACAGGTGGCGCAGGCTCGGGTGCCCGTCGAAGACGATGCCGTACATCTCCCAGCACTCGCGCTCGTGCCAGTCCGCGCCCGGGTAGACCGGGACCCAGCTCGCGAGGTGCGGTGACGTCTCGTCCACGTCCGCCTTCAGCGTGATCCCCCAGTGGCGCGCGGTCGACTGGACGTGGGCGAACACCTGGAAGCGCCCGGCCGAGCCCGCGACGCCGAAGGTCATCTCGCTGGGCTGCGCGGGCGACGACGTGTCGCCGGTGTCCTCGGTGTCGGCCTTGGGCGCGGGCTGCCAGTCGATGCCGGCGAGGAACGAGAGGTAGTCGCAGTCCAGCGCGCGCTTGGCGTGCTCCGCAGCTTGGCGCCAGGCGTCGGGCCGCACGCGCACCGTCGGCGTGCCGAACGCGTCGGCGGACTCGAGCACCGCCTCGCCGAGCCCGGCCGAGAACCGCTCGAGGACCTCGGCCACGACCGGGTCCGGCTCCGGCGCGGGCTCGGGCTCGGGCGCGTCGGCGACCTCGGGCTCGCCCGCCTCCGCGGGGGCGGGCGCGTCGTCGGGCTCGGTCACCGCGGGCGTCGGATCGTCAGCCAATGGTGATCGGCTCCCCGCGCCAGCGAGCCGCGAGCTCGTCGTTGCCGATGCCCTCGTTCTGGATCCGCTCCTGGAGCATGACGACCGCCTGGAGCAGGGCCTCGGGCCGGGGCGGGCACCCGGGGATGTAGATGTCCACAGGGATGATCTGGTCCACGCCTTTGGTCACCGAGTACGAGTCCCAGTAGGGCCCGCCGCAGTTGGCGCACGACCCCATCGAGATCACGTACTTCGGGTCGGGCATCTGCTCGTAGAGCCGCTTGATCGCGGGTGCCATCTTGTCGGTGACCGTGCCCGAGATCACCACGAGGTCGGCCTGGCGCGGGCTGGCCGGGAACGGGATGACTCCGAGGCGCATCATGTCGTAGCGGGGACTGGCGAGCGCGGCGCCCATCTCGATCGCGCAGCAGGCCAGGCCCCACTGGAACATCCACAGCGAGTACTTCCGGCTGTAGTTCAGCAGCCACGTGACCGGCTTCAGGGGCTTCTTCCCCAGAAGGCCCTTCTCGACTAGGCCCACCGGAGCACCCCCTTGCGCCAGGCGTAGACGAGGCCGAGGGCGAGGATCCCGATGAAGACGATCATCGAGACCAGGGCCTGGACGCCGAGCACCTCGAGCTCGATCGCCCAGGGGAAGATGAACACGGCTTCGACGTCGAACATCACGAACAGCAGCGCGTACACGTAGTAGCGGACGTTCGACTGGCCCCAGCCGCCGACGGGGTCCGAGCCCGCTTCGTACGTCACGTACTTCTCGGACTGCGGGTGCAGCGGTCGCAGCATCCGTCCGAGGGCGAGGATGCCGCCCACCATCAGCAGCGCCGCGCCCATGAGCACGGCGACCGCGAGGTACTCCCGGTAGTACTCGGTCACGCGAGCCCTCTCCACCCCGAATGCGGCTGGTCCGGGCGAGTATACGTCCGCGCTTTCGCGAACCGACAAACCGGAAACCTCATCGAATTCCCTGGTCAGAGCGGTTGTGCAGACGAGCTCGCGCGCTCAGAAGATGAGCCGCGCGTTGCGGGCGAAGTCGAGGATCACCGACGGCAGGATGCCGACCCAGAGCGTCAGCGCGGCGCAGACGAACAGCACGACCCCGGTGGGGATGTCGACCCGGACCGCCGCCTCCGTCTCCCGTGCCGCCTCCTCGCCCTCGGGCTCATCGGCCTCCGACGAGTACATGAACACGATGACCCGCAGGTAGAAGTAGGCCGAGATCACCGAGGCGATGACGCCCACGACGAGGAGCGAGTACGACAGACCGCGCTGGTCGGCGAACGCAGGGTTGTTCGCCACCGACGCGAACACGCCCAGCTTGGCGATGAAGCCGCCCGTCGGCGGGATCCCGGCCTGGGCCAGCAGGAAGAAGGCCAGGAGCCCGGCGAGCAGGGGCTGGCGCGTCGCGAGCGCGCGGTAGTCGGTGATGCTGTGGCGGTCGTCGCGCCGGCCGATCAGCATGACGATCGCGAACGAGCCGATGGTCATGAACGTGTAGACGAACAGGTAGAAGAGCGCGGCGCGCAGGCCCTGCCTCGTCCCGGCCTCGAGCCCGATGAGCACGTAGCCGGCGTGGCTGATCGACGAGTAGGCCAGCATCCGCTTGATGTCGGTCTGGACCAGCGCGACCACGCTGCCGACCACGAGCGTCAGGATCGCCAGGGCCCAGATCGCGGGGCGCCAGTCCGTCCGGTACGTCCCGAACGCGGTGAGCAGGACCCGGAGCAGCGCGGCGAACCCCGCCGCCTTCGTGGCCGACGACATGAACGCGGTGATCGGGGTGGGGGCGCCCTCGTAGACGTCCGGGGTCCACATGTGGAACGGGACCGCGGCGATCTTGAACCCGAGCCCGACCAGCAGGAGCATCAGCCCCGCGAGCAGCGTGCCGGTGTCGATGAGCGAGACGTTGGCGACGAACGTCGCGATCCCGGAGAGCGACGTCGTGCCGGTGGCGCCGTAGACGAGCGCGATCCCGTACAGGAACACCGCGGACGAGAACGCGCCCAGCACGAAGTACTTCATGCCCGCTTCGAGCGACCGCCGCCGGTTGCGGTCGTACGCCGCGAGGACGTACAGCGGGATCGACAGGGCTTCGAGGGCGACGAAGATGACGATCAGGTCGTTCGCGGTGGTCATGACGAGCATGCCGGCGGTGGAGAACAGGAGCAGCGCGATGTACTCCGGGCGCGACGCGATGCCGTGGCTCTCCAGGTACTCGCTCGAGAGCAGGAGCACGAGCAACGCGGCGGCCAGCACCACCGTGCCGAGGAAGACCGAGAAGCCGTCGACTGCGACCATCTTGTTGAGGGTCAGGTACGCGCCGGTGTCGTGGATGTTGTGCCACAAGCGCCACAGGAAGTACCCCGAGGCGGCGATGCCTGCGGCGGCGACCGCGAGGGACGCGTCGAACACGCGGCTGTCACGGCGGAACACGGCCTTCAGCATGACGATGACGAGCGCGGCGGCGACCAGGCTGATGACGGGGGCGATGCCGACCCAGCTGACGCCGGGCGTCCGGATCGTCGTGGCGGCGATCATGGCCGGGACCCCGTCGACGGCGCGCCGCGTTCGGCGGCGTGGCGCAGCTTGTCGCCCTCGGGCTGCTTGTAGTCGGTCTTCGCCTTGAACTCGGCGATCACCCGCTCCACGGTCGGCTCGACCCGGTCGATCACCGGCTTCGGGTAGATGCCGATGAAGAGGCTGATCGCGAGCAGCGGTGCGACGACGACGACCTCGCGGATCGAGACGTCACGCAGCTTGGCGTTCTCGCCCTCGGGGACGCCGGTGAACACCCGCTGGAACATCCAGAGCATGTAGACGGCGGCGAGGATCACGCCCGCGGTGGCGACGATCGCCCACCAGCGGTGGGCCAGGAACGCGCCGACGAGCGCGAGGAACTCGCCGACGAAGCCGGAGAACCCGGGCAGGCCGATCCCCGCGAAGGTCGCGACGAGGAAGAGCGCGGTGAGCACGGGCGCGGACTTCCAGATGCCACCGAACTCCGAGATCTCCCGCGTGTGCCTCCGCTCGTAGAGCATGCCGACCACCAGGAAGAGGCTGCCGGTGGTGAGCGGATGGCTCAACATGTTGAACGCCGCGCCGTCGAGCCCGAAGATCGTCAACGAGAAGATGCCGAGGAGGATGAAGCCCATGTGCGCGACCGACGAGAAGGCGATGACGCGTTTGATGTCGGTCTGCATCGCCGCGACGATCGACCCGTAGATGATGCCGATCACCGCCAGGGTCATGATCAACGGCGAGAAGTACACCGACGCCTTCGGGAAGAGCTCGAAGGAGAAGCGCAGGAACCCGTAGGCGCCCATCTTCAGGATGACGCCGGCCAGCACGACGGAGCCCGCGGTCGGCGCCTCGGTGTGGACGTCGGGGAGCCAGGTGTGGAACGGGAACAGCGGCGCCTTGATCGCGAAGGCGATCATGAACCCGAGGAACAAGACCTTCTCGGTGCTCGACGCGAGGCCGTTCCACTGCGCGAGCACCCGGTAGTCGAAGGTGAGGTGGCCGGTCGCGTTCTGGTGGAGGAAGCCGAGCACCAGGATCGACGCGAGCAGGAACGCGGATCCTGCGGCGGTGTAGATGAAGAACTTCATCGCCGCGTAGACGCGCCGCTGGCTGCCCCAGCCGGAGATGAGGAAGTACATCGGCACGAGCATCGCTTCCCAGAAGACGAAGAAGCAGATGAGATCGAGGGAGAGGAAGATCCCCATGATGACGCCCTCGAGCAGCAGGAACCAGAACGTGTAGGCCTTGACCCGGTGGTCCTGCTTGGCCGCGGCGAGCAAGCCGATCGGGAACAGCACCGCGGTGATCGCGACCATGAAGATGCTGAAGCCGTCGACGCCGACGATGTAGCCGACGCCCAACGCGTCGAACCAGCGGTTCTCCTCGACGAACTGGAACGTGCGCACGCCGGTCTGGAAGTCCCACAGCAGCCAGGCCGCGAAGCCCAACGTCGCGACCGACGCGAGGTAGCCGACCGCACGCGCGAGCTCGGGGCGCCGCGCCGGCGTGCAGAGCACGAGGAGCGATCCGATGATCGGCGTGACGATGATCGCCGTGAGGATCGGGAAGCCGTTCACTTAGAAGCCTGTGCGGGCGAGCGCGTAGAGGAGCAGGAGGACGACACCGAGGACGATTCCGAGCGCGTACTGGCGCACCAGGCCGGTCTGGGTCCGGCGCAGGCCGGACGCCGCGCCGCGGACGAGCCGCGCGACCCCGTTGACCGCGCCGTCGATGATCCCGAGGTCGAACGTCGTGGCCAACCAGTGCGCCGCGGCCCGTACCGGCCCGCCGACGAGCCGCGAGACGGCCTCGTCGTAGTAGTAGGCGTGGCCGAACAGGCGACCGAACAGCCCGAGCCGCTGGTCGAGCGGGTCGACCTCGGGGTCGGCGAGCCCGCGGCGGTAGACGGTCCAGGCGAAGAAGATGCCGATGCACGCGATGCTCACCGAGACCACGTCGAGCGTCGCGCCCTGGATGAACGAGCTCGCGCTCGGCTCGGTCACCCCGCGGAAGACCGGGTCGAGCCAGTCGGTGAGGAACTCGAAGCTCGTGAACGGCAGGTTGATGAACCCGATGACCGCGGCGAGCAGGGCCAGCAGCACCGACGGGATCACCATCGTCCACGGCATCTCGTGCGGGTCGTGGGTCAGCCGCGGCGGCTCGGGCGGCGTTCCGTAGTCGACGGTGGGCGACTCTGGGGAGATCTCGTGCGCTCCGTGCTCGTCGTGTTCGGGGTCCCCGCCGTGCACCCCGACCGGCGCCGGGGTGCCGTCGCCCATCGAGTGCTCGGCATCGGCGGCGGTCGCCCCCTCCGCCACGGGGTTCGCTCCGAGGGCGGCCCGGAACCGCTCGTTGCCGAAGAACGTGAGCAGCGTCTCTCGGGTCATGTAGATCGCGGTGATCGCCGCGGCGGCCACCGCGATGATCCAGAGCACGTAGTCACTGCTGAAGAAGCTGTCCGAGATGATCTCGTCCTTGGCGAAGAAGCCGGACAGCGGTGGGATGCCGCTGATCGCGAGGAACGCGAGGACGAACGCGAATGCAGTGAACGGCATGAGCCTTCGCAGCCCGCCCATTCTTCGCAGATCCTGGTTGTCCTCGTTGCCGTGGATCACCGAGCCCGCGCCGAGGAAGAGCGTGCCCTTGTAGCAGGCGTGCGCGAGCACCATGAAGACCGCGGCCTGGTACGCGTGGAGCCCGCAGGCGAGGAACATGTACCCGAGCTGGCTGATCGTGGAGTACGCGAGGACCCTCTTGATGTCCGGTTGCACGAGCGCGGCGGTGCCCGCCAGCAGGGCGGTCCCTGCACCGACCCAGGCGACGACCGTCAGCGCGTCGCCGCTCGCATCGAAGAACGGGTGCGCACGGCAGATCAGGTAGATGCCGGCGGTGACCATCGTCGCGGCGTGGATCAGCGCGGAGACGGGGGTCGGGCCCTCCATCGCGTCCGGCAGCCAGATGTGCAACGGGATCTGCGCGCTCTTGCCGATGCACCCGACGAAGAGCAGAAGTGCGATCGCGGTCACCGTGGTGTGCGGGAGGCTCCCGGCCTTGAGGCTCATCGCCGAGTAGTCCAGGCTGCCGACGCTGCCGATGATGAAGAACATCGCGATCATGAAGCCGAAGTCGCCCACCCGGTTGGCGACGAACGCCTTCTTGCCCGCGACGGCCGCCCGGTTCCGCTCGAACCAGTGCGAGATGAGCAGGTACGAGCAGAGCCCGACACCCTCCCAGCCGAGGAAGGTGACGATGAAGCTGCTCCCCAGGACGAGGATGAGCATCGACGCCGCGAACAGGTTCAGGTAGGCGAAGAACCGCGAGTACCGCGCGTCGCCGTGCATGTACCCGATGGCGTAGAGGTGGATGAGCGAGCCGACGCCGGTCACCAGCATGATCCAGGTGACCGAGAGCGGATCCGTGAGGAACCCGAGGTTCACGCGCAGCGCTCCGGCCGGGAACCAGGTGAAGAGGTTCACCGTGTTGCTCCGCGCGCCGTCCGGCAGGGTGAGCATCGCCGCGAACATGACGACGGACCACACGAACGCGAGGCCGAGAAGCGCGGTCGCGATCCAGCCGGCCTTGGGCTCGCCGATGCGCTTGCCCACGAGCAGGAGCAGCACCGAGCCGAACAGCGGCAGTGCCGGGACGATCCAGACGGTGTCGAGGAGATCGCGCGCGCTCATGAGGTTCCCACCCCGGACTCGGCCACCTCAGCCCCTCAGCAGGTTGGTGTCGTCGGCAGTCGCGCCGCCGCGGCGGCGACGGAAGATGGCCACGATGATCGCGAGTCCGACGGCGACCTCCGCCGCCGCGACCACGAGCACGAAGAAGACGATCGCCTGCCCGCGGATGTCGCCGAGCGTCTTGGCGAAGGTCACGAACGTGAGGTTGACCGCGTTGAGCATGAGCTCGACGCACATGAACATGACCAGGACGTTGCGTCTGACGAGCAGCCCGACGGCGCCGATCGTGAAGAGCACCGCCGCGAACGTGAGGTAGTACGACTCCGTGAGGTGCACCGAGGCGAGGATCACGGCGTGGTCGCCTCGGTCGGCGAGTCCTCGGGGTCGAGGTCGCTCGGCGTGGTGACGTCGTCGTCGCGCTCGAGGTCGTACTCCTGCTCGGCCGGGAGGCCGCTGCGGCGGGCGAGCACGACCCCGCCGACGACGGCGACGACGAGGAGGATGGTCAGGACCTCGAACGGCCACAGGTAGTCGGTGAAGATGGCCCGCGCCACGTTCTGCACGTTGCCGCCGGAGCCGGCGTGCAGCCCCGCGCCGGTCGCGCCCGTCGACCAGTGGCGGCCGGCGAGGAACAGGACCTCGGCGACGCCGATGATCCCGAGCACGATCGCCGCGGGGCGCTGGCTCCGTACCGGGTCCTCGAGCGACTCACTGCGGTCGACGCCGAGCAGCATGATCACGAACAGGAACAGCACGACGATCGCGCCGGCGTAGACGATGATCTGCACCGCTGCGAGCAGCTGCGCGTCCTGCAGCAGGAACATCACTGCGATCGCGATCAGCACGGTGACGAGCAGCAGGGCGGAGTGCACGGGGTTGCGCGCGATGACCATGCCGATCGCGGCACCGAGCGCGATCGCCGCCATGATGAAGAAGATCACGAACTCGGCCATCAGTCGTCGGTCCGCTTCCGGCGTTGACCCTGCTCGGGCTGGCGATATCCGAAGCCCAGCTCGCTCGACCAGACGATGCGGCCCTCGTAGGCGGCAGACCCGGACGACGACGTCGCGCGCATCCACGCGCTCGTGTCCTCGTCCTCGTCGCCCATCCACAGCTCCCAGGGCTGGCGCTTCGCCCGACCCTCGTCGTCGACGAGGAGCTCGTCCTTCGTGTAGATCGCGTCGGCCCGGTCGGCGAAGGAGAACTCGAACTGCTTCGTCTCGGTGATCGCCTCGGTCGGGCACGCCTCGACGCAGAGGTCGCAGTGGATGCAGCGCAGGTAGTTGATCTCGTACACGAAGCCGTACCGCTCGCCTGGTGAGACCGGCGCGTCGGGCGGGTTGTAAGCTCCGCGCACGTAGATGCAGCGCGCCGGGCAGACCCCGGCGCAGAGCTCGCAGCCGATGCACTTCTCCATGCCGTCGTCGTAGCGGTTGAGCACGTGGCGGCCGTGGAAGCGCACCGGCTTCGCGCGCTTCTCCTTCGGGTAGCGGGTGGTCACCCTCGGCCTGAAGACCTGCTTGATCGTGACGCCGAATCCGCTGAAGCGACCCATCAGTAGACCTCGTCCAGGAGCTCGCCCGGCTTCGGCATGCACAGGCGGAGGAAGCCGAGCACGAGCAGCGCGCCGAGCACCGCCGCGGGGACGACGACCAACCGGTCCCAGTGCTCCTCGCGGCCGACGATGATGACCGCGGACACCATGACCCAGAGGAACGCGAGCTCGATGAGCCACTTCCACCCGAGGTCCATGAGCTGGTCATACCGCAGCCGCGGCAACGACGCGCGCACCCACACGGTGCCGTAGAGCAGGATCACGAGCTTCAGGAAGAACCAGAAGACCGGCATGATCCAGACGTTGATCGTCCCGGACGCGGGCAGGAAGCCGAGCGCGGGCCCGGAAGGACCGCCGAGGAAGAGCGTGACCGCGATCGCCGACATCGTGATCAGGTTCATGAACTCGGCGAGGAAGAAGATGCCGAACCGGATGCCCGTGTACTCGGTGTGGAAGCCGCCGACGAGCTCCTGCTCGGCCTCGACGAGGTCGAAGGGCGGGTGGTTGGTCTCGGCGATCGCGGCGATCAGGAAGATGACGAACGCGAGGATCGCGGGCGCCCAGTACCACTGGGTGACGAACGAGTGCCAGCTCGTCCACGCCTGGCCGTTGACGATGCCCCGGGTCGACAGCGTCTGCGAGTAGAGCAGGACGCCGACCACGGCGAGCCCGAACGCGGCCTCGTACGAGATCAGCTGTGCCGACGCGCGCACCGAGCCCAGCAGCGGGTACTTCGACCCGCTCGACCAGCCGGCGAGCATCACCCCGTACAGCCCGACCCCGGACATCGCGAGCAGGACGAGCACCCCGATCTGCGGGTCCGCGAGCTGGAGGTAGGTCTCGTGACCGGCAATCGAGACCTCGCCGCCGAACGGGACGATCGAGAACGCGATGAACGCGGGCAGCGCGGAGAGATACGGCGCGAGCTTGAAGATGCGGCTGTCGGCCTGGTCGGGGACCGACTGCTCCTTGAAGAACAGCTTGATCCCGTCGGCGAGGGACTGCAGGACGCCGAACGGGCCCGCCCGCTCGGGACCGATCCGGTTCTGCATGTCGGCGATGACCTTGCGCAGGAACCAGATGTAGAGCAGGACGAGGACGAGCAGGAGCGCGAAGACGACGAGCGTCTTGGCGATGACGATCAGGACGACGCCACCGTCGACGCCGTCGGAGAAGAGGGGATCGGCCGCGAGCGTCACGACAGCGACTCCACGCGCAGGTCGGTCACCGGGCTGGTCAGGTCCACCAGCGTGCCGACGCCTTCACCGGGCAGGTTGAACGGGAGGTATGCAGTGCCCGGGTGGATCGCGGCGTCGGCGCGGACCTCGAAGGTCAACGACCCGCGGGCCGACGTGACCTTCACCCGGCCCCCGTCCTCGACCCCGATGCGATCGCGGTCCTGGGGGCTGATCAGCAGCACCGGCTCGCCGACCAGCAGCGCGAGCGAGCTCGAGGCCGCGACCGTGATCCCCGCGTCGTACAGCGTGCGCCCCGTCACGAGCCGGAGAGCGTAGGCGTCGCGCCGCGGGGTGTCCCCGCTCGGCGGCTCGCCGTCGAAGCGGTGGACGTCGGGCCGGTCCTCGGCCTCGGGCGGGGCCGCCACCCTGGCCTCGACCTCGGCGAGACCGGGATCGTCCGGCGGCAGCGCGGTCTGGGAGAGCCCGGGCTCGATGATCGCGGCCGCCCCGGTCCCCGAGGAGCCCACGACGCCCGCGCCCTGGGACGACGCGAGCGTCTCCTCTTCGGCCGGCTGCGGCGCGATCGGCTCCCACGACGCGGAGGTGACCGGGATGCGCACCGGGCCGAGCACGAGCTCGTCGCGGTGCTCGGCGAGCGGGAGCACGACTCCATCGCGCGCCCGCCGGAGCAGCTGCGCGTCGACACCCGCGTGGGCCGGAGCGACGCGCGCGATCTCGTCCTGCACCTCTTCGACCGTCTCGAGGTCCAGGTCGGCACCCATGCGCAGCGCGAGCTCGGCGGCGATGCGCCAATCCGGCATCGAGGTCCCCTCGGTGGCGATCGCCGCGCCGACCCGCTGCACGCGCCCTTCGAGGTTCGTGACGCTGCCGGCCTTCTCACCCCACATCGTGACCGGCAGGAAGACGTCGGCGCGCTTGGTGCTGTCGGTGATGAAGGTGTCGATCGCGATCGTGAAGCCCGCGGCGTTGAGCGCTCCCTCGGCCAGGGTGTTGTCGGGGCAGTCGTCCTGGGGATCGGTGCCGAGCAGCAGCAACGCGTGGATGCGGCCGGCCTCCGACGCGGCCAGGATGCCGGCCGCGTCGAGCCCGCGCGCGGCCGGCACCGTCGCCCACTCGCGACCGAACCACTCGCGTCCGGCGTCGAGGGTCACCCGTCCCGGCAGGAAGCCGGGTGCGAGGCCCAGATCGAGCGCACCCCGTACGTTGCCGCGCCGCAGCGCCACGAGGAAGCGGACGTTGGGCAGCGTCGCGAGCGCGGCGGCGGCCCGCACGGTCGCGTCCGCCGACTCGGCGATGTCGCCGTGTCCGAGCACGACCACGACGTCGCCGTCACGGTCCTCGAGCGCCGCGGCCGCCTCGGCGACCGCGGCGTCGTGGGCCGCGCCCCCACCGATCGCGGCGACGAGGTGGCGCGCCACCTCGTCCTGCTCGCCCGGGACAGCCCGGAGCGACGCGCTCGCGTACCTCGTCAGGCCCTGGTCACGTGGCGCCAGCTCGATGAGCGGCACCTCGAGCTCGTCCGCGGCGCGCTTGACCCGCAAGAAGAGGACCGGCAGCTCCTCCTTGAGGTCGACGCCGACGACCACGATCGCGGCTGCCGTGTCGAGATCCGCGATCGTCGCCGCGGGCAGTCCGAGCGCCACGTCGGCCGGCAGGCCGTCCGCGAGCTGGGCGTCGACGTTGTCGGTGCCGAGAACGCCCTTGGTGAAGCGCGACCACACGTACGCGTCCTCGTTGGTCCCGCGCGCGCCGCCGAGCAGCGCGACCGACTGCGGGCCGTGCAGCTCCAGCGCCCGCCGGAGCCCGGCCGCGGCGGCGTCGAGCGCCTCGGGCCACGAGCACTCGACCAGCTCGTCGCCCTTGCGGACCATCGGCTGGCGGATGCGCTCCTCGGAGTGGACGACCTCGTACCCGAACCGGCCCTTGTCGCAGAGCCAGCCGTGGTTCACCGGTTCGCTGTCGACACCGAGCAGGCGCACCAGCTGGTTCGAGCTCGACTCGAGCGCTCCCCGGCAGTGCACCGCGCAGGTCGTGCAGCTGGTCTCGATCGCGCTCAGGTCCCACGGCCGCGCCTTGAAGCGGTACGGCGTGGCGGTGAGCGCGCCCACCGGGCAGATCTGCACGGTGTTGCCGGAGAAGTACGACGTGAACGGGTCGGTCGGGTTGGTGATGACCTCGGTGTAGTTGCCGCGCGCGCCGAAGGCGATCAGCGCGTCACCCGCGATCTCGTCGGCGAAGCGCGTGCAGCGGCCGCACTGGATGCAGCGCTCGCGGTCGAGGAGCACGAGGTCCGAGATCGGGATCGGCTTCTCCCAGTGGCGCTTCTCCTCGATGAAGCGAGATTCGCCCGGCCCGAACGCGAGCGTCGTGTCCTGCAGCGGGCATTCGCCACCGCGGTCGCACACCGGGCAGTCGAGCGGGTGATTGATGAGGAGCAGCTCGAGCACGCCGTCCTGAGCCTGGCGAGCCGCGTCGGACTTCGTGTGCACGACCATCCCGTCGGTGACCACGGTCGCACATGAGATCTGCAGGCCCCGCATGCCCTCGACCTCGACGAGGCACATCCGGCACATGCCGACCGGCTTCATCCGCTCGTGGTAGCAGAAGCGCGGGATGTAGGTGCCGTGGTCCTGGGCGACCTTGATGAGCAGATCGCCGGTCTGCGCCTTGACCTCGCGGCCGTCGACGGTGACCGTGACCTCACCGGGCGCGCCTGTCGGCAGCACGTAGTCGTACGGCGACGGCCACTGGCTCATGGGCACCCCGGGCGGACGCTCGCTCACGCTTCCCGCTCCTGGCCCTGCGGGCGGGGCCGCTTGGGGCCCGCGCCGCATCGCCCACGTCCGCGGCAGCTCACTGCGGCGCTCACGCGCTCGCCACCGGGATGCTCGGGCGGGGGTCGCCGGCGCTGCACATCTCGAGGATCTCCTCGCGGAAGAAGCGGTCGAGGCTGACCACCGCCGACATCGTGCTCGGCCCCATCGCGCAGATCGTGGTCTGGGCGAACGGCGCGTTGAGCCCGGGGACGATCGTCGCGCCGAACGACAGCATCATGTCGAGGTCCTGGGGCCGGCCGAGACCGTGCGAGATCCGGAACAGCACCTTCTCCAACCAGGTGGAGCCCTCTCGGCAGGGCGTGCACTTGCCGCAGCTCTCGTGGGCGAAGAACTTGAGGAGCCGCCACGCGACGAGCGCCGGGTTCGTGTCCTCGTCGAACACCATGATCGCCCCGGAGCCGAGCATCGTCTTCAGCTCGGAGCCGACGTAGTCCATGTCGAGCGGCGCGTCGAGGTGCTCGGGCATCAGCCAGGGCGCCGACGCTCCACCCGGGATGAAGAACTTCATCTGCTTGCCGCCGCGCACGCCGCCGGCGAGCTCCTCGATCAGCTCGCGGAAGCTCATGCCCAGCTCGACCTCGTAGTTGCCCGGGCGCTCCACGTGCCCGGACACCGAGAAGATGCGCGTCCCGGTCGAGCGGCCGACGCCGAGCTTCGCGTACTCCTCGCCGCCCATCCGCAGGATGTGCGGGACCGTCGCCATCGTCTCGACGTTGTTCACCACGGTCGGCTTCGCGTACAGGCCCTGCACGGCCGGGAACGGCGGCTTGATGCGCGGCATCGCGCGCTCGCCCTCGAGGCTGGAGAGCAACCCGGTCTCGTCACCCGCGATGTACGCGCCCGCGCCGCGGTGCACGACCACCTCGAGGTCGAAGCCCGAACCGAGGATGTTGTTGCCGATGAAGCCCTGGGCGTACGCGTCGCGCACCGCCTGCTCGAGCCGCTCGATCCCGAGCGCGAACTCACCCCGCACGTAGATGAACGCGTGGTGGGCCTCGATCGCGAACGCGGAGATGATGACGCCCTCGACGATCTGGTGCGGGTCCCGCTCGATGAGCATGTGGTCCTTGAAGGTGGAGGGCTCACCTTCGTCGCCGTTCACCGCGAGGTACCGCGGGTAGATGCCCTTGGGCAGGAACGACCACTTCTGGCCGGTCCCGAACCCGGCGCCGCCCCGGCCCCGGAGGCCCGACGCCTTCACCTGCTCGTCCTGGATGTGGGCGGGATCCATCGTCAGCGCGCGGCGCAGCTGCTCGTAGCCGCCCGTGGCCAGGTAGCGGTCGATGGTCCACGAGTCCTCGGTGAACTCGCGCAGCCGCTGGGTGACGATGCGCGTCTCCTTCGCCATCAGGCCCGCTCTCGGCCCTGCGGGCCGGGCCGCTCGAGCCCCACTCCGCCGGCGCATCGGCTCTGACCGAGGACCCGCTCCGCTCCGCTCATCAGACCCGCTTCCCGCCGGACACGCCGCGCGCGGCACGTGCGCCCGAGCGGTACTCCTCGATCGTCGCGGCCGCCGAGTCCTCGGTCGCGTTGCCGTGGAAGTCGTAGTTCACCTGGAACACCGGCGCGGTGTCGCAGGCCGCGAGGCACTCGACCTCCTCGACCTCGACGTCGGTCGCGTCGCCGTAGCGCTCGCTCAACGCCTCGAGCAGCTCGGGTCCTCCGTTGACGAGGCACGACACGTTCGTGCACACGGACACGACGAGCTGCTTCTTCCCGTCGCGCTTGTACATCGTGTAGAAGCTGCACGTCCCCAGGACCTGCGCAGGCTCGAGCCCGACGAAGCCGGCGACCTCGTCGATGGCGTCGGGCGCGACCCAACCGTCCTGCTCCTGCGCGAGGTGCAGCAGCGGGAGCACGGCCGAGCGCGCGAACGGGTAGCGGCCGACGATCTCGCGCGCGCGATCGCGGTTCTCCGCCGAGAACGCCATCAGCCGATCCCTCCGCAACGCTGCCCTCGGCCACCGAGCCACACCACGACCCGGCGATCGGCCGAGGGAGATCTTCGGAACGACACGGGACTCACCGGTCGACCTCGCCCAGGATCGGGTCCACGCTCGAGATCACTGCCACCGCGTCGGCGACCAGGCGGTCCTCCATCATGGGCACCATCGCGCCGAGGTTGTAGAACGACGGGCCTCGGATGTGCATCCGGGCCGGCTTCCCCGTGCCGTCGGCGACGAGGTAGCAACCGATCTCACCGCGCGGCGACTCGATCGCGGCGTACGTCTCACCGGCCGGCACCCGAAAGCCCTCGGTGAACAGCTTGAAGTGGTGGATCAGCGCCTCCATCGACTCGTCGATGCGGGCGCGCGGTGGCGGCGTCACCTTCTTGTCCTGCACGCGGTAGTCGCCGCGCGGCATCCTGTCCACGCACTGGCGCACGATCTTGATCGACTCCGCGATCTCGTAGAGGCGGATCCGGTACCGGTCGAAGCAGTCACCGTTCTCCGTGTAGATCACGTCGAAGTCGACCTCGTCGTAGGCGAGGTAGGGCTGCGCGGTGCGCAGGTCCCACGCGAACCCCGTGGAGCGCAGCAGCGGGCCGGAGACCCCGAGCGAGAGCGCCTGCTCGGTGGTGATGACCCCGACGCCGACCATGCGGTCGAGCCAGATCGGGTTCCCGGTGAGCAGCTCGTCGTACTCGGCGATGCCGGCCTCGACGATGTCGCACACCGCGAGCACCTCTTCCTGCCAGCCGTCGGGCAGGTCGGCCGCGATCCCGCCCGGGCGGATGAAGTTGTGGTTCATCCGCAGGCCCGTGATCATCTCGAGCAACCGCAGGAGCTCCTCGCGCTCACGCCAGCCGTAGAGCAGCATCGAGACCGCGCCGATGTCCATGCCGTTGGTGGCCTGGAACAGGAGGTGCGAGCCCATCCGGCCGAGCTCCTGGAGCATCATCCGCGCCCACACCGCGCGCGGCGGCACCTCGATGTCGAGGAGCTGCTCGACCGCAGTCGACCAGACGAGCTCGTTGCCCAGCGGCGACGCGTAGTCCATGCGGGTCACGTTGGTGGCGCCCTGGACGTACGTGAGCTCCTCACCGGTCTTCTCCATGCCGGTGTGCAGGTAGCCGATGACGGGCTTGGCGCGCACGACGGTCTCGCCGTCGAGCTCGATCATGAGCCGCAGCACCCCGTGGGTCGACGGGTGTGCCGGACCCATGTTGATGATCATCGTCTGGCTCTCGCCCTCGAGCTCGGGCCAGGGCCCACCCGTGACGACGAGCTCGTGGCTCTGGTGGAGCTCCTGCGCGCCCTCGTCGGTCTGGCGCTGGAGCGGATCGAGTCCCGTCATCAGCGCATCACCGGGGCCCCGGGTCGCCCTTGAAGGTGACGGGCACCCGCGCGGGTGCGTCGTCCTTGCGCAGCGGGTAGCCGACCCAGTCGTCGGGCATGAGGATGCGGGTCAGCTCGGGGTGGCCCTCGAACACGATGCCGAACAGGTCGTAGACCTCGCGCTCCGCCATGAGCGCGCTCTGGTAGAGCGGCGTGAGGCTCGCGGCGGTCGTGTCGTCGACCGGGACCTCGGCGATCACGCGGATCCGCCGGTTGCGCGGGTGCGAGAGGTAGTTCGCGACCAGCTCGAAGCGCTCGGGCACCACGCCGGCGACCTGGATGCGCTCGACGTCGAGCAGGTGATCCACCGCGGTGACGTCGAGGAGCATCGTGAACTGCTGCTCGTCGCGCAGGAACGCCCCGACCTCGGCCCAGTCAGCCTTGTCCACGTACACGACCGGCTGCCCGTGCGACTCGTGGAACGCCGCGGTCTCGAAGATCTCCAGCACCGCGGCCGCGACCTCGTCGCCGGGCACCGGTCGCGCCGCGGTGGGCTCGTCGTCGGGCTTGTGCTCGTCTTCACGAGGTTCGTCGTCGGGCATTCGCTCGGCTCGCTCGACCTGGCTCTACGCGGACTGGGCTTCGGAGGCCGTCGCGTCCGCGACGGGCTGGGGGGCGGACCCGCGTCCCGGGTCCGTACCGATCGGGGTGAAGGCGACGCCGTCACGCTGGACGACCTCGATGCCGGCGCCACCGGTCGTGGAGGACTCCCGGCGCTTCAGCAGCTCGCCGGTCCTGATCTGCTCGTGGAGCATGAGGATGCCTTGCATCAACGTCTCCGGCCCCGGAGGGCAGCCGGGAACGTAGACGTCGACCGGGACGACCTGGTCGACCCCCTGCACGAGCGCGTAGTTGTTGAACATCCCGCCGCTGCTCGCACACACCCCCATCGAGATGACCCACTTCGGCTCGACCATCTGGTCGTAGACCTGACGGAGCACCGGCGCCATCTTCTGGCTGACCCGCCCGGCCACGATCATGAGGTCGGCCTGGCGCGGGCTGGCCCGGAACACCTCCATCCCGAAGCGGGCGAGGTCGTAGTGCGCGGCGCCGGCAGCCATCATCTCGATGGCGCAGCAGGCGAGACCGAAGGTGGCCGGGAACACGGAGTTGCGCCGGGCCCAGCGCACGAGATCCTCGAGCCGACCCGTCGCGAAGTTGTGCGGGATGGAGTCGAGCGGCATCTACGCGGCCTCGTCTTCGCTCGCCGCGACGTCGGCGGCCTCGGGGATCCCCGAGGGCACCGTCGTGGTGCGCAGGATCGGGCCGAGCACGCGGCCGGTGACCTGGCGCACCGGGCCCCAATCGAGCGCGCCCACCGAGAGGAGGTAGGCGAACGGGACGATGAGGACGAGCAGGAAGATCCCCATCAGGCCGAGGCCGAAGCCTCCGAGCTGCCGGAAGATCGTGGTGAACGGGTAGAGGAAGATGATCTCGACGTCGAGGACGATGAACGTCAGCGCGACGAGGTAGAAGCGGACCGGGAAGCGCTCGACGGGCTCCTGCTCGGGGATGATGCCGCACTCGTAAGAGGCGGTCTTCGCCTTGGTCGGCCGCTTGTTCGTCAGCAGCTTCGACATGAAGAACGACGCCGCCACGAAGATCATGACCAGCACGATCATCGTGAGGATCGGCAGGTACTGCGCCACCGCTCGCTCCCCTTCGTGTGCGTGTCCGGCCCGGTCGCGCCGAGGCTACCGCGCGGGGGCGCGGTCGGGCACGACGGAGACGAGCCGCTCCACCACCTTGTAGGCGGCCTCGGCAGGCCCGATCTCGTCGGGCCGGAGCAGGTTGGCCATGATCCGTAGCACCCACTCCATCAGCGTGTGGGAGTGCATCCCGACCCGCGTGAGCTCGCGCATCACCGCCGGGTTGCCGATGACCTTCACGAACGTCCGGGCCACCTTGAAGTAGTCGCCGTAGCGGGCGTCGAGCTGGTCGGGGTAGCGGGCCAGAGCAAGCCCGTCGCCGGTGCGCAGCGCCTCGTCGACCGCGTCGGCGACCATCCGGCCGGTCTCGTACGCGTACGCGATCCCCTCGCCGTTGAACGGGTTGATCGAGCCGGCCGCGTCGCCCGCCACGATCCAGGTCGGCCCGGCCTTCGGGGTCACCGAGCCCCCGGTCGGGAGCTTCCCCCCGGTCGGCGGACCGCACGAGGTCTCCGGCGAGATGCCCCAGCGGGAGGGCGCGGTCGCCACGAAGGCGTCCATCAATTTGGTGGTGTTGACGGTCTTGAACCCGGTGAAGGTGTCGAGGAGCCCGACGCCGACGTTGATCGTGCCGTCACCAACCGGAAAGATCCACCCGTATCCGGGCATGTAGTTGCCGTCCCGGTCCCGGAGGTCGAGGTGGCTCTCGATCCACGGCTCGTCATGGTGCGGACTGGTGAAATAGCCGCGAATCGCCATGCCCATCGGGTACGACCGGTCCCGCTGGGTCCCGAGCGCCCGGCCGAAGCGCGAGTTCGCGCCGTCGGCGACCACCACGACTCGGGCCCGGACCGTCTCGACGACCCCGGTCTCGACCCGGCGGATCCGGGCGCCGGTCACCAGGCCCCGTTCGACGACGGGCTCGACCGCCTCGCTCGCGGGCCAGAGCGTCGCGCCCGCCTTCACCGCCCGGTCGGCCACCATCTCGTCGAGCTCGCGGCGGCGCACGACGTAGCCGTGGTCCGGGAAGTCCGGGTGCTCGGGCCAGCGCAGCTCCAGGGTGATCCCGTGGGCCATGGAACGCAGGCCGTCGTAGCGCTGGAAGCCCTCGAGCTGCGCCGCGAGGCCCATGTCGTCGAGCTGGCGGACCGCCCGCGGGGTCAGGCCGTCGCCGCAGGTCTTCTCACGCGGGAACCGCTTCCTGTCCACCACGAGCACCGAGTGGCCGCGCTGCGCGAGCCAGTACGCCGCCGACGCTCCGGCCGGGCCCGCCCCCACCACGAGCACGTCCCAGCGCGCCGAATCCATGCCCCCATGGTCGCGCATCTCCTCCGCTCTCGGCCCTTCGGGCCAGGCCGCTCGGGCCCCGGCTCGGCGGTCCGGTGGCTTCGAGCGCGACGCGTGCTCGCCTCGCCTTCGCAGGCGGCCGAATGGCACCGACACGCACTCGACAACCCCCGGCGGGGGCTGCACTCCGATGTGTCCGCCCGCCATCTAGCGTGGTAGAGAAATACCCCACAGAGAGGCCTCGATGACGCAACCGTGGGGTGCGTCACGCGAGGTCGATGGAGGACCGAGGGCCCGATGCCCCAGTTGCTACCGGACTGGCACTTTCTCCGGCCGGCAGGCCGCCTGATCTGGTTCTCGATCATCTTCATCGTGCTGCTGATCCCGGTGTTCGTGATGCTGCGGCGCCCGAAGTCGGAGCGCCCCACCACCTGGGCCCAGGCGATGTTCGGCGCCTTCTACACCTTCGGCCTCATGTTGCTCGCCTACGCGATCATCCCGCACGAGTACATCACGTTCTCCGACAAGTACCTGCAGTGGTCGACGGACAAGTACGTCATCAAGTCGACGACCGCGATCCCCTTCATGACGAGCTGGAACTGGCCGACCAGCATCAACCTCCAGGCGATGCGCGACGTGGTCGTCGTCGGCATCTACCTCGTGTTCTTCGCCGGCAACATCGCGCTCATCGTGAAGTGGCAGGACCGCAAGACCAAGACCGAGGAGAGCACGGAGAAGCCTGCGGTCGTCGGCCGCTCGCGCTTCGGCCGGCCGTTGAAGGCGAAGGCGTAGCGAGATGGCGAGGAACGACGCCAACCCGCCGATGCCCGACTTCGCGACCGACTACCTGCTGCAGGAGGTCGACCCGACCTTCCTGACCCAGGCGGTCAAGCCCAAGCAGTTCCTCCACATCGACCAGGCCGAGTGCATCCTCTGCGAGGGCTGCGTCGACATCTGCCCCTGGAAGTGCATCCACATGGTGTCGGTCGGCGCGATCGACGAGGCCGTCGGCACCGAGCAGCCGGGCGAGGACCCCCACGACCACGTCGCATTCATCGTCGACGAGGATGTGTGCACGCGCTGCGCGCTGTGCGTGGACCGGTGCCCGACCGGCGTCATCATCCTCGGCAAGCTCTCGCCGCAGGTCGCAGCCGGCGACCCGCACACCCGCACCGGGCGCAACGGCTACGCCTACGGCGTCCGGTTCTAAGGATCCACCCCGGTCCGGTCCTGCCGGACACCATCACGCGACACCAAGGAGAGGGCGCTCGTGGCCAACGGCAACGGGAGCAACGGGAACGGCCAGGGCGGCATCGGCGTGAAGCTGCGCGAGCGCGGCAAGAAGGTCGGCGACACCGTCGGCAACTCGCAGGTGATGACCTCGATCTTCCGGCCCGGGTCGATCTTCCGGAAGGGCTACACGGACAGCCCCCGGAACCGCTCGTACGTGATCATGAACAACGTGCTGTACCACCTGCACCCGGTGAAGGTGAAGCGGCACGCGGTGAAGGTGAGCTACACCCTCTGCCTCGGCGGTCTGAGCTTCTTCCTCTTCATCCTGCTCACGGTCACGGGCATCTTCCTGATGTTCTTCTACCGCCCGACCGAAGCGCTCGCGTGGTCCAACGTGCAGCAGCTCGAGACCGCGGTGTGGTTCGGCTCGCTCGTGCGCAACATGCACCGGTGGGGCGCCCACCTCATGGTGCTCACCGTGTTCCTGCACATGAGCCGCGTCTTCTACCACGGTGCCTACAAGGCGCCACGCGAGTTCAACTGGGTCATCGGCGTGATCCTGCTGACGCTGACGCTGCTGCTGTCGTTCACCGGCTACCTGCTCCCGTGGGACCAGCTCGCGCTCTGGGCCGTCACCGTCGGCACGAACATGATGGGCTACACGCCGGTGTTCGGCGGCCAGATCCGGTACGCGCTGCTCGGATCGAAGGAGATCAGCGGCGACACGCTCCTGCGCTGGTACACGCTGCACGTGCTGTTGCTGCCCTTCGTGATCGTGATCTTCATGGCGGTCCACTTCTGGCGTGTCCGCAAGGACGGAGGCATCAGTGGACCGCTGTAGTCCCGCCCGCGAGCTCGTGGCGCAGTAGGGGAGGACGAGTCGATGCCCGAGATCCCCGAACATCTCCTGAAGCGCAGCGCCGAGCGGCGCAAGCAGCTCGGTCTGCCGACCGGCGAGGAGGGCGGTGAGGCCGCGGAGGCCGCACCCGAGACTCCTGAGGGCGAGGCCGCGGCGCCCGCCGAGGAGGCCGCGCCCGCGGCCGCGTCCACGGGCGGAGACGCCGGCGGCGACGCGATCACCGAGAGCAAGGGCGGCGTGCCCGCGCACCTGCTCGAGCGCTCACGCCGCCGCAAGGCGGCGCTCTCCGGTGGCGACCCCGGCGCGGCCGCGCCCGCCGCCGCGGCGGGTGCCACCGCCACCGCCACCGCGGTGAGGGCCGCGCCCGCCCCCACCATGACCGGACCCGGCGGTCACACCCAGCGCCTGCTGACGGTCGTGAAGTCCGGGTCGATCCAGCAGACCCGCGCCGAGGCCCAGGACAAGGTCCACACCTGGCCGCACCTGCTCGTCGTCGAGTTCGCGGCGATCCTCGCGATGACCGCGGTCATCCTGATCTTCTCCGCGATCGTGCGAGCGCCGCTGCTCGGTCTCGCCGACGTCAACCAGACGCCGAACCCGTCGAAGGCACCGTGGTACTTCCTGGGGCTCCAGGAGCTGCTCACGATGTTCCACCCGATGGTCGCCGGCGTGACCATCCCGGGGATGGGGCTGTTCCTGCTCATCGTGGCGCCGTACATCGACAAGAACCCGTCGAACAAGCCCGAGGACCGGAAGTTCGTGATCTCGATCTTCACGATCTTCCTCATGTTCTGGGCGGTGCTCGTCATCATCGGCTCGTTCTTCCGCGGTCCCGGGTTCAACTTCGTGTTCCCGTGGAACGACGGCATCTTCTTCGAGCTCTAGGAGGCAGAGGCTCCCGTGTCCACCGTCCTCGTCATCGCCATCCCAGTCCTGCTCATCCTGGCCGCGGTGATGGTCATCGCCACCGGCCGCAAGCGCGCCACCTCCGACCCGGAGGGACGCGTCACCGGCACGCTCAGCGGCGAGACCCGCCAGCGCGACCAGAGCGCGGCGGAAGCCGAGGCCGACGACCAGTCGGGTGACGCCCGTGAGCGGGCCGACGAGACCCGCAAGGCGATCGGATCGGGCGGCGCCGCTCCGGCGACGCGCGGCAGCACCGCGGTCATGGAGCGGCCCCCGGTCGACGAGGAGGAGCTGGGGATCAGCCGCCGCCAGTTCTTCAACCGGGGCATCCTCATCACGATGGCCGTGAGCCTCGGTGCGTTCGGCGCCGCCGCGATCAGCTTCCTCTACGCGTCCTCGGCGGGCGGCTTCGGCGGCCGGATCGACGCGGGTGCGACCCTCTCGGACATCGAGGCGTACTGGTCCGGCAAGAAGGCGCCGTTCTACGTGCCCGAGGCGCGCACGTACCTGCAGCCGTACCCGAAGGCGGACGTCAAGAAGGCCGCGAAGATCCCGCAGTACCAGAAGGTCCTGCCCGGGATGGAGCTCGGGATGGTGGCGCTGTACCAGAAGTGCGTGCACCTGGGCTGCCGCGTGCCCTGGTGCCAGCAGTCGCAGTGGTTCGAGTGCCCGTGCCACGGCTCGAAGTACAACCGCGTCGGCGAGAAGCGAGGTGGCCCGGCGCCGCGCGGGCTCGACCACTGGGTGGTCAGCATCAGTGGCCAGAAGGTCGTGATCGACACCTCCGGGCTCCCCGTCACCGGCCCCCCGATCGGCACGGACACGACCGGTCAGGGCGCCGAAGGCCCGTTCTGCGTCGGTTGACCCGCCGCGCCGTTCCCGTCCCCCACCCGGAGCCCAAGAGGAACCCGTGATCCTGGCCCTGACCTTCCGCACCATCATGGTCATCATCAACGTCGTCGCGGTCGTGGTGATCGTGGCGATCATCGGCTACAAGGTGTTCAGCGTCCGGCGGGTTCCCAAGGAGAAGTCGCCGCAGAACCTGACCCCGTTCCTCGACGACGAGACGCTCGAGGGCAAGCACCTCGAGCGCGTGCTGCGATGGGCGCTGCTGTTCTCGACGATCGTCGCGGTGGTCCTGCCGATCTACTGGGTGCTCGAGCCCGGCCGCCAGACCGCCGAGGCCCAGGGCTTCGAGGACCGGGCCGTCGAGCGGGGCGCGACGCTCTTCGCGAACGCGGAGATGCCCGCCTACGACCCGACGAAGTCCCTGCTCTGCGCCGACTGCCACGGCACCGACGCCGGCGGCGGCTCCGCCTCCTACACGATCACCCCCGACGCGCTCGGCAACCTCAAGGCCCGCCCGATCGCGGTGACGTGGAAGGCCCCTGCGCTCAACACCGTGATGTACCGGTTCAACGACTGCACGGACGAGGACGTCACCAACAAGTCGCCGAACTGCCTCCGGGCCGAGCAGCAGGTGACGCAGATCATCACCTACGGCCGGCCCGGCACCCCGATGCCGGCCTGGGGCGTCCTCGGCGGCGGCCCGAAGAACGACCAGGCGATCAGCGACCTCGTGGCCTATCTCAAGAGCATCCAGCTCTCGCCCGCCAAGGCGAAGGCGCAGGTGCTCGCCAACGTGGCCGCGCTGAAGGCCCAGGCGAAGAGCGCGGTGAGCGACGCCCGGGACAACCTCGCCACCGCGCAGGCGGCACTCGGCAAGGCCGAGACGCCGAAGGGGCGGGAGGCCGCGCAGATCACGATCACCGCGGCGGAGCAGGCGATCGTCAACTCCCAGGCGTTCGAGACGCAGGTCGCGAACGCGAGCCAGGGCGAGCTGCTCTTCGACGTCAACTGCGCTCGCTGCCACACCAAGGGCTGGTCCTACAACGACCCGTCGAAGCCGAGCGTCCCGCCGCCGGCGCCGGCCGGGAGCGGCGCCTTCGGTCCGTCGCTGCGCAACGGCGCGGTGCTCGAGCAGTTCCCCGGCCTGCCGACGGACGACACGAAGACCCCCGGCTTCCAGAGCCAGTACGACTGGGTGGCGAACGGCGTCCCCGAGTTCAAGGGCTACGGCGTGCGCGGCATCTCCTCCGGCAGCATGGCGCACTTCGGGAACATCCTGAGCAAGGAACAGATCGACTCGATCATCGAGTACGAGCGGAACCTCTGATGGGGGTGCACGGGTTGAAGCTTTTGGTCCTGGCCGCGGAGACGGGGATCCCGAACCGCGACCTCTGGTACCCGACGATCCTCGGCGTGCTCGTCGTGGTCGCGGGCGTGAGCCTGTTCTGCGGGAGCGTCTACCTGCTGCTGGCGACGAACCTCGGCGCGCGCCTCGGCTTCCTCGTGGCCGCGGCCGGGCTCTCCGGCTTCATGGTGCTGCTGTCGATCCTCTGGATGACGACCGCGTCGCCGCTCAACACCTTGAAGGGCCGCGTGCCGACGTGGAAGCCGGTCGAGTCGATCAAGGGCGGCGATCTCTCGAAGTCCTCGATCCCCGCGGTGGCGGCGATCAACAAGGCCGACGAGGTCAAGGACCCGACCGAGCAGTCCAACGTGAAGGCGGCGGTCGACCAAGTGGTCGTGACCCCGCAGGGAACCCCGGGCTCGAACGCGGTGGCCGCCGGCAACCACTTCGCCATCTACACGCAGACCACCGATTACCTGGTGCCGCGGTACTACGAGGTCGGCGGCGGCAACCTCTTCAGTCAGAGGAAGGTCGACGTGAACGGCCAGTTCCCGCTGCTGCACGTGAGCCTGCACACGCCGCACTACGCGGTCGTCGACATCTGCCCGATCGACCAGGAGGCGCTGATCGTCCCGTTCGGCGAGGCGCCCCCGACCCCGAAGTGCGACGCGAGCAAGCCGATCAGCAGCGTCGTCTTCGAGCGGGACCTCGGGTCGGTTCGGGTGCCCCCGTTCGTGGCGTTCTTCGCCTCGTCGATCCTGTTCGCCCTGACGCTGCTCAGCCTCCACTGGCGGGAGCGGGACCTGCAGGAGGCGGCCGCCGCCAAGGCCGCCGCGGAGGATGCCGCCGCCGGCACCGCCGTCGAACGCATCCCCGAGAAGGTCTAGGAGCCCGATGACCCGCACCCCCGGATCCTGGCTGCGCGCCGCGCGCCTCGCCACGCTCGCGGCGCTCGTGGTGCTCGCGAGCGGATGCACGAACGGGCAGCTCGTCGACGCGGGCGGCGACCGCGGTGCGGGCGGGCTCGCGTTCGTGCTCCTCGCCGTGTTCTTCTGGATCTTCATCGGCGCGATCTTCTACATGGACCGCGTCCGCAAGCGCCGCAGCCCCGAGGAGTGATCCTCCCGGGGCGCCGTCGTTCCCGGTGTCCCGATGGCTACGCCCGCTCGCGCGGGGTTGATGCAACCTCACGCGCGGCATCGGCGGCGAGGTCCACGGTGCGGGCGAGATCCGCGTCGGTGTGCGCGAGGCTCACGAACAGCACTTCGTAGCCGCTCGGGGCGAGGAAGACGCCCCGGTCGAGCATCGCGTGGAAGAACCGGGCGTAGGTCTCGTGATCGCCGGCCTTCGCGTCGTCGTAGTCACGCACGGTCCGGGCCGAGAAGAACAGTCCGGCGAGCGTGACCACCTGCGGGACCTGCACGTCGATCCCGCTCCCCTCGATCGCGTCGCGCAACGCGGCTGCGAAGCCGGCGACGCGGGCTTCGAGCACCCCGTAGGACGCGGGCTCGAGCTCGCCGAGCGCGGCCAGGCCCGCCGCAGTCGCCAGCGGGTTCCCCGAGAGCGTGCCCGCCTGGTACACGTCGCCGAGGGGTGCGAGGCGGTCCATGACGTCGGCACGTCCCCCGACCGCGGCCAGGGGGAGGCCACCTCCGATCACCTTGCCGAGCACGGTCAGGTCCGGACGCAGCCCGAAGCGCCCCTGCGCGCCGGAGGGACCGAGCCGGAACCCGGTGATCACCTCGTCGCAGACGAAGAGCGCGCCGTGCTCCGCGCAGCGCGCCGCGAGGTGATCGAGGAAGCCGGGGTCGGGGGCGACCAGACCCATGTTCGCCGCGACGGGCTCCACCAGCGCGGCGGCGAGCGCGTCACCGTCGCGGGCGAAGGCCTCGTCGAGCGCCTCCACGTCGTTGAACGGAACCACGACGGTGTCAGCCACTGCGCCCGGGGTCACGCCGGCCGACCCGGGGAGCCCGAGCGTGGCCACCCCGCTGCCGGCCGCGACGAGGAGCGCGTCGAGGTGGCCGTGGTAGCAGCCCGCGAACTTCAGCACCTTGTCGCGTCCGGTGAACCCTCGCGCCAGTCGCACCGCGGTCATCGTGGCCTCGGTGCCGCTCGAGACGAGCCGGACCTTGTCGATGCTCGGGACGCGCGTCGCGATCGCCTCGGCCAGCTCCACCTCGCGCTCGGTGGGCGCGCCGTACGACGTGCCTGCGGCCGCAGCCCTTTGCACCGCGTCGACGATCGCCGGATGGGCGTGGCCGAGGATCGACGCACCCCAGGACTGCACGAAGTCGAGGTACCGCTTGCCCTCGGAGTCGACCAGGTAGGCGCCATCGGCGCTCGCGACGAAGAACGGTGTGCCGCCGACCGCGTTGAACGCACGGACGGGCGAGCTGACGCCGCCCGGGATCCGCTCCCGCGCGCGCCGGTAGAGCTCGTCGCGGCTGGTCACGCGGCCGGAGCCCCGCTCACTGCAGGAGCTCGGCGACGTCCCGCGCGAAGTAGGTGAGCACGAAGTCGGCGCCCGCGCGTCGAATCGAGACGAGGTGCTCGAGCGCGATCGCCTGACCGTCGATCCAGCCGTTGGCCGCCGCGGCCTGCACCATCGCGTACTCGCCGCTGACCTGGTACGCCGCGATCGGGACGTCGAACGCGTCCCGTACCGCCGAGATCACGTCCAGGTACGCGAGCGCGGGCTTCACCATCACCATGTCCGCGCCCTGCTCGATGTCGAGCGCGGTCTCCGCGAGTGCCTCACGCGCGTTCGCGATCTGCATCTGGTAGCCGCGCCGATCGCCGAACTGCGGCGCGCACTCGGCCGCGTCGCGGAACGGTCCGTACGCGGCCGACGCGTACTTCGCGGAGTAGGCGAGGATCGCGGCCGCCGAGTGCCCCGCGCCGTCGAGGGCGGTGCGGATCGCACCGACCTGGCCGTCCATCATCCCGCTGGGCGAGATCACGTCGGCACCGGCGTCGGCCTGGGCGATGGCGATGCTCGCGTAGCGCTCCAACGTCGCGTCGTTGTCGACCTGACCGTTTCCGTCGAGGAGGCCGCAGTGCCCGTGGTCGGTGTACTCGTCGAGGCAGGTGTCCGCCATGAGCACGAGCGCATCGCCGACCTCGTCACGCAGGTTGCGCAGCGCGACCTGCACGACCCCGTCCGGATCGTCCGCGCCCGAGCCGCGCGAGTCCTTGTGGGACGGGACCCCGAACAGCATCACGCCGGGAACGCCGAGCTCGGTCAGCGCCCGCACCTCCTTGCGGAGGCTCTCGTGGGTGTGCTGGACCACGCCCGGCATCGACACCACCGGCTCGGGATGGTCGATCCCCTCCTTGACGAAGAGCGGGGCGACGAGGTCGTCGATGTCGAGGCGGGTCTCCGCGACGAGGCGGCGCAACGGGTCGGTCCGCCGGAGGCGGCGGGACCGGTGCTCGGGGAAGCCCATGGGCAAAGGCTACCTGGGGGCCGCGCCGGGCCCGACACGGCGCTTCGCGATCTGGGTGGCCGCAACCCGTGCCGGGAAGGCGCGACTCGGTGCCGCGGTCACGGCTCGACGCGCTCCCTTCCGGGCCGCTCAGGATCTGGCGCCGAACGCCGCGAGCACCGCCGCGACCAGCCCCTCGACCGAGTGCGGATCGGCCTCGTCGTCCACCGCGAGGCCCTGTTCGGCTGCGGTCCGCGAGGTGATCGGACCGATCGAGATCACCCGGGGCCGGGGGTCGGGCAGTGGCCCCACGAGCTCGCAGAAGCCGGTGACCGTCGACGACGACGTGAACGTGATCGCGTCGACCCGTCCACCGCGCACGCGCTCGAGCTCGCCCGGATCCGGCTCGGCCCGCACCGTCCGGTACACGGGAAGGACGTCCACCGCGTAGCCCCGGGCCTCCAGACCCTGGGGCAGCACGTCGCGCGCCTGCTCGGCCCGGGCGAGCAGCACCCGGGACTCCCTGCCTCCCGGGGCGGCGGGGAACGCCTCGAGCAGCGACTCGGCGACGAAGCGCTCGGGCACGAGGTCGGCACGAATGCCGTGCGCCGCCAGCGCGGCCGCGGTCCCGGGCCCGATCGCCGCGACCCGGACCCCGGCGAGCGCTCGCGCGTCGAGCCCGGCCGGCTTCAGCCCGCGCTCGAACAGCGCGTGGACACCGTTGGCGGAGGTGAGGACGAGCCACGCGTAGGCGTCGAGCGCCGGGAGCGTGAGCTCGATCGGCTCGACGCGGATGGTCGGGAGCTCGATGACCTCTGCCCCGAGCTGCTCGAGCCGCTCGCGAAGCCGGCTCGCCTGCTCGCGCGCCCGGGTGATCACGATGCTCCGACCGAAGAGGGGGCGCGACTCGAACCACGCGAGGTCGAGCCCCGCGACGGGGCCGACGACGATCGCGCTCGGCGCTCGCACCCCGGCGCCGGCCACCGTCGCGAGCGTGGCCCGGATCGTGCGCTGCCCGGGTGTGGTCCCCCAGCGCACCGCCGCGACCGGCGTGTCCGGCGCGCGCCCACCGTCGATCAGGCGGGCGGCGATGTCTGCGAGGTGGCCCGCTCCCATGAGGATCACGAGCGTCCCACCCGCGCGCGCGAGCGCATCCCAGTCCGTGTCGGTCGTGCCCTTCGCCGGGTCCTCGTGGCCGGTCACGACGGTGACGTGGGTCGAGAGGCCGCGGTGGGTCACCGGGATGCCGGCGTACGCGGGCGCGGCGATCGCGCTGGTGATGCCGGGGACGACCTCGAACGGCACGCCCGCGGCCGCGAGCGCCTCGGCCTCCTCGCCGCCGCGGCCGAACACGAACGGGTCGCCGCCCTTCAGGCGCACGACGGTCAGCCCGGCCGCGCCCCGGTCGACGAGCACCGCGTTGATCCCGTCCTGGTCCATCTCGACCGCGCCGGGCGCCTTGCCGACGTTGACGCGCTCGGCCGCGGGCGGCACGAGCTCGAGCAGGGACGGGTGCGCGAGCCGGTCGTAGACCACGACGTCGGCCTGGGCGAGCAGTGCTGCGCCGCGGCGGGTGAGGAGGCCGGGATCGCCGGGCCCGGCGCCCACGAGAAAGACGGTCATCGCGCCGGGCCTGCGCCCGAGGTGTCGCTCCCGCTCGGCACCCCGGTGTCCAGCACCATCCGCCCGCCCTGCTCGTCCAGCAGCCGGCGAGCGACCTCCGCGCCCAGCGCGTCGGGGTCGTCGCCCTCGACCGACGTCCGCAGGACGATCTGCCCGTCCAGTGATGCGAGCAATGCGTCGAGCACGAGCCCCCCGCCCGGTCGCGGGCGCGCGAGCGCACCGCACGGCAGGCTGCACCCCCCACCGAGCCGGTTCAGGAACGCGCGCTCGGCGCTGACCCCGGTGTGCACGTCGGCGTCGTCGATCGCCGCCAGCGCCGCCCGCGCCTCGGCGTCGTCCTCGCGACACTCGACCGCGAGGGCGCCCTGACCGACCTGGGGCAGCAGGGTCGACGGCTCCAGCCGCTCGGTCACGCGATCACCGAGCCCGAGGCGGTCGAGCGCGGCCGCGGCGACGACGATGGCGTCGAAGCGCCCGGCCTGCTCGAGGCGCGTCGGGATGTTGCCGCGCAGCTCACCGAACGTCAGGTCCGGCCGGAGCGACGCGAGCTGGGCCCGACGGCGCACGCTCCCGGTGCCGACCTGCGCGCCGGTGCAAAGGTGTTCGAGGCGCGATCCGACGAGCGCGTCGCGCGCGTCGGCGCGCTCCGGCAGCGCGGCGAGCACGAGCCCGGGCGGCGGGAGCGGCGGCAGGTCCTTCGCGGAGTGCACCGCGAGGTCGGCGTCGCCGCGCAGCACCGCGTCCTGCACCTCCTTGACGAACACCCCGGTCCCACCGAGCGCGTGGATCGAAGACGCGGTGTCGCGGTCACCGCGTGTCGACACCACGATCAGCTCGGCCGGCCGTTCGAGCAGCTCCAGCACCCGTTCCGCCTGCCACCGGGCGAGTGCGCTCCCCCGGGTGGCGACCCGCAGGGCCCGGGTCATTCCTCGGTGGGCTCGTCCGCGAAGCCGTCGGGCAGGTCGAAGAGCGCGCCGAGCGCATCCGCGTACAGCTCGCCACGCGCGGTGCCGGCCGCGTCCTTCAGGCGCACGGTCGGTTCGTGGAGCAGCTTGTTGACGATGCCGAGCGTGAGCGCCTCGACCGCGTTGCGCGTCTCGGGCGGGAGCCCGTTGAGCTTCGCCCGGAAGCGCTCCAGCTCCGCGACCCGGATCGCGTCCGCGCGCTGGCGCAACGACGTGAGGATCGGTGCCATCTCTCGCGCGGTCCGGTCGGTCTGGAAGCGCTCGAGCTCGTCCATGATGATGCCCTGGACCCGGCCGACCTCGCGTCGCCGACCCTCCAGTGAGCGCTCGGTGAACCGCTTCAGGTCGTCCATGTCGAGCAACGTCACGGCCGGGACCTGACGCGCCCCGGGGTCGACGTCGCGCGGCACGGCCACGTCGACCACGAGCAACGCCGCACCGTCGCGACGCTCCATCACCGCTTCGATGTCGCCCCGTTCGACGTGCACCTCGGTCGAGTCCGTGGCGGTCAGGAGCACGTCGACCGACGAGAGCACCTCGGGGAGCTCACCGAGCGACACCGGCCGGCCGCCGACCTTGTTGGCCAGCTCGACTGCGCGCGCGTACGTGCGGTTCGCCACGACGACCTCGCCGACGCCGGCGCTGACGAGCGCGCGGGCGAGTCCTTGCGCGACCTCGCCCGCGCCGAGCACGAGGACCGAGCGCCCGCGCAGCGAGAACATGGTCTGCTCCGCGAGCGCGACCGCGGCCGACGAGATCGACAGCGCCTGGCGTCCGATCGCCGTCTCCGTGCGGGCCCGCTTGCCGACCACCACGGCCTGGCGGAACACGCGGTTGAGCAGCTGGCCCGATGCCTGCTCCTGCTCGGCGAGCTGCCACGCGTCACGCACCTGGCCCAGGATCTCGCCCTCGCCGATGATCATCGAGTCGAGTCCGGCGGTCACCCCGAAGAGGTGCGCGACCGCGCCGTCGTCGTAGTAGGTGTACAGGTGCTCGGAGAAGTCCTCGGGCGCGGCCGACGCCTGCTCGGCGAGGAACTCGAGGATGTCCGACACTGCGGCGTGGAACTTCGTGCAGCGCGCGTAGATCTCGGTGCGGTTGCACGTCGAGAGCAGGACCACCTCGGCGAGGTGCTCGCGCATGGCGAGGTCGTGCACCGCCTTGACCTGGCGCGACGCGGGCACCGCCACGCGCTCGCGCATCTCCACCGGCGCCGTGCGGTGGTTGAGACCGACCACGATCACAGACACGAGCGCAGCAGCTCCCTCGCCTCGGACTCCCGACCCTCGCGGATCAGCTCGAGGATGCCGGAATCGATGGCGGCTCGCCAATCGGAGTCCTCGCTCGAGCGACCGGTCGCCCGGATCTCCTCGCGGGCCTCGCTGAGCAGCTCGAGCAGCGTCTCGTACTCGGGGCCCATCTCGTCGCGCACGTGCTCCTTGAGGTACGTCGCGAGCGCCGGGCTTCGACCGTTGGTGCCGATGGTGACCACGATATCCCCGCGCCGCACGACCGACATGAGGGTGAACGAGCAGTTCGCGGGGTCGTCGGCCGAGTTGACGAAGATCTGCCGGGCTTCCCCGGCCTCGAACGCCGACCGGTTGACCGCGGGGACGTCGGTGGCCGTCACCACCAGCCACGCCCCGTCGACGTCGTCGGCCTCGAACGCCCGCTCGACCAGCGTGAGCCGCCCCTCGGACGCCCACGCCCGGACCTCGTCACCGATGCTCGGCGCCACCACCGCGACGTCCGCACCCGCGATGAGGAGCGACTCGATCTTGCGCGCCGCGATGCGTCCCGCCCCCACGACGACGCAGCGACGCCCGGCCACCAGCAGGTTCACCGGGTACCCCACGAGCGACGGCCGTGCCGGCTCGCTCACCGCAGGCTCACGCTTCCCACGACGACGGCCTCCCTCTCAGGAGATCTTCTGCTCGGCCCGCGAGCGCTGCGGGTGCGACTGGTAGAACGAGAGGATCTGGAGCTCGATCGCCAGGTCCACCTTCCGCAACGAGACCGTGTCGGGGACCGCCACGACCGCCGGCGCGAAGTTGAGGATCGACGAGACGCCGGCCGCCACGAGGCGGTCCGCCACCTCCTGGGCCGCCGCGGCGGGCGTGGCGATGATCCCGATCTTGACGCCCCGCTCGCGCACCACCGTCGAGAGGACGTCGATCGACTCGATGACCAGCTCGCCGATGCGCGCCCCCACCTTGGCCGGGTCGGCGTCCACCAGCGCGAGCACCCGGAACCCGCGGGCGCCGAAGCCGCGGTAGTTCGCCAGCGCCTGGCCCAGGTTGCCGAGCCCGACGATCGCCACCGGCCAGTCGGCGGTGAGCCCCAGCTCCGCGGTGATCCGGTCGACGAGGAAGTCGACCTCGTAGCCGACACCCCGCGTGCCGTAGGAGCCGAGGAACGACAGGTCCTTGCGCACCTTCGCCGCGTTCACGCCCGCCAGCTCGGCCAACCGCTCCGAAGAGACCGTGCCGACGTCCTGGTCCGCCGCCTCGAGCAGCGCCCGGTAGTAGAGCGGGAGACGCGCGACCGTCGCTTCCGGGATCCGCCTCGGACTCCCGTCAGCGCTGCCGTCAGGGGGGTCGGGCACGGTCCGCGACGTCCTCTCGACGGGGCCCGCGTAAGGGGCGGGCCGGGAGGAACACCCTACACCCGCCTTCGTGCAACTCTTCACAAGCGGCCACTGACCAGGAGCGTCGCGCCCAGGAGGGCGAGCCCGGCCCCGTAGGCCCGCTCGAGGTGGACCGGGTTCGTCCGCAGCGCGGTGCGGGCCCCGAGGTACGAGAGCGGGATCGAGGTGGCGCCGAAGACGACGACCACCGACCAGTCGATGTGGCCGAGGAACGCGTGGACGACGGTGCCGGGGACCGCGAGCACCGCGGCGACGGCGAGGGACGTGGCGAAGGACTGCTTGATCGACAGGCGCAGCACCACGACGAAGAGCGGGGCCAGGAGGAAGCCGCCGGAGTTCGCCAACAGCCCGGAGAGGATGCCCACCGCCGCGGCGACCGTGACCATGCGGGCCCGGTAGGCGGGGGGCGTCACCGCGATCTCGTGGGGATCGCCGGGGCGCAGGAGGAACCGGATCCCGAGGCCGGTGACGATGATCTCGGTGGCGGTGACGAGCGCGTCGCCGCCGATCCAGCGGGTGGCGTACGCCCCGAGCGCGGTGGCGGGGATCCCGATCACCAGGCACCAACGGAAGACCTCCCAGTCGACGAGCCGCTGCCGCCAGTAGGCGTAGGACGCGACGAGCGCGGACGGCACGGTCGCCGGCAGCGGCGACGCGACGGCCATGATCGGCGGGATCCCGACGAGGGCGAGGAGGGGGGTCGCGATCGCCGAGCCGCCCTTGCCGAACACGCCGCCGAGGAACCCGACGAACGCGCCGATGAGCGCCACGGCGAGCATCGTCTCGATGCTCATCGGGCGGTCCGGGGGCGGCGGTCGGAGCTCACGCCTGCCATTGCAACCCGGAACCTTTGCAAGGTCCAACAGCTTGTTCTGATGAAAGCCATAGGCTTCCCCTATGGAGCTGCGCCAGATCGAGTACGTGGTCGGGGTGGTCGAGCACGGGGGGTTCACCCGGGCCGCGACCGCCCTGCACGTCACCCAGCCCGCGCTCTCCGAGGGCGTCGCACGACTCGAGGCCGAGCTCGGGGTCGCGCTGTTCCACCGGGTGGGGCGCCGGGCCGTGGTGTCGGCCGCGGGCGAGGCGTTCCTGGAGCCCGCCCGCCAGCTTCTCCGGGACCGGGCGGTGCTCACGACATCGGTCGCCGCGGTCGTCGGCATCGAAGCCGGGCGCCTCGACCTCGTCGCGCTCCCCACGCTGGCGGTGGAGCCGCTCTCCCCGCTCGTCGGCGAGTTCCGGCGCGCCCATCCGGGGGTGGTGGTGCACATCGAACAGCCCGAGGAGGCCACTGCGATCACGACCCGCGTGCGCAACGGCCGCTCCGAGCTCGGTCTGGCGGAGCTCCCGGTCGCGGACGCGGGCCTGGTCAGCGAGCCGCTGCTGGTCCAGGAGCTGGTGGTCCTGCTGCCCCCGTCCTCGCCGCTCGTCGGCCGGCGCCGTCTCACCGTGGCCGACCTCGCTGCGGTGCCGCTCGTGATGACCCCGCCCGGGACCCCGATGCGCCGGCTCATCGACGGGGCGTTCGCCGACGCCGGCGCGGCCGCGACGCTCGCGGTCGAGACCGAGCACCGCGAGGCGCTCGTCGCCCTGGTCCTCGCGGGCGCGGGCGCGAGCATCCTCCCCGCTCCGCTGGCGGACACCGCGCGCGCGGCAGGCGCGGTCGCCGTGGCGCTCTCGCCCCGGCTGCGCCGCCAGGTCGGCCTGGTCCGGCGCCGCGGTCCGGTGTCGCCGGCGGCCCAGGCGTTCATCGACATCGCGCGGGTGCACTTCGCACGCGATCACCACTGACCGGGCGTCGCTGCCTACGCTCGGGCACCGTATGGTGATCGCGCTCGCGTTCGTGGCCACCGCGGTGGCGACCCTGTTCGCCCAGGCCACCCTGGTCCGGTACACGCGGGACCACCGGCCCCAGGACCTCGCGTGGACGATCTCGCTCGCGATGTTCGCCCTGGCCTCGGCCGCGCTCGCCACCGGCGTGTCGACCGGATGGGACAACGGCACGTTCCGCATCTTCTACCTGTTCGGCGCGGTCCTCACGGTGCCCTGGCTCGCGCTCGGGACCGTGTACCTGCTCGCGGGCAAGGAGCGCGGACGGAAGGTGCAGTGGGGGTTGGTCTTCTTCTCCGGGCTCGCCGCGGGCGTCATCTTCGCGGCGCCGATCGACGGCCCGATCCACGGCAGCGCGATCCCGGTCGGCAGCGACGTCTTCGGCGCGTTCCCGCGGGTGCTCGCCGCGGTCGGCAGCGGGGTCAGCGCGCTGGTCATCATCGGCGGTGCGCTCTGGTCGGCCTGGCGCTTCGCCCACGCGCGCACGGAACCCGGCAACGCCCGGCGCGCCGGCGCGAACGTGCTGATCGCCCTCGGGACGCTCGTCCTGTCGAGCGGCGGCCTGATCCAGGGCTTCGCCGGCGGCAAGGACGAGGCGTTCGTCATCTCGCTGGCCGCCGGGATCGTCGTGATCTACGTCGGCTTCCTCGTCGCCGCCGGCGCCGGCGCGCGGCGTTCGACGCCGACGGTCGCCACGCCCGCGCCGGCGCGCTCGTAGCGACGGCGGCCGCCGCCGCTCGCCGGGTCGGTCCGATCGAGCGGCGGAGATCCTCGGCTAGCCCGTCCGCAGCTCCCGGCGCAGCAGCTTGCCTGCCTCGGTGCGGGGCAGGGCATCGACGATCTCGACCGTGGCCGGGACCTTGTAGCGCGCGAGGTGCCGGGCGGTGTGGTCGCGCACCTGCTCGACGGTGAGGGCCGCGCCCGGCTCGAGGACCACCCACGCGGCGACGGCCTCACCCGTGCGCGGGTTCGGGACGCCGATCACCGCCGCGTCCGCGATGTCGGGGTGGGCGAGAAGGACCTCCTCGACCTCGGCCGGGAACACGTTGAAGCCCGAGACGATGACCAGGTCCTTCTTCCGGTCCACCAGGCTGAGGAAGCCGTCGTCGTCGGCGATCGCCACGTCGCCGGTGTGCAGCCAGCCGTCCACCAGGACCCGCGCGGTCGCCTCGGGGTCGTCCCAGTATCCGGTGAACACGTTCGGGCCCCGCACCCAGATCTCGCCCGGGTCGCCCGCGACCACGTCTTCGCCGTCCTCACCGACCAGACGGACGTCGATCCCCGGCAGCGGAGGGCCGATCGAGCCCCAGCGCGGCGCGTCCGCGACCGCCGACGTGCTCACGATCGGCGCGGCCTCGGTGAGGCCGTAGCCCTCGTGGATCGTGACGCCGAATCGCGTGCGGAACTCCTCGGCGCGCTCGACCGCGAGCTCGGCCGCGCCGGACACCGCGAGCCGCACGGAGGCGAAGGTGACCGGCGACGCGAGCTCGTCCGGGAGCTCGAGGAAGCCGACGAACATGGTCGGCACGCCCGCGACGATCGTGACCCGGTGCACGCGGATGAGCTCGGCGGCTCTCGCCGCGTCGAAGTGTTCGACGAGGATCGTCGTGATGCCCGCGTGCAACCCGACGCCGAGGCCGACGTTCAGGCCGAACACGTGGAAGTAGGGAAGCGCGCCGAGGCCGACATCGTCCGAGCCGACCCGCAACCCGGGATGGCCCTGGACCTGGCCGATGTTCGCGGCGAGGTTGCCGTGCGTGAGCATCGCGGCGCGCGGCGCGCCCGCAGTGCCCGAGGTGAAGAGCAGCACCGCGAGCTCGTCGTCGTCGCGCTCGACCTCGGCCGCCATCGGCTCCCCGGCCGCCACGTCGGCCTCGGGGACCGCGCCGTCGAGCCCGAGCAGCTCCTCGGTCCCCGGCCCGCACACGATCAGCCGGGCCCCGACCCGCTGCGCCTGACCCGCGAGGACGGCCGGGGGTGCCAGCGGGTTGAGCGGGACCGCGACGGCACCGGCCCAGAGCGCGCCCAGGTAGGTGGTCACGAAGGCGACGTCGTTGTGGCAGGCGATCGCCACCCGATCGCCGGGCCCGACCGACCGGGCGGCCAGACCGGCGGCCCGGCGGGCGGTCAGCGCCTCGAGCTCGGCGAACGAGACGTAGCGGTCCGCCTCGACCAGCGCCACCGTCTCGGGGGCCTCCTGCGCCGCCCGGAGCAGCTGGGACACCAGGTTCACGGGCCGGATTCTCGCAGTCCCGGGCCGCTCCGCGGGAGAACTCACCCTGCGTGAGATTTCTGCTCAAGATGCGAAGACGGGGCGCCGATGTACGAAGTGTTCCAATCACGGAGCAAGAAGGGGGATCCGGGGGATGGGGAGGCGAGGATGCGACGCACCGATCCAGCGCAGCCGCACCTCTCTACGACCGCGCTCCGCGGCTGACCGCGGGGCACCCTTCACGAGCGTTCTCACAGGTCCGGGGTTCCGGTACGTGGGCACAGGCGGCGTGAACACCGAGGGGACACCCGTTCCCGAGGTGTTTATGGAACCAGCCTCCCAGCCCGCCCCAAGCACGTCTGCGTCTGCTGCCGGAGCCCCGTTTTCACTGCCGCGGCGCGCGCGGCCGGTCGTCACGCACTCCGCGTAGACACCGGCCGCGCCCCCGGCTTCTCTCCGAAGATCTCCGGAGGGCTTCTCTTCCGAAGGTCTCCGGAGGGCGACCTCCGGACCGCGGACTCCTGGCGCCCTCCGGCGGCCTTTCGCTGCGGCGAGAACCTCCGGAACCGCGGTCTCCTGGCGCCGTCCGGCGGCTCCCCGAAGATCTCCGGAGGGCGACCTCCGGACCGCGACCGACTGACGCCCTCCGGCGGCCTTTCGCTGCGCAGAGCTGCTCCGCGGCGCGGCGCGGCGCGGCTTCGCGACCTCTGGCGGTCCTAGGGACCGACGCGGAAGACGAACTGGAGCAGGGCCGCGCCGAGGATCAGGACGAGCAGGACCGCGAGCGCGATCGTGGTACCGGGCCTCACCGGGCACCTCCGGAGGGTGGGGGGACGACCGTGAGCGCCGAGCCGCCGCGCAGCCCGAGCTCCTCGGCCGCGGAGCGCCGGTCGAGCGCGACGGAGACGAGACCGTACGAGTCGACGAGCACCACGAGCTCCGACGGCTTCGCGTCCGCGTAGGTACGCACCCAGCGGGCCATGCGGGCCTGGCCACCGAACCGCAGCTCGAGCGATCCGCCGACGTCCGCGCCGAGGCGTTGGAGCTCCGCCGGGTCGATGTTGAGCTGGCAGTTGCCGAACCGGTCCACCCACCAGACCTCGCCGACGATCGCGCCGTTCTCGTCGTTCGGGAGCGAGACCAGGCCCGGGACCATGCCCACCGGGTCGATCTCCTCACCGAGCTCACCCAGGGACACGCCCCGGGCCAGGTAGCCCGCGGCCGGGGCCAGGATGTCGCGACCGGCGAACGTCGGCCCCGGTGAAGCGAGGTGGTACTCGTCGTTCGTCAGCGAGACCGCCCGGACCGCGCCCCCGACCATCGCGACCGCGGGAGCGAGCAATCCGTTGTCCGGGCCGAGGAAGTACCCGGACTCCGATTCGACCGCGATCGCCCGGCGCTCGGTGCCGACGCCCGGGTCGACGACGGCGAGAACGATGCCGTCGGGCAGGTACTGCACCGCGCGCACCAGCGCGAGGGCGCCGGCCTTGACGTCGTGGGCCGGGACCTCGTGGGTCACGTCGACGATGGTGAGCTCGGGCGCGAGCCCCAGCATCACCGCCCGGCACACCCCCGCGAACTCGTCGACCGTTCCGTAGTCGGACAGGAACGACACGAACCGCGGAACCTCAGGCACGAGCGGAGGTTACGCCCCACCCCCCGAACCTCTCCGACGGGACTCAAGGCACGCACGCAATCGCCCCGCCCAGATCGCGCGTGCCGCAGCCGCGGGCGGGAGCGGAGGGGCGGAGCCGGTCCCGGAGGAGGAGCGCAGGCATGGAGCGGGCACGAAGTGCGACCCGCCGCAGCGACCCGCAGGAGCGAAGCCCCGCAGCGACTCGGGAGACTGGCGCCCCGCCGAGGCCGCGCGTTGGCAGAGCCGCGGGCGGGAGCGGAGGGGCGGAGCCGGTCGCGCAGGAGGAGCGCAGGCAGGGAGCGGGCACGAAGTGCGACCCGCCGCAGCGACCCGGAGCAGCGGAGCCCCG
>DASXYP010000123.1:0-28918 GCA_036502405.1 Acidimicrobiia bacterium
GCGTGGCAGGCATGGCACAGACCGCGTCGAGCGCGCTGATCCTGCTGGTGCCCGGCTTCGTCGCATCGGTCGCGTTCGGCGTGCTCCTCGTGATGCCGGAGCGCCGCAAGCACCGGACCGACGCGTCGGCACCCACCGGCAAGCCCTCACCGACGCGCGTCCAGCCCCGACCGCCGTCGAACGGCGACGGCCGTCGGCGCCGGTTCAAGCCCGACGACTACGTCTGAGTGCTACGCGGTCGCGCGGCCGAGGAAGCCGCCGGTCGCCGCGAGCGCGACGACCGCGATGACGGTCGCCGCCGCGATGCCCGCGGCCACCTGCACGTCGAGGCCCGCGGCGAGCACCCCGAGGGCGGCGATCACGCCCTGCACGACGACGCACGCCGCGGTGGACGCCTCGACCCGCCAGCCGCGGTCGACGAGCTGGTCGTACACGTGGCTGCGGTCGCCGAGGAGGACCGGTCGGTGCTCGAGCCGGCGGCGCAGGATCGCGATCGCGGTGTCCGCGAGCGGCACGCCGACGATCAACGGTGCGGCGATCCAGACCGACCAGTCGGTCCCGCCGTGCCGGGTGAGCGCGGGCAGCGTCGCGAGCACGGTGCCGACGAGGTACGCGCCGCCGTCGCCGAGATACATCCGCGCGGGGGGCGCGTTGAACACGAGGAACGCCGCGAGCGCGCCTGCGAGTGCGAGCCCGACCGCCGTCGCGTCACCACCGAGGATCGCGAACGCCGTGGCGCTCACGATGCACACCCCGGCCGCGAGGCCGTCCTGCCCGTCGAGCAGGTTCACCGCGTTCAACAGCACGACCACGAGCACCGCGGTGCCGATCCTCACGAGCGGCGGACCGGGGACGACCGCGGCGCCGGCCACCCCGATCAGGGCTTCTGCGCCGAGCCGCATCCGGGGGGTGAGGCTCATCGCGTCGTCTGCGACCCCGAGCGCGAGCGCGCCGAGGTAGGGCAGGAGGAGCAGGGTGCGGCCGGCGTCGATCGGGCCGACGACCAGTCCGAGGAACACCGCGACGCCGCCGAGGTAGGGCACCGGCGCGCGGTGGGTCTTGAGCGGGCCCGGGTGGTCCACGATCCCGAGCCGGATCGCGACGCGCCGCACCAACGGCGCGGTCACGAGGGTCACGATCAGCGCGACGACGAGTTCCACACCAGCACCTCGGACGACACTCCTTCGTGTACCTCGACGCGCGTCCGCACCTCGAACCCGCAGTGGGCGTAGAGCCTGAGCGCGACGTCGTTGTCGGACCCGGTCACGACCTTCACCGCGCGGGCGCCGTGCGCAGCGAGCCTCTGGGTCGCCGCGTCGACGACCCGCGTGCCGATCCCGCGCCCGCCCGCGCGCTCGTCCACCGCGACCGCGAGGATCTCCGCCGCGGGCAGGTCGGCGCCCTCGCTTGCCGGGTAGCGGACGGTCTCCACCACGCGCCTCCACGAGCGGAGCAGCCGCGGCGCGGCGAGGAACCCGGCGATGACTCCGTCGCGCCACGCGAACGTCTTGTAGAGCGCGCCCAGGTCCGCGGTCGCGGCCGCGAACCCGAGGACCTGCGCGCCATCGTCTTCCTCTGCGGCGACGAACGCGAACGAGTCGGCCGACCGGACGATCCGGCGGTACAGCCGGTCGAGGAAGGCCGGACCGAGGGTCGGGAGGAACCCGTCGGTGATGCGGCCCGCGTGCAGCTCGGCGAGCCTCCCGGTGTCGGACTCGACCGCCTCGCGCACGATCACGCCGCGACCGCCGACGGCGGCCCGAGCAGGCGCTCGTAGACCTCGAGCGTGATGTCGATGACGCGCCGGTCGTCGAATTCCCGCAGCGCCTTGGCCCGCCCGGCCCGGCCCATCGCGGCGCGTCCCGCGTCGTCCGCGGCGATGGCGGCGACCGCGTCGGCCAGCGCGACCGCGTCGCCGACGGGGACGAGTCGCCCGCTCACACCGTCGTCGACCACCTGGCGGCACCCGCGGACGTCGGTGACCACGAGCGGCAGGCCCATCGCGGCGGCTTCCATCGCCGAGCGCGGGAACCCCTCCCGGTAGGAGGCGAGGACGTAGAGGTCCATGGCCGGGTAGAGGTCCTCGACGTCGTCGCGCAGACCGAGGAAGCGGATGCCGCCGTCCCGCTCGGCCCGAGCGATGTCCACCTCGGTGATCGCGTCCTCCTTCGCGGTGTCGCTCGGGCCGACGACCACGACATGGACCCGGGGCGCGATGGCGCGCAGCCGCGACGCGGCTTCGAAGACCTCGCGGTACCCCTTCTCCCACACCAACCGGCCGACGACGCCGCAGACGATGTCGTCCGGCCCGACGCCGAACGACTCGCGCAGGTGGGCCACGCGGGCGCGGTCCACCCGCGCCGGGTCGAAGCGGGACAGGTCGACGCCGTTGCCGAGCACGTGGAGCTTGCGCTCCGGGACCCGGAGCCGCCGGAGCACGTCGAGGTCCTCGACGTTCTGGAGCAGCTCGGCGTCCGAGCACGCGGCCGCGGCACGCTCCAGCGAGTAGACGACCGCGCGCTTGGCCCACGGATCCTCGGGCAGTGCGTACAACCCGTGCACCGTGTTCACGACCGCCGGGACGCGCGCGAGCCGAGCCGCGAAGCGCCCGTAGAGGCCCGGCTTCGGGTTGTGGGTGTGCACCAGGTCCGGCCCGAGCCGGTGGAACAGGCGGCGGAGCTCGAAGAGCGCCTGCGCGTCGCGGCGCGGGTCCATCGAGCGGGTCGCGTTGGCCAGCGGCTCGTGGCGGATGCCCCAGCGGGTGAGGTCGGCCACGTGCGGCCCGGGCGCGGACGCGCCGATCACCTCGTACCCGGCGGCCGCGAACGCCCGCAGCTGGGGGCCGAGCAGCAGCGACAGGCTGATGTCGGTGGTCGTGACGTGCACGACCCGCGGCCGACCGGTCACGAGTCGACGCCCGAGTAGCGCCAGCGGTTGACGGTGCGGCGCACGTCGTCCTCGAAGCCCATCCCGCCCGCGACCTTGGCCCGGAACCAGCGCATCTCGTCGCCGGCCTGGATCGGGGAGCGGGCGAGCCGGTGCGGATCCGTCCGCGCGTACGGGTTCGGCCTGGTCCCCGCGAGCGCGGCGGAGCGGAAGCGGGCGCGGACCATGCCGTCCGCGGCCGACGTGGGCGGCACCGACTTCGGGTAGGCGAAGTGCGCCGGGGTCACCCCGAGGCGGTCCTCGATCAGGGTGATCGACGTCGCGAGCTCCTCGGCGACCTGGTGCTCGGGGAGCCGGTCGAGCAGGGCATGGGTGTGCGTGTGCGAGCCGACGGTCACCAGCCCGGTCGACCGCGCGTCGCGCATCGCGGGCCACGACATCGGCGGCGCGCCGTAGGAGAAGTCCCGCTGCTCCTCGAGGTACGCGGTGGCGAGGTACATCGTCACCGGGATGCCGTGCCGCTCGAGGATGGGGACCGTCGTGTCCGCGAAGTCCGCCGGGCCGTCGTCGAACGTGACGACGACGGGATCGCGGCCGGGCGGCTGCGGGGCCGCGAGCAGATCGAGCGCGCGGTCGAGCGTGGTCACGGTCCCGGCGTCGGCGAGCTCGGCCATCTGGTCCTCGAAGCGCGCCGCGGGCAGGTCCAGCTCCAACCCGGAGCCCGCGCCGACCCGGTGGTAGATGAGCACCACGATGCCGCGCCGGGGCCCGTGCAGCCGGTCGGCCGCCTCGGCCGACGTCTTCAGCGCCCGGAGCGCGAGTGCCCTCACCCTGCAGTCCTCCTGACCCGGAGCCGCATCCTAAAACAGCTCGATGTCGCCCAGGCTGAGGTCCCAGGCCGCGGGCGGGGTGGAGGTGGCGAGCGCGCGCCACGTGAGCAGCGGGCCCTGGCCGGGGAGGCGGACCATTCCGCCCGGGGCGACGATCCCCCCGCCGAGGCGGATGACGTAGTCCGCGTCGGCGACGCGGGCCACCGCCCGCGTCAGGCGGGACTCGATCGCGCGGTCGGCCCGGGCCGCGATCAGCGCGCTGAGCGCGGCCTCGCGGGCGGCGCCCCGCGCGCGGATCCGGAAGATGGCGATGCCCTCGTCGATGCCGCCCGGCGCGACGACGGCCCGGTAGCCGAGCAGTGGGGTGTCGTACCGCCAACGTAGGAACGCGGGGCTCAGCCGGGTGCGCGCGCCCCGCGCGTCCGGGAGCGAGGCGATCAGGCGCTCGAGCGCGGCCTTGTCTGCGAGCACGTCGGCGGCCGCGTCACCGGCCGGGCTCGGCGACGACCACCGGTCCGCGGGGACGCGGGCGGTCGCGATGCGCGGGATCCCGGCGAGCCCGATCGGGCGCACCGCGGTGGGGACTCGCCCGATCTCCTGCCAGCCCATCTTCAGGTAGCCGGGGCGGCTCTGGTCGTTGGGGGTGTTGAACACGAAGCCGACCTCGTCGCGCAGCTCGTCGAGCGCGTGCAGGGTGAGCTTGGTGAAGATCCCCTGGCCCTGGAAGTCGGGATGGGTGGCGGTGTCCACCGCGCGCACTGCTCGCACGACCGAGCCGCGGTCGACGAACTCCCAGCGCATCAGCACGCGGAAGCCCGCCAGCCGTTCGCCATCGGTGGCCACCCACGCGGGTGACGGCCCGAACGCGTTCTCCTCGTGCTTCCAGGCGTAGAGCGCGTCGTAGCGCGGGTCGGCGTCGCGGCCGAGTGAGCGCGCGAGGAGCGCGAGGATCTCGGGCCGGTCGTTCGGTACCGCCCGCCGGATCTCGAGTGTCATGGGCGCGCCAGCTCGCGGTAGATCTGCTCGATGCGGGTGACCGCGTTCCGGATGTCGAAGCGCGCGCCGGTCGCGAGCGCGGCCGCCGCCATGCGCGCACGCAGCTCGTCGTCCCCGGTCAGCGTCGCGATCGCGTCGGCCAGCGCCGCGGGTTGCTTCGGGGGCACGAGCAGAGCCTCCACCCCGTCGGTCACCGCGTCGGGGATGCCGCCCACGTTCGTCGCCGCCACCGGGAGGCCGAGTGCGAGCGCCTCCATGAGCGCGACCGGGAGACCCTCGTTGTCCGACGCCATCGTGAACACGTCGCACGCGGCGAGCACCCTGACCGCGTCCGCACGCTGCCCGAGGAGGAGGACGCGGTCGCCGAGAGCGAGTCGTTCGTGGAGCGCGCGCATCTCCGCCTCGAGCGGACCCTGGCCGACGGCCACGATCCGGCCCGGCCAGCCGCGGTCGACGAGCAGGCGTGCCGCGGCGAGGAGGTTCGGGTAGTCCTTCTGGGCCCGGAAGTTGGCGACTGTGCCGACGACGATCTCGCCGGGATCGAGCCCGAGCTCGGCTCGCGTCGCGTCGCGGTGCGCGAGCTCCGCTCGCACGACATCCAGGCGCACGCCGTGGACGAGGACCTCGGTGCGATCGCGCAGCCGCGGCCAGATCGTCTCGTGGACCTCGCCCGAGACCGCGAGGTCGGCGTCGTCGAGCGGGTACGTGACGCCGTTCAGGACGCGGGTCGGGGTCGAGAAGCTCGGGAACGTGTTGTGCACGGTGTAGACGACGCGGGGCCGGAGGTGGCGGGGGAGGCTCCGGACGACGAGCCGGGCGATGCCGGCCGGGTAGGGCGAGTGCGCGTGGACGATGTCGACGGGATCGCGCCGCAGCCGGGTGCGCAGCCGCCCGGCCCAGCGCAGATCCCACTCGTCGCGCCCGTCGAGGCAACGCGTGCGCACCCCGAGCGCCTCGAGGTCGGGGACGAGCGCGTCCTTCCACGGCAGCAGGTAGTCGGCCTCGATGTGGAAGGCGTCCCGGTCGTGGACCGCGGCCGCGGCGACGAGCAGGTGCTCGGCGCCGCCCGGGCCGAGGCCCTTGACCAACCACAGCACGCGGATCGGCCCCGCCCCGCCCGGTTCGGCCACGGCTCAGGACTCGGGGACGGGAGGGCCGCCGGCGCTCGTCGTCCGGTCGCGGTCCGGTGATGGAGCGCCGGAGATCTTCGGAGGAGCGACCTGCGGGAAGCGGGCGAGTGTCTCGCGGATGATCCCGACCTGCTCGGCGTCGAGGCGCTCGCGCCACCGGTCGGGCTGATCCTCGGTGCGGCGCTGCGTCCGGTACGGCGTCCCGTCCTGGTCGGAGTCGGTGACGAAGTGCTCGGCCCGCTCACCCCAGAGCAGCCCGAGCTCGGCGGCGAGGGCGCGGAATCGGGGAACCGTGTCGACGCACAGGTCCTCGTGGCGGGTGCGAACCCAGTCCGAGTGATGCGCCGCCGACTCGCGCAGTGCCGAGCTGAGGACGCCGAAGAGGAATGCCTGCAGCGCGAGGTGTGGCGCGTCCGCATCGGGCGCCTCGAGGTCCCAGCGCCGCCGGGCGAAGGCGGCGATCGCCGCGGTCTCGCGCGGGTTGCGCACGTAGCCGAGCTCGGCCCAGCTCGCCAGCACGTTGAACGGGTTGCGTTCCACGAGCAGCACCTGGGGACGGAACCGGTCGACGATCCACTCGACCGCCAGCGCCGACTGGACGGACTTCACGACCACCCGCGTCGCGCCCGGCTCGGGGACGCGCGCCACCGCGAGCTTCGCGGCGAGCCCGGCGCGGCCGGTCGCCCGGCCCCGCGCCCGGGCCGCGCGGAGGTCGTCGAGCGGGGTGCGCTCGAACAGCAGGCGGGCGACGCGGTCCCGCGCCGTTCCTGCGGTCCGTCCGCCGGCCAGCGCACCGGCCCAGAGCCGCTCGGCGTCCGGTGAGTCGGCGCCGGGTTCGAGGATCGGGTTCTCTCCGAGCGCGAGCATCGTGCGAAAGGCGAGCGGGTCGCGGAACCCGTCGGGCTCGTTGACGTACGCGGCTTCGTCGGTCGCGCCGAGCGTACGCCCGATCCAGGTGGTCCCGGAGCGCGGCACGCCGACGATGAGCAGCGCGGACATAGCCGGCGAGGATACCGGCACCGCATCGGGCCCAGTTCCGCCGAGTCGTCACCCAGCGGCCTGCGAGGGAGTCGCCAGAGCGAAAGTTAGGCTCGCGGCCGATGCGCATCCTGTTCGTCTCCGGCACGGCAACCGGAGGGTCGGCCCACAGCACGAGAGAGCTGGCGGACCGGCTCGGCGCGCACGGTCACGACGTTGCGATCTTGTTCCGGATCGAGGGCAGGCGGGTCGCGCGGGTCCACAAGCGCGCGATCAACCTGGTGACCAAGCTCGGCGACCGAGCCGTCGCCCGCCGTCTGGACCGGCTCGTGGCGATGATCGCCCGGACGCCGAAGCGGGCCCCCGAGGCGTCGCGCACCGAGGTGTGGGAGTCGGTCGTCCCGGAGAACGCCCTCCCCACGGTGATCCGCACGTTCGGACCGGACGTGGTCGTCACGAGCAGCATCGGCCGGGTCGCGTGGAAGCGGATCCGGAGGATCCTCGCCACGCTGGGGATCCCGAGCGTGCTGTACATCCGGGAGGAGAACGCGCTCGGGCATCTCAGCATCTCGCACGCACCGCCGGATCTGCTCATGACGAACGCCCACACGTACGCCGACCGCGCCGCGGCGCTCGGGACGCCCGCGATCATGATCCCGTCGGTCGTCACCATGGACCGGTACCTGGTCGAGAGCAGCCGCGAGCGCGTGCTCTTCGTCAACCCGGTCCCGAGCTACGGGCTCGAGACCGCGCTCGAGCTCGCGGCCGCGCGACCCGACGTGCAGTTCGCGTTCGTCGAATGGTGGAAGATCGACGACGAGGCGCGAGCGAGCCTGAACACGCGCCTCGCGGCGAAGCTCCCGAACGTGGTCCTGCGCCCGGCGACGTCGGACCCAGGTGAGGTCTACGCCGATGCGCGCCTCCTCCTCGCGCCGTTCCTGCTCGACGGTCGCCCGCGCGTCGTCCTCGAGGCGCAGGCGAACGGCATCCCGGTGCTCGCGCGCGACCTGCCGGCCCTGCGAGAGACGGTCGGGCCGGGTGGCCGGCTCGTGCCCGGCGACGCGCCGATCGACGCGTGGGCGAGCGCCCTGGGGGAGCTCATCGACGACCCCGAGCGCTACCGCGCCGCGTGCGACGCCGCGCGCAGCCACGCGAACCGTGACGAGGTCGACCCCGAGCTCGTCGTGGTGCGCTTCGAGCGGGCGCTGACCGGGCTCGTCGCCGGGGCTCGCGAACCGGCGGCCGACGCCCTGGACGCTCCCGGTCCGCCCGGGCCGTGAGACCCGAGCTGAGCGTCGTCATCCCGGTGCGGGACGCGGCGGGGACGATCGAGGAGCAGCTCGACGCGCTGCTGGCCCAGACCTGGGACCGGCCGTGGGAGCTGGTCGTGGCCGACAACGGATCGCGCGACGGCACGCAGGCGATCGTCGAGCGGTACGTGGCCGCAGACCCTCGGGTCCGACTCGTCGACGCGTCGGACCGTCCGGGGGTGGCGCACTGCCGCAACGTGGGGATCCGCGAGGCACGCGCCGAGGCGATCGCCATGTGTGACGCGGACGACGTGGTCACCGCCGGCTGGCTCCGGGCGATGGGCGAGGGCCTGCGCGTCCACGAGCTCGTCACCGGACCGCTCGACGTGACGACGCTCAACCCCGAGTGGGTGCTCGAGACCCGCGGCCGGGCGATCGAGTCCGGTCCGGGCCAGTTCTTCGGCATCTTCGAGTTCGCGCACAGCTGCAACGTCGGGTTCCGACGTGACGTGGTCGAGCGCGTCGGTGGGTTCGACGAGGCGCTGGTCGCCGGCGAGGACATCGAGCTGTCCGGGAGGCTCCTGCGTGCGGGAGTGAAGGTCGGCTACCTCGACGACGCGGTGGTGCGGTACCGCTACCGGACGACGACGCGCGGCCTGTGGCGCCAGGCCCGCGCGTACGGGCAGGTGCGACCCGAGCTGTTCCTCCGGCTCGAGCGGGCCGGGATCGAGACGCCGAGGCCGGCGACGCTGCGCTCGTGGGCGTTCCTCGTGCGCAACGTGGCTCTCGTCGCGCACCGCCCGGGCCGGGCGCGATGGCTCTGGGTCGCGGCCGGCAACGTGGGCCAGCTCGAGGGCCGGCTCGGGGTCCCCTGGGCGGGCCGGGTCGGCTGAGCGTGGACATCTACTGGTACTGGCCCTACCTCCGCCGCGAGGAGCTCGTCCTCGCGCCGGGCGTGCTGCACGACGGGGACCGTCTCGTCGTGCACACGACGCCGCGGCCCACGGACCCGATCACCGCGCCCACGCCGGCGTGCGAGATCCGGGACGACCTGCCCGCGGTCAGCGACGCGCCCGAACGGTCCGCCCGCTGGGCCGCCTCGCGGGCCGCGACCTACGTCAGCCGGGCGCGGAGCCGCCGACGCGCGGTCTCGGCACGCCGGTTCGACGTCGCCCACCTCGTCTACCTCAACCCGTTCACGGATGCGTTCGACCTGCGCCGACTCGCCCGCCGGGTCCCGCTCGTCGCGAGCGTCCACGACGTCGTCCCCCACCAGTCGCGCGTGCCTGCGCCCGTCGAGCGCCGGCTGCTCGCGGCGCAGTACCGCCACGCTGGCATCCTCGTGGCGCACCACGAGTCGGTGCGCCGCCGCCTGCTCGAGGAGTTCGCGATCGACCCGGACCGCGTCGTCGTCAACCCGCTGCCGATCTCGATCGAGCCCGTCGTGCCCCGGGCCGACGGCACGGCCCCGACGGTCCTGCTCTTCGGCACGTTCCGGCGCAACAAGGGGATCGCCGAGCTGTTGCAGGCGATCGAGGCCCTGCGCGGCGCGGTCGACGCCCGCTTCTTGTTTGCCGGCCGAGGGTTCCCGGACGTCGAGTCCGAGGTCCTCGCCGCGGCCTCGCGCGACGACCGCATCGAGGTCGAGATCGGGTACGCGACCGCGGCCCGCAAGCGCGAGCTCTACGGCACCGCGGACCTGGTGACGCTGCCGTACACCACGTTCGCCTCACAGAGCGCGGTGCTCCAGGACGCGTACGCGCACCGCGTACCACTCGTGGTGTCCGACGTCGGCGCGCTCGGCGAGACCGTTCGGGCCGATGCGTCGGGCTGGGTCGTCCGGCCGGGCGACGTCGACGGGCTCGCGGCGACGCTGCTCGACGCGCTCGGCAACCCGGCCGGCCGCGCGGAAGCTCGCGCCGCGATGGCCCGCGTCGCCGAGGCGCGCACGCCCGAGCGGGTCGGCGCGCAGCTGCGTGCGATCTACACGCGCGCCGCGGACCGCGGCTGAGGGGCGGTCGGGCTACCTCGCGCCTGCCGCGCCCCACCGGCCGAGGCGGGCGCGCCACAGGTGCGCATGGACGAGGCTGATCTTCGCCGCCTGCCGGGCTCGGATCCGGGTGGAGGCGTCGGAGGTGCCCATCTTGAGCCACGTCAGGCCGCCGAAGTGGCGGAACTTCTCCTGGAACGGCGCGTCCATCTCCGCCCATGGGAGGCCCGCGGCCTCGACCGCCGCGAAGTATGCGGCCCCGATGTCGTACGCGACCTTCCCGCCGAACGCGTCGGGGTCGATCTCGTCGCGGTAGCCGAAGCTCGCGTCGACCCGGTCCCGCACCTGGTCGAGGTCGAGCAGCAGCATCCACGGGGTCGGTCGCGGCGCGAGCTCTCGTTGCGCGCCGGTGATCGGGTGGGTGAACTCGTCCGGCGGCGTCTGCATCCGCGCGCACACCAGCGCCGGTCCGGTCTCGGCCCGGCGCACCAGGTCGGCGAGCCAGCCGAGCCGGAGGAGCTCGACGTCGGAGTCGCAGAACACCGCGTACCGCGTCGCGCAGGTCTGCACCCAGTGGTCGAGCCACTCGGCGTGCTTGCGTCCCTCGGGCGCCTCCTCGAGCCGGAGCCACCCCCGGCGCGCGAAGTCCGTCAGCTTCGCGACCGATCCATCGGTCGACCCGCCGTCGCCGACGACGAGCTCGAACGGGTGGCCGGCGTAGTGGCGCGCGGACCGGACGCAGAGCTCCGTGGCGGCCGCGGTGTTGTAGCTCGCGACGTGGACGGTGACCTTCACGGCGCGGCGTGGCACGTCGGGACCGGTGGCCCGCGGTGCCTCACGCCACGGGCGGCGGGTTCGCGGCCGCGGGCCTCGGCGCCCGGGACGGCTCACCGGCCGGCCCGGGGACGGTACGGCCCACGAGCCGGCGGAGGAGGCGGCGCCGGGACCCGGCCGTCAGGTCGAGCTCGTTGCGCGCGGCGCGGGCGTCGCGACGGGACCGCCGGGCTTCCGCCGCGAGCCCGAGGAGCTCGACGCTCAGCGGATGGGGCTCCGGCACCCCGCCCGGGACCGAGAACGCGTCCGAGACCGCCGGGAGCCGGCGCAGCAGGGCGAAGAGCTCGCGCTGGGACTCAGACGCGAGCGGATCGTCGAAGGCGTCGCCGGTGTCGGCCCGGTGGTGGCGCCGGCCGGTGGTGAGCTCCATGTCGGTGGTGACCGGATCGTTCGGCAGGTCGACGCCCCAGGATGCGAGCGACGCAACCAGCTCGGTCATGGTCGCGGCCGGCGCCTCGACGAGCGGCGTGTAGGACAGCACCGCGGTCGGCAGGCCCACCGAGCTGCGCAACGCGTCGGCGTTGAACCGCTCCCAGACCGCGAACGCGTGGCCGCGGCTGAGGCCGTTGCGAGTCTGCAGCGAGCCCGCGACCTCGACCGGGTGGCGGTGGATCAGCACGACGACGGGCTCCTCGTCGAACACCTCGCGCCACAGCGGCAACGTGATGCAGGTGCGCGGGTCCTTCCACACCATCACCGGCGCGTCGCCGAACTCCGTCGCGAGCGTGTCGCGCGCGGCGGGCAGCAGCCGACGCGCCTCCGGGCTGCTCACCCAGTCTTCCGGGAGCACCGGCGGGCACTCCCAACCCCCGCCGAACGCCTCGAGCAGGTCCTCGTTGACCCGCCGCATCGGCTGGTTCTCCCAGAACTTGCCCATGTGGTCGAGCGGCCCCATCGACGCGCCGAGCAGGCCGAGCGCGCGCGTCGTCGCGGACGTGCCGCTGCGGTGCATGCCCAGGATGACGACGGGCTTCATCGGCGAGAGGATAGACGCGGCATTTGTGCGGTCATTCCCAAGGAATGCCGTCCGGACGGTCGTAACCGAAGTGCTCGATCTCCCACGCGAACTCGGTGCGGATCACCGCGTCGGCTGCCGCGCCGATCGCGGTGCGCTCGCCGACCGGCCGGTGCTCGGACTTCGCGCGCGGGAGCGCGATCGACGTCTCGACCCCGACGTGGTCGAGCATCTTCCGCAGGTCCGCGGTCAGCGTCTCGTAGCGCCCGACGAGGTCCACGACGAGCGCGTCGTCGACCGTGTACATCGAACGCTCGCTCACCAGGCTGCCCGGCGTCGTCGCCCACGCCTCGAACGGTGGCGGCACGTCGAGGCGGCGGGTCCGCCAGAAGTAGAAGGACACCGCCTTGTCCCACGGGTTGCGTTCGAAGCAGAACCGGTAGAGACCGTCCCACGTCTCCGAGCCGAGCCGTTCGCGCACGAGCGACGCGGGCATGTGGTTGAAGAACGCGGGCTCGTCCGCAGGTGCGGGGCGGGACTTCCGCCGCCGGCGGGAGCCGCCCCGGCTCCCACCGGAATCCGCCGCGACGGCCGGGCTGGTCGCGAAGTTGCGGGCCTCGTGGCCGGGCTCGGGCGGGTTGATCGGCGTCACGATCGCGTCAGGCCCCGCGACCTGGGAGAGGAACACCTCGATCGACGTCCCCGCCGTCTTCTGCACCTTCACGAACGCGAACCGGTGCTCGAACGAGACGATCACGTGCTCGCTCCGTAGCGCTCGCGCGCCCAGCGGGCGAACCCCGTGTCCTCGACCAGCGAGCCGTCCGCCAGCGCGGCGCGGCGGCGGTCGCCGACGAGCGTGTAGACGTTCCGGTAGTACTCGCGCACCGCGGCTTCGCCGCCCGCCTGGTACACGCCCCACCACTCCTTCTTGAACGGCGCGCTCCAACCCGGCAGCGGCCGCTCGATCTCGGGGGTGCGGTTCCACCGCGCCCGCGCGATGCGCCCGTCGGGCGGTGGCGCCCACGAGATGAGCCGCGTGACCTTCTGCACGAACTGGTCCTCGTCCCGGACCATGTAGTGGTGGACCGCGGGCTCGTCGTGGCGGAACGGGGGGTGGGGGACCTCCTCGCACCAGTGCTCGTGCGTGATCACCGGAAGCGCGTCGGAGCGGTAGAAGCTCTTCCCGGCGCGGTAGCTCGTGTGCAACGGGCTCTCCGCGGAGGACGTGCGGTGCGTGCGGCTCATGAAGACCGGCAGGTCGGGCGGGTCGAGGTCGGTGGGCACGAACAGCTTCATGTCGAAGTTGACGCCGACGACGTCGACCGGCGTGTCCGCGAGCAGCTCGCCGATGCCGGCCACCCCCGGGGCCCAGTAGAACTCGTCGGTGTCTGCGACGCCGAACCACTGCACCGGGTGGCGCGCCCGGAGCTCGTCGAGCAACGCGGTCCGCACGTGCTGGCGCCGGTGGAAGTCCGGGAAGCGCTGATAGCTGACCGCGTCGCCGAACTCGCTCGCGACCTCCGCGGTCGCGTCGGTGCTGTCGTTGTCGGCGATGCCGACGTGGTCGACGCCCCACTCGAGGTGGTGGCGGACGTTCCAGCGGAGGAGGTCGGCCTCGTTCTGGGTGACGAGCAGCAGCACGATCACGTCGTGAACCGCCGGGAGAAGTCGTCCTCGGTCGTGATCCAGCCGAACACCTCGTCGGAGAGGGCCCGGCCCGCGTCGACGCTCTCGTCGATCGCGCGCTGGTGACGGCGCTGGGCGATCCGGTAGCGCGCCGACCGCTCGGCCCGGCCGAGGATGGGCACGCCGGCGGGGATGACCGACGCCGCGGTCGCGCTCCGCACCGCCTCACGGCCCGGGAGCTCGTTGCGCCGGGCCAGCGGCGCGCGGAAGCCCGCGCCGTGGTGGTACGCGAGGTCGTCGTAGACGCCGAACCAGAGCGGGTCGAGGTTCGTGCGGTTCGTTCGCAGCAGCGGCTTCCAGGGGATGCCCGCCGCGTCGAGGATGCCGAGGAGGTTCCCACCGACGTCGGTGACGTCGTCACCGGTCTCGGTCCGCCACGTGTGCCCCCGCCGCCAGTCCCCGCCGATCTCGAACCAGAGCCCGACGGTGGTGAGGCAGAAGCACGGATGCGGCTGGCGATCCCCGATGTTCTCGTCGCGCCGCACCGCGGCGAGCGGTGCGCCACCGAGACGGGTCGCGTCGAGTGGCGCGATCGGGAACGCGTCCCCGTCGAGGAAGAGCAACAGGTCGTCAGGGTCGGCCTCTTCGCGCGCGATCTCGGCCAGCGCGTTGAGCTTCTCGGGGTGCGTGCCCTCGAGGTCGGCGGCATAGTGGAAGTCGCGGCCCCGCTCGGGGTCGATGCCGTTGACCGCGGCATAGACGCGGTGCTCGCCGGCGTGACGGCGGAGGAACCGCAGCTGCGGCTCGATCCAACGCTCGTCCTGCCAGTGCACGGTGGCGACGCGGATCACGGCTGCGGGTCGATCCGATCGCCGAGCCGGCCGGCGCGTCGACCGATCGCGCCGAGGCCGTGCCGCGCCGAGTCCGCGGCCCGGAAGGCTCGGGCGCGATGGTCGTCACCGGCCCAGCTGCGATCCGGCTCGTAGCCCAGCTCCACCAGGAGCGCGCCGGCGATCGCGTCGAACCGCAGCCGATCGGTCGGGCTCCAGGTGTCGCGCCAGCCGCCCGGCTCACCTCGGCGGTAGAAGCCCTCGGGCTCGGCGCGGTCGGTCGCGTACTTGGCGAACTCGCCGCCGATCGTGATCGGGTCCTGCCCGCCTTCGGCCATCGCGCCGAAGCGCGCCGCCTCGAGCCGCCGAGCGCACTCCGGCCCGTCGACCTCGAAGCCGCAGAACGCGTACAGCTCGTGGAGCGCGCTTGCGTCGGCGCGGGACAGGGCCTCGTACCGGACCTCGTGGTACGCGAGGCCGAGCTCCGGATACTGGCGCGCCGCGACGAGGTGGTCGCGCCAGGACCGGGCCGCGCCGGCCACGGTCGCGGGTGCCCACCCGCGGCCCCAGCCTGCAGCCGCGGCCGCGAGCGAGTCGGCGACGTCCCTGCCGTCGCGGACCAGGTGGACGACTCTGGCGTCGGGCACGTACGCCGCGACGACGTCGGCGCAGAAGCTGTGCGACGGGCTCTTCTCGACGATCGCGGCCGCGTCGAGGGTGCCGGCGGTGGCGAGCACCGCGTCGAGCGCCGTGTCGATCATCGTGCGCACCATCGCGTCGTGGTCCTCGGTGCGCATCATCGACGGCAGGCCCTTGAACCGGCGCCGCGCCCAGTCGTCCGGCTGGCCCCGCATCTGCCACTGCCACGCGTCGTGGAGCGGTCGGACGTAGCGGGTGAACAGCTCCGTCTCCTGCGGCGTGACCACGCCCGGCTGCGCGCCGAGCAGTGCCTGGACCCACGTCGTCCCCGAACGCGGCGCGCCGACGACCAGGACGAGCCCGGTCATGCCGTGCGACCCAGGGCCAGGCGGCGCAGCGCGCCGCCGGTGTACCGAACCCGTTTCGCGAGGGGCACGTCGGGCGCGATCGCGGCGTGGGCGAAGAACCGGGTCGCGTCGCGCCGCCGGCCGCGGGCGGCGAGCCGCTGGCCGATCTCGAACAGGTCGCGCGGCCGCCCGACCGCGCCACGGCGCCAGAGCTCGGGCAGATGGCGCTCGAGCACGGTCAGGTGCGCGTCCCACTGCTCGGGTGACGCGCTCAGGCTGTCGGCCCGGCGCCGGTAGTAGCCGAGGGGCTCGGGCACGTAGCCGGCGCGGGTCCCCGCGAGGAGGAGCCGGGTCCAGAGCTCGTAGTCCTCGGCGCGCGCGAGGGTCTCGTCGAACCCGCCGAGCTCGTCCACCAGCGCGCGCCGGAACACGACGGAGACGAAGAGGAAGTTGCGCTGGGCGATGATGTCGAGCTGGTCGGCGTCGGGCCCGGGGAACGGGTGGATGCGCCGGTCGCCGTAGCAGCGCCGCTCGGTGCGCTCGCCGTCCTCGATGAGGAACGCGTCGGAGGTCACGAGCCCGACGTCGGTCTCGCGTTCGAGCAGCGAGACGCAGCGCTCCAGCCGGTCGGGCAGCCACAGGTCGTCGGCGTCGAGGAGCGCGAGCACCGAACCCGACGCGGCCTCGATCGCCGCGTTGCGCGCGCCCGCCAAGCCGCGGTTGGCCTGGTCGACGTAGACGATCCGGTCGCGGTACGGCGCGATCGCTGCCGCGGTCCCGTCGGTCGAGCCGTCGTTGACCACGACGACCTCGACGCGCGGGTACGTCTGGTCGAGGGCGGACTCGACGGCCGCGGCGACGAAGTCCTCGACGTCGTAGGCCGGGATCAGGACCGAGACCAGCGGTCGCTCGGCGGCGTCGGGCGGCGTCGCCCCCTCCACCAGGTGGGAGGTCACCGGACCTTGGACCAGCGGGCGGCCACGTAGACGGGCGAGAGCCGGACGATCGCGCGGGGGACCGGGTCCAGGCGCAGCCGGCCGGAGACGAGCATCGGGGCGATCGGCTGCCACGCGGTCAGCTCGGCCTTGGTGCGCTGGTCGAACGCGCCGAACCAGAGGTAGTACTGGCGCGGCGGCAGCGGCAGGTGGTCGAGCGAGATCTCGAGCTCGGTGCGGCCCTCCTGCAGCGTGGTCGCGTTGGCGACCACGAAGATCGGGGTCGCCGCGCCCTCGCTCACCCCGAGGTACAGCCGCACCGCGCGCTCCTGGTCGGTCTCCACCGTGAGCCGGACGGTGCAGTCCTCGGTGCCGACCACGAGGCGGCCGTCGCTGCCGTCGACGCGCACGTCGGTCACCCGCACGATGCCCTTCACGTCCGCGTTCGCCTCGGCCTGCGCCTCGATCGCGCGCCGGTAGCCCGCCAGCGTCTCGTCGATCGGCGCGTCCATGCGGACGGTGCCGTGGTCGAGCCAGATGCCGCGCGTCGCGGCCGCGCCGACGCTCGCGAGGTCGTGCGAGACCAGGAGCAGGGTCGTGCCGCTCTGGATGACCTGGCGGATGCGCTCGAGGCACTTCTGCTGGAACGACGAGTCACCGACCGCGAGCACCTCGTCGACGATCAGGATCTTCGGCTCGAGGAAGGCCGCGACCGCGAAGCCGAGCCGCACCTTCATGCCGCTGGAGTAGAACTTCACCTGCCGGTCGATCGCGTCCTCGATCTCGGCGAAGGCCACGATCTCGTCGAACTTGAGCGCGACCTGCTTGCGGCTCAGCCCGAGCAGGTTGCCGTAGATGTTGATGTTCTCCCGGCCGGTGAGCTCCGAGTGGATGCCGGACATCACCTCGATCAGCGCGCCGACCTGGCCCTGGGTAGCGATGCTTCCGGAGTGCGGGAACATCAGGCCCGAGATGATCTTGAGCAGCGTGGACTTGCCCGCGCCGTTCGCTCCCACGACGCCCACCGCCTCACCGGGCGCGACCTCGAACGAGATGTCGCGCAGGACCCAGCGCCAGTCGTTGGAACCGGTGTGGCGGCCCCGCACACGGCCCGCGGCGCGCCCGAGGTGGTCGCGCAGCAGGCGGCGGCCCCGGTCGATCCGGAACCGCTTCCAGACCTGGTCGACGGTGATGGTCCCCTCAGGAGACATCCGCGAACCCCGTCTCGAGCCGCTTGAACAGCATGAACGACCCGACCAGCCAGACGATCGATGCGCCCGCCGCGAGCAGTGTGTAGGTCGCCGACGGGGCCTGGTCGAAGAGCAGGCAGCGACGCATCCCGTCGATCACCGCGACGAGCGGGTTCACGACCACGTACAGGTCCCGCCACGCGGCCGGGATCTTGTTCAACCCGTAGAGGATCGGGGTGAGGAACAACCCGAGCTGCAGGAACAGCGGCAACGCGTGCCGCATGTCGCGCAGGTACACGGTGATGCAGGACACGACGAGCGTGACGCCGGTCGTGAACACGAGCAGGATCACCAGCAGCACCGGGACCCAGTAGAAGGTCGCCGACGGCCAGCTGCCGTCGATCAGGAAGAGGACCCCCAGCGCGATCGAGGCGCAGAGCGTGTTGACGATGGCGCCGATGATGTCCGAGATCGGGAAGACCTCACGGGGCGCGTAGACCTTGTTGAGCAGCGGGTTCCCGATCAGGCTCGTGCCGCCCGAGGACACCGCGTTCGTGAAGAACGTCCACGGGAGCAGGCCGACGTACAGGAAGATCGGGTACCAGATGCCACCGGTGTCGATGTGCCCGTTGAACCGGTTGGCCAGGAACGTGAACACGACCATCAGGGTCAGCGGGGCCAGCAGCGCCCAGGCGATGCCGAGCACCTCCTGGTTGTAGGTCGCCCGCAGGTCGCGCACCGTGAGGCTCCAGATGATCCCGCGGGACCGCCAGAGGCTCTGAACCTCGGTCTTCATCCGGAACCCGCGCCGGTAGCGCAGCTCGGGGGGCGGGACCGCCGGGACGTCGGGCTCCCAGTGGGTCCAGTCCTCGTTCGAGGAGTCGGCCGCGGCGTCGGCCCCGGCGCCGTTCGCCCGCGCGGAGTCGATGTCCTCCGGCTCGCCGGTGGCCCCCGGCTGGTCGACGACGCTGCTCACGGGAGTCGGGGGCGGACGTGGGCGAGCGCCGCATCGTGGCGCAACGCGTTGCTCACCGGGCGCCGCTCCCCCCTTCGAGGCCCCTGCCGGACGTGAAACACGTGCGGAAACGGTACACCCCGCGCGATGGGGGGTCACCACGCTGAGCGATCGCGTGACGCCGGCCCGCTATCCTCGACCGCCCGCCGCCGCCGCGCCCACCCCGCTCCCGGGAGGGGCGGCGCCGCCGGGGTCGGAGCACCATGTCGGACGAGTCGACGCACGCCGGGCCGGGGCGGCCGTTCCCGTTCGTGGTCGGCTGCAACCGGTCGGGGACGACCCTGTTGCGGGCGATGCTCGATGCGCACCCGGACCTCGCGGTCCCGCCCGAGGCGTACTTCACCGTCCGGGCCCTGCGCCCGGCCGCGCCCGGCGCCGAGCTCGACGCGACCGCCCGGCTCGAAGAGATCACGGCCAACCGCTCGTTCGCCGCCTGGGACCTGCCCGCCGACGCGCTGGCACCGGTCCGGGCCGACCCGCCCGCGGCCCCGCCCGACCTCGTGCGGGCGGTCTACGCGGCGTACGCCCGGCACCACGACAAGCCGCGGGCCGGCGACAAGACCCCGAGGAACGTGCTGCACCTGCCGCTCCTCGCCGCGTCGCTCCCCGAAGCGCGCTTCGTCCACCTCGTGCGCGACGGGCGGGACGTCGTGCCGTCGGTGCGCGAGCACCTCCTCGGTCCCGAGAGCCTCCCGGCCGCGATCGACTACTGGAGGGACCGGGTGGTCGCGGGCCGGCGCGCCGGAGCGGCGCTCGGAGCGGGCCGGTACGTCGAGGTCCGCTACGAGGACCTCGTCGCGGACCCGGCGCCGGTGCTGTCCGAGGTGTGCGCCTTCCTCGACCTCGGCTTCACCGACGCGATGCTCGACTACCCGGGCCACGCCGACCGGGTGATCGCCGGGGTCTGGGATGCCCGCCGGCACGCGGGCGTGGCCCGGCCACCGACTGCGGGCATCCGGGACTGGCGCGCCACGATGTCGCGCCCGGACCTCCAGCTGTTCGACGTCCTCGCCGGTGGGTTGCTCGAGGACCTCGGCTACGGCCGCTCGGGGCTCCCCTCCTCGCGCACGGCGCAGGCGCGCGCGGTCGCCTGGCGGCGGTCGGCCCCCCTGCGGCGGCTCGCGCGGCCGGTCACGACCCGGGTCGCCACGAGCCGGCGGCGCCGGCGCCGGGCCCGGGACCTGGGCGCGCCCCCTGCGCCGGGCCCGAATTCCGTGGGCTAGCGTTTCCGCGTGACGGGCCGCCACGAAGCGTGGCGACGGGAGCTGGACCGGCCGACCGCGCGCGGTGTCCGGGACTGGGGGGAAGGCGCCAGGTTGGAGGGGGAACAGGCCGCCGTTCCGGGTGCCGGCGCGACCTTCCCGGTCGTGCTCGGCTGCGTGCGCTCCGGCACGACGATGCTGCGCGCCCTGCTCGACTCGCACCCCGATCTGGCGGTCCCGCCCGAGGCGTACTTCGTGGTCCCCGCGCTCGAGCAGCGCGCCCGGTACGAGTCCGGCCGCGGGCTCGACCGGGACCGGCTGCTGGCCGACGTCGCGGCCGACCGGTCGTTCCCGGACTGGCGGCTCGGTCCCGACGCGCTCGCCGAGGTCCGCGCGACGCCGATGACGACGGTCCCCGAGGCGCTGCTCGCGCTGTACGGCGCGTACGCGCACCAGCACGGCAAGCCCCGGGCCGGTGACAAGACTCCGTCGCACCTCCTGCACGTCGGCCTGCTCGCGGACGCGCTTCCCGACGCGCGGTTCGTCCACATCGTGCGCGACGGACGTGACGTCGTCCCGTCGATCCTGGGCATGGACTTCGGACCGGACCGCTTCGCCACGGCGGTGCTGTTCTGGTCCCGGCGGGTGGAGCGCGGGCTGACCGCGGGCGCCGCGCTCGGCCCGGCGCGCTACCGCGAGGTCCGCTACGAGGCTCTTGTGGCCGACCCGGAGGCTGCGCTCCGAGACCTCTGCCCGTTCCTGGGCCTCGAGTACTCGCCGGAGATGCTGCGGTACCACGAGCGCGCCGACGAGCTGCTCGACGGCCTGCGGGACACCGGTCACGTGCAGGGCGTGCGCCGGCCCCCGACCGCGGGCGTGCGCGACTGGCGCACCGCGCTCGACCCCCACCAGGTCCAGCTGTTCGAGGCGCTCGCCGGCGACCTGCTCGACCGACTGGGCTACGCGCGCTCCGGGCAGCCCATCCCGAGCCGGGTCCGCGTCGAGGCGCGGGCGCGGCGCGTCGCGCACGGGCTCGACCGGCGCACGCTCACCTTCCGGACCCGGGTCGCCCGGAGGCTGACCGGCCGCCCGGTGCCGGTCGGCGGGGCGGTCTAGCCGTGCGAGTCACGTTCCTCGGCCACGCCGGCCTCTTCATCGAGACCGAGGGCGGCTCGATCCTGTGCGACCCGTGGTTCCACCCGGCGTTCTTCGCGTCCTGGGTGCCGTTCCCGGACAACAGCAGGCTCGACGGGTCCGGGTTCACGCGGCCCGACTACCTCTACGTCTCCCATTCCCACGACGACCACCTCGACGCGCGCTTCCTGCGCGAGCGGGTGAGCAAGGACGCGGTCGTCATCCTCCCGGACTTCCCGACCGACGACCACCGGCGCGCGCTCGCCGACCTCGGCTTCCACGAGTTCGTCCAGACCCGCAACGACGAAGTCCTCGACCTCGGTGGCGTGCGCGTCCTCACGAACGCGCTGGTCGCGCCGACCGACGGCGCGATCGGCGACTCCGGGCTCGCGGTCTCGGACGCGACGGCGACGGTGTTCAACCAGAACGACTCGAAGCCGATCGACTTCGACGCGATCAACGCGTTCGGCCCGTACGACGCCCACTTCGTGCAGTTCTCGGGCGCGATCTGGTACCCGATGGCCTACCGGCTCCCGGTGGAGGAGAAGCAGGCGATGGGCCGGCGCAAGCGCGCCAACCAGCTCGCGCGCGCGGCGCGGATGGTGAAGGAGGTCGACGCCGCGGAGTTCTTCCCGTTCGCAGGCCCGCCGTGCTTCCTCGACGAGGACCTCTTCCACCTCAACGACCTCGGCGGCGACGACTCGAACATCTTCCTGGACCAGCACGTCGCGCTCGAGCACATGCGGAGCGAGGGCGTCGAGAACGGGCGGCTCACGGTCCCCGGCACGATCCTCGAGCTGGGCGATGCACGCAGCAAGGTCACGCACCCCGGCCCCGAGGGCGACGTGCTGCGCCCGTTCACCGACAAGGAGCGCTACCTGCGCGAGTACCAGGCGCGCGTGCTCCCGGCGATCGAGGCGGAGAAGGCGACCTGGCCGGATCACCAGGTCGATCTCGCGCGAGAGCTCGCCGAATGGTGGGATCCGCTGCTCGCGGTCGCCGACCACACGTGCGCAGGGGTCAACGGGCGGGTGCTCCTCCAGACCGAGGACGAGGCGATCGTCGTCGACTTCCTCGACCGCCGCGTCGTGCGCTCGACCGGCGAGCTCTGCCGGTTCCGATTCTTCGTGCCGCGCGCGCTCGTGGAGTCCTGCACCCTGCGCCGCGAGGTGGACTGGGTGAACTCGCTGTTCCTCTCGTGTCGATTCGAGGCGGAGCGCGACGGGCCCTACAACGAGTTCGTCTACAACTTCTTCCGGTCGCTCTCGATGCCGCGGACCCAGTACGTCGAGCGCTACTACGCCGAGATGGGCGAACCGACCGAGCTCTGGGAGGCCGGCGGGTACGCGATCCAGCGCCGGTGCCCGCACCTCAAGGCCGACCTCACCCGCTTCGGGTCGGTCGAGGACGGGATCCTGACCTGCGCGATGCACGGGTGGCGCTTCGAGCTCGCGACCGGGCGCTGCCTCACCTCGGACGATCGGCGGCTGCACTGCGTGTCCCTCGACGATCCTGCGGTGGTCGCCGGGAGCTGACCGATCCGGTCAGGGCTTGCAGGGCCGGTGGTTGCGGTGGGCGATGATCCGCACCGGGTCGCGGAAGAAGAGCTTCGAGTCGGCCTCTGCGATCTTGCGCCGCCCCGGGTGCGGCGGGTTCACCACGACGGTGACGCACGGGAGCGCGAAGCGCTGGTCCGTCGACTGCGTGCGGGAATCGGAGGTCTTCACCACCGGACCGTGCTGGCGGTGGTAGCCGAGCCACTCCGCCCCGCCGGCGATCTCGGTGGGCGCGTAGCCCTTCCCCACGACGGCCTCGTCCAGCTTCCAGCGGGTGCCGTCGAAGGACGCCGAGTCGGCGGTGTAGACGAGGCCGACGACTGCGAGCAGCACGATGGCGATCCCCGCGCCCACCACCCGTGAGCGATCGGCCGGTGCCGGGACGGGTGCGGCGGCCGGGTCGGACCCGTCGGTCGCGTCGGCGGGATGCACCACGCGCGTGGATCGCAGGACGAGGAGCCCGACGAGCGGGAGCAGCGGGAGCGCGTACCGGTCGTAGACGGGGAGCCCGGTCACGACGACGAGCGAGTAGGCCGCCGCGAAGCCGACGACGGTCAGGCCCAGCACCGCGGCCAGCGGATCCGTGACCGCGATCAGCTCGCGCTCGCGGTAGCGCCGGGGCAGGTCGGCGACGAACGGGACCGCGGCGAGAACGATCAGGACCCCGCCGATCGACCCGACGAGGATGAACAGGCCGTAGACCTCGCTCGGCACGAGGTCGGGCCGCTTCCCCGCGATGACGAAGTTCGACAGCACGCCGTCGCGGGTCACGTACGCGCCGGCGAACGGGGTCTTCGGCACGTGGAGGTACATCGCTGCGAGCCAGGCGGTCGTGAGCGTGCCGAGGAGCACGGTCAGGCTCGCGCTGGCGTGCCAGGCCCGGCGCGCGATCGCCACGGGGCCCGCGAAGACGATGACGGGAATGATCAGCAGGCCCACGAGGCGCAGGAACCCGGCGTCCTTGATGAGCATGGCGCTGATCGAGTGCACGTCGGGCAGGGTCGGCGAGAGGGACTTCGAGTCGGGCAGGCCGGACCACCACGCGACGAGCGCGAGCGATGCAACGCCGCAGAGCGCGGAGATCGCGACCAGCGCGCGCATCCGCTTCCAGTCGCGGTCTCCGAACACCATGCAGATGCCGATCAGCGCGATGGCCAGCGGCGGCACGATCGCGTACTGCCGGATCGACACCCCGAGGAAGCCGATGGCCATGCTGACCGCGAACCAGCCGAGCGAGAGCGGGCGCCGGCGGAACGCGGCACACGCCGCGGCCACGGCGAGCATCTCGACGGTGAACGTGGGGATGTCGGTCATGAAGGTGGGCGCCAGCGGCCCCCAGATCGGTCCGACCGCGATCGTCGCGGCGACGAGCACACCCCAGCTGGTCCGCCCGACCTGGCGGCCGACGACCACGACGGCGACCAGCCCGACGAGGCCGATCAGCGCGGTGAACAGATGGATGGCGGTGATGTCCCGGCCGGTGATCGCGGCGAGCGGCGCGGTGATCGCGATCTGACCGACGAGCGTCATCGACACCCAGCCGTTGAAGGTCAGCTTCCCGGAGTCGACCCAATGGAACAGCGTGAGGAGGTAGGACCAGTCGTCGGCGCGCGGGATGTCCAGCGCGCCGTAGTGGGACGCGACGAGCGCCGGCAGCAGCACGCCGACCACCGCGAGCAACGCGACGACGCCGGCGGTCTGCCAACCGCTCGGGCGGACCCGCGTCCGGGGTCCGGCGGCACGGTGCGCCCGAGGCTGCTCGCGGGTACCCGGGGTCGTGCGGAGCTCGACGGACACGACTCAGCGACCGGGGGCTGCGCTCGGTGCCGAGCCGGTAGCGCCCGACGACCCGCGCTGGTCCTTCTCGCGCTGGCACGGCAGCTGGTTGCGCTGGGCGATGATCGTCGCGTCACCCCGGCTGATCGCGCTGGACTTCGCGGACGCGACCTTGGGCCGGTCGGGGTGCGGCGGGTTGACGACGATCGTCACGCACGGCCGCGCGAACGGGATCTTCTGGTGCACGGTCTGGAAGTCCTTGAAGCGGAACGCATGCTCGAGGTGGTAGCCGAGCCACTCGAACCCGCCGTCGACCTGGAGCGGCTCGTACCCCTGCTTCGTCGCCGCCTCTGCGACCTTCCAACGGGTGCCGTCGAACGACGCGGAGTCGACCGTGTAGCAGAGGCCCACGATCGCGAGGAGCGCCAGCGCGGCACCGGCCCAGGCGATCCGGGGCCGGGTCGCCTCGACCGTGCGCGCCTCCCGGCGCACGGGCCGCAGGACCAGGAAGGCTGCGAGCGGGAGGAGGGGGAGGCCGTAGCGGTCGTACACCGGGAGGCCGGTGACGATGGCCAGCGAGTACGCGACGCCGAAGCCCAGCAACGACAGGCCCATCACCGCGAGCATCGGGTTGTCGATCTTCAGCAGCTCGCGCGCGCGTGCCCGGCGGGGGAGGTCGGCGAGGAAGGGGACCAGCGCGAGCACCAGGACGAACCCGGCGAGCGAGCCGACCAGCACGAGCGCGTCGTAGGCCCAGCTCGGGATCACGTCGGGGCGGTTGCCCCCGAGGACCATGATCGAGAGCACGCCTTCGCGAGCGAAGTAGTTGCCGACGAACGGGATGCGCGGCAGGTGCTCGTAGGTGGCAACGAGCCAGATCGCGGTCGCGGTGCCGAGCAGCGCGGTGAGGTTGCCGCTCGCGCGCCACGCACTGCGGACGATCTTCACCGGCCCGGCGAGCGCGATCATCGGGAGGATCATCAGGCCGATGAGCCGGAGGAATCCGGCGTCCTTGGTGAACATCAGGCTGACCGAGTGCGCCCCGGGCAGCGTGGGCGACAGGCTCTTCGAGTCCGGCAGGCCGGACCACCACGAGAGGACGCCCAGCGCGGCCACGGCGAACAGCGCCGACACCACGAGCACGACCCGCAGCCGCCGCCAGTCGCGTTCCGCGACCAGCAGGCACACCGCGACGATCGAGACCGCGACCACCGGGATCACCGCGTACTGGCGGATCGTGACGCCGACGAAGCCCACGGCGACGCTGACCGCGAACCAGGGCAGCGACAGCGGGCGCCGGCGGAACGCGACGACGGCCGCGGCGAGCGTGAGCATCTCGAACGTGAACGTGGGGACGTCGGTCATGAACGTCGGCGCCAACGGCCCCCACAGCGGACCGACCGCGATCGTCACCGCGATGAGAGCTCCCCACCAGAGGTGGCCGAGGAACCGACGCCCGATGAACACGACACCGAGCAGGCCGACGAGGCCGAGGCCGGCGGTGAAGAGCTGGATGGCGGTGATGCTGCGCCCGAAGACCGCCGCGAACGGTGACGCGAGCACGACCTGGCCGATCAACGTCATCGACACCCAGCCGTTGAAGGTCAGCTTCCCGGAGTCGACCCAGTTGAACAGCGTGAGCAGGTAGGACCAGTCGTCGCTTCTCGGGATGCCGAGCGCGCGGTAGTGCGCGGCCACCGCGACCGGCACGACGACGCCCACGACCCCGAGGAGCAGGACGATGCCGAGGCCGAGGCCGAGGTCGTGGCGGCGCACGGCGACGGGCTTCGACCCTGACGGGCGGACCTGGCGGGGATCGCGATCGCGCCGCGCCGGAGTCGCCTGGACCTCGACGGACACCCCCCAGTCACCTCCCTCGCCGCGGCCGCCCCCCAAGTGCCGGTTGCCGACCGACGCATGCGACTGCGAGCCGAAAAAGTACTCGATCCCCGCGCCCGGGCGCCACGGTCCGTGAAACGCGAGCCGCGCGTCGAGGCGGCCCGGCCCGCGGGAAACGCTGCATGAACTGTTCGAAAGGGCGATTTCCATCCTCGTGAGAACGGACTAGCCTTGCGGGTCTTGTGGGCATAGCCTCACGACCACGCGGCGTGGCGAGGTCGTGAGGGCATGGATCTGCGAACAGCCGGGGGGCCGACGGCGACATGGGACCGATGGAGTACCTGCGCATCCTGCGCCGGCGTTGGTGGGTCCTTCTCGTCGCGACCCTGCTCGGCTTCGCGGTGGCCTTCGCGACGCAGCCTTCGACCGAGGTGCCGATCACGAAGGCGCCCGCCCCGATCTACACCGCCTACGCGACGCTCATCTCGGACCCGCTCGGTCGCCAGGCCTCGGCGTTCGGCGTGCAGTGGGACAAGCTCTCGCTGCTGATCACGAAGGGTGACGTCCCGCAGGCGGTGGAGCGCCAGCTCGGCACGCTGCGCGTTCCTCCCCGCGCCCAGGATGTCGCGGCCGTGAGCACCGGGCGGCGCGCCGGACGCCGCCGCGGCGCCGCGCAGTCGGTGACCTTCCCCTTCGCGACGATCACCGCCCGACCCGACCCGTCGACCGGCGCGCTGGTGCTGAGCTCGATCTCCTTCGACCGCCTCTACGCGGTGCAGATGACCAACCTCTTCACCACCGAGCTCCTGCGCTACCTCAACAACGTCGGCGTCCAGAAGTACAACGCAACGATCTCCGGGCTGACGTCGTTGCGCAACAGCCTGCAGACGCGCGTGGACTCGCTGAACCAGCAGATCAACGCGAACACGAGTGCTCCCGGGGTCGCCGCGCTCCAGAGCCAGCGCGACGCCGCGTCGAAGCAGATCGACAGCACCAACCAGTCGCTGTTCCAGACCACGCAGGCCGGACCCGAGCGCCCGAACCTGCGCACGCTCGAGGCCGCGTCGCCGGCGCGGACGCTCGTCGTCGCGGTCCCGGCCAAGCCGCCGGTCATCAGCAAGGACCAGCGGACGCTGATCGGTGCGGCCATCGGCTTCCTGCTCGGCCTCGCCGGGCTGCTGGTCTTCGAGTTCCTGAACGCCCGGATCCGCGACGTCTCGGGCACCGAGGCCGCGGCCCGCATGCCGCTCGTCGCCGAGATCCCCGCGCTCAAGATGACCCGCGCCGACCGCTTCCGGGTGTTGACCGCCGAGGATCCGGCCTCGTTGATGGCCGAGGCCTATCGAAGCCTCAGAACGTCCATCATCGCGATGTGGCAGCGCCATCCGAATGCGCACGGTTCGATCAGCCTCGGCAACGGGTCGAGCTCCGTGGCCGCGGGCCCGGCGTGGCGCCCGCTGCGGACGCTGCTCATCACGTCGCCGGGTCCGGCCGAAGGCAAGTCCGTCTCCGCGGTGAACCTCGCTGCGACCTTCGCCGAGACCGGTGCGAGCGTGATCGTGATCGACGCCGACTTCCGGCGCCCGCAGCTGGACCGCTACTTCCAACGTCAGGCGGTGCCGAACCTCGGCGACCTCGGCCTGGACATGACGGCGAAGGACTTCGAGGCGGTGCTCCAGGACACGAACATCCCCGGGGTCAAGTTCGCCGCCAGCTCGCCGCCGAAGTCGTCGCCGGGCACCGCGATGGCGACTGCGAAGGCGGCCGTCGTCATCGCCAAGGAGCTCGCCGACATCGTCATCATCGACTCCCCGCCGTTGCTGCTCGCCAACGACGCGTCGGACCTCTCGACGTTCGCGGACGCCACCGTGCTCCTCGTGCGCGCGGGATGGACCCGGCACAAGGCGGTCGCCGGTGCGGCCGACCTGCTGCGCCGACTCGAGGCCACCACGGTCGGTGTGGTGCTCGTCGGGGCCGAGCACGGTGCCCACGACGGGTACTACGGCTACTACGGGTACTACGGCTACGGGTACGGCTACGGCCGGGGCGAGAGCGTGGAGGAATCGCTGCGCCACCGCCTCATGCCGTGGCGCCGGCCGCGACCCGACGCGGACAAGTCCCGTCACGAGGTTGCCGTGGACGCGACGCCCGACGGCGGCGCGTCGGACCCCGGATCCCGGCCTGCTCCCGGCCGGACCGGCGACGAGCCCTGGGTCTGAGCCCGGGCGCGCTGACCGGGTCGACCATGGCCGTGCCGGCCTCCGCCCGGCTGCACCGTTCCGCCGCGACGCTGTGGCGGGAGGGCGAGTTCGGTGTCGTGCTCCTCGCGCCGGGCTCGGACGAGCCGCAGACGCTCACCGGGACCGGGCGAGCCCTGTGGCACGCGCTGGCCGAGCCCGTGACCCCGGGCGAGCTGGCGAACCGGCTGGCCACCGGGTTCGGGGTCAACCGCGGGCAGGTGGCGGCCGACATCTCTCCCGTGCTCGAAGCGCTCCAGCGGATCGGTGCGATCGAGCCGCTCCGGGACGACGGGTGAGCGCCGCGGTCCGGCCCGCGGTGATCGACGCCCCCGAAGCGGTGGTCGGCACCGTCGCGGCCTTCGGCCTCCCCGGCGCGCCGCCGCTGCCCGACGTCGCGCTGCCGGACGCGACCTGGCGGGCGCTCTTCGACCTCGCCACCGCGGACCGGTTGACGCCGCTGCTCGCCGCGGCCGTCGCGGCCGGGGCGCTCCCGGTCACCGAGCGACAGCACGCGCAGGTCGTCGCCGCGCACGAGCAGGCGATGCGCCTCTGCGTGCTGCTGGAACGGGCCCTCCTCGACGTGGCCGCGCGCTTCGAGACCGCGGGGATCATGTACCGGGTGCTCAAGGGTCCTGCGGTGGCACACCTCGACTATCCCGACCCGGCACACCGCGCGTTCGGCGACGTGGACGTCCTCGTCGCGTCGTCGGCCTACGACGACGCGATGGCCGTGCTCCGCG